>NZ_JBWKFZ010000022.1:0-114648 GCF_056433985.1 Streptomyces sp. NPDC044106
AGCACGGCCCATTCATCATCGGAGAGTTCATGACGGCGCACCACGGCAAACATGATCCATCACGCAAGACGATCTTTGAAGACGCCCCCTAGGGCGCCGAAGCGTCGAAGGTTTGTGCGAGATCCCCGGGGTGGCTCGCGCGTGCCGCGCCGGCGTCGTACGGGAATGGAGCGGATCGTCCCGCCCGTGGCCGGTCGGGGTGTGTCAGCCGGAGCGGAGAATGGGCACGCGGGCGTGGACGCGCCGCGCGCCGGGGTGGAACACCAGGATCATCAGCCGGGAGCCGGGCGCCGTCAGGGGCTGCGCCGCGCACATGGTGACCCAGCCGGGTCCGTCCAGGGCGTGCATCAGGGGGCGCTCGTCGCTGTCGGAGTGAGGGTGCGAGCTGCCCGTGGTGTAGAGGCCGGCGGCCTCCGGGTCGGCGAGGATCTCCTTCTCGATCTGCCGCAGAATGTCGTCGTCCGGCCTGGTGGCGAGCGCCGCGCGCAGTTGCTGCAGCACCATCGGGGCCCAGGCGTCGCGCCAGTCCATCAGGGTCTCGCGGCCGTGCGGGTCCAGGAGCATCCACCGCAGGGTGTTGGCCGGGACCTTGCCGTTCGGGAACATGTCGGCGAAGGCCGCGTTGTGGGCGAGCATCTCCCAGGACGCGTCCGTCACGTAGGCCATGTGCCCGATTCCGTCGACGGCCTCCTGCCAGACCCCGGGCACCTCCTTGCCGGAGGACAGATGCAGCGGTCCTGGCGGGTCCTGGAGCAGCGCGTAGCGACAGAGGGACACCCACTCCTGTTCGTTGAACCCGAAGAGACGGGCCACGTCGCGGAGCAGTGAGGTCGGCGGGTTGGGATAGCTGCCGGATTCGAGACGGTGGTACGTCCCGAACGTGCGGTGGAGCAACTGGTCGACCTGGTGCTGGGACAGGCCGGGCGCGCGTCGGCCCTGGCCCGTCGGGCGGGCGAAGCCGTGTGATTCCGGGGCTATGAGGGCGCGTCGTTCGCGGAGCAGAGCGCGGAGCGCCGTCTTGTTCATGGTGGGTAATCCCTCTTGATGCACGCCGAGTTGGAGCGTGATCAGTCTAAATATTCACATCGGCTTTGGTAGTAAACATTGCCCGAAGAAAACGATCAGTCACTCGGGCATGATGGAGCTTGCGGGGTCACCGACCTGCAGGTTTGATCGTCGGACGGCGACCGTGCACAACAGCGGGGCGTCTTGTCCGGGGAGCTTGAGAATGGCTGAAATTCCCCGGCATTGGGTACCCCCTAGGCCTATAGGGCCGACACGGGAAGCGTGTGGGACAACTGTTCGTATTCCGGTCTGCGTGGGCGGAATCAGAGCAGCGCAGGACCACACGGCTCTTCTTCCTGTACCGGTTTCGTAGGGCCACCGGCTGCGGTCGGTGCCGTCACTCGCCATTACGTAGCGGCCACGGTACCGACCGCCCGTGGTTGGTCCCGGGCGATCACGTGGCCGTGACGCACTCCTCCGCCTGTGCCAGGATCTCCGTGACCCGCAGGCCGAACCGCACGTCGCACGGATGCGCCCGGCCACTGTCCGCGCACTCGGCGAGTTCCTCGATCGCCGTCCGGAACGCGTCGCCCGCCTCCTCCCACGGCGGCAGCACGGCTGTCCCGCTCGTACCGCGCAACTCCACTGCCAGCCCCGCGCACTTGACCGGCGCCGTCAGGCTCAGCGCCGCCGTGCTGGACGCCCCGCCGGTGTGGCGCAGGATCAGATGGACCGTGTCCCCGGGGCCGGCCGCAGCTGTCACGGCGCTCACGTCGCCGAGCACGGGCAGGAGCATCGACAGGGCGTGCGGGCCCACGTCCCAGAGCCCGCCCCGGCTCGCGCGCCACGGCGAGGAGAACGCCGCGCCGCCGTCCGGGGCGTAGAACGATCCGTACCAGTCGGCGCGGCCGGTGAACCAGCCGCCCGCGGTGGCCTGTTCGGACACCCAGGCCGCGGGTCCCGCGGCGAAGCGCAGCGTGAAGAAGACCACGGACGCGACCCCGGCACGCTCGACCGCCGCCACGAGTTCGCGCGCCCCGTCCACCGTCGTGGCCACCGGCTTGTCGAGAAGCAGATGGCAGCCGGCCGCCGCGGCCCGTGCGGCGAGCGGCGCCTGCGCGTCGGGCGGCACCGCGAACGCCACGGCGTCGCTGGCGGCGAACAGTTCGTCCACGTCCGGGTACGCCGTCGTGCCGTGCGCGGCGGCGAGTGCGGCCGCCGCCTCGGGGCGACGGCCCCAGACGCCGCTGAAGTCGACGCCGGAGTGCAGGGCCAGCGCGGGAGCGTGGGTGGCGGAGGCCCAAGGGCCCGTGCCCACCAGGCCGATTCGGAGACGGTTCATGGGCGGCAGTATGACCGAGACGGTCCGACGCAACCCTCCCCGGCGGGCGCCGCCCCGGCCGGTGGGGCGGTTGACGGCCACCTCACGGCGGGCTGCCGGAGTGCGCGTACGACGAAACGCCATCCCGGATACGCAACGCATTCCTGGCCGAATTCCTCGGAGTGAATGGCCATTCACCCGCTATGGTGAATTCGAATTCACCTGAGCCCGCCGGGGAAGATGCCATGGGGGCCGTTCGGATATCGGGTGACGCGAGGGGCCTGCGTGCCCGCCTCGCCGTCCCCGTCCTCGCCTTCGGCGGGATCCTCATGGCCGTCACCCATACCGTGGTCGTCCCGCTGCTGCCCGACCTGCCCCGGCTGACGGGCAGTTCGGCCGGCGCCGTGTCCTGGCTGGTCACCGCGACACTGCTGTCCGGTGCTGTCCTCACGCCCGTCCTCGGCAAGGCCGGTGACATGTACGGCAAGCGCCGCGTGCTGCTCGTCGCCCTCGCTCTGATGGCCGGCGGCTCGGTGCTCTGCGCGCTCACGTCCGACATCCGGCTGCTCATCGCGGCGCGCGCCCTGCAAGGCGCCTTCGCCGCGGTGGTGCCGCTGTCCATCAGCATCCTGCGCGACATACTTCCGCCGCGGCGCACCGCGTCGGCGGTCGCCCTGATGAGCTCGACGGTCGGCATCGGGGCCGCGCTCGGTCTGCCGCTGGCCGCGCTGATCGTGCAGTACGCCGACTGGCACGCCATGTTCTGGGCGACAGCGGCGCTGAGAGCCTGTGTCATATCCCCGGCCGGGTGGTCGCCGCCTGGCACGCACGCTCGCCGCGTTGCCGAAAAGCCCTAGTAGCTCTGCTACGAGGACTTCCCGGCGCCTTGCGATCGCACGCACCAGACGACGCCCACTGATCCGACCGGGGATATGACACAGGCTCTGAGCACCTGCGGGCTCCTGCTCGCCGGGTGGGCCGTGCGCGAGTCGCCGGTGCGCTCGCCGGGGCGGTTCGACACGTGGGGCGCGCTGGGACTCGCGGCGGGTCTGATCTGCCTGCTGCTCGCGGTGTCGCAGGGCGGCCAGTGGGGGTAGGGGAGCGGCCCGGTCCTCGGTCTTCTCGCGGGGGCGGTCGTCATCCTCTCGTGTGGTGGCGTCTGCAACTGCGGGCGGAGCAGCCGCTGGTGGATGTGCGCCTGGCCTCCGGGCGACGCGTGGCGCTCCCGCACGTGATGGCCCTGCTGGCCGGATTCGCCTTCTACGCGTACTCGTTGGTGACCGCGCAGTTGGTGCAGGCGCCCGCCGCGAGCGGCTACGGCCTGGAGCTGTCGATCGTGGCGACCGGCCTGTGCCTGCTGCCCAACGGCGTGGTCATGCTGGTCCTCTCGCCGGTTTCGGCCCGTGTCTCGACGGCGCGCGGCCCCAGGGTGACCCTGGCCGCCGGCGCCCTGTTCATGGCGCTCGGCTATGCCGTACGCATCGTGGACAGCCGGCCCGGCGGGTCCGCGCACAGGGCCACCCTGGAAGGGAGATGACCATGGCGGGAGGGAACGGGACCACGGTGAGCGCGTCATCACGGACGGGCACCGGCGCGGACCCGGAACCGCCGCCACCCGCCGTCCGCAGGGACGCCGAGGCGACCAAGGATGCCATCGTGTGCGCCGCACGCCACCTCCTCGCCCGGCACGCGCACGGTGACATCACCCTCAAGGCGGTGGCCGAACGGGCCGGAGTGAGCTCCCCGTTGATTCTGAAGTACTTCGGCAACAAGGACGCGCTGTTCTCCCGGATCATATCGTTCGAGGCCGACGCCGACGGCTTCCTCGACGCGCCCCTCGCGGACCTCGGCCGCCACATGGTCCACCAGCTGCTCACCGGCCAGGCCGAGCGGGGCGCCGACCCGATCCTGCGGATCGTCTTCGCCCCGCTCCACGGTGAGCAGGGCGACGTCCTGCGCGCCAACTTCCGTACCCAGGTGGCCCAGCGGCTGAGCGAGCGGCTCTCGGGCCCGGACGCGGGGCTGCGGGCCGAGCTCGCCGTGGGGATGCTGCTCGGCCTCGGCGTGATGTACGGCATCGCCCGCGGCCCGCACCTGCGCGGCACGGAGATCGCCGAGATCACCGGCCGGTACGCACCCGCGGTGCAGGCTCTGCTGACGCCCGGGTGACCCGCGCCGCCGACTTGGCGGCAGGGCGCGCACCGGCTCCGCGCCGTACGACCGCCACCGCCGCGAGCCCGACCGCAAGGCCCGCCATCGTCTGCGGACCGAAGGGCTCACCGAACATCAGGGCGCCCCACAGAGCCGTCACCGGTGCCATCAGGAACATCAGCGTGTTGACCTGCGTCACCCCGGAGCGCCGCAGGATCAGCCAGTACAGGCCGTAGCCCCCGAACGTGGAGAGCGTCACCAGCCATCCGATCGCCGCCCAGAAGGACGTCTCGGCGGGCGGCGTCGCGGCGCCCGCCACCAGTGCGAGCGTCGTGAAGACCACGGCACTGGTGACGCAGTGCACCGTCAGCGACACCGCGGGGCCGACCGCGCGGGGCGCGCGCCGGTCCAGGAACGTCGCGGCGACCAGCGAGAACATGCCGAGGAACGGCACCAGGTAGGCCCACCACGCGGCGTCGCCACCGCCCGCGAAGTCGGCCGCCGTGACGATGACGACCCCGGTCACTCCGAGACCGAGGCCGACCCATTGCGTGCGGGAGACGTAGTGGCCGAGCAGCGGCCCGGCGAGGGCGCCCGCGACGAGCGGCTGGGTGCCGTCGATCAGCGCGGTCGTACCGCTGGAGACGCCGAGCTGGATGGCGTAGTACACGGTGAGCAGGTAACCGCTCTGCGACAGCGCTCCCACGGCTGCCTGGCGTCCCACGTCGCGCGTGGTCAGGCCCCGCCAGGAGGCCCGGCCCAGCAGCAGGGCGACGAGCCCGAGGACGACGGCGAGCGGCAGGAAGCGCCACATCAGCACGGTCACCGCGGACGCGCTGCCCGCGCCCAGTTTCGCCCCGATGAACCCGGAGCTCCAGGTCAGCACGAAGGCGGTCGACAGCAGGACGTTCATGGATTCCTCCTCGTCAGACAGGCCCGAGGCGGGCGAGCCGGGTAAACAGATCTGTCTACCTGGCGTCGTGCCGAGTATACAGATCGGTATACAGGCCGGTATACCGATCGGTCTACTATGGAGGCATGACCGAGAACCGGCATGAGGCGGAGAACGGGCGCGAGCGTGAGAACCGGCGCGGCGCCGGGAGCGGGGCGGTCGCGCCGCGGCGCATCGTCATGACGCCGGGGGCGCGCCGCGCCCTCGACGCCGCGGGGCGGCTCTTCTACGAGCGCGGCATCCACGCCGTCGGCGTGGACCTGATCGCCGCCGAGGCCGGCGTGACGAAGAAGACCCTCTACGACCGCTTCGGCTCCAAGGAACAGATCGTCGTCGAGTACCTCACCGACCGGGACGAGCGCTGGCGCGCCTTCCTCGCCCCCTACCTGGAGGCGGCCCGCACGCCGGACGGCCGGATCCTCGCCGTCTTCGACGCCCTGCGCGACTGGGCCGAGGGGCGCCTCGCCAAGGGGTGCGGCATGGTCAACGCGCACGCCGAGATCAGCGACCCCGCCCACCCCGCGTACCCGATCATCACGGGCCAGAAGGCCTGGATGCTCGCCCTCTTCACCGGGCTCGCCGAGGAGCTCACGCCGCGCGGGGCGGTCCGTCTCGGGCGGACGCTGATGCTGCTGCACGAGGGCGGCCTCGTGGCGCACGGGCTGCGGGTCTTCCCCGGAGCCCTCGGTCAGGCGCGTGCGGACGCGGAGGAACTGCTGCGCGCCGCCGTGGCGCGGGACGCCGAGGATCGTTGACAAGTCTTTGCCCGTGGCCGGAATCTTCCCTTCCGTCGCGGGTGTCGCTCCCGTGTCCGGCGGGGTGACTGGCCCGGTCGCGCGTACGTCGTGTCCTTTCGCCTCGGCAAAGTGCGGCTGAAATGGCCGGGGTGGGCGACATGGCCGCCCGTGCAGGGCCGTTGACCGTATGCGTTCGCGGGCACACGCTGCAGATGTAGGTGCTAGATACATCTAGTGCGGCAAGCGGAAGGAATGCGCATGTGCGGCATCACCGGCTGGGTCTCCTTCGACCGTGATCTGACGGCCGAGTCCACCACTCTGGACGCCATGACGGAGACGATGTCCTGCCGCGGTCCCGACGACCGCGGCACCTGGACCGGGGGGCCCGCCGGGCTCGGACACCGCCGACTGGCGATCATCGACCTGCCCGGCGGACGCCAGCCCATGACCGTCGAGACACCGACCGGCACCGTCGCCCTCGTCTACTCCGGAGAGACCTACAACTACACCGAACTCCGCCGTGAACTGACCGGCCGCGGCCACCGGTTCACCACCGAGTCGGACACTGAGGTCGTGCTGCGCGGCTACCTCGAATGGGGCGAGGCCCTCGCCGAGCGGCTGAACGGCATGTACGCCTTCGCGATCTGGGACGCCCGCGACGACCGGCTCGTCATGATCCGCGACCGCATGGGCATCAAGCCCTTCTACTACTACGAGACCCCCGACGGCGTCCTCTTCGGCTCCGAGCCCAAGGCGATCCTGGCCAACCCGCTGGCCCGCCGACGTGTCACCCTGGACGGCCTGCGGGAGCTGTTCGCCACGGTCAAGACGCCCGGTCACGCCGTGTGGGACGGCATGCGCGAGGTCGAGCCGGGCACCGTCGTCACCGTCGACCGCTCAGGGCTGCGCCGACACGTCTACTGGACACTGCGGACGCGGCCGCACACCGACGACCGCGAAGCGTCCGTGGCCAGGGTGCGCGAGCTCCTCGAGGACATCGTGCGCCGCCAGCTCGTCTCGGACGTACCGCGCTGCACGCTGCTCTCCGGTGGCCTCGACTCCTCGGCGATGACGGCGCTCGCCGCGCGGCAACTGGCCGAGGCGGGCGAGACGGTACGCAGCTTCGCTGTCGACTTCGTCGGTCAGGCCGACAACTTCGTCGCCGACGAACTGCGCGGCACGCCCGACACCCCCTACGTGCACGACGTCGCGAAGGCGGCGGGCACCGAGCACCGTGACATCGTCCTTGACTCGGACGCCCTCGCCGACCCGGACGTGCGCGCCAGGATGATCCGCGCGCGGGACATCCCGATGGGCTTCGGCGACATGGACGCCTCCCTCTATCTGCTGTTCCGCGCCATCCGCGAGCACTCCACGGTCGCGCTCTCCGGGGAGTCCGCGGACGAGGTCTTCGGCGGCTACCTGCAGTTCTTCGACGAGACGGCGCGCACGGCCGACACCTTCCCCTGGCTGGTGAAGTTCGCCGACCACTTCGGCGACGACTCCGGCGTCCTGCGCCCCGAGGTGGCGGCCGCGCTCGACCTGCCCGCGTACATCAAGGACAGCTACGCGAGCGCAGTCGCGGGCATCGAGCGACTGGACGGCGAGAGCGACTTCGAGTTCCGGATGCGGAAGATGTCCTATCTGCACCTGACCCGATTCGTACGCATCCTGCTCGACCGCAAGGACCGCGCGAGCATGGCCGTCGGCCTGGAGGTGCGCGTGCCGTTCTGCGACCACCGTCTCGTGGAGTACGTGTACAACGCGCCGTGGTCGCTCAAGTCCTTCGACGGCAGGGAGAAGACCCTGCTGCGCGAGGCGACGGCCGATGTGCTGCCGCGGTCGGTGTACGACCGGGTCAAGAGCCCGTATCCCTCGACGCAGGACCCCAAGTACGCGGTCGCTCTCCAGCGGCACGTCAAGGACCTGCTCGCCCGGCCCGACCACCCGGTCTTCGCGCTCGTGGACAGGGAGCAGGCGGCCCGGGCCGCCGAGCGCGATGCGCCGCAGATCACTCAGGCCTCCCGGCGCGACCTGGAACGGACGCTCGACCTGGCGCTCTGGCTGGACCTCTACGAGCCGGAGATCGTCCTCACCTGACGTCCCTGGGGGCGCCTGTCACCCATCGGGCTCCGACGACGCGGCGAGCGTGTCGAGGAACCGCTGGAGCGCGGGCGTCCCGTCCGGATTGAGGCCGCGCTTGACCGGCGGTACGGCGGCTCCGCGCCGGCTGTCGGACGCCTGGCACGGACCGGGCTGCTCCTCGGCCCTGAGGGTCACGGCACGGCGGACGAACTCGGCTACCGGCATCCCGAGATGATCCGCGTGGCGCAGGA
Organism: Streptomyces sp. NPDC044106; assembly: GCF_056433985.1. Classification (NCBI taxonomy): domain Bacteria; kingdom Bacillati; phylum Actinomycetota; class Actinomycetes; order Kitasatosporales; family Streptomycetaceae; genus Streptomyces; species Streptomyces sp. NPDC044106. The sequence continues at coordinate 8,503 of NZ_JBWKFZ010000022.1, forward strand.
TCGCGGCGTACTCGTCGGGCGTGAACAAGACCTGCACAGGCTTGGCACCGTCCATGGACGCATGATGCCGGTCGGGCGTGTGTGGCGCGCTGTGGTTGGCATATTCACCCTCGAAGGCGTGAATGCCGCCGGGGCAGGGTGTCGGTTGGGGATTGGAATGCGACCCCGACCGGACGGGGGAATCTCGGTCGGGGTCACATCATGTTCAACGATAAACCATGCGGTTGGGTTTCCGGGACGCGGGCTCCTGAGTGTGAGCTGCGTTACGCCTGTGTTTCCTCGTTGCGATCCCTGTCCCTGCCGGTCAGTGCCCCTGGCGCACGATCATGATCAGTGAAGCCGTGACCCCCACTACGACGATGAAGGCGCGCATCGCCACCGGAGGCAGCTTCCGGCCGAAGCGCGCGCCGATCAGGCCGCCCGCCGTCGAGCCGAGGGCGATCAGCCCGGCGGCCGTCCAGTCGACGTCGGCCACCACGATGAAGAGGACGGCCGCGACGCCGTTGACGAGCGAGGCGAGAACGTTCTTCGCGGCGTTGAGGCGCTGCAGGTCGTCCAGGAGGAAGGCCCCGAACAGGCCCATGAGCAGCACCCCTTGGGCCGCTCCGAAATATCCTCCGTAGACGCCGGTGGCGAGGACTCCGCACCACATCGGGATGCCGCCGTCGTTCTTTCCGCCGCCCTCGCGGTCCTTCAGCCTGCGGGCCAGCCGGGGTTGCAGCAGGACCAGGAGGCATGCGGTCAGGATGAGGACGGGGACCACCGCCTGGAAGGCGTCGGCGGGCAGCTCCAGAAGGAGCAGGGCGCCGGTCAGCCCGCCGATCAGGGAGGCCGTGCCGAACCGCACCAGGCGCCTGAACTGCCCCTTCATCTCCCTGCGATAGCCGTACGCGGCGCTCAGCGTGCCCGGTACCAGGCCGATGTTGTTGGACACGTTGGCGAGCACGGGTGGGAAGCCGAAGGCCAGCAGGGTGGGGAAGGTGATGAGGGTGCCCGACCCGACTACCGCGTTGAGCCCGCCGGCCGCGACACCGGCGGCCCCGACAGCCACCATCTCCAGCGCTTCCACACGTCACCTTTCCTGCCGCGTCAAGGAGTCCGCGCACCGGGGCCGGATGCCCGGCTCCAGGGTCGAAGGCCCTCCGCCGGGCCGTTACCCGGACGGAAGCGATCTTGGTGCACGGTGAAAACCCAAGTCAATCCTCGGGTTTTCTTGCATCCCTCCAAGGTATGGCTTCAAGCCTCTCGGGGTGCCAGACGGGCGGCGCGCCTCTGCAGGTAGTGGGCCTCGGGGCGGCTGAGAGTGCCCTGCGCCGCGGACCGGTACGCGGCGCGGGCACCTTCGACGTCGCCCGCCTTCTCCAGGAGATGCGCGCGTACGGCTTCCAGCCGGTAATGGCCCGCCAGCCTGCCCTCCAGGGCGCCCAATTCATCGAGACCGGCCTGCGGCCCGTGCACCATCGCACAGGCCACGGCGCGTCCGAGCGCCGCCATGGGTTCGGGAGTGCGGCGCACGAGATGGTCGTACAGGGCGAGGATCTGGGGCCAGTCGGTGGCCTCCGCGCTCGGGGCCTCGTCGTGCAGGGCGGCGATCGCGGCCTGCAACTGGTAGACGGCCGGCGGGCCTTGCACCAGTGCCTCCTCGACCAGTGCCGTTCCCTCGGTGATCGCCCGCCGGTCCCAGCGGCTCCGGTCCTGCTCGTCGAGCGGGATCAGCTCGCCGTGCGGCCCGGTCCGTGCGGCGGTGCGCGCCTCGGTGAGCAGCATCAGCGCCAACAGGCCCGTCACCGTGCCCTCGTGGGGGAGCAGACGGCGCACGGAGCGCGTCAGGCGGATCGCCTCCCTGGCGAGGTCCGCGCGGTGCAGCGCGTCACCGGATGTCGCCGTGTACCCCTCGTTGAAGATCAGGTAGAGCACCTGGAGGACGACCGCGAGTCGCGCGTCGCGGTCCTCGGGGCCCGGCTGCCGGAACGGCATGCCTCTGATCTTCCCCTTGGCCCTGCTGATCCGCTGGGCCATGGTCGCCTCGGGCACCAGATGCGCCCGGGCGATCTCCGCCGTGGTGAGTCCTCCGACAGCGCGCAGCGTCAGGGCGACCTGCGCGGCCGGGGTCAGCTCCGGGTGGCAGCAGAGGAACAGCAGCGTGAGGGTGTCGTCGTCCGCCGGGGCGCGGCTCTCGCCCGGCGGGGGAGCGGTGAGCGCGTCCCGGGGGGTGAGCAGCGCAGCGTCCTCCTCGCGCCGCCGCCGCGCCTCGTCGGCGCGCAGCTGGTCCGTCAGGCGGCGCGAGGCCACCTTGATCAGCCAGCCGCGCGGGTTGTCGGGGCCCTGTCCGGGCCACCGCCGGGCCGCGGCGAGCAACGCTTCCTGTACGGCGTCCTCGGCGGCGCCGAAGTGCCCGTACCGGCGTACGAGCGCGCCGAGGACCTGCGGCGCGTGCTGTCGCAGCAGGTCCTCGACCTCGGTCGTACGTCTCAACACTCGCCGCCCGAGGCGTCCTGGACCGGCCGGATCACGACGGGCGGTTCGACGTGGCCCTCGGGTCCGGGGCAGCTGATGACGCGCCGGGCGATCTCGGTGACCCGCTCCAGGCTCTGGCACTCCAGGAGCCAGTACCCGGCCAGGACCTCCTTCGTCTCGCCGTAGGGACCGTCCGTGATCACGGGGCGGCCGTCCTTGTCCTGGCTGACGAGGCGGGTCCGCGCGGGCTCGGTGAGTCCCTGCGCGTCGATGAGTTCGCCGGACTCGGCGAGGTCGTTGTTGATCTCGCCCATGTAGGCGAACATCGCCTGCAAGTCCTTCTCGCTCCAGACCGGTCTGTCCGTGGAGGGCTTGCCCGCCATCGCCTCGTAGTCGGCCTGCGATCCCTGGACCATCACCAGATACTTCATGACTTCGCTCCTCAGCTGCGCCGTCGCCCCTGGTGGGCGGCTTTCGCAGGGGACGTCGGAGCGGACGGCGCTTTCTCGACAGCCTCGGGAAGGAATTTCCGGGTCGGGGTGGCGGAAGGGGCTGACGCGCAAATCCTATCGACGGACGGCGAAGCGTTCCTGGCGCGAAGGGACGCGAAGGGATTCGCCGGCGCGGTTCGCGCGGGGCGGCAACCTTTCGGGGCTCGACGGCGACTGATCAGCGGCCAGTGCCTCCGTACGGAGGCGGGTCCCCCCCCACCGCCCAGAGACAGGAAGCGACACATGACTGAGCTGCACGGCACGGCGCGACACCGCAAACGGCGGATTCCCCTGCTGGTCGGCGTCCCGGTGGCGCTCGCCGTCGCGGGCACATTGGCCTACGGCACGGCCTTCGGTGCGGCCTTCGGTGCGGCCGGGCAGGACGCCCCGGCGCCTCGCCGGGCCGCCGCCGCGACCGCTTCCGGGCCGGTCCGGGCCGACGACGTCGCCGACGGTTTCGCGTCGGTCGACGCGCTGGGCCAGCGGGGGACGTACGGCGGACGGGACGGCAGGACCGTCACCGTACGGACCCTCGCCGGTCTGGAGAAGTACGCGACCGCCCCCGAGCCGTACGTCATCGTCGTGGCGGCCACGATCGCCATGGAGCCCAAGGGCAGGGAGATCAAGGTCGCCTCGGACAAGACGATCGTCGGGGCGGGCACCTCGGGGCAGATCGTCGGCGGCGGGTTCTTCCTCGGTCGGGGCGTCCACAACGTGATCATCCGGAACCTCACGATCCGGGACTCGTATCACGGCGTCTGGAACGACAAGGAGCACGACTGGGACGCCGTCCAGATGGACGGCGCGCACCATGTCTGGATCGACCACAACGACCTGCGGCACATGGCGGACGGCCTGATCGACAGCCGCAAGGACACCACCAACGTGACGGTGTCCTGGAACAGGCTCAGCGACAACAACAAGACCTTCGGCATCGGCTGGACCGAGAACACCACCGCGGACCTCACGATCCACCACAACTGGTTCCGCGAGACCGAGCAGCGCAATCCCTCCACGGACAACGTCGCCCACGCCCACCTCTACAACAACTACCTGCAGGACGACCCGGGCACGGACATCACCTCGTCGTACGGCGACTACGCGCGCGGCAGGACGAAGATGGTCCTGGAGAACAGCTACTTCGACGGCGTCCACAACCCCGTCATCAAGGACACCACCGCCGCCCTCGTCCAGCGCGGCAACGTCTTCTCCGGCACGAGCGGACGCAACGAGAGCGGCGGTACGGCGTTCGATCCGAAGGCGTACTACGACTACACCCTCGACAAGGCGGCCGACGTCCCCGCACTCCTCAACTCCGGCGCCGGGCCGCGGAATCCGCTCGGCACGACGGCCGGGACCCGGACCCGCGCCACCCTCACCGTCGCCAAGGACGGCAGTGGCCGGTTCACGAGCGTGCAGAAGGCGATCGACGCCGTTCCCGCGGGCAACAGTTCCCGCGTGGTGATCCAGGTCGCGCCCGGCACGTACCGCGAGACGGTCAGGGTCCCGTCGGACAAGCCCCACGTCACGGTCGAAGGGACGGGCGGCAGCCGCAAGGACACCGTCGTCGTCTTCGGGAACGCCGCAGGAACGCGGAAGCCGGACGGCTCGGGAAAGTACGGCACCAGCGGCAGCGCGACCTTCACCGTGGAGGCGGATGACTTCCGGGCCCGCAACCTCACCGTTTCCAACGACTTCGACGAGGCGAGGAACCAGCACCTGGACGGAGTGCAGGCGGTGGCGCTGCGCACGGCCGCCGACCGGGTCCGCCTCGACTCGGTCATCGTCAGCGGCGACCAGGACACGCTGCTCCTCGACACCGCGGCCAAGGACAGGCCTGGCCGCGTCCGCATGACGGACTCCTACGTAGTCGGCAACACCGACTTCGTCTTCGGCCGCGCCACAGCGGTGATCGACAGGTCCGTCCTCTCGCTGAAGAAGCGCTGGGACGGCAGCTCCGCCGGATACGTCACCGCGCCCAGCACGGCCGCCGGACGCAAGGGATTCCTGATCACCCGGTCGACCATCGACGGCGGCGTGGCCGCGCGGAGCTTCTTCCTCGGCCGGCCGTGGCACGCGGGCGGCGACGCGGCGCTCGATCCGCAGACCACCATCCGCGACAGCAGGCTCGGCGCTGCCGTCAAGGCGGCGCCCTGGACGGACATGGGCGGCTTCTCGTGGAAGGACGACCGTTTCGCCGAGTACCGGAACAGCGGTCCGGGTGCGGGCGGTCCCAGCGGTGACCGCCCGCACCTGACGGACGCGCAGGCCGCGGCGCAGGAGGCCGCGGACTGGCTCGGCGACTGGACACCCTCAGCCGGCTGACGGAGACGCAACTCGTCAACCGGCTGGTCGCGGGCGGGAGGTCACCCCATGTGGACGGGTGCCGCGCCTTCGGTCATCTCCTGCTTTCCGGCGGTGATGGCCAGGCCGGTGACGAGCAGGCCGGCCAGGAACATGATGCCCGCGCCGACGAAGGCCAGGGTGTAGCCGTGCGTCAGCGCATCGGCCGCCCTGGCCACCAGGCCGTGGTCGTCGGTGGCGAGGCCCCGGTAGAAGGAGGCGGCCGCGTCGGGGAGCCGGTCGTTGGCCGCCGAGGTGGAAACGGTGGCCAGTACGGCGAGGCCCAGGGCGCCGCCGATCTGCTGGGCGGTGTTCAGGAGCGCGGAGGCTATGCCGGTCTCCTGGTGGTCGACCCCGCTGACCGCGCCCAGCGTCATCGGCACGAAGCCCATGCCCAGGCCGAGCGCGGTGACGAACATCGCGGGCATCAGATGTCCGGCGTACGACGAGTCGGGGGTGAGCGTGGCGAACCAGAACATGCCCGCGGCGGCCACCAGCAGACCGGGTCCCGCGATCGCCCGGGGAGCGAGGCGGGTGACCAGCTTGGCGCTGAGGGCGGCCGCGACACCCATGCCGAGGCTGAACGGCAGGTTGGCGAAGCCGGTCCTGACCGCGCTGTAGCCGAGGATCAGCTGCATGTAGAGGGTGAGGAAGTAGAAGGTGGCCATCATGCCGGCGCCGATGAACAGCATCGTGGCGTAGGAACCCGAGCGGTTGCGGTCCTTGAAGAGTCGCAGCGGCATCATCGGGTCCGCCGCGCGGCTCTGGATGACCAGGAAGGCGCTGAGCAGGACGGCTGCGACGGCGAAGCAGGTCAGGGTCAGGCCGTTGGTCCAGCCGTGTTCGCCGCCGCGCGTGATGCCGTAGACGAGGGCGATCAGGCCGCCCGTGCCGGTGACGGTGCCCGGAAGGTCGAGGCGGCCCCGGTGCCGCTCGGCCTCGACGAGCGTCCTGGTCCCGGCGAGCACGGCGAGGCCGATGGGGATGTTCACGAAGAACACCCACCGCCAGTCGAGGGCGTCGGTGAGGACGCCGCCGAGCAGCAGGCCGACGGTGGCGCCGATCCCGGCCATCGCGGCGTAGACACCCATGGCCTTGTTGCGCGGTTTGCCCTCGGGGAACGTCGTGGCGATCAGCGACAGGGCGCTGGGGGCCGCGATCGCAGCGCCGACGCCCTGGAGGATGCGCGCGCCGATGAGCAGGCCCTCGTTCGGGGCGAGCCCGCCGAGCAGCGATGCCAGGGTGAACACGGCGATGCCCACCTGGAACATCCGGCGCCGTCCGAAGAGGTCCCCGGCCCGCCCGCCGACCAGCAGCAGCCCGCCGAAGGCCAGCGCGTAGGAGTTGACGATCCAGGCCAGATTGGCGTCGGACACGTCCAGCGCGGTCTGGATGCTGGGCAGCGCGATGTTGGTGATCGTGCCGTCGAGCACCACCATCAGCTGGGCGGCGGCGATCACGAAGAGGGCCAGACCGAGGTGACGGCCGCCGGGCGGGGCGCCGGACGTGTCCGCCGGCGCGGGGGAGATGACAGCGGGGCTGTCAGTAGACATGAAAGAGCTCCAGAACGAGGCGTGGACACATTTCGCCGGAACGGGAAACGGGTGTGGAAGGTCGGCTTCCATTCCGGTGTGAGAGGGCCATGGTGTACCGCTGCGGAAAGCAGGGGAAAGCGGATCAGCCCTGGACGACGAGAAAGCCTAACACCCAATAGTCGCTGGTAGAGGCCTCGGATAGGCGGCTTTCTTACCGCCCGTCAATGGACTTGACTTTTCCGTCCGCTTCCTAGGCTATCGACTTCCGGCGGTTTATCGATTTCACTTGCATTTTCGTTCTGGTTGTGAGCAATGGCGGCAGGAGGGGTGGAGGATTCTGTGCTCACACTTTTCGCGTGGAGGCAAATTGGCCTACGTCCCCGGCCCCGTCCCCGTTCCGCTTCCGCTGCTCGTCCCCGTGGCCGGGCCACCACGCGGCATGGCCGATGAGGGCCGTCAGCGCCGGCGTGAAGATCAGCGCCATGACGAACGCGGCGATGACGATGCCGAAGGAGAGCGAGAAACCCATCTGGGAGAGCGTGGAGTTGCCCGCGAGCATCAGCGTCGCGAACGTACCCGCGAGGATCACGCCCGCGGAACCGATCGTCGGCCCCGAGTGGCGTACCGCCGTGCCCGCCGCGTCGTGCGGGTTGCGGCCCTCGCGGGCCTCCTCGCGCAGCCTCGACACCATGAGGATGTTGTAGTCGGTGCCGAGCGCCACCACGAACAAGTACATGATCACCGGCAGCATGAACATCAGGCCGGGCTGGTCGCCGATCCGCTGGAAGAGCAACGAGGTCGCGCCGAGGGTCGCGCCGAAGCCGAGCGCGACCGACAGCATCAGGTACCAGGGCGCCACCAGGCTGCGCAGCAGCAGGCCGAGGATCACCATGATGGCCAGCGCCGCCACCGGGAAGACGACCGAATAGTCGCGGTCCACCGCCTTGTTGATGTCGACGTAGACCGCCGTGGTGCCGCCGACGAGTCCTCGCGTCCCGGCCGGCGCGTCCTTGTGGGCGGCGGGCCGCAGCCGGTCCTTGACGGTCGAGAGCGCCTTGTCGGAGGCGGGCGGGTCGGCGAGGATCACGGAGTACGAGGCCGTCGTACGGTCAGGGCTGAGGCGCGGGGGCGCGACCTCACCGACCCCGCCGACGCCGGAGAGCCGCTCGCGGAAGGCGGCGGCCGCGGACTGGCTGACGGGGCGGTCGGTCGTGGACGTCAGATAGACGGAGGTCGGGTCCGTGGTGCCCGCGGGAAAGCCCTTCTGGAGGTCGTCCAGCGCGGCCATCGACTCCTTGCCCTTCGGCAGCGAGGATCCCGCCAGGTCGAAGTTGGCCTTGTAGCCGAGGGCGCCGAGCGTGAGCGCGCCCATGAACAGCGCGGAGACCAGCGCCCAGACGGCGGGCTTGCGGGCGATGGACGTCCCGAGTCTGGTGAACCCCGTGCCGTGCGGCTCCTGTTGCCAGGACTTGGACGGCCAGAACACCTTCGTGCCGAGGAGCGAGACCACCGCGGGGACGAGGGTGAGGCCGGCGAGCAGTGTCACGAACACGGCGATGGCCAGGGCCGGGCCCATCGACCGCAGCATGCCGAGCGAGGACAGCGTCAGCGCGGCGAAGGCGACGATGACGGCGCCCGCGGCCGACGTGATGGCCTCGCCGACCCGCTCGACGGCGTACACCATGCCGTGCTTGGGATCCTCGCCCGCGCGCAGCGCCTCCCGGTAGCGGAAGAGCAGGAACAGGATGTAGTCCGTGCCGACGCCGAACAGGACGACGGTCAGGAGTTGCTGGATGGAGGAGTCCGCCTTCATGTCGAAGGCCTTGTTGGCGGAGGCGATCAGGCCGGTCGCCATCGGCGAGATCAGACCGATGAGGACCACGGGCAGCAGCGCGATGATGGGGCTGCGGAAGATGACGAGCAGCAGCACGATGATGATGACGATCGTGCCGGCGCCGACGAGCAGGCCCGCCCGCTCGGACGCGTCGCTCTGGTCGAGCGCCTGCGCTGCGGAGCCGGTGATTCCGGCCGACAGGTCCGTGCCCCTCAACTCCGGCTTCAGACCGGCCCGCAGCTCTTTCACCGCGTCCTGCTGCGCGGTGTCCTCGGGGTCGGTGAGCTTCGGCATCGCGACAGCCGAGGTCTGCACGAGCCCGTTGGGCGAGACCCCGCTCACCACGACGGCCTGCACCTGGGGAATCTTCCGGTCCTGCAGATCCTTGGAGACGCGTCTGACGTCGGCGGAGTCGGCGGCCGTCAGCTTCCCGCCGTCGGAGCGCTGGAAGACGATGATCGCGCCGATGTTCCGCTGCCGGGGGAAGTCCCTCTCCTGCACATCGGCGGCGCGAATGGACTCGTAGTGGTGGGGGAGGAAACTCGCCTCGTCGCTGCTGGAGGTGAGCTTCGGCGCCAGTGAGATCACCGCGCCGGCCGCGACCACCCACGCCAGAATGATCCACCAAGGGCGGCGCACCACGAATCGGCCCAGTGCAGAGAACATCGGCTACTGCCTCTCCTCGCCCCCGAGGCACATCAGTCGTGTTCCGCCCAGCATCGGCCGGACCGGGCGGCCCCGCCACTCGAACCACCGGATTCCGGTCGTTCGCGTTCCGGCGGGGCGCCCGGCGCCGCCTCAGAAGTTGATCATGTGTCCGGCCAGGCCGTGCACCGCTTCCTTGACGGCCTCGCCCAGGGTCGGGTGCGCGTGGACGTTGCGCGCCACCTCGTGGACGGTGAGGTCCCACTGCTGGGCCAGGGTGAGCTCGGGCAGCAGCTCGGTCACGTCGGGGCCGATCAGGTGGGCACCGATGATCTCGCCGTGCGTGTCATCGCTGATGATCTTCACGAAGCCGACGGTGTCGCCCAGGCCGTGCGCCTTGCCGTTCGCCTGGAAGGGGAACTTCGCGACCTTGACGTCGAAGCCCTTCTCCTTGGCCTGCGCCTCCGTCCAGCCGAAGCTGGCGATCTGCGGCTGCGAGTACGTCGCGCGCGGGATCATCGGGTAGTCGAGTTCCATCGTCTCGGCGTCCGCGAGCGTCTCCGCGGCGACGACGCCCATGGCCTCGGCGGTGTGCGCCAGCATCAGCTTCGCGGTGACGTCGCCGATGGCGTAGATGTGCGGGACGTTCGTACGGCAACGGCCGTCGACGTCGATCGCGCCGCGCTCGGTGAGCGCCACGCCCGTCGCCTCGAGACCGAAGCCGGTGACGTTCGGCGCGAAACCGATCGCCTGGAGGACCTTGTCGGCCTCCAGGACCTGCTCCTTGCCGTCCTTGCCCGTGACCGTCACCCGGACCTGCTCGCCGGACTCGTCGATCGACTCGACGCGGGTCGAGGTCATGACGTCGATGCCGAGCTTGCGGTACTGCTTGGCCAGCTCCTTGGAGACGTCCGTGTCCTCCAGCGGCGCGACACGGTCCAGGAACTCGACGATGGTGACCTTCACGCCGTAGTTGTGCAGGACGTACGCGAACTCGATGCCGATGGCGCCGGCGCCCGCGATCACGATGGAGCGCGGCAGCGTGTCGGCGAGGATCTGCTCCTCGTACGTCACGACCCGCTCGCTGCGGCTCGTGCCGGGCAGCAGACGCGGCGTGGCACCGGTGGCGATGATGCAGTTGTCGAAGCCGATCGTGGCGGTCGTGCCGTCGGACTTGGCGACCCGCAGCGTGTTCGCATCGAGGAAGGTGCCCCGGCCGTCGAACTCCGTGATGCCGTTCTTCTTCATCAGGAAGTGGACGCCCTTGACCCGGCCGTCCGCGACCGTGCGGCTGCGGCTGAACGCCTCGCCGTAGTCGAAGGACACCTGCCCGTCGACCTTGATGCCGTACGTCTTCTGCTCGTGCGTGAAGAGGTGGGCGAGCTCGGCGTTGCGCAGCAGCGCCTTCGTCGGGATGCAGCCGACGTTGAGGCAGACACCGCCCCAGTACTTCTCCTCGACGACTGCCACCCGCTTGCCCAGCTGGGCGGCGCGGATGGCGGCAACGTAGCCGCCGGGTCCTGCTCCGAGCACGACGACGTCGAAGCGGTCTTCCATGGGGAGGTCCTCTCTGGGTGGTACGGGTCCGGTGGTGCGGATGGCTCTCGCCACGATCATCCGTCATCCGGAGCGCCCGGGGGGCGGCGGGTGGGACACGCCACAGCGCGTACCGCTGCCCAGGACGCACACGGGGGTAGCGGCAACCGCCAACCGCCTTTCCCCGCAAGTGTGTTGGAGATTCGCCAGTAGGTTCACCCGAACGTGGATCACCGGATAGTGTCGCCGCAGGAACACGTTCCGTACATGTCGTGGGAGAGGTGGAGAACGCGCCGTGGAGAGTGAGAACCAGCCCGAGACGATGTCGATTCCCTATGACGTGCCGACCTCGGCGCGCGGTTACGGCTGGATGCTGGGCGGCAAGGACAACTACGAGGTGGACCGGAAGTTCATCCTCTCCACCGTGCCCTCGTTCCCCGAGGTCGTCGACATCGCCCGACAGAACCGCGAATTCCTCTTCCGCGTGGTGCGCTATCTGACGCGCGAGGCGGGCATCCGCCAGTTCATCGACATGGGCTGCGGACTGCCCACGGACGACAACGTCCACCAGGTCGCCCAGCGCTTCGCCCCCGACGCCCGCGTCGTCTATGTCGACAGCGATCCGATCGTTCTCGCGCACGGCCGCGCCCTGCTCGCCGACGACTCGTCCACGACGGTCATCATGGGTGACATGCGCGACCAGGAGGCGATCCTGGAACACCCCGACGTGGCGCGCCTCATCGACTTCGACGAGCCGGTCGCCGTGCTCTTCCTCTCCGTGGGGCACCACCTCACCGATGCCGACGACCCGGCCCGCATCCTGCGGACGATCATCGACCGCGCGGCGCCCGGCAGCCATCTGAGCTTCTCGCAGGTCGTCGCCGACGACCCGGAGCGCGGAGCGGCGATGACCGCGCACATCGCAGGCGGCGGCGTGCCCTGGCAGACCCGCACGCCCGCCGAGGTCGACGTACTGCTCGAAGGACTCGAACCGGTGGAGCCCGGCGTGGTCAACCTCGTCGACTGGCGCCCCGACCCCGACCAGCCGCCGCTCGCCCCGGTCCACCCCGACCTGGCCCCGTTCCTCGGCACGACCGAGTCCAGCAAGGGGATATACGAGTACGGGGGAGTGCTGCGCAAGCCCCGGCAGGAGCGACAGGCCTGAACCGGTGGCCGCCGGTCGCCACGGGCGCCGTCAGCGGACGGTTGACCCGCAGCGGCCGGCGCCCCACAATGACGACCATGATCCAGCACCTGACCGCCGCCGTACGGACGTTCAACGTCCCGTGGCGGCGCGGGTGCGAGCGATCGGGCCGCTAGCTGTACGGAGTCCCCGCTCCGCACGGCCGTCCGCCCGTTTCCGCCCTGTGAAGGATCACATCCCATGACTGCCGCACCGCAGACTCCGTTGCCCGCAGCTCTGCGCGAAGCCCGCGTCCCCGCCGACGGCATGTACGAGGGCCGCCGTACGCTGCGCCGCCTGCCCGACGACTGGCAGGAGCGCCCCTACGAACTCCTCGACGTCGTGCCGCAGGGCCGCGTCATCGGCGCCGAGATCCGTGGCGTCGACCTCGCGCGCCCCCTGACGCCCGCCCTGCGCGAGGAGCTGAACCGCGCCCTCCTCGAGTGGAAGGTCCTCTTCTTCCGCGGCGCCCGCATCACCTCCGAGCAGCAGCGCGCCTTCGCCCTCAACTGGGGCGACCTGGAGACCAACCCCCTGCTCGCCCGCGGCTCCGCCGACGACGTCGTCCGTTTCGACAAGGGCGGCAGCGCCACGCCCACCTACGAGAACGTCTGGCACGCGGACGTCACCTTCCGTGAACGCCCCGCGCTGGGCGCGGTGTTGCAGCTGCACGAGGTGCCGCCGTTCGGCGGGGACACGATGTGGGCGGACATGGCGGTCGCGTACGACAACCTTCCCGACCCCGTCAAGGCACGCGTCGACGGCGCGTACGCCGTGCACGACTTCATCCCCGGCTTCGCCCGCTTCTACGGTCCCGACAAGCTCGCCCCGCTCCAGGACCGCTTCCCCCCGGTCACTCACCCCGTGGTGCGCACGCACCCGGAGACCGGGCGGCGGATGCTCTTCGTCAACACCTCCTTCACCACGCACATCGTGGGCATGGACCGCGAGGAGAGCGACCGCCTGCTCGGCTACCTGGTGCGTCAGGCCCATGTGCCGGAGTACCAGGTGCGCTTCCACTGGCAGCGGGGCGACGTCGCCTTCTGGGACAACCGCGCCACCCAGCACTACGCCGTCGACGACTACGCCCCGCACCGCCGCGTCGCGGAGCGCGTCGCCATCGCGGGCGACCGACCGTACTGAGGATTGTCAGTGGTGGATGCGAGGGTGGTCGGCATGACACCACTGCGACTCACCGACATCGAGGCGGCGCTGCGCGGCAGTTGGGGCGCGGACACGGCCGACCCCGGCTCCGGCGAGAGCTGGCCCCCGGACAACCCCGAGAGGGACCAGTGCGGCGTCACCGCGCTCGTCCTGAACGACCTGCTGGGGGGCGAGCTGCTCCTGGGCGAGGTCCATGTCGACGGCGAGCGGACGGGGTACCACTGGTGGAACCGCCTGGCCTCGGGATGCGAGATCGACCTCACCCGCGGCCAGTTCCTGCCGGGGGAGACCGTCACGGACGGCGTCCCCGTCGTCCGGCCGCCGGAGATCCGCCGCTGCCGCCAGGAGTACGAGCTGCTGCGTGCCCGCGTCCTGAGCAGACTCGGCGAGCTGAACAGGGACAGCCGGATACCGGGCGCTCAGGCCACGTCGTAGCTGCGGGTGCGCGTGGGGGGAAACACTACGGCCCCCGGTGTCGCCCGACACCGGGGGCCGCCCCGCGTCCCGGCCGCCTTCCCCCACGAAAGGTCACCGGGACTCCCCTGAGTGTGGTTCAGGGTCTGGTCCCTCAGAAGGTCAGTGCGACACCCTCTCCGAGACCAGCCTTCATCTCACACCGGTTCGCGAAGGTCTTGGACCAGGCGACGTGCTTGCCGTTCCAGACGCCGGCCGCGGTCACCGTGACCGGCTGCCACTCCTTGGTACAGATGGCGTCGGACGAGGAGCCGACCAGCGCGGAGAACTGACCGTTGACCTGGTTCAGTTCGGCGCACGCGACCGCCGCCGCGGGGTGGCTGCCCCCGGGGCGCGGCGCGCAGGTGAGTGTCACGGCGCGCTCCACCGTGGCGGAGCCGGCGTCCTCGCCCTGGCCGACCGTGAACACCAGGGCTGACGGCGCGTAGAGGCTCATGGTCTTCGGGGCCTCGGCCTGCGCGGTGCCTGCTGTCGCGGCGAGGACGCAGGTGGCCGCTGCCGCGGCTGCTCCTACGGCCTTGAGGGTGCGACGCATGGTGGACTCTCCTTCGATCGATTCGGTTGGTGATGACTGCGGTGAGGAGTCTTACCGGTGCGGAGAGTGAATGCCATGCGGATGGTCGATTTCCGGATGTGCCGGTCCGGTGAGCGGTGTTAGTACGCCCGTTCGGGCAGCTCAGGAGCGGTGGAGGTGGCCCCGTACCACCTGTCCAGCATATGGACTTCTGGCAGTGGTATAACCAAGAACTATCCACTGACCTGCGGAAACCGCAAATTGGTTCAGGCTTCGACGATCTGCATCGACTGGAAATCATCGCTGAATACGTCATTTTTGTACGTATTGGTGCCGCGTCCGGCCCTCCGGCTGCCGTGTGTCGGCGGTCGCGCCCTCGGTGCTGATCAGTACGAGAGCCGCCTCGGGGCCGACCCCTAGCGCGGCGCGGCGGCCATCACTGCCCCGGCCGGTGAGTGCGGCGCGCACCCCGGCCAGGGCGGCGGCGCCGCACGGACCGGACGAGACTCCCAGGTCCGCCAGGTCGCGCGCGGCCGACATGCTGTCGGCGTCCGTGACGCCGACCGCCGCGTCGAGGCCGTCGCGGAGCACGGGCCAGGCGAGGGTGGAGGGCGTACCGCAGTTCAGCCCGGCCATGACCGTGACGTCGGTCGGCACGCTCGTGAGCCGTCCCGCGTGAAGGCTCTCCAGTACGCACGCCGCTCCCACCGGCTCCACCGACAGCAGGGACGGAGAGGCTCCACCGGACCGGGGGCCCGCGGTCCGTCCGCCGCGGTAGTGCGTGACGGCCGCCTGGGCGAGCGACCCCACCCCCACCGGGACGGCGACCAGGCTGGGCGACTCCACGCCCGCGGCGCCCAGTTGGGCGTCCACCTCGGTGAACAGGGTCGCGTACCCCTCGACGACCAGCGCCGGGATCTCCTCGTAGCCGTCCCACGCCATGTCCTGGACGAGCACCGCGCCGGGCGTCACGGCCGCGTCCTTCGCCGCCCGCACCGCCGCGTCGTACGACCCGGACACCCGCGTGACCTCTGCGCCCTCGCCCTCGATGGCGGTCACCGCCTCCGGGTGCACGCCGTCCGGGACGAAGACGTGCGCCCGCAGACCGAGCCGCCCGGCCGTGCGGGCCACGGCCCGGCCGTGATTGCCGTCGGTGGCGGTGACCAGTCGCAGCGGCCGGTTGTCGACGGTCCCTGACGCGTCGTTCGCGTCGCGCGTCAGGATGTGGTGGATCGCCCAGGAGGCGCCCAGCGCCTTGAAGGCGGGCAGGCCGAGGCGCGTCGACTCGTCCTTGACGAAGACCCTCGTCACCGACAACTCCCGTGCGAGCGCGGGTAGTTCGCGCAGTGCGGTCGGTGCGTACTCGGGCAGTGAAAGGTGGAAGTCCCGGGCGCCCGGCGGAGGCGGGGCGCACGTCCACGCGCGGGCGGCAGGCCGCGCGTACCAGGGGAGGGGGGAGGGGGATCCGGCCACGGAGTCAGTCGCTGGTGTGATCACGAAAACCAGCGTGCGGTCGGCCGGCGCTCCGGTCCAGGGCGAGGCGGCGGCGCGCCGGTCAGCCGCGCGAGAACGCCAGCACGGCCGCCAGGTTCATCGGCTGCCGTGTCGACACATAGACATACGGCGCGCCTCCCCAGGAGTTGCGCAACTCGATGCGCAGCGCGGTCGGGACGTAGGAACGCAGGAGCAGCAGCGCGTACGGATTCGCCCTGACCGTGCGCCACTCGAAGGCCTCGCGCTCGTCGAGGATCTCCGTCGTGCCGAGTGCCTCGATGGGAATGACCCGCTTGCCGATGACGAGGGAGCCCGGCGTCACGAGGATGCGCACACTGCCGTGTACGTGCACGATCGCGGCGGACACCGCGATGCCGACCGCGGCCACCGTGACCGCGGCGAACACGCCGAAAGGCATCGCCCCCACCGCCAACCCCGCCCCGCCGAGCGCGATCAGTCCCCACCAGGAGCGGGGCACGCTCAGCCGCTCTTCGTAGATGTGCATGACCGCATCCTGGCAGGCAGTCCCCCCGCCTCGGGCAGGGGGCTCCCGTGGCGCGCCCCTCTCCTGTGCGTCACCCGTCTCTCGCTGCCCGTGATTTTTGCTCGCGCGTGCTGCCCATGGGTACCGAGAGGCAACTCATGGCCATCGTTTTCCGTCATCGAAGGAGTAAGCGGGGCACATGAGTTCGTCCGTGCGCCCTGATGTGTGTGATGACGAGGAGGACCACGTTGAGAGGTGTCGCACGCGTGGCGACCACGGCCTTGGCGGTGCTCGCGCTCGCGGCGGTCTCGCCGGGCGCAGCGCAGGCCGGGCCGACCGCCGGCTCCCCGCCTCCCGCGCCCGCGTCGGCCGGGAGTGACGGCAAGGGCCTGCCGGAGGGCTGGCGGCTGACCGGTGAGGGCGCGGGCGAACAGCTCGTGTGGGCCTCGCCCGACCCCGTGCCCATGGGGGACGCTCGGATCGAGTTCTACTCGGGCGACAAGCTCCTCGGCCACCCCGTGGCCGCGCGGGACCGACGCTCGTTCCGGCTGCCGCTGAACGGCGCGCGCCTCGGTGACGCCAAGAAGCTGAAGGTACTTGCGGCAGGACGCCGCCTGGACGAGGCCGGGGCCGACGAGCGGTCGCGCGGTCGCCTCGCCGCGCCGCCGACGGGCTCCGCGGCGCTTCCGCCCGCGAACAAGGTCGACCCCGGAGTCCCGGGCCGCTACCGCACTGTCACGGGTGAGTACGCGCTCAAGTCGGTACGCCTGCCCGGGTTCCCGGCCCCGGTGGAGATGCGGGCCAAGGTGGTCGGCCCCGCCGACGCGCCCGGCAAGCGGCCGCTGGCCCTCTTCCTGCACGGCCGCCACTACACCTGCTACGGCGCGGGGGACGGGGAGGGCATGGGCTGGCCCTGCACGGGCGGTACGAAGCCGGTGCCGAGCCACGCGGGCTACCTGCGCGCCCAGAAGCTCCTGGCCTCGCAGGGGTACGTCACGGTGTCCATCGCCGCCAACGGCATCAACGGCCAGGACGACGTCGCCGAGGACGGTGGCGCGCAGGCCCGTTCGTCGCTGGTGCGGCTGCACCTCGCCCGCTGGGCACAGTGGGCCGACAAGCGGTCGACCGCCCCGGCCGCGGTGCGCGCCGTCGCACCGGCGGACCTGTCCCGCGTCCTCCTCGTCGGACACTCCCGGGGTGGCGAAGGCGTCAACCGCGCCGCGCTGGACAGCCTCTACCGACCGCCCGCCGACCAGGACGGGTACCGCGGACCGGTGCGCTGGAAGATACGCGGCAACGTCCTGATAGGCCCCACCGTCTTCGGGCAGAACCCGGTCCCCGACGTCCCCTCCACGACGATCCTGCCGGGCTGCGACGGCGACGTGTCCGATCTGCAGGGCGAGATCTACGTCGACGGCACGCGCGGCGTCAGCCGCGGCGCCGCCCTGCACAGCGCCGCCTACGTGGTCGGCGCCAACCACAACTTCTTCAACAGCGAGTGGACCCCGGGGCAGGCCAGCGCGCCCGCCGAGGACGACTTCTCCTCCGAGGGCGGGTCCGACCCGGTCTGCTCGAAGGGCACCGCGACCCGGCTGACCGCCTCGCAGCAGCAGGCCGCCGGCGCCACCTACATAGCCGCGGCGGCCCGGCTGTTCGTCGCGGGCGACGACCGGGTGCGTCCCCTCCTCGACGGCTCGGACCGGCGTGCCCCCTCGGCGGGCCCCGCGCGGGTGCTGACCCACGCCGTCGGCGCGCACCGCACGGGGGCGCTGCTGCCGGACTCCTCGACGAAGGTCACGGGCGGCCGGGTGTGCGCCCAGGTGGCCGCGGACGCGGCCCACGCCTGCCTGCCTGACGGGGCGTCCGGGTCCTCACCGCACTTCGCCCGCTGGGAGGTCGCCCCGGAACCGGGCCGTGACGCCGTGGCCATGAGCTGGTCGCGGGCGGGTTCACCGGTGCGAGTGAGTCCGGCGCGCCCGGTCTCCCTGGCGAAGGCCAAGGACGTGGCGCTGCGGGTGATCGTTCCGCCCAACACCACGGGGACCCGCCTCGACGTGTCCCTCGTCGACGCCTCGGGCCGACGGGCGAAGCTCGGCGGGGTCCGGGTCGACGGACTGCCGGGCAGCGACCGGACCGCTTCCTACTGGGGGCGCGAGGTCCGGGTACCGCTGTCGGCGGCGGTCCGGGGCAAGCTGGACCTCAAGCACGTGAAGTCCCTCGAACTCACCCCGCGCACCGGCTCCGGCAAGGCGTGGCTGATGGACGCCTGGGGCTGGCGCCCCGGCACCCCCGCGGTGCGGCCCGCCGAGCTGCCGCGGGTCGACGTCGGCCGACTGACCGTCGAGGAAGGCGACTCGGGCGTGCGCACCTACCGCGTGCCGGTGTCCGTCTCGGGCAAGGGCAGCGGCCAGGTCCGGCTCTTCCCGCTCGACCCCGCCGACGGCGGGGCGGCGCCCCGCACGGTGACGGTGCGTGCGGGTGAGCGTGTCGACGTGCCGGTCGAGGTGCGCGGCAACACCCGCTGGGGCTCCGACGTCGCACACGACACGCTCGTCAAGGCGGTGCGCGGCGCGGTCGTCGGCTCCCACCACGGCGGGGTGACGGCCCGGAACGACGACCCGATGCCGAAGGTCACGCTGAAGCCCGTCGCGGACCGGGTCACCGAGGGCAAGCCGCTGACCTGGCGCATGACGCTGTCCGAGCCCGTCGATCTGGACGTGACGGCCAGCCTCTCCTTCCAACCGGTCGAAAGCGGCAAGGAGTTGTCCACCCTGGACATGGACCCGCGCTGGCTGAAGGAGCAGTTCGGTGTGTCGCCGCGTCCGGAGCGGCCGCTGTCCAAGGTGGGGAACGGCCCGGACGGGGGCCTGTTCCTGACCGTGCCGGCGGGGAAGAAGAGCGCCGAGGTGCGCGTACCCACCGTCAAGGACCGGGTGCGGGAACCGGCCGAATCCCTGAAGGCCCAGCTCTACGTCTACAACGAGAGGTGGGAGGCACAGCCGGGCCCGGTGGTCACCGGAACGGTGCGGGACGCCTCGTAGCGCCTGCCGAAGAGCGGTCGACCCGGCGCCTCCGCCTCGGGTCGACCGCTCCACCACTTGGGTAAGCGGCAATTTCCAGTCGTCATGATTGCTGCCCCGGGTCAGGGCAGCGGTCGCGCCTCGACTTCGTCCTCCGGTACCGCGTAACCGGGCACGGACGGCCACCGAACGGTCAGCACCACCGACTCCTCCTCCGCGATCCACGAGTGGTCGACCCCGCGCCCCCACACGACGTAATCGCCCTGCTGCTCCAGAAGTACGCTGCGGCCGGGGAGTTCCACGCGGAAGCGGCCGCTGATGAGGACCAGGAGGGCCGTGCGTTCCTCGCCCTCCACCCACCGCAAGCGCTCATCGCCTTTGGGGTGAACACCCCACTTGATCTCCACGGCCTCGCTGTGCCGCGGATCGCCGGGTTCCTTGAAATGCCCCAGGACCCAGCCCCGGTCGAGTGCGGCATCCTTGCCCGCGTTGCCCACATACACGCTGTCGTTCACGTGGCCGGACGCTAGCAGCCGCTCCCCACGCCGACTTCCGCGAGCCGACCGACCGCCTCAAGCCGGGGCATAATACTCCGCCGGTCGATGGCCGAAGTCGCCCCCCGTGACGCCGCGGCTCCGGCCGGGCATGTTTGCATATGTTCATGATCGTTAACGCACGGGAAACATTCGAGCCGCGGACGTACGTGGACCAGATCCTGGAGCACTGGCACGAGGACGAGGACGCCGAGGCGCTCGTCCAGGGTGCGCAGCGGCTGACCCGGGGGCAGGCTCGGCGGCGGCTGTTCAGCCTGGGGCACGCCCTTCGTCGGCAGGGGCTCGGGCCCGGCGACGGAGTGGGACTGTTCCTGGCCAACCGCGTGGACTCCGTCCTGGTGCAGCTCGCGGTCCATCTCATCGGCTGCCGCGTCGTGTTCCTGCCGCCGGAGCCGGGGCCGGGCGAACTCGCCGCGCTGGTCGAGCAGTCCAGGGCGCGCGCCGTGGTCACCGACCCGCTCTTCGCCGACCGGGCGGCCGACGCGGCCGGCCGCAGCGTCCACGCACCCGTGCTGCTCAGCCTCGGCCCCTGTGCACAGCGGTGCACGGACCTGCTGGCCGTGGCGGCCGAGTGCCCCACGGAACGCCCCGAGGGCGTGCCCGCCCCCGAGCCGGACGAGGCCGTCACCGTCCTCTACACCGGCGGCACCCTGGGACGCCCCAAGCTCGCCGCGCACAGCCACCGGCTCTACGACGTGCTGACACACCTGGTGGGGGACGGCTCGGAGGGCTCAGGCCCCTCGGTCTTCCCTGCCATGTCCGAGGGCACGGACCGAGTGCTCGCCGCGACGCTGCTCACCCACGGCAGCGGCCATCTCACCTCGCTGCAGGCGCTGGTGACGGGTTCCGTCCTCGTCGTGCTCCCCGAGTTCGAGGCGGGCGCGGCGCTCCAGGTGCTGCGCGACGAGCGGATCACCGCCACCATGTTCGTACCGCCCATGCTGTACGCGCTGCTCGACCACCCGGAGTGCGTCCCCGGCGCACTTCCCGACCTGCGCCGGATCGCCGTCGGCGGCGCGGCCTCCTCGCCCAGCCGCCTGCAGCAGACGGTCGAGCTCTTCGGCCCCGTACTCAGCCAGGGCTACGGGCAGTCGGAGGCGCTCGGCATCGCCGCGTACGGCGCCGAGGAGATCGCCTGGGCGGGCGCCGAGCGGCCCGAGCTCTGGCGCAGCTGCGGTCGCGCCATCGCCGACGTCCAGATCGAGATCCGGGGCGAGGGTAGCACGGAGGCGCTGCCCGCCAGGCAGGTCGGCGAGGTGTGCGTCCGGGGCGAGACGGTCATGCTCGGCTACTACGAGGACCCCGAGCGCACCGCGGAGGCGCTGCGCGACGGCTGGCTGCGCACCGGCGACATGGGCTACCTCGACGCCGACGGGTATCTCTACCTCGTCGACCGGGCCAAGGACATCATCGTCACCGGCAGCACCAGCGACAACGTCTACTCCCGCGTCCTTGAGGACTTCCTGCTCACGCTGCCCGGTGTGCGCAACGCTGCGGCGCTGGGCGTGCCGGACGAGGAGTACGGCGAGGCCGTGCAGATCTTCCTGGCCACGGCCGAGGACGCCGACGTGGACCCGGACGCGGTCGGCGCGGCGGTGACCGCCGAGCTGGGCGAGCTGTACACGCCCCGCAAGACGGTCCTGCTCGACCGGCTGCCGACGACGAAGGTCGGCAAGGTGGACAAGAAGGCGCTGCGCGCAGCGTGGACGGGCGGGGCCCTGCAGACGCGCTAGTTCTCCCGGTCGTACACCGGCCCCCGGCCTTCGGTCACCGCCAGAACTCCCGGAGCGCGACGACGAGTGCTTCGGGCGCCTCCTCGGCGATGTGGTGCCCGGAGGCGATGGGGCCGCCCTCCAGCCGGCCGCCCGCCCAGTCGCGCCAGACGCCCAGCACGTCACCGTAGAGGTCGGTCATGTCGTCGCGGGTGGCCCACAGCACCTGTAGGGGACAGTCGACGCGCCGGCCGGCCCGCCGGTCGGCGTCGTCGTGCTCCCGGTCGATGCCGAGACCGGCCCGGTAGTCCTCGCACATCGCGTGCACGGTGGCCGGGTCGTGGATCGCGCGCCGGTAGTCCTCGTACGCTTCGGCGCCCATCTGCTCGCGGGTGGCCTTGTACCAGGCGTCGGGGTCGGCGTTGATGACGCGTTCGGCGGGCTTGTCGGTCTGGCCGAGGAAGAACCAGTGCCACCAACTCGCGGCGAACGCGGCGTCGCAGCGTCGCAGCGCCTCCCAGATGGGGACGGCGTCGAGCACACTGAGGGCGGACACGGCCCCGGGATGGTCAAGGGCGAGACGGGTGGCCACGTACGCGCCCCGGTCGTGCCCGACGACGGCGAACCGTTCGTGCCCGAGGCGGCGCATGAGCGCCAGGCAGTCGTCGGCCATGGCGCGCTTGGAGTACGGGCGGTGCAGCTCGTCGGTCGGCGGCTTGTCCGACTCGCCGTAGCCCCGCAGGTCGGGGCAGACCACGGTGTGGCCGGCCGCGGCCAGCGGCGGGGCCACGCGGTGCCAGGTCGCGTGCGTGCGCGGATGACCGTGCAGAAGCAGCACCGGCGGGCCGCTGCCGCCGTGACGCACCCTCAGGCGAACGCCGTCGCCCTCACACCGCATCAACTCGAAGCCGTCGAACACGCAGCCTCCTGCATCTCAGACGTCTGCATCTCAGACGTCTGCATCTCAGACGTCTACACGTCAGACGTCTGCATCTCAGACGTCTACACGTCAGACGTCTGCACGTCAGACGTCTGCGTCTCAGACACCCGCACCTCAGACATCCACACGTCAGACACCCGCACCTCAGACATCTACACGTCAGACGTCTGCACCTCAGACGTCCATACCTCAGACAACTTCCCCGCCGGCGCCGACGCCAGCGCCTCTGACGCCACTGCCGTCAACATTCCGGCCCGTCTGCCCCGGAGTGCTCCCTCCATACCTCGGCGCCCGCTCGCTCGGCCCCGCGAAATGCAGTCGAGCCCCGGTCGCGGAGTTCGTAAGGTTCTGCCATGCCCACGCCTGTAACCACCCCCGACATCCAGCTCCTTCGCCCCGACCACGCGCCCGCGCTGCTCTCCTTCGAGGAGACGAACCGCGCCTACTTCGCCGCTTCGGTGCCCGACCGCACAGACGCCTACTTCCGCGACTTCGACGACCGCCTGCGCGCGCTCATCGCCGAACAGGACGCCGGGATCTGCTACTTCCACGTGCTGGTGGGAGACGGCGGTGAGGTCGTCGGGCGGGTCAACCTGGTCGACGTGGCGGACGGCCGCGCCGACCTCGGCTACCGGATCGCGGAGAAGGCCGCGGGCCGGGGCCTGGCCACCTGGGCCGTCCGACAGGTCTGCGAACTTGCCGTCACCACCTACGGGCTGGCGGGACTGCGCGCCGCGACGACGCACGACAACCCGGCCTCCCAAGCCGTGCTGGCCCGCACCGGCTTCGAGCCGGTCGGCGAGGTCCGGCTCTCCGGTAGCCCCGGGATCAGCTACGCCCTGACGTTCTGACGCGCGCGCGGCCCGGGGATCAGTCGGTGCGCGGCCGCGACTCGTGCAGCCGCGTGTGATAGCGGCCCTCCGACTCGTACCCCGTGGGGTCCGCGCCCGCGAGGATCACCTGACGGACGGCGTCGCGACGTTCCTCGGGGCTGGTGAACAGGCGCTGCGCATAGGTCCGCGAGGAGTCCGTCACCGTGGTGAGGCCGTGTGCGGCCAGGGTCTCGGCGATACGGTCGTAGGGCACGGTCCGCAGCACGAACGCACTCACCCACACCGGCTCCCGCGCGCAGCCCAGCAGGGCGTCGAAGGTGCGGTGCGAGATGTAGCCGATACCGCCGGTGACCGTGATCAGGCCGGTGCGGGCGACCGCGCGGCGCAGCCCGTCGCTGGGCGGATGCCGCTCCAGGTTCTCGGCGTACGCCTCGTCGAGCAGTCCCGCGTCGAGTGCGTAGCGGGTGGCGTTCTCCGCCATGTCGAGACCGATGACCGGGGTGGCGTCGGGGCGGCGCCGTGAGGCGTAGAACTCCTTGTCGCGCTCGACGAGTTCGTGCGGAGTGAGGGCCGCCGCCTCGTCGCAGGTGTAGTGCGCGTACAGGTCGGCGAGGGTCAGATCGTGGTTGAGCAGCGCCGCGTTGATGCCGTACGAGCAGCACAGGTCGAGGACGGTCACGGGGCCCTCGCCGCCGGACCGCTGCCGGGCCCGCAGGTCGCGGGTGCGGCGGAACACGGCCTGGGCGTGCTGCGGGATCTCGTACTCGTAGGGCGCCAGCGTCCGGAAGTAGGCGCGCGGGTCCGGCTGGTCGTAGATGTCGTCGAATCGGGTCTTGCCCGATGCGGTCCTTGTCCTGTTCCGGTCTGTGGCCATGGGGCACCTCCGGGAGCGAAGAACGGGTCTGGGGCGAAAGTGCACCTCTACCCGACCCGTACCGCCCCCCGGTAGACCTCCTGGCGCTATCCGGCCACGTCGCCGCCCGGGCGGAGACCCGCGCGGCCGTCCCCCTGGCTACCCTGGAGCCGATGTTCACCTCCCAGGGTCCCACGCTGCGTGAGCTCGCCGTTCAGGCGCTGTCGTCCACCGAGCACGGGTACGACCTGCTCGCCCCCAAGTTCGACCACACCCCCTTTCGTACGCCTGGCCGGTTCCTGGCGGCGACCGCCGACGTGCTGTGCCCCTTGGGACCCTTCGACGCGGGCCTCGACGTCTGCTGCGGGACCGGCGCGGGCGTCGGGGCGCTGCTGCCGCTGTGCCGCGAACGGATCACCGGTGTGGACTTCAGCGCGGGGATGCTGGCCGCCGCGGCACAGGCGGTGCCCGAGCCCGGCCCCGGCGGCCCCGCGGTCGACTGGGTGCGCGCCGACGCCCGCGCCCTTCCCTTCACCGGGGGCTACGACCTGGCCGTCAGCTTCGGGGCGTTCGGCCACTTCCTGCCCGCCGAGCGGCCCGCCCTGTTCGCCGGCGTCCACCGGGCACTGCGCCCCGGCGGCCTCTTCGCCTTCCCGATCGGCGCGCCGCAGGGCTTCACCTCTCGCTGGTACTGGGCGTTGCGCGGTTTCGACGGCGTGATGCGCGTGCGCAACCTGCTGTGGCGCCCGCGGTTCGTCATGTACTACCGGACGTTCCCGCTCGGCGGTGTGCGGGCGGATCTCGTCGACGCGGGGTTCGACGTGCGGCTGCGGCCCCTGGAGGAGTTCGGGCGGCGCGCCGACGGGGCTCCCCACTGGCGCCTCGTGGTGGCGCGAAAGATGTAGGACGGGCCCCGGCCGTGTACCGGCCGGATCTCGCCCGTGCTTCCGGGCCCGTGCTTCCGCGCCCGTGCTTCCGGGGCCGCTACACCTTGCCGTCGGCCGCCGCCTCCAGCGCGGCGGCGTCCAGCTTCTTCATGCCGAGCATCGCCTGCATGGCGCGCTGGGACCGCTCGGGGTCCGGGTCGGTGATGAGCTCGCCGAGCACGGCCGGTACGACCTGCCACGACAGGCCGTACTTGTCCTTCAGCCATCCGCAGGGCCCTTCTTCGCCGCCCTCGGAGAGCTTCGTCCAGTAGTGGTCGACCTCTGCCTGGTCGGCGCAGTCGATGTGGAAGGAGACGGCCTCGTTGAAGGTGAAGTCAGGGCCGCCGTTGATCGCCGTGTAGGACTGCCCGTCCAGCACGAACTCCACTGTCAGGACGGTGCCGGCCGGGCGTGGGGCGCCTTCTCCGTAGTAGGAGACCTTCTTGATCTCAGAGTTCGGGAAGACCGAGACGTAGAACTGGGCGGCCTCCTCGCTCTGCAGGTCGAACCAGAGGTTGGGCGTGATCCTGGGCATGATGCTCTCCTGTCGCGTACGCGCGGTCCTGCCCGCGTTCTCCATGTCCGGCTATGTGGCTCTGCCTATGTGGTTCTGCCTATGTGGACCGTCGCGGTGCCCGGAACTCATCGCCCCGTGCCGACCGGATCGCGTCATCCGCCCGTCAGCGGAGCTCGCGCACGCGCGGCTCCCGTTCGAGCACGATGCCGAAGTGCTGCTCGTACGCCGCGAGCACCTCGGCCTCCGTGGTCAGCTCGGTGGTCTGCCGTTCGCCGGCCACGGTGGTCGTCAGGTTGCGGCCGCTGAGGGTGATCCGGCCGGTGCCGGTCAGGCGGGAACAGACCAGGGACTGCGTGAAGTGGGAGTCGGGCGACGTGCGGTGGTACCAGGCGCCGACCTTGAAATCGGTCAGGGCGCGCGGCCTCGGCTCGGCGAGGTACTGCGGCTTGCCGTCCCGGGAGACCGCCAGATCGCCCTCGGGAGTCTCCGTGACGCGGAACGTGCCGTCCGGGTCCGCCTGCTCGCCCCGGTCGCCGAAGGCCAGCGGCAGTTGGCTGTGCGCCCCGAAGCCGACATCCGCCAGCCAGTCGCCGCCGTCCTCGGTGCGTACGCGCAGCGCCAGATGGTCGTAGGGGATGCCGGGCTGCCCCGCGTCGTCGTACACCCGGGCCTGCAGCAGCGCGACGTCGAAACCGAGGCTCGTCAGCAGGGCGGCGAACGCGCCGTTGAGTTCGTAGCAGAAGCCGCCTCGGCGCGCGTCCACGACCTTCGACACCAGTGCCTTGTCGCTGAGTTCGATGTCCTCGTCCAGGTGGATCGAGAGGTTCTCGAAGGGAACGCCGCGCAGGTGTGCCAGGTGCAGGTCGTGCAGGGCCCGCGAGGTGGGGGCGACGGGCCGGTCGGCGCCGATGCGCCGCAGGTACGCGTCGATCTGTTCGGTGTCCATGGAGACCAGTGTGGCGGGGCGGCGGGGAACCCGGCTCGGGCCTCGGACGGCGCCCGCGCCCTCCGTCGGTCCTAGGACTCCGGAACGAGTCAACCGGACGACGAGAACAGGCCATCGGCCGTTCACGCCGTCGCCCGGCACCGATAACGATGCGTGAATGATGCAGGTAAATCGCCGAAGGCGCCGGACGGCAAAAAGGGAATGGGCAATTCCGCGCCAATGATGAAGAAATCATTGACACGTGACTGCACCCTGTGAACTAGAAAAGGAGATCGGCCCTCCTCCCATGGGATGACTTCGCGCACGGTGCACTACAACGGCCGTGGGCCGATAGTCCGGCTCGCAGGCGGACTTGTTCCGCGCAATCGGCAGTGAGGATGGAGAGGAATCCTGCTGAACACCCTGACGTGCGCCGATCACGGCGGAAGAGGGGCGTTCCTGCTGCCGAACCCGACGGGAGTCCCCTTCGCCGTGGCTACGTTCCTGTACAAACTAGGCCGCCTCGCCTTCCGGCGGCGCCGCTATGTGGCGCTGCTCTGGGTAGTGGCGCTGGCGGGGGCCATCTTCGCCTCCTCGGCCGCCCCCGCCCCGCCCGAGGACTCCTTCTCGATGCCGGGTACGGAGTCGCAGAAGGCCTTCGACCTGCTGGAGAAGCGCTTCCCCGACGCCAGCGCCGAAGGAGCGAGCGCCCGCGTAGTGATCCGCGCCCCCGAAGGGGAGAAGATCGACTCGGCCAAGCCCAAGGCCGAGGTCGAGAAGCTCGTCGCGGCGATAGGCAAGGGCCCGCAGGTGTCGAGCGTCGACGACCCCTACAAGGCCCAGACCGTCAGCAAGGACGGCTCCACCGCCTACACCTCGGTCACCTACAAGGTGGCGGCCACCGAGCTGACCGACAAGGCGCGTGACGCGCTGACCGACGCGACCGACAAGACCCGCGACGCGGGCTTTACGGTGGAGACCGGCGGCGACGCCGTCATGGCCGAACAGGAGATGGGCGGCAGCGCCGAACTCATCGGCATCGCGATCTCCGCGGTCGTCCTGATCCTGACCTTCGGTTCGCTGGTCGCCGCGGGCATGCCGCTCCTCACCGCGCTCATCGGCGTCGGCATCGGCATCTCCGGCATCGCGGCGCTCGGCAGCACTCTCGACCTCTCCGCCACGACCTCCACGCTCGCGATGATGATCGGCCTCGCCGTCGGCATCGACTACGCCCTCTTCATCGTCTCCCGCTTCCGAGCGGAGATCACCGAGGGCCGGACCCCGGAGGAAGCGGCGGGCCGGGCCACCGGAACCGCGGGCTCCGCCGTGGTCTTCGCCGGACTGACCGTCGTCGTCGCCCTCTCGGGCCTCTCGATCGTCAACATCCCCATCCTCACCAAGATGGGCCTGGCCGCGGCAGGCACCGTCGTGATCGCCGTCCTCATCGCGCTCACCATGATCCCCGCGCTGCTCGGCTTCGCCGGCCGCAAGGTGCTGCGCCGCAAGGACCGCAAGAAGTCCGCGAGCGAACTGGCCGACCCGAACGCCAAGCCGAAGCTCGGCACCCGCTGGGCCCGCTTCGTGCTGCGCCACCCGCTCGCCGTGCTCATGGTCGCCGTCATCGGCCTCGGCGCCGTGGCCGTCCCGGCCGCCAGCCTGGAACTCGGTCTGCCGGACGAGGGCACGTCGGCGCCGGACACCACGCAGCGCAAGGCGTACGACATGCTGTCCGAGTCCTTCGGCGCCGGCTTCAACGGCCCGCTGATGGTCACCGTCAGCAAGGACTCCGGCGTGGCGGCCGCCGCCAAGACCGTCGGCGACTCCATCGGCAAGATCAAGGGCGTCGCGACCGTCACCCCGGCCCAGGCCAACAAGGCCGGCGACACCGCCATCATGAACGTCGTCCCGAAGACCGGGCCGAGCGACCACGAGACCGAGGAACTGGTCAAGTCGATCCGCTCGACCGCCGACGGCATCGGATCCGACACCGGCTCCGAGATCCTGGTCACCGGCCAGACCGCGATGACCATCGACTTCTCGCAGACCCTGGACGACGCCCTCCTGCCCTACCTCGGCCTGGTCGTCGGACTCGCCTTCCTGCTCCTGATGCTCGTCTTCCGCTCGGTCCTCGTCCCGCTCAAGGCGGCGCTCGGCTTCCTGCTCTCGGTGGCCGCCGCGCTCGGCGCCGTGGTCGCGGTCTTCCAGTGGGGCTGGCTCGCGGACATCGTGGGCGTCGACCAGCCCGGCCCGATCATGAGCATGATGCCGATCTTCATGATCGGCGTGGTCTTCGGCCTGGCGATGGACTACGAGGTCTTCCTCGTGACGCGGATGCGCGAGGCGTACGTCCACGGGGCGAACTCCGGGGAGTCGGTCGTCACCGGCTTCACCCACGGCGGACGGGTCGTGGCCGCGGCCGCGATCATCATGATCAGCGTCTTCTCCGGCTTCATCATGGAGAACGACGACATGATCAAGATGATGGGCTTCGGTCTCGCCGTCGCCGTCCTCTTCGACGCCTTCGTCGTCCGCATGGCGATCGTGCCCGCGGTCCTCGCCCTGCTCGGCAAGTCCGCCTGGTGGCTGCCGCGCTGGCTGGACAGGCTGCTGCCCAACGTGGACGTGGAGGGCGAGAAGCTGCACAAGAACCTCGGCGACACGGGGTGGCCCGAGGCCGACGAGAAGGACCGCGAGCTCGCCCCCGTGAGCAGGTAGGACCGCACCGTCGAGGACGGGCGTGCCGGTCAAGTACGGGCGGGCCGGTCGGGACATCCCTTCAGAGGGAGTGCCCCGACCGGCCCGCCCGTCTTGGCGGTCCACGTAGACCATCCGGACCTGACCTGACCAGGGGCTAAGGGCATCGGCTCACCGTTGGCGCGGGTGAACGTGGTGCGGCACCGCCCCGTGCGCCCCGGACCTCCTCCGTCGGCGAGAATCATGTGCATGGCAGCGCTGAGCGAGATCCTCCCCGTGGAAGCCGTGCTCCTCGACGCCCCGGCGGCCGACTGGCGCGAGGCCGTCCGGCGCGCCGGTGACCTGATGGTCGCGACGGGCGCCGCCACGGACGCGTACACCGCGGAGATGATCCAGAACGTCCTGGACAACGGTCCCTACATCGTCATCGCGCCCGGACTCGCCTTCGCCCACGCCCGGCCCTCGGCCGCCGTCCTGCGCACCGGCATGTCCTGGGTGCGGCTCGCGGCTCCGGTGGCGTTCGGGCACGAGGCCAACGACCCGGTCGGGCTGGTCGTCGGTCTCGCCGCCGAGGAGGCGTCCGAACACACCGCCGCGATGGGCGGCCTGGCCAGGATGCTCGCCGACCCCGGGACGGCGCGCGCACTGCGGGAAGCGGCGACCCCGCAGGCGGTGCGCGCCATCCTCGTAGGCGGGGGAGCGCAGGCGGGAGCGCGGCAGGAAGAGGACGCGGGGTCGCGGCAGGATGCGGCGCGTGGCGGAGAGCCGCACAAGATCCTGACGGTGTGCGGCAACGGGGTCGGTACGAGTCTCTTCCTCAAGCAGACGCTCGAAGGCGTCCTGGACCACTGGGGGTGGAGCCGGTACGTCACCGTCGAGGCGACCGACACCATCTCGGCCAAGGGCAAGGCCAACGAGGCCGTCGCCATCCTCACCTCGCGGGAGATCGCCGGGGCCCTCGGTGACGTGGGCGTACCGGTGAAGGTCGTCGAGGACTTCACCAGCGCGGCCGAGGCCGACCGCGTGCTCAGGGACACCTACGACGTATGAGGATCACCTACGTCGTCTGAGGGACATCTACGACGTCTGAGGGGCACCTGCGACGTCTGACGGCCCGGCCCCCGGGCAAGGAGAACCACCATGGACCGGCTCGTGTCGATCGCCGAGTTTCTCGTCAACGAGATCCTCAGCCAACCCGCCTACCTCATCGGCCTCATCACGGCCGCGGGCCTGATCGCGCTGCGGAAGCCGACCGGGCAGGTCGTCGGCGGCGCCATCAAGGCGACGCTCGGCTTCCTGCTCATCGGGGCGGGCGCCACGCTCGTCGTCGGCGCCCTCGCCCCGCTCGGCGAGATGATCCAGGGCGCGACCGGAGCGCACGGCGTGATCCCCACCAACGAGGCGATCGTCGGCATCGCGCAGCAGGAGTACGGCGCCCGCGTCGCCTGGCTGATGATCCTCGGGTTCGCCATCAGCCTGGCCCTCGCCCGCTTCACCCCCCTGCGCTACGTGTTCCTGACCGGGCATCACATGCTGTTCATGGCGACCCTGCTGACGATGGTCCTGGCCGTCGCGGGCCGGCCGTCATGGGTCGTGGTCGTCGTCGGCGGAGTCCTGCTCGGCATCCTGCTGGTGGCCCTGCCCGCCTTCGCACACCCCTGGACCAAGCGCGTCACCGGCAACGACAGCGTCGCGATCGGCCACTTCGGGACGGCCGGGTACATCGCGGCGGGCGCGACAGGGCAGTTGGTGGGCAGGCGCAGTCGCAGCACCGAGGAGATGAACCTCCCCGAAGGGCTGCGCTTCCTGCGCGACTCGATGGTGGCGACCGCCCTGTCGATGGTGCTGATCTACGTGATCATGTCCCTGGTCTTCCTCGGGAAGGTGGGAAAGGAGGAGGCGTTCAAGGCGTTCGGCGAGCACGGGGCCGCGGGCGCGAGCGGTGTCGGCGACTACGTCATGCAGTCGGTCATGCAGGGCCTGCAGTTCGGCATCGCCGTCGCCGTGATCCTCTTCGGTGTCCGCACGATCCTCGGTGAACTCGTCCCCGCCTTCCAGGGCATCGCCCGCAAACTGGTGCCCGGCGCGGTGCCCTCCCTCGACGCGCCCATCGTCTTCCCCTATGCACAGAACGCCGTCCTGGTCGGCTTCATCGCCAGCTTCACCGGCGGTCTTGTCAGCCTCGGCCTGCTCGCCTGGGTCTTCCACCCGGCCTTCGGCCTCGCCCTCGTCCTGCCCGGCCTCGTCCCGCACTTCTTCACCGGCGGCGCGGCGGGCGTCTACGGCAACGCGACCGGCGGCCGTCGCGGCGCGGCCCTCGGCGCCTTCGTCAACGGCGTCCTCATCACCCTCCTGCCCGCCCTCCTCCTGAAGGTCCTCGGCGCCTTCGGCGAGGAGAACACGACCTTCGGCGACGCCGACTTCGGCTGGTTCGGCACGCTCACCGGCTACGCGGCCAAGACGGGCGGGACCGGCGGAGTCGTCCTGATGCTGCTGCTCGGCGCGGCGGTCCTGCTCGGCGCGGTCGTCTTCCAGAAGCGCGTCGTGGAGACCGGCTGGGACCCCGGAGCCCACCGCGACGCCCTGCTCCCCGCGCACAGGGCGGGCTTGCCGTCGGCGACCGGGACCGCCGCGGGTTCACCCGTTGCGTACGCGAAGATCGCGCCTCCGCGCGGTGCCCCGAAGCCGCCCCCGCCCCCGGACGACCGGCCCTGAGCAATGCCCGTGTACAGCCTCTGAACAGGGGCGCACGCGGTGGTACACGCGCCCGCGTCTGCCACCCCCACCACCATGGCGCGAGTTGTCAGCAGATCAGTTGCGCACTAATGTCACCACGCCTTGGTGCTCGGGAAATCCGGTGTGATGCCGGTGCGGCCCTCGCCACTGTGATCGGGAAGTCCGGCTCCAGCCCTCGCGGCAGCCACTGGGTGCACACGTACCCGGGAAGGCGGAGTCCGGTCGGTACGACCCGTCAGCCAGGAGACCGGCCAGGGCGCGTTGTCCATCCACGAGGTGCTGGAGAGGGTCTGCCGAGCCATGCACATAGCCGAGGGTTTCCTCCCGCCGGCGCACGCGATCGCCTGGGGCGTAGCGTCCGCGCCGTTCGTCGTCCACGGAGTCCGCTCCCTGACCCGTGAGGTCAAGGAGCACCCGGAGAGCACCCTGCTCCTCGGCGCCTCCGGGGCCTTTACTTTTGTCCTTTCCGCACTGAAGATCCCGTCCGTCACGGGCAGTTGCTCGCACCCGACGGGAACCGGGCTCGGAGCGATCCTGTTCCGGCCACCCATCATGACGGTGCTCGGCACCATCACCCTGCTCTTCCAGGCCCTGCTGCTCGCCCACGGCGGCCTCACCACCCTGGGCGCCAACGTGTTCTCGATGGCGATCGTGGGGCCCTGGGCCGGATACGCGGTCTACCGGCTCCTCAAGCGGTACGACGTGCCGCTCATGGTCGCCGTGTTCTTCGGGGCGTTCGTCGCCGACCTGTCCACGTACTGCGTCACCAGTGTCCAGCTGGCGCTCGCCTTCCCCGACCCCAGCAGCGGGTTCCTCGGCGCGCTGGGGAAGTTCGGCGGCATCTTCGCCGTCACCCAGATCCCCCTCGCGGTCAGCGAAGGACTGCTCACCGTCCTGGTGATGCGGCTGCTCGTGCAGTCCAGCAAGGGCGAGCTGACCCGGCTCGGCGTGCTGCTGCAGGGCAAGCGGAAGCAGACCGTGACGACGACGACCACGACCACTACGGAGACGGGGGCCAGCGCCTGATGAGCCGGAACGCGAAGATCAACATCCTGCTGCTCGTCGTCGTCGCCGCGCTCGCGGTGCTGCCCCTGGCCCTCGGGCTCGGCGACGACAAGGAAGAACCGTTCACCGGCGCCGACTCGCAGGCCGAGACGGCGATCACCGAGATCGAGCCGGACTACAAGCCGTGGTTCTCCCCGCTGTACGAACCCCCGTCCGGGGAGATCGAATCGGCGCTGTTCGCCCTGCAGGCGGCCCTCGGCGCCGGTGTGCTCGCGTACTACTTCGGGCTGCGCAAGGGGCGCCGCCAGGGCGCGGAGCCGGCGCGAACTCAGCAGGAGCGGACGGAGCAGGCGGCCGGTACGCAGGCCGACGCCGAGGGCGCCCGGCCCGAGACCGAGCAGGTCTGATCCGGCGTGCTGCCCATCGACGCGGCGGCGCACAGCAGTCGCTGGCGCCGCCGCCACCCCGTGGACAAGGCCGTGCTCGGGCTCGGCCTCACCGTCCTGGCCATCTCGCTGCCGCCCTGGCCGGGCGCCGCGCTCGTCCTGGTCACCGCGCTCGTCCTGCTGCTCGGCCCCGCGGGCGTGCCCCCTCGCAAACTGTGGCGCGCCTACCGGGTGCCGCTCGGCTTCTGTGTCACCGGCGCGCTGACGCTGCTCGTCCAACTCGGCGGTCCCGACGGATTCGTCACGTTCGCCGACGGCGGCCCGGCGCGCGCGGGCGGCCTCCTCCTGCGCACCTCCGCGGCCTCCCTCGGCGTGCTCCTCTTCGCCTTCACCACACCGATGTCGGACCTGTTGCCCCGGCTGGTGAAGGCGGGCGTGCCCGCACCGGTCGTGGACGTGGCACTCGTCACTTACCGGATGAGCTTCCTGCTCCTCGACTCCATGAGCCGGATCCGGCAGGCCCAGGCCGCCCGGCTCGGTCACACCACTCGCGCCGCCACCTGGCGTTCCCTGGCCGGTCTCGGCGCCACCGCGTTCGTGCGGGCCTTCGACCGGGCGAGCCGTCTGCAGGCCGGGCTCGCGGGACGCGGCTATGACGGCACACTGCGCGTCCTCGTGCCCGACGCCCGCATCTCGCGGCCCTTCGTGGCCGTCGGCGCGGCACTCCTCGTGGGCCTGGTGGCCCTCACCCTCGTACTGGAAAGGTTCCTGCCATGACCGAGCCGAGGGTTCTGCGCGAGCCGGGCGCCCGCGGCGGACCGGGCGACCCGGTGGTCGCCCTGCGCGCCGCGTCCTACGCGTACGAGGACGGGCCCACCGTGCTCAGCGGCCTCGACTTCGATGTCGTCGAGGGCCGCGCCCTCGCCCTGCTCGGCCGCAACGGCAGCGGCAAGACCACCCTCATGCGGCTGCTCAGCGGCGGACTGCGGCCCGCCGCGGGCCGGTTGACGGTCGAGGGCGTCCCCGTGACGTACGACCGCAAGGGCCTGACCCGGCTGCGCACGACCGTGCAGCTGGTCGTCCAGGACCCCGACGACCAGCTGTTCGCCGCCTCCGTCGAGCAGGACGTGTCCTTCGGGCCGCTCAATCTCGGCCTGTCCGACGCGGAGGTGCGGGCCAGGGTCGCCGAGGCGCTCACGGCGCTCGACATCACCGCGCTGGCCGACCGCCCGACCCACCTGCTCTCCTACGGCCAGCGCAAACGCACCGCCATCGCCGGCGCCGTCGCGATGCGCCCCCGCGTACTGGTCCTTGACGAGCCGACCGCCGGACTCGACCCCGACGGCCAGGAGCGTCTCCTCGCCACGCTGCAACGGTTGCGGGACGCGGGCACGACGGTGGTCATGGCGACCCACGACGTGGACCTGGCCCTGCGCTGGGCCGACGACGCGGCGCTGCTCACCCCCGCCGGGGTGCGGACAGGACCGGTCGCGGAGATGCTGGGCCGCCGTGACCTGCTCACCCAGGCCGGCCTGCACCTGCCGTGGGGAATCGCGGTCGCCGAACTCCTGCGCACGCACGGCCTGGCGGCCGACGCGGGCGAGGGCCCGCGCACGGCGGAGGAGCTGGCGGCGCTGGTGGCGGGGGCGGGGGCGGGGGAGCGCTGAGGGAGCCGTTCCCCGCCCCGGGCCCACCGGGCGGCTCAGCAGTGGCGGTACACGTGACCGTCCTCGCCCGCGGGCCGGACGTCGCGGTCGCGCAGGGTGATGGACAGCTTCCTGCCCCAGGTGCGGCAGGCGGCGTCGAAGTCCTTGCGCACGTACTCGATGTCGAAGACCTTCCCGTCGTACGCGGACGCGAAGTCGGGGCACTCCTTGTAGTGGGCGCACTCCTCCGTCACGGCGAAGTCGAAGCCGATCCGCTTGCGCCGGTCCAGCAGGTCGGTGGTGTTCTTCTGCGCGATGGCCAGGCCCTGGCCGTGCGCGCGACGGGCGAGGAGGCGGGCGAAGGCCGCGGCGTCGTCGGGGGTGAGCAGGTCGTCGGAGCGCTCGTAGGAGTCGAGGTTGTCGGGCTCCACCGCGTCGAAGCCCGCCTTCGCGCAGCCGTCGATCCACTTGCCGACGATGTCGGCGAGGGCCGTGCGCTTCTTCGGCGTGGAGATGTCGAGCAAGGGCTCATCCCAGTCCTCGTCGACGACCGTCTCCCCCTCGTCGTCCCGCAGGAGAAGCGTGGGGTGCTCGTGCTCCCACCAGGAAGTCGCCTCCTTGCCGGGCTGGGCCTGGAAGGCGTTGACATAACAGATGTTGTAGCGGCCAGGGACGGGCTCGGCGGTGCGGTCGCGCGAGACGGCCCGCACCTTCGGCCCAGGCGGGTACGGGCCACCCAGCTGGTAGTCGAAAGCGGCGTCGACCGGTGGCTGGCGGACCTCGCCCCCGTGCGGGCGGGCCGCGGGACTCTCGGACTCAGGGGCGCCGGAACCGCCGGTCGAGCAGCCGGCCAGAAGGGCGAGGAGCACCGCGCCGCCCAGAGTGATGCGCACGGGCCGTCGGGCCCGGGCCGCCGCGGTGCCCGTCGGCCGCGCGGCGGAGTTCCCGTCAGTCCACGCGAGGCTCCCTCCGGTCCGCGCGGAAAGGGTCTCATCGGTCCGCGCGGAGCGGTTCTTGCTGGTACGCCACTTGATCCCGGTCACCCGACAAGGATCGCAGCCCTCAATTCCGGGCCGCGCGCAGGGCGGGTCAGGACAAGGCTTCGGTTGTTTGCTCGGCCATGCCCGCCTCGCCGGCCGCGTTGGGGTGCACGGGCACGAAGTTCGTGCCGAAGAGCACCGGTTCGATCCAGCGCTGCCCCGCCGGACGGCAGGCGTCGTGCGCGTCGGACGCCGCGGCCATGTCGACGAACGTGGCACCGGCCTTCGCGGCGGCGCGCTGCGCCACGCCGTTCAAGGTGGCCTCCAGATCACGGAGGTAGGGGACGTCGCCCTCCGCGATCGGCATCTTGGCGAAGCAGCCCGGCACGGACCGCGCCGGAGTGATCCACGGATAGCCGAGGACCGCGACCTTCGCCCGCGGCGACCTCGCCCTGATCTCGTTCAGCGACGCCTTGATCGCCGGGTACGTCTTCGACTCGACCTGGTCCTTGAAGCTGTCGCCGTAGTGGTCCTTGCAGGGGCTGCCCTTGCCGCCGGAGAGGACGCCCGCGCTGCCGCAGGCCAGGATCGAGCTGATGAAGGTGTTGTTGTCGTTGCCGCCGATGGTGAGCGTCACCAGTTGCGTGTCGCTCTTCAGCGCGTCGAACTGTGGGGCCACGCCCGGGTACTGGGACGTGGTGAAGTGCTTGGTCTGCGCCCCGCCGCACGTCACGTCGGTGAGTCTCGCGCCCAGCGAGGCCGCCAGGAGGTGCGGGTAGTTCCGTGAGGTGCGGGCGCACTGGAGAGGTGCCTCGGCGTCGAGGGGAAGCACGCCCGAACCGGCGCTGTAACTGTCCCCCAGGGCGACGTAGCGCAATGGTTCCGCGGTCTCTGCGGCGGCCGGGCCCGCGCCGAGGCCGAGCGCGGCGATGCCGGTGACGGCGGCGAGGACCGCGACGGTGCGACGGGGAGCGGGCATGCGCATGGGAGTTCTCCTCCGGGCAGGGGGAAGCCAGGGGAGGGCGGGGGCCGGCTTCCAGAGGTGGGTGTGTGCAACGTAGTGCACGATGAGACGGCTCACTACGTACACGCATGCGCATCCGCGTGGTGCCGATTGGCATCCGGGTGACAAGCCCTGTGCGAGCGGACGCGGCGGCACCGGAGGAGGAAGTGCCGCCCGCCGGAATTCGCTCTTTCGGGTACGGGGGTACCTGGGTGTGCGGGTATGTCGGTACGTCAGTACGGCGATACGCCGGGGTGGTCACGCCCCGGCGTATCGGCCGCTGATCCGTATGCCCGCGCGGGGGAGACAGCTTCCCCCGCCGTCCCTCACTTCCGGAGAATGGCGCGGATGTCGTCCACGTTCCCGCGGTGGGCGGCCAGTTGCTTCTCGCGCTCCTTGAGGAAGGCCGAGCCGAGTTCCTCGCGCCGTTTCATGGCGACGTTCTCGCGGGCATCGTTGAGGATGGTGCGCTCTTCCTCGTCCGTGTGGTGGTTGATGGCCTCGACGAGCTTCTCCAGCTTCTCGTCCCACTCGTCCGAGCCGACGTCTTCGACCTCGAGCAGTTCCAGGAGCGCCTGATTGCCCTCCTCGTGCTCTTCCTCGCCGTGCTCGACCTCTTCGTCGTCGATGTTCTTGTACCGGCGCAGTGCCGGATAGACCTCCGCCTCCTCGGCGAGGGCGTGCGCGATCAGCAGGTCGGCGAACTCGCTGAGCGCGGCGGCACGGTCGGCCTCCATGTTGCGCATGTCGCGGAAGAGGTCCTCCATCGTGCGGTGGTCCTGAAGGATCAGCTCGACGACGTCCTGCGTCTGGGCCATGGGGGTTCCGCCTTTCGATTCTTCCGATTCCGGAAGCCGTATACCCCGTGATCGGGGTTCATCGCACGAGCCGCGCGATGAGCTCCTCCACCTCGGCGGGGCTGAGGTGGAGGAGCAGGGCGTCGTCGGGCGTGCCCGGCGCGGCGGGGGCGATCACGAGCCGCACGTGATCGTCGCGTGGAGCCGGAGCCGGAGCCGGAGCCTCGATATGGAAGGCCGGAGGCAGAGACGTCCGCCAGGAGATCAAGGCGTCGCGCAGACGGCCGTGCGCCGAGGAGACATCGCGTGCGGCCCAGCGCGTGGTGACGGCGTCGAGGCCGTCGGCCCGCCGCGTTCCGGCCCGGGTGGTGGTGTTCGCCATGGCCTCATCCTCACCATCCGACGGAGCGTTCGCCTCCGGTCGGCCGCAGAGGGAGTAACGCCCCCACGAATGCCGGGCCGCCGGACCGCGAGCAGAGCCGCCGGACGCCGGAATTTTCCGGATGCGTATGGCACAGAAGTGCGGGTACAGAAGAGAAACCCAGTGATATTTCACATCGTGGAAGGAGCACAGCGTGCTCAGGCCCAACCCGGCGATTCTGGACGGACTGCTCAACACCTACGCGACCCTGCGCGCCCGGCAGGCCGCCGAGGACTCTGCCGAAATCCGTCGTCGACTGGACGACGTCTCGTACACGCTGTGCGTATCCACCGGTACGCGGAATGTGGAAGCCGCCATCGAGGCCGCCACGGCGCAACTGTCGGCAATGGCCTACGACGACACGCCCGGCCTGGCGGCCTGAGCTCCGGTCCCACCCCAAAGCCCCACCGGCGCCCCTCGCCGCGCCGCGCGCCCGCGACTGCGCCACGCTGGAGAGTGCCAGAGCCTCTGGAGCGCGGCCGGTGCCGGTCTCCGGAGCGCACGTACGCCGCAGTCCCGGAGGCCGGAGGTGCCGATGGAGCCCGTTCAGGCGTTGGAACGCATCGCCTTTCTGCTGGAACGCGGACGCGCCCCCACCTACCGGGTGAAGGCATTCCGGACCGCCGCCGCCGTGGTCGGGGAACTGGCCGAGGGCGAGGCCGAGCGCCGGGCCGCCGACGGCTCGCTGGAGTCGCTCAAGGGGATCGGGCCCAAGACCGCGGGCGTGGTCCGCGAGGCGCTGGCCGGTGGTGTGCCGGCGTACCTGGAGCGGCTGGAGGACGAGGCGCGCGAGCCGATCACCGGGGGCGGCGCCGACCTGAGGGCCCTGCTGCGTGGCGACTGCCACCTGCACTCCGACTGGTCGGACGGCGGTAGCCCCATCGAGGAGATGGGCCGGGCGGCGCGGGAGATCGGCCATGAGTGGGCGGTGCTCACCGACCACTCGCCGCGGCTCACCATCGCCCGCGGTCTCTCACCGGACCGGCTGCGCGAGCAGCTGGAGGTGGTGGCCGCGCTCAATGAGCGCTGGGCGCCCTTCCGGCTGCTCACCGGCATCGAGTGCGACATCCTCGACGACGGCTCCCTCGACCAGGAGCCGGAGCTGCTCGACCGGCTCGATGTGGTGGTCGTGTCCGTCCACTCCAAGCTGCGCATGGACGCGGCCGCGATGACGCGCCGCATGGTCACCGCGGTCAGTGATCCGCGGGCCGACGTCCTCGGGCACTGCACCGGACGGATCGTCGTCGGCCGCGGCAGGCCGGAGTCGCAGTTCAACGCCGACGCGGTGTTCGCCGCGTGCGCGGACGCGGGCACGGCGGTGGAGATCAACAGCCGTCCCGAGCGGCTCGACCCGCCACGGCGGCTGCTCCGCCGGGCCGTGGCGGCCGGAACGCTGTTCTCCGTGGACACGGACGCCCACGCGCCCGGCCAGCTGGACTGGCAGATCATCGGGTGCGAGCGGGCCGAGGAGTGCGGTGTTCCGGCTGAGCGGGTCGTGAACACCTGGTCGGCGGAGAAGCTTCTGACCTGGACGCGGATGAGCCGGGCGAGGGCTCGCTCCGCCTCCTGACGGCTACGTTCTCAAGGCCCGGACCCAGGCCCGGGCCCGGGCCCCGCCGCCCCGACGGTTGCCTACGCCGTCGGCTCAGTCGTCGTCCTCCAGCGCCGTCAGGACGCGGTCCGGGGTGAGCGGCAGTTCGCGCAGCCGTACGCCGATCGCGTGGTGCACCGCGTTGCCGATGGCCGCGGCCGTCCCGACGATGCCGATCTCGCCGATGCCCTTGCTCCCCATGGGGTTCAGGTGCGGGTCGTCCTCATCGATCCAGTGCGCCTCGATCACGGGCACGTCGGCGTGGGCCGGCACGTGGTAGGAGGCGAGGTCGGACTCCGCGAAGTCGCCGAAGGCGGCGTCCATCGTGCTGCTCTCGGTCAGCGCCATCCCCAGGCCCATCGTCATGCCGCCGATGAACTGCGAACGGGCCGTGAGGGCGTTGAGGATGCGTCCCGCGGCGTAGACGCCAAGGAGACGGCGCACCCGGACCTCGCCGGACACCGTGTCGACCGTGACCTCGGCGAAGTGGGCGCCGAAGGCATGGCTGGCGTAGTCGCTCTCGGCGTCGGCGGTGCCCGTCGTGTCGGCCGTGGCGCTGACGCCCTCCGGGGGCAGCTGCTGCCCCTGCTGTCCGGCGAGCCGCTCGGCCAGCCGCGTACAGGCCTCGTGCACGGCCCAGCCCCAGGAGGCCGTGCCCATGGAACCTCCGGCCAGTGGTGCCGACGGCAGGTCGCTGTTGCCGACCTCGGTGCGCACCCGCTCCACCGGGACGCCGAGCGCGTCGGCGGCGACCTGGGCCAGCACGGTGCGGGCGCCCGTGCCGATGTCGGTGGCGTTGACCCGGACCACGAAGCTGCCGTCCGGACAGGCGTGGGCGGCGGCCTGGGAAGGCGAGGCGGAGGCCG
This sequence comes from Streptomyces sp. NPDC044106, assembly GCF_056433985.1. Lineage (NCBI taxonomy): Bacteria > Bacillati > Actinomycetota > Actinomycetes > Kitasatosporales > Streptomycetaceae > Streptomyces > Streptomyces sp. NPDC044106. Next base: position 49,062 of record NZ_JBWKFZ010000022.1, read on the forward strand.
GGTAGGTGGCCGCGGCGACCCCCGTGCCCACCAGGAGGGGCCCTTCCCGGCGGGTGCGCGGGCGCGGGTCGCGCTCGGACCAGCCGAAGCGGCGGGCGCCTTCCCGCAGGCATTCGGCGAGATGGCGGCTGCTGAACGGCCGGGAGCTGTCGGGTTCGGTGTCGGTGTCGTTGCGCAGCCGCAGTTCGACGGGGTCGACGCCGGCCGCATCGGCGAGCTCGTCCATCGCCGACTCCAGCGCGTACATGCCGGGAGCCTCGCCCGGGGCGCGCATCCAGGAGGGGCTCGGCACGTCGAGGGGGACCACGCGGTGGGTGGTGCGGGCGTGCGGCGAGGGGTACATGACGCGGGTCGCGGCGGCGGCCGTCTCGACGAACTCCTTGACGTGGGAGGTGTGCGAGGTGACCTCGTGGATCACGGAGGTCAGCGTGCCGTCCGGCTCGGCGGCCAGCCGCAACCGGTGCAGCGTCGGGGAACGGTGCCCCACGACCGTCGCCAACTGCCGCCGGGGCAGGGAGAGTTTGACCGGCCTCTCGGTCACCCGGGCGGCCATGGCGGCGAGCACCACGTGCGGCCGTGGCGTGCCCTTGGAGCCGAAGCCGCCGCCGACGTGCTCGGAGACGACCGTGATTCGGTCCTCGGGCAGCTCGAACAGACTGGCCAGGACGCCGCGGACCGTGGTGGCACCCTGGCTGGAGTCGTGCACGGTCAGGTGCCCGTCCTGCCAGCGCGCCGTCGCGGCGTGCGGCTCCATGGGGTGGTTGTGCAGGGGCGGCACCGTGTAGTTCACGTCGACGCGTACGGGCGAGGCGTCGAACGTCTTCTCGGCGTCGCCGCGGGTGTGCTCTCCCGACGTACCGTCGGAGTCCTCCGGTACGTAGGCGTCGGGGTGGTCGGCGCGCAGGGTGACGTCGTGGGACTCCTCCGCGTAGGTGACCCGCACGGCATCGGCGCCTTCGCGTGCCGCCTCCAGGGTGTCGGCGACGACGAGTGCGACGTACCAGCCGCGGTGCGGCACCCGGGCGTTCTGCAGCACGGCGAGGGTCGCGTCGTCCGGCTCGGCCAGCTTCGGCGCGTTCAGATGGCTGAGGACGGCGACGACGCCGGGCAGCGCGAGGGCTTCCTCGTCGTCGACGGCCGTGACCTCACCGCGTGCCACCGTGGCGGGCACCGGCCAGGCGTAGGCGCAGCCCTCGGGCGAGTGCTCGGCGGCGTAGCGGGCGGTCCCGGTCACCTTGTCGGGGCCCTCCCTGCGTTCGGCGGGCGCCCCGAGAGCACTGACGGTGTCCGGCATGAGGTTCTCCCTGAGAAGCGGATACGGGCGGGGGCGGGGTCAGGACGCGGACGTGCCGGGGGAGCGGGGCGAGTCGGCGAGGCGCCGCAACACGTCGCACGCGAGATTGCGGGCAAGACGCACCTTGAAGGCGTTCTCCCGCAGCGGCTCGGCGGCGGAGAGTTCGGTGTCGACGGCGCGCAGGAACGCCTCGTCCGTCGGCGCGGCACCCGTCAGCGCCTCCTCGGCCCGCAGGGCGCGCCACGGCCGGTGGGCCAGGCCTCCGAACGCGATCCGTACCTGGCGTACGACGGAGTCCTCGACGTCGAGCACCACTGCCACGGACGCGAGCGCGAAGGCGTACGACGCCCGGTCGCGCGCCTTGCGGTACGCCGAGGGCAGGTTCGCGGTCGAGGGCGGCAGCGTCACCCCGGTGATGAGCTCGCCGTGCGCGATCTCGGTGTCCTTCTCCGGCCGGTCGCCGGGCAGCCGATGGAACTCGGCGGCGGGCAGCGTGCGGGAGCCCCGGGGGCCCCGCAGTTCGACCTGGGCGTCGAGTGCGGCGAGTGCGACCGCCATGTCGGAGGGGTGAGTGGCCACACAGTGCGGCGAGTGGCCGAGGACGGCGTGGTCGCGGTCGACGCCTTCGCGCGCGCCGCAGCCGCTGCCGGGCTCACGCTTGTTGCACGGCTTGCCGAGGTCCTGGAAGTAGGGGCAGCGGGTGCGCTGGAGCAGGTTGCCGCCCGTCGTGGCCATGTTGCGCAGCTGGCCCGACGCGCCGGAGAGCAATGCCTGCGCGAGGACGGGGTAGCGGTCGCGGACCAGTGGGTGGGCGGCCAGGTCGCTGTTGCGCACGGCCGCGCCGACGCGGACGGAGCCGTCGCGGAGCTCCTCCACGGAGTCCAGCGGCAGCCGGCTGACGTCGATCAGCGTCTCGGGCCGCTCAACGCCCAGCTTCATCAGGTCGACGAGGTTGGTCCCGCCGCCGAGGTAGCGGGCGGCGGGGCGGCCGGCGTGGGCCGCGGTCGCCTCGTCGACGCTGTGGGCGCGCACGTACCTGAAGGTCTTCACGGGGTCACGTCCTCGACGGCTTCGACGATGTGCGGGTAGGCGCCGCAGCGGCACAGGTTGCCGCTGAGCCGCTCGCGGATCTCGTCCTTGGTCAGCGGTACGGGTGGGCCGGTGGCCGTGCCCGGCTCCGTCACGTAGGAGGCACGGCCCGCCTCGGCCTCCGCGATGGCGCCGACGGCCGAACAGAGCTGACCCGGCGTGCAGTACCCGCACTGGAAGGCGTCGCGCTCGACGAAAGCCCGCTGAAGCGGGTGCGGTGCCTCGCCGTCGGCGTCCCGCAGCCCTTCGACGGTGGTGATGTCGCATCCTTCGCAGGCGACGGCCAGCAGCAGACAGCTGTTGGCGCGGCGCCCGTCCACGAGGACCGTGCAGGCACCGCACTGGCCGTGATCACAGCCCTTCTTGGCGCCTGTCAGGCCGAGCTGCTCGCGCAGGACGTCCAGCAGGGTCGAACGGTGGTCCACGACGGGCCCGCAGCCCTTGCCGTTCACCGTCATGGGCACTTCCGAATGGAACACATCGGTTCCCATGGCGCGCTGCTCCCTCGTCCGAACATGATCTGTGACGACTTCGTTTAACCAGCCTGAGCCAGAACACACATTCCGGCATGCCGGAGGGAGTGGGCCGGGGTGCGGGATTGCGGCCAGTTTTGTCGGGTTCCGACGGGGCAACCGACTGGTGCGAGGCTGTGCGGCGACGCACAGCAATTGACCACTATCGAGCCAGAGCTCTATGGAGGCCCATCATGCTGAAGGCCATTGCAGACGTTTTCCGTGCCATCGGTGGAGCCATTGCGACGGTGGTCACCCTGCCGTTCCGTGCGGTCGCACGGCTCTTCGGAGGCGCTTCCGACACCGCGCACGGTCATCACTGACGACAAAATGTGTCAGTCAGCCCATTGGTCCGTGGGAAGGGGGCCGGAGCAATTGCTCCGGCCCCCTTCCCACGGACCAATGGATGTCACCGGTTCACAGGCTCCGCTGACATTCACCAATAATGCCTGCGACCGCCCACCGAGTGTCCGACCGCCCCGAGGACCCAGAGCACCGCACCGATGACGACGAGTGCGACGCCGATGGTCCAGAGGATGGATATGCCTGTCAGCAGGCCGATGACGAGCAAGATGATACCGAGTGCGATCATGGATCCTCCGACCCTCAGAACTCTTTTCAGTGTACGCCTGACGGGTGAAACCGCAGAGCGGAATCAGTGGCCCGAGCTGCTGTAATAACCCCCGAGCTGGTCGCGGTATGCGGGGTCGCCCAAGTGCTTTTCCTTGTCGAACTCGGGCGCGTCCTTGATCTGCTCCTTGGTGAGCGAGACCAGAATCCGCCGGGCTTCGTGGTCGATGGCCGTGACGGTACTGGCGGGCAGCAGAACCTCCTTGCCGAAGATCCATACGCCGGTGTCGACGACGATGTACTGGTTGGCGACCTCGTCGGAATGCTTGTCGACCTTGCCGATGTGGCCGTCCGCGGCTTCGACCTTGTAGCCCGTCAGATCGGCGTCCGGGCCGTGCCCGGCGGTCGGAACGTAACTCCACATTTCGTTGCTCACGCACGACTCCCTGATCGACACCTGAAACACAGGTTTTCGCTTACCCGGACCGGCATCCCGAGGATCAGCCGCTCCTGCCGTTCGAGTGTCCTTTCCGGACGAGACCAAACAACGATCCGTCACATAGCCTCTGGCAGGGAGACGGCAGATGCCACGGGTGCGCATGTGCACGTGGGGGAGTGGAGGGGGCGGGGTGCTCGGAAAGGGCACGCGGTGGCTCGCGGGCGCCATGGCGGTGGCATGTCTGGTGCTGGTCGGCCCGAGCGCGTCGAGCGGCGGTTTCCACGCCGGGTCACTGCCCGTCGCGGGCGACCGGGACGTCGTACCGAACCGCGTCATGACCTGGAACGTCTGCAACCCTTGCGACGCGAGTGAGATCGGCCGCGCGGCGGAGATCGCCAGGTACGCGCCTCAGGTCATCGGCCTGCAGGAAGCGTGTGTGCGTGACGTCGAGCGGATCCGGGACTACCTGAGGATCCTCTACGGGCTGGACTACCACGTCGAGTACGGGGCGGTGCTGCACAAGCGGAGCCGCTGCGGGGGGTGGCCGTGGAGCCCGGGCGCCTTCGGCCAGGCGATCCTCTCGGCGGCGCCGATGACGGACCGCGAGAACGTGGAGTACCCCGACGGCGGATCCGAGGACCGCGGGTACCTGGCAGTCACCACCACCGTGGGCGGCCGGTCCGTGCGAGTCTTCAACACCCACCTCGCCCAACGCCGGCAAGAGGCGGTCCGGGCGGGCCAGACCCGGGTGCTCGCCGCAGCCGTCGCCCGGCACGACCGCGCGATCGTTCTCGGCGACTTCAACGCCGTGCCGGACACGCCGGAACTCACCCGGATATGGGCGCTGGCCGCGGACGCCGACCCCCAGTGCCACCCCGCGGCCACCGGCATCTGCAAGCCGACCACCGACTGGCGCAGCAAGTTCGACTACATCTTCCTGCGGGACATCGTCCCGTTCGGCCACGGCGTGCACCCCACCCCGTACTCGGACCACGACCTGGTCCACGCCGACCTGGACCCGGCTTAGGACCGCCGACGACGGCCTCTGATCCAGAGCGCCAGGACCACGGAGCACACCGCGGCGATCGCGCACCAGGTCGAGACGTACTCCTGCCGCCACAGCGCGGCGCAGACCGCGGCCCCGATGGCGACGAGGACGCCGAACAGGACGAGTCCCCGGTCACCGGAGAGGAGCAGGGAGCCGATGGTGGCGAGCAGGTAGCCGACGACGACCAGCGCCGGCTGCGGCAGGCCCAGGGCGTACCCGACGGTGTGCCCGCGGATCTCGGCCGTCACGGTGCGGGTCGCCAGCGCGTACGCGAGCGCGGTCGCCGTCAGGACCCCCGCCGCCAGCGGGACGAGCAGCCGGCGGCGCGCGTTTCGCGGCGCGGCGCACAGCACGGCCGCCGGTACCCACACCGCCAACAGGGGGAGTGCGACGACGGCCCAGGCGACGGTGGCGGGTCCGGTGCCGCCGTCGTGGTGCCAGACCGCGGCCTCGATGATCTGGTGGGCGCCCAGGAGCAGCGGCAGCGCGGCCAACGGCAGGTCACGGGGGCGGCGGGCCGCCAGCGTCACCGAGGCGACCCCCACGGCCGAGATGCCCGCTCCCGCGACCAGGTCGGCCGTCGCGCTCCAGCACATGGCGGCAACGCTACGGCCGCCCCGGCGCGCGGGCGCGTCGGGCCGGTCCTTCGGGGTGGCAAGGAGGTTGGGGACCGGCCTGCTCGCGACCCATTGACATCGACGGTGCCCGAGGTGAAGCTCCAAGGCGTCCGTGTTAACGCTAACAACGGGCTGAGGCACACCTGAGGGAGTCATCCATGTCAGGTAGTCGTCACCCAGCGCGCCCAGCGCCACCGGCACCGCTCGCACCACCGGCACCGCTCGCACGGCCGACGCCGCAAGGACCGGCCCTCGACCGCCGCGCCCTGCTCCTGGCCGCCGCGGTCGGCGGGCTCGCCACCGCCTGCGGCGCCGCCGAGGGGCAGCCCGCGGGCAAGGTGGCCGTCCTCGGTGACAGCGCGCAGTGGGAGAAGCCGATGGCCGCGGCGGGCACGGCCATGAGGTCGGTGGGGGCGCCGCAGCTGATCCCGCAGGCCATTCCGTTCCTGGAGTCGTTCGAGCAGATCGTGCGGTCCTCGCTGCGGACCAGGAAGACCCCCGACATGCTCAAGTACTGGTCGGGCTACCGCCTCCAGGACCTCGCACGCACCGGCGGCATCGTCGACCTGACCCGCCAGTGGGACGACGCCGTCGCCAAGGGCTGGGTCGACGCCTCCCTGCGCACCGCCTTCACCCACCGGCGGCGCGTCTACGGCCTGCCGATGAACCTCGCGTACTGGGTGTTCTTCCACAACCCCGAGGTCTTCCGCGAACACCGCCTCGAAACCCCCAGGACCTGGGACGACTTCCTCACCGCCTGCGCGCGCCTGAAGAAGGGCGGCATCACCCCGCTGCACGGCACGGCCGGTGACCGCTGGCCCTCCTTCATCTGGTTCCAGGAGATCCTCAGCCGCCAGGACCCCCGCTTCTACGACGACTTGATGAACGGCCGCGAGCGGTACACCGACCCGCGCGCCGAACGAGCCCTGCGCACCATCGTGTCCTTCTTCGACAAGGACTGGTTCACGCCCATGGACATGAACCATCCCGACGCGGCCGCCGCCGTGGTGCACGGCAAGCTCGGCATGGTGCCCTGCGGCACCTGGCTCGGCTCCACCCTCGCTGCCGCGGGTGCCAGGCCCGGCAAGAACCTCGGCGCGTTCGTGCTCCCCATGGCCGACCCCACGGCCCGCCCCGCCGTCATCTTCGAGTCCAGCGCCCTGGTCGCCACCGTCAAGGGACCCGACCACACCGAGGCGCTGCGGGCCACCGCCGCCTGGCTGCACCCCAAGGTCATGACGGCCTTCTCGCACACCCTCCAGGACGGCTGCCCCAACCCCGAGGTCGCCCCGGCCAACCCGGTGATCGGCTCGCTCGCGAGGAAGGTCCGCGGCGACAAGCTGTGGCTGCTCAACCGCTTCTGGGAACAGGGGCCGCCCGAACTCGTCGAGGCCACCGTCGACGACCTCGCGGGTTTCCTCCTGAACCCCTCCTCGTACCGCAGGACGCTGCGCACCATGCAGGACCGTGCCGACGACGCCTGGCAGGTGTGGCGGGAGGCGGAGAAGACATGACCGACATCGTGACGCCCGCGCACGGCGCGCCGGGGTCCGCGCGCCCGCGCCGGAGGGTGCCGGTCCGCAGCCCGCACCAGGCCGCGAGGGCGCGCGGCAAGCGGCTCGGCGGCCCCCTCGCCGCGCTGCCCTGGGCGCTTCCCGCCTTCGCGTTCGTCGGCGTCCTGCTCGTCTACCCGTTCTTCCGCAGCGTCTACGGCAGCTTCTTCGAGGACAACGGCTTCACCAGCAGCTTCACCGGATTCGACAACTACGCGCGTCTCGCCGACGACCCGATCTTCGGCCGTTCGCTGCTCAACACCGTCTTGTGGGTGGCCGGAACGCTGCTCCTGCCCGTCCTCGCCGGGCTCCTCATCGCCGTCGCCACCCACCGGATGCGCTTCGGCGGCGTCGCGCAGCTGATCATCGTGCTGCCGTACGCGATCTCGGGCACCGCCACCGCCGTCGTCTGGTACTTCATGCTGTCGTCGCAGGGCGCGCTCAATCAGGCGCTGCGCGGCGCCGGACTGGACGGCCTCGCGCACTCCTGGCTCCTGGAGTGGCCGCAGAACACCCTCTCGATGATCGTCGCGAGCACCTGGCAGGCGACCGGTCTCAACGTCGTCCTCTTCGCGATCGGCCTGCGCGCCATCCCACGGGAGACGGTCGAGGCCGCCGAGCTGGACGGGGCGAGCGGCTGGCGGATGTTCCGCCACATCACGCTGCCCGGGCTGCGCGCCGTGACCGTCGTGGTGGTCGGCATGGCCATCGTGAACAGCCTCAAGGCGTTCGACATGATCTGGATCCTCACCCAGGGCGGCCCGTCCCGCTCCTCCGAGACCCTCGCGCTGAGCATGTACCGGGAGACGTTCCGGCTCTTCCACGTGGGGTACGGCTCGGCCATCGCCCTGGTCCTCTCGGTGATCGTGGTCGCCTCGTCCTGGCTGTACCTGCGCCGCCAGATGCCCGACACGAACCCGGCGAAGAGCTGAGGAGGGGGAGTCCCATGGGACGCGCGGTACGCAATGTGTTCGCCGCCGGGTGCGTGGTGCTCTGGCTGGTCCCGCTGTACCTCCTCGTCGTCAACGCCCTGACCCCGGTGGCCGACTACACCGGCAAGCCCGACTGGACCTTCCAGGGCTTCGACCTGGTGGAGAACGTCAGGACGGCCTGGCGGGCCGCGGGCATCGGCGACAGCTTCCGCTCCTCGCTCCTGTACGCCGTGGTCTGCGGCCTCGTGGCGGTCCTGGTGGCGTCCATGGCGGCGTTCGCCGTGGTCGTGCTGCCCATCCCCAGGCCCGCGTTCTGGTTCTGGCTGATCTACTCAGGCACGCTCTTCCCGCTGCAGATGTTCCTCGCGCCGCTCTTCGGCCTGTACGCGGACGCCGACCTGTACGACACCAGGCTCGGCCTGATGCTGGTGTACGCGGCGTGGGCGGTACCGTTCGCCTTCTTTCTGATCCGAAATCAGCTGACCACCATGCCACCGGAGTTGACGGAAGCGGCGCTGATCGACGGCGCCTCCTTCCGCCGCATCTTCTGGCGCATCCACGTCCCCCTGATGAGGTCGGGGCTCGGCGCGGCCTTCCTCTTCCAGTTCACGGCCGTCTGGAACGACCTGCTCCTCGGCATCACCCTCAGCCGCAGCCCCGAAATCCAGCCGGTCATGGCCACCCTGGCCACCCTCAACAAGTCCTACTCCTCGACGGGCCCGCCCGTCATCCTGGCCGGCGCACTGATCGTGTCCGTGCCGACCCTCGTCCTCTTCCTGCTCTTCCGCGGCCTGTTCCTGCGCGGCATCACCGCATCCACCCGCTGACCCGACCCACCCCCTTTCCCGGGAGAGATCCGCATGACGACACGGGCTCTGGTCCGCACCACCGACTGGGACAACGACCGGATACGCGACAGCCTGCGCGCCGGCGTGGTCGGCGCGCAGGGGACTCTGCCGGACGGCACCACCTTGCGGCTCACCCAGGAACCCCTCCTGCGCCACACCGACGACGGCGGCACACTCCTCCAGTCGCTGCGGGTCGAGCCCGTCGACGGAGCCGAGGTACCCGGCGGATTGACCGTGCGTACGGAATCCGGTGCCGCCCTGCGCTGCGAACGGGTCGGTGGGCCCGGCCGCTCCGTGCGGCTCCTGCTGCCCGCCGTGGAGAGCGCCACCCGCGTCACGGTCGGCCTCGCGGACGGACGGGACGGCATCGACGTACAGCTGACCCCGCAGCGTCGGTGGACCCTGCACCTGATCCACCACTCCCACCTCGACATCGGCTACACCGACCCGCAGGGCCGGGTCCTCGCCGAGCACCTGTCGTTCCTCGACTCCTGCCTCGAACTGTCCCGCGCCACCGACGGCTGGCCCGAGGAGTCCCGGTTCCGGTGGTGCGTCGAGTCGTTGTGGTCGTTCCGGCAGTGGGCGAGGGCCCGGCCGGCGGAACAGGTCGAGGAGTTCGTGCGCCGGGTCGGGGAGGGACGCATCGAACTGACCGCGCTGCCGTTCAACCTGCACACCGAGACCTGCTCCACGGACGAGCTGCACGAACTCCTGCGCCCGGCCCGTGCCGTGAGCGAAGAGCATGGCGTCCACTTCACCTCGGCCATGCAGACCGACGTGCCCGGCGCCGTCGTCGGCCTCGTCGACGCCCTCGCCGCGGCGGGCGTCAAGTACCTCTCCGTCGCCCACAACTGGGCCGGGCGCTCCGTGCCCCACCTGGTCGGCGGCGGGAACCTGCCCCGCCTCTTCCGGTGGCGCGCACCCAGCGGCAACAGCGTTCTGGTGTGGGTCACCGACACCCCGCACGGCCTCGCCTACATGGAGGGCCCCCTCCTGGGCTTCGACACGGGCTACGCGGACGTCGACGACCTGCTGCCCGCCTACCTGACCTCCCTGGCCACCCACCCCTACCCCTACCGCGGCGGCATCTTCGGCTGGGCCATGGACCACACCGAGATCAAACGCGAGCCCTACCCCTGGGACGTCCTGCACCTGCGCGTCCAGGGCAAGTTCGGCGACAACGCGCCGCCCCGCCGCGTCATCGCCGACACCGTCCGCCGCTGGAACGACACCTGGGCCTTCCCCCGGCTGCGGCTCTCCCGCAACGAGGACTTCTTCACCGACGCCGAGGCCAGGCTCGGCCACGAGATCCGCACCTTCGAGGGGGACTGGACCGACTGGTGGGTCGACGGGGTCGGGTCGGGGGCGCTCCCGCTGTCCCTGGCCCGGACCGCCCAGTCAGTGGTCGCCGACGCCCAGACCATCGGCACGTTCGCCGCCCTCCTCGACGCCACGGGGGCCGAGGACGACAGCAGGGACGCCGCCGGGGTCTACGAGGCGGTGTCGCTCTTCGACGAGCACACCTGGGGCGCCGGCGACCCATGGACCCACGGGGACGAGGGCGGCCACTCGGGAGAGCACCAGTGGCACTGGAAGTACGGGCAGGCGATGCGCGCCCACGACGACAGCAACGCGCTGCTCGCCCGCGCGAGCGCCCGCCTCGGACAGCGGCTCGCCGCCTCGCCGGACGCCGCGGCGACGTACCACGTCGTCAATACCTGCTCGTGGCCGCGCACCGACGTCGTCGGCGTCTTCCTGCCCGAGAGCACCGTGCCGCTGGAGCGGCCCGTGACCGTTCACGACGCGCGCGACGGGCGCCGGCTGGCCTGCGAGGAGAGGCCGCAGACCAATGACGACCACCGCGACGCCGGCCGGTTCCTGCTCGTCCGCGTCGACGACGTGCCGGCCGCCGGATCGGTGCGCCTCGACATCCGTCTCGCGGCCGCCGAGACGTCCCGGGACCCGGACGGCACGACGGTGCGGGCCGCCACCGGATGGAACCCGACCGGCGGCACCGAACGCGAGGACCCCGCCGAGTCCGCCGCCGAGGCGCTGGCCCACCCCGAGCCGGCCTTCCTGGAGAACGAGCACCTCGCCGTCCGCGTCGACCTCGCGCACGCCTGCGTCGCGTCGGTCATCGACAAGCGGACCGGCCGCGAACTCGTCCGCCCGGACGCCGTCGTCGGCTTCAACGGCTATGTCCACGACAGCTACACCACCGCGGGCGCCTTCAACCACAACTCCAGCCGCACCACGGCGTCGGACCGCCTCGAACAACTCGGCGTCCGAGCCGTCGCCCCGCCCGCCGCACTCATCGCCCGCCGCTCGACGGCCGTCGCCGAGTCCGTCACCTACGAGACCCGTCCGGCCGGAGCCAACCGGCTGCGCACCACGCTCACCCTCCGGCACGGCGTGCCCCGCCTCGACATCGAGAACCGCCTCGACAAGGACGGGGGACTCGGCAAGGAGAGCGCCTACTTCGCCTTCCCCTTCGCCTTCGACGCACCGGTCGTCCGGATGGAGGCCTCGGGCGGCGCCACCGGCAGCGGACTGCCGGTGGTACCGGGCTCCGCCCCGCACATGCGCGCGGTGCGCCGCTGGGTGACCCTGGCCGACGACGACCTGGCGGTGGCCTGGTCCACGCAGGACGCGCCGCTCGTGCAGTTCGGCAACATCGCCCTGCCCTACGCGCCGTTCCCCAGGACGATGGACCACGACGAGCCCGCCACCGTCTTCTCCTGGATCCACAACAACCTCTGGGACACCAACTTCCCCAGTGCGCAGGGCTTCGAGCTCACCTTCCGGTACAGCCTGGCCAGCGGCTCAGGCGCGGCCGGACTCGGACCGGCGACGGCCGCGGCCTGGAGCCGTCCGATGCGCGCCGTCCGGGCCAGAGGAGTCTCGGACGCCGCGCCGGACCACCATTGCTTCGCCGATCTGGACGACCCACGGGTGCGCCTCGTCGGTGCGACCACCCCGCGGCCCGGACACGTCCTGCTGCGCCTGCAGTCGTTCGCGGAGCAGCCGGTGACCTGCCGGGTCCGCGCCCGCTTCCCGGTGGCCGCCGCCCATCGCGCGGACTTCCTCGGCACCGCGATCGACGAACTGCCGTGCACCGGCGGCGAGGTGGCGCTGGACGTGCCCGCGCTCGGCACGACCGCCGTGCTCTTCACGCGCCCGGACGCGGTGGCCGAAGGGCCTGCAGGTGCTTCCGGTGGTTTTCCGGTACGTCCGTGAAAGCCGCCCCGAGCGTTGTTCCCGTACGTCCGCGCGAAGGAGAACGTGTGTACCGGCTCGACCCGCGCTACGCCCCCGCGCACGGGGCCGTCCTCGCCACGGGCTGGCAGGGCGTCGCCGCGCAACTGCCCCCGGGCCCCGCCACCGTCGCCGTGGACGGCCCGCCGACGGTCGACTGGGACGGCCTCGCCGCCCGGCTGACCGAGGAACTGTCCGAACGCGGCACCACCGTGCGCACCCTCGACCTGCGCGCCCACCACGCCCCGCCCGACACCGTGCGACGCCGCACCGAATCCGCCGAGGACGCCCAGGACCCGTACTACGCCAAGCTCGCCGACACCCCGCTCCGCGACCTCTTCGACGACCTGCCGCGGCCGGAGCGGCCCCAGGACCGCGAGCTGCTGCTCGTCCACGGCCCCGGCGCATGCCTCGTCCCGCACGACGTGCTCTGGTACGCCGACCTGCCCAAGCGCCACGCCGAGGCGGCCGTCGCCGCGGGAACCGGCCGCAACCTCGGACTCCCGGGAGCGAAAGGGACGTTGAGGCGGCTCTTCTACATCGACTGGCCCGTTCTCGACCGCCACCGCGACGCCCTCGCGCCCCGCCTCGACGCCTGGCTCGACGTCCAGGACCGTGACCGGCCCACCTGCATCGACGGCGCCGGGCTGCGCGCCACCCTCGCGCACCTCGCGCACCACCCCGTACGGACCAGGCCCTACTTCAACGCCACGCCCTGGGGCGGCCATTGGGGACAGCAGCGGCTCGGCTTCGGTGCCGAGGCCCGCAACACCGCCCTCGGATACGAACTCATCGCCCCCGAGTCCGGTCTCCTCATCGGCACCCACCCCGGCCAACAGTGCGAAGTGCCCTTCCAGTTGCTGTGCTCCCTCCACCCGGGGGCGGTGCTCGGCACCCAGGTCGCCGACCGCTTCGGCACCTCCTTCCCGATCCGCTTCGACTACCTCGACACCGCGGGCGGCGGCAACCTCTCCGTGCACTGCCACCCCAAGGCGCCGTACATGAGGGAGCGGTTCGGCTGGTCCTACACCCAGCACGAGACCTACTACGTGACGCTGGGCGGCCCGCGGGCCCGCGTCTTCCTCGGCCTGCGCGAGGACGCCGACCTCGACCTCTTCCGCAAGGAGGTAGAGGAGGCCGCGCACGACGGGGTCCCCATGGACCCCGAGGACCACGTGCTGACCTTCCCCGCCGAACAGGGCCGCCTCTTCATGATCCCCGCGGGCACCCCGCACGCCAGTGGCGCCGGGAACGTCGTCCTGGAGATCAGCGCGACCCCCTACCTCTACTCCCTCCGCTTCTACGACTGGCTGCGCCCCGACGCCGACGGACGCCTCCGCCAACTCCCCTACGAACACGGCCTCGCCAACCTGGAATCCGGACGTCGCGGCGCCGCCGTCGCACGGGACCTGGTCCAGGAACCACGCACCCTGCGCGCGGGGCCCGGCTGGCGCGAGGAACTCCTCGGCGCCCTGGACGAGATGTTCTACGAAGTGCGGCGCCACGCCCTGGACGAGGGCGCCGTGGCCGACGACGACACGGCGGGCCGCTTCCACGTACTGAACGTCGTGGAGGGCGAGGGCGTCATGGTGCGCACGGCGGCGGGGGAACGGCATACGCTCTACCGGGCCGAGACGCTGACGGTGCCCGCCGCGGTCGGCCCCTACGAGCTGGCAGCGCTCGGCGAGACCCCGGTCAAGGTCGTCAAGGCACTGGTCCGCCCCGAGCACCCCGAAGCGGACGCATGAGGCCGCCACACCCGATGCCCGTCCTCGAACTCGGCGGCAGCCACGTGACCGCGGCCCTCGCCCACCCCGCCACCGCGACCGTGACCCGGCACGTGCGGCGGCCGGTCCACCCCCGGGGCACCGCCGAACACGTCCTCGGCGCACTCGTGCGCTGCGCCGGAGAACTGGACGCCCCGGCCGGACAGGTGTGGGGCGTCGCCGTCCCCGGCCCCTTCGACTACGAGAAGGGCGTCGCCCGCTTCGAGGGCGTCGGCAAGTTCGACGACCTGTACGGCATCGACGTACGCGCGGTGCTCCTCGACGGCGTGTGGCCGCGCCCCGCGGAAGCCGTCTTCCTCAACGACGCGCACGCCTTCCTCCTCGGCGAGTGGCGGGCGGGCGCCGCGCACGGGCACGAGCGGAGTGTGGGCATCACCCTCGGCACAGGCGTCGGTTCGGCCTTCCTCCTGGCAGGCGACGTACAGCACCGAGGCCCCGGCGTACCGCCACAGGGCCGCATCGACCTCGTCGAGGCGGACGGCAGACCCCTGGAGGAGACGGTGTCCCGACGGGCGATCCTCGCGCGCTACGGCGGCAAGGACACGACCGCGGACCTGGATGTGAGCGACATCGCGGACCGGGCGCGGGCGGGGGAGCGGCACGCGCGGCACGTCCTGGAGGAGGCCTTCACGATCCTCGGCGCCGTTCTCGGCCCGCACCTGCGCGCCTTCGACGCGAGCGTCCTCGTCGTCGGCGGCGCCATGGCCGCCTCCTGGGACCTGCTCCGCCCCGCGCTGCGCGCCGGGCTGGGGGATACTCCCGTCACGCTGCGCCCCGCGCGCCTCGGCGGGAACGCGGCGCTCGTCGGCGCGGCGGCGCACGCGGCAGCCGCGCCCTGAGTGGGGGCCGACGCGGGGCGCCGAACGGAACGGAAGGACATCCGCACCATGCCCGGACCGCACGACCCGAGCAGCGGTCGGCCACCGCGCGAGCCCAAAAGCGGTCCGCCGACCCTGCGGGACGTCGCCGAACGCGCCGGGGTCAGTGCGATGACGGCGTCCCGAGTGCTGCGCGACGATCCGCAGGTGCTGCCCGCCACCCGCGAGCGGGTCAGGGCCGCCGCCGCCGCGCTCGGCTACCGCCCCAACGAGGTGGCCCGCAGCCTCCGGCTCGGCCGCGGCACCGGCCTCGTCGGGCTCGTCGTCACCAACCTCGCCAACCCCTTCTACTCACGTCTCGCCCTCGGCGTCGACTCCGTGGTCACCCGGCACGGCCTGAAGACGGTCATCGGCAACACCGGACAGGACCTCGACGCCGAACAGGAGCTGGTCGCCGACCTGCTGGCCCGCCGGGTCGACGGCGTCATCGCCGTCCCGGCAGGCGCCGACCAGCGCCATCTCGCCGCGGCGGCGGCCGGCGGCGTCCCTGTGGTCCTCGCCAGCCGCCCGCCCGACGGCTTCGCCGCCGACTGCGTCCTGGTCGACGACTTCGGCGGGGCCCGCGACGCCACGGCCCGCCTCCTGGCGCGCGGCCACCGCCGCATCGGCTTCCTCGGCTCACCGCCCGCCGTCTACACCGGCACGCAGAGACTCCGCGGATACGCGGCGGCCCTCGCCGCGGCCGGGCTCGCCGTCGACCCGGGCCTCGTACGCCAGGGCCAGACGGAACCGCAGGAGGCCACCCGCGCCGCGGCCGAACTCCTCGCGTCGCCCGACCCGCCGACCGCGCTGTTCTGCTCCAACAACCGCAACACGATAGGGGCGTTCCGCGCGCTGCGGGCCGAGGGCCGTGCGGGCGGCGCGGGCGGCACGGGTGTCGCCCTCGCGGGCTTCGACGACTTCGAGCTGGCCGACGCGCTCGGCCTGGCCCTCACGCTCGTCGCGTACGACAGCGACGAGGTCGGCCGCGCGGCGGGCCGCCTCCTCGTGGACCGTCTGCGCGCCCGAGGAACCGAAGCGGGGGAGGAGGCCGCCGCGCAGGCGCCCGCCCGCCGGATCGTCGTGCCGACCAGCCTGGTGGAGTACGGGGCGTGAAGTCCGGCCCCTCGCTCGGAACCGGCCCGGCTCTCCGTACGTTGGGGAGTTCGGGGGTGCGCCGAGCGCTTCCGGACGAGCAGCGCAGGACGGGGGTCGGCATGCCGCGGCAGAGCCGTTCCGCGCGCCTGGCCGCATCCGCGCTCTCCCTCGTCGTCACGGTGCTCGCCCTCTTCGTCCCCTCCGCGGCGGCGTACGGCGCACCGGCCGGCGCGCCGCCCACCCGGCACGCCGTGGCGGCGCACGCCGGGCGCCCGACCGGGCCCCACGACACCCCGGCCCTCCACATCGCCGTCACGCACCGGCCGGACGCGCACATCCCCGGTCCGCAGCCGCCCGGTCCCGGGCCGACGGCCCTCGACTCGGCGCCGCACCGTGCGCGCGGCTGGGCGGACGCACGTCCCGCCACCGACCTCGCGCCGCCGCAGCGGCCCCGCGCGACGGCCGCTCCGCGCGGGCCGCCCCACCGATGAGCAAGCAGACCGTTCCCGACGCCTGACCCGTCGCACACGCATGCCGCACGGGGCCCGGCGCACGCCGTGTGCGCGAGCCCTTATGGGGTGAGCCTCGCTCGCGCTCACACCGTGCGTGCCCGCCGTATGCGCGCTGCCCGGTCACGCGTTCTTCCGTCCTGCCCTCATCGCGGAGAACCCATGTCACGCGCACCCCTGTGGCGGGCGGTCGTCGCACTCGCGGCCGTCGCCCTGTCCCTCTACATCGCTCTCACCCAATCCGCCCGCCTCGGCCTCGACCTGCGAGGCGGCACCCAAATCGTCCTGGAGACCAAGGACTCGCCCACCGTCGAGGCGGACGCCGCGTCCACCGACCGCGCCCTGGAGGTCCTGCGACAGCGCGTCGACGCCCTCGGCGTCTCCGAACCGGGCATCGCACGCTCCGGCGAGAAGCGCATCATCGTCGAACTGCCCGGCGTGCAGGACCCGCGCAAAGCGGCCGAAGTCATCGGGCGCACCGCCCAGCTGACGATCCACCCGGTGACCGGGGAAACGGCGGAGAAGGGCGGCACGCGGCCCGCCGCCGACGGATCACGGACCCTGCCCGACCCCGACCGCCCAGGCAACCACCTCGAACTCGGCCCCACCGCGCTGACCGGCGACGGCGTCAAGGACGCCGAGGCGATGCTCGACCAGCAGTCCCTCGCCGGCTGGACCGTCTCCCTCGACTTCCGCAAGGCGGCCGGGCACACCTGGGCGACGCTCACCGGCGACGCGGCCTGCGCGCCCCAGGGCGCACCCGAACGACGCGTCGCCATCACCCTCGACGACAAGATCATCTCCGCGCCCGGCGTCAACCCTGGCGTGGCGTGCAAGACCGGTATCACCGGCGGTTCCACCCAGATCACCGGGGACTTCGACCGGACCGAGGCCCGCGACCTCGCCGCGCTCGTCAAGGGCGGCGCGCTGCCGGTGCCCGTCGACGTCGTCGAGCAGCGCACGGTCGGCCCGACGCTCGGCGCCGAGGCCATCGAGGCGAGCAGCCGGGCGGCGGTGATCGGCGTCGTCCTGACCGCGCTGTTCCTCACCGTCGTCTACCGGCTCATGGGCGCACTCGCCGCGCTCGCCCTCGCGCTCTACGGCCTCCTCTCGTACGCCGCTCTGGTGGCGCTCGGCGCGACGCTCACCCTGCCGGGACTCGCCGGCTTCGTCCTGGCCATCGGCATGGCCGTCGACGCCAACGTGCTCGTCTTCGAACGGGCGCGGGAGGAGTACCTCGCCGTACGCTCGAAGGACCTGGCCAAACCGGTCCGCACCGGCTTCACCAAGGCGTGGAGCGCGGTCATCGACTCGAACGTGACGACGCTGCTCGCCGCCGGGCTGCTCTTCCTCTTCGCCACAGGACCGGTCAAGGGCTTCGGCGTCACCCTCTGCATCGGTGTTCTCGCGTCGATGGTCACCGCGCTGATCATCACCCGCGTGCTCGCCGACTTCGCCGTCGGCCGCAGCTTCGTGCGCAGGCGTCCGGCGCTGACGGGCCTCGCCTCGGCGGGCCGCGTCCGCACCTGGCTGGCCCGCCGCGATCCGCGGCCCGTCCGCCACCGGCGCCGGTGGCTCGGCGTCAGCGGCCTCCTGGTCGCCGTCGCCGTCGCGGGCATCGCGCTGCGGGGGCTGGAATTCGGCGTCGAGTTCACCGGTGGCCGCCTCGTCGAGTACAGCACCAGCAGGTCCGTCGACGCCGACACGGCACGTGGCGCCGTGTCCGACGCGGGCTTTCCGCGCGCGGTCGTGCAGGAGTCGGGGGACGGCGACATCTCCGTACGCACGGAACGGCTCACCGACGATGAACAGCAGCGCGTCAAGGAGGCTCTGGCGCAGCGGGGCGGCACCGTCACCGTCGAACGCGACGAACTGATCGGACCGAGCCTCGGCAGCGAGCTGCGCCAGAAGGCGCTCATCGCCCTCGGTATCGCCGTCGCCGCCCAGCTGATCTATCTGAGCGCGCGATTCCGCTGGACGCTCGCGGCGGCGGCCGTGTCGGCGATGGTCCACGACGTACTGCTCGTGGTGGGCCTCTTCGCCTGGCTCGGCAAGCCCGTCGACAGCGTCTTCCTCGCCGCGCTGCTCACCGTGATCGGCTACTCGGTCAACGACACGGTGGTCGTCTTCGACCGGATGCGGGAGGCGCGCCGCCGCCATCCGCGCGGCGATCTCGCGGGCACCGCCAACCGGGCGGTGGTGCAGACGCTGCCGCGTACGGTCAACACGGGAATGGGCGCCCTGTTCATCCTCACCGCCCTCGCGGTGCTCGGCGGGGACTCGCTCGCGGACTTCTCGCTCGCGCTGATCGCGGGCGTCCTCGTCGGCACGGCCTCGACCGTCTTCACCGCCGTCCCCCTCGCCGTCGCGCTCGAACAACGCCACCCCGTGACGCCACCGGCCCCGCGCCCGGGCCGGTCCGACGACTCCGACGACGAACCGGGCGCATACAGCCCGTTGGAGGCGCGCAGGAGGAAGGAGCGAGGCACGGGAGCGGTTGTCTGAACCGCTTTCCGAGGCAGGACGCGGGCCTCGGTCCCGCTCGGTCCCGGAGCGGGACCGAGCGGGCGTGTGCCTGCGGGCGGGCGCCTGAGCGGGCAGGTCGCTGTGCGGCCCGATCATGGCCTGGTCACAGACCGGATAGCGGCCGGATCAGAGGCCGAACTCCTGCGGGGAGACGCCGAGCGCCGCACACGCCTCCCGCAGGACCTGCTCCTCGGCCGGAGCGATGTACCCGTCCGCTCCGGCGACGACGAAGCCGGTCTGCACGACGGCCTTGGCCTCCGTCTGCTTCTTCGCCGCCTTGGCGATCTCCTGCATGGCCTGGGTCTTGCCCTGCTGGAAGTTGGCCGTCAGCTGGTCGACGTGCTTGTTGAACCGCTGCTGCAGCTGCTCGGGCGGGAAGTTCCGCAGGACGTCGTTCTGCAGGATCAGCGACTCCACATGCTGCCGCTCGGCCGGGTCGACCGACCCGTCGGCGGCCGCGACCAGCGCGCACATGGCCATGCTCGCGTCCCGGTAGGCACCGCTCTTGAGCTCGGTCTTGAGGGAGGCGAGCTGGGTCTTGAGCACGCCCACGAGCTGCGCCTTCGAGCCACCGCCGGACCCGGACCCCGACCGTCCGTGGCCGCCGCCCCGAGCCCCCTGCGACTGCTGCTGCAGACCCTTGGCCTGGTCCTTGATCCGGTCCCACATCGCCATCCGTGCCACCTCGACTACCCGTTCGTCCATGCCCGCGCGTTCTGCGCGTCGTTCTGCCAACGCCCTCCCGCCCCACGGAGTTCCGGAGTCAGAACTTGCGCCAGCGCGCGTTCGCCCAGGAGAAGAGGCCGAACGCGCCGAGGCCGACGGCGATCAGCACGAGCAGCCACGGTCCGCCGGCCGTGTCGGCGAAGGAACGCAGAGTGTTGTCCATGCCCTTGGCCTCACCCGGTTTGTGCCGCAGCGCCGCGGTGACGGCGAAGACGCCGGCGGCGGCGAACACCACGCCCCGCGTCGCGCCGCCGGTGGTCCCGAGGATGTCGACGCCCCGGCGGACCCGCCGGGACATCTCGGACATGCGCAGTCGGCGGTGGAACTTGCGCAGGAGCGCGCGCCCGGCGATCCAGAGTCCCGCCACGATCACCCCGGCGCCCGCGGCGGCGACGATCCACTGCCCGCCGGGCCAGTCCAGCACCTTCGCCGTCGCGTCCTGGGTGTTCCGGTCGCTCGCACCGCTGCCGCTGCCCTCGTCGCCAGAGGCGTAGGCGAGGACGGAGTACGACACGAAGCCGTAGAAGAGGCAGCGCGCACCGGCCAGGGCCCGCTTTCCTGCGGTGTCGCCGTCGGGGCCCGCCTGGCCGAAGAAGACTTCCGAGAGCCGCCACAGGGCCATGCCCGCCAGCGCGCAGCCGAGCAGCCACAGGAGTACGTTCCCGAACGGCCGGTCCGCGAGCTCCGCCATGGCTCCGCCGCGGTCGGCCTGCCGGCCGCCCCCGCCGTCGGCGAAGGCGATCCGCAGGGCGAGCGCGCCGACCAGCAGGTATATGACGCCGCGCCCGACGAATCCGGCGCGCGCCGCGGCGGCGACGCCCCGGCCCTTGGCCGCACGCCGCGCCTTGAGCTTTCCGCGGCCGGCGGTCGAGGGGAGACGCGGGGAGGGGAGGCGCATGGATGGGAGATGCATAGCTGCCGGATGCCCCGCGCGCTCCTTCTCATGCGGGCTTGCCGGACGCCCCGCATACGGTGCGGGGGTGTGTGGGCGTGGGGTCGGGCATAGGGCGTGGGGTGTGGTGGCGTGTGGTGGTGGTCGCGCGGTCGGGTCAGCGGTACCCGCTGCGCGCGCCGGTCCGTACGCAGGGGACGGGCGGGGAGGCCGGGATGGTGAAGGCCCGGTCCAGCGCGGTGATGCGCAGCAGGCGCCAGTTGCGCGCGCTGCCGGGGACGAGCCACAAGGTGCCCTGGTGGTGGGCCACTTGTCGCCGGATCCGGACCAGCAGCCGCAGGCCGCCGGCGTCCATGAAGGTCACCTCCCGCAGGTCCGTGACGACCCGCGGGCCGGCCCGGTCGAGGAGTGCTGTGACACGGGGGGCGAGCTCCTGGTCGGCCCAGGCGTCCAGTTCGCCCCAAAACGCAAGGACATCAGTGCCGTTCACCACGCGGTGACGCAGGCCGAAGGTGAAGTCGGCGGTGCCCGTTTCCCAGTGAAGCAGTGTCCCTCTCCCTTCACGGAGAGTAATCAGCGGAGTGGTGGCACGCCGTGCGATGACCGGCGCCGGACGCCACCGAAGTCCTGGACGGCACCGAGGTCACGTCTCCATCGTTCCCGCTCAGAGTCCGTTTGTATCCTCGTAGGCCGGTCGGATTGTCACGACACCGCAACTGTTCCAACGTCAACTGGATGACTACTTAGAGTAGTTGTGTGTCCGAGTCGACTCGTGAGGGTGCGCGTCACCCAGGGCTTCGTCCGCTGAGAGTGCCGGGCCCCGCCAACTCCCGTACCAATCCCGGGAGATGAGCGAAAGAGCCCCCTGCTATGGTGCGCCGATGTCAACGATCAAGCAGTTCCAGGTCACCTTCGACTGTGCGGACCCAGAGCGCGTCGCCCGCTTCTGGTGCGAGGTGCTCGGGTACGTCGTACCGGAGCCGCCGGAGGGATTCGCCACGTGGGACGAGTTCATCCGCTCGCAGCCGCTTGAGCGCCAGGGCGCGTCGTTCGTGTGCAGTGACCCCTCGGGTGTCGGCCCGCGGCTGTACTTCCAGCGCGTTCCCGAGGGCAAGGTCGTGAAGAACCGGGTGCATCTCGACGTGCGGGTCGGTACCGGGCTCGTGGGGGCGGAGCGGCTTGCCGCGCTCGAGGCCGAGTGCGCACGGCTGGTCGCGCTCGGCGCGGTACACGTGCAGACGCTGTATGCCGACGAGGAGAACGAGTCGTGCATACCGATGCAGGACATTGAGGGCAACGAGTTCTGTCTCGACTGATTTCGTCCCACGGTTCCGGCGCGGCCCGAGCTCTGTCATTCAGCGGCTCGCTCCGGAAGCCCGGGCCGGCGTCCCGGCTCAGGAGAGCAGTGGCATCGCGACCGCCACCAGCGCGAGCAGGCCCACGTACGCCCAGGCGTGGACGCGGTCGGGGATGCGCGGCGGGCGTCGGCGGAGCGCCGCGATGACCGGCAAGGCGCCCAGGAGCAGCGCCGCGGCGGCGTGGAGGTCGAGCAGGCCGACCAAGTGCACGTGCGCGTCCGCGGCTGTAGGGACCGCCGCCACGCCGAGCGAGACCGCGGTGGCCGGGAGCGCGATGGCGAGGGTGAGGGGGTTGGCCAGCGAGGTCGCCACCCGCATCGTGTGCCCGGCCCGCCGCATCGCGGGCACGGTCATGACGCTGCCGCCCACGCCGAGGAAGGCGGCGACCACGCCGATCGGCGCGCCGAGGGCGGGCGACAGCGGACGCGGAGCAGTAGGGGCCGGTTCGGTCCGCGCCCCCGCCTGCGGACGTAGGAAGCCCGGGCGCAGGAGCAGGTCGACGATGGTCAGGACGACGTAACCGACGAACGCCCAGCGGGCCAGACCGGCCGGGGCGATGCGGGCGGCGAACGCGCCGGCCGCGGCACCGGCGGCAAGCAGTGCGAGGAGCCTGCCGCTGCCGCGGAGCGCGACGAGCACGCGCCGCGGGGTCACGGCCGTCGCGAACCCCGAGTTCACCACCATCACCAGGGCCGAGGTCGCCGTCGCCACCCGCATCGCGTCCGCGCCGAGCACGGCGTCCGCCCCCACCACGACCGGCACGGCGACGAACCCGCCACCGAAACCGAACAGCACCGTCGTCACTCCGGTGAGGAGCCCGACCCCGACCAACATCACGAAGTCCATGGCCCCACCCCACCAGCCGCGCCGCCCCACCCGCATGCGATGGTCGGCACGGTTCTTTCGCGTCTCGGCCACTACGGTGGAGGGGTGAAGAACATCCCGCTGGCCGAGGTCGACCACGTCGACCGGGCCGTCCTGCCCATCGGCACCGACTACCCGCCCGGCCACGTCCTTGACTGGCACGAACACCGGCGCGCCCAGTTCCTCTACGGCGCCACCGGCGTCATGGCCGTCGACACCGCCGAAGGCGCCTGGACCGTGCCGCCCGAGCGCGCCGTCCTGATCCCGCCCGCCACCCGCCACCGGGTCCGCATGCTGGGAGTGAGCACCCGGAGCCTGTACATCGAACCGGACGCGGTCCCCTGGTGGCCCGCCACCTGCACGGTCGTGGACGTCCCCCCGCTCCTGCGCGAACTGCTTCTGGCCGCCGTCGAGTTCGATGCCGAGTACAGCCTCTCCGGGCGCGCCGGGAACATCGCCGCGCTCCTCCTGTACGAGATCGCCGAACGCGCCCCGCTCCCCTTCCACGTAGGAATCCCCGCCTCCGCCGACCTCGCACGGCTCTGCCGCGCCTACCTGGCAGCCCCCGACCCCGACGCCACCAATGCCGCCTGGGCCGAAAGTACGGCGATGAGTGAGCGGGCCTTCACCCGCCGCTTCCGCGCCGAAACGGGCGAAAGCCCCGCCGTCTGGCGGGGCCGCGCGCGCCTGCTCGCGGCCGTCCCCCTGCTGCGCACCGCCTCGGTCAGCGAAGTCGGCAGCCGGATCGGCTACTCCTCTCCCGCGGCGTTCACCGCCGCCTTCACCCGCGCCTTCGGCATGCCCCCGTCCCGCTTCGCCGCGAGCCGCCGGGGCGTCAGCCCCTGATCTCCTCCCGCTCCACGGGGAGCCACAGCTCGGAGTCCGCCCCGGACTTGTCCGCCGACAGGCGCGTCCGCAGGATCTCGGGGCCGGGGCGGCTGCGGTACGGGTTGGAGGGGAACCACTCGGTGAACACGTCCCGCCACAGGTGCTGAACGGCTTCCGGTACCGGGCCCGAGGCCGAGAAGACCGCCCACGACCCGGCGGGGACGGACAGCGTCGCCGCACCCTCCGGTGCCGCCGCGGAAGTGATCACGCCTTGGTAGTAGTCGAGTTCCGTGCCTTCGGCGCGGCCCGGGTCCAGGTCGTCGCAGACGGCGAGGACGCCCTTCGGCTCCTGGTCCGACAGCTTCTCCAGACGCTCCATCTCCTCCGGCGGGATTCCCCGGACGAAATCGATGATCGCCCGGTTCGGCCCCGCGTGCACCAGCGGTACCCGGGCCTTGGGCCCGACGACGGTGAACGCCTGCTTGTCCACCACGCGGTAGCGCATGTCGGTGCTCCCTTCGACGGTGAGCCGGAACGTCATCCGCGACTGGGAGCTGACCGTGGCTCCGGTGCGCCGGGCCTCGCCGGGCCCGATGCCGTGCATGGCACGGAACGCCCTGGCGAACGCCTCACCCGAGCCGTACCCGTGGCGGACCGCGATCTCGAGGAGCGTGTCCCGCCCCTTCAGCACCTCGGCACCCGCGAGGGTCAGTCGCCGGCGCCGGATGTACTCCGAGAGCGGCATGCCCGCGAGCGCCGAGAACATCCGGCGCAGGTGATAGTCCGAAGTGGCCGCGATACGGGCCGCCTCCGCCACGTCGACGGACTGGCCGAGGTGGCCCTCGACGTACTCCATGGCCTGGTTGAGCCGCTCCAGCACGCCCGGCCTCCTTCCTCTCCTGCGAGTACCACGCTAGGCAACGCTAGGCAACGCGTACGGTGGCGGACCCGACACCCGCTGCCTGATCTTGTCGGGTGGCCGTCAGCGCGTGAGCTCCGGGGGCAGTTCCACCCGGCGTCGAGGGTGCCGGTCGTCGAGGGCCGCCCTGCCGTCGGTGACACGCAGCCCGGCCGCCGCACAGGCGTAGGCGAGCGTGCGCGCGGTGTACGGGACGTAGGAGCCGCTTTGCCAGAAGCGGAAGTGCCAGTGCGCAGGCCGGTCCGTCTCGTCGGGGGAGAGGCCGACCTCTTCGTGGTCCACGAGTTCGCCGTCCCTGGCCAGCGTGCCGTGGGTGCCGCCCTTGGGGTTGAAGTACAGCGCGTAGACGCTGGTTCCCGGCGATATCGCGCGCAGCACGGCGTCATCGCTCGGCATGTACCCGTCCTGGGTGATGACGCAGCCGCCGGGGCTGCCGGGCAGCGCGGTCACCGACACGTAGCGCAGAGAATCATCGGGGGCCTCCTCCTCCCGGTCCTCCTCGTCGAACGAGCCGTCCTCCGGGGTGACCTCCGGGCAGTGCGCGGGGTCCGCGCCCAGCCGCCGGATGACCTCGTCCTCGCCGAGGTCGCGGACGAAGGCGATGCCGAGCCCCTCGGTCCACGGTTCCTCCGCGCCGAAGGCCTCGACGAGGGTGTCCGCGGCACGGAAGGCCGCCAGTTCGTCGGCCGGCAGTGCCACCGCCCCCGGCAGCTCCGCGACGACCGGGGCGAGCGGCGTCGTCAGCAGCAGTCGGCCCGGTGACCAGGGGCCGGTCTGCGGGGACCACACGTCCGCCCCGGCCCCGATGAGCGCGCGGACGCTGCCCTCGTCGCCCTGGCAGGCGGCGTGCCACAGCGCGGTGTGCTCCTCGTCGTCCGGTGCGTCGACACGTGTGACATGCGGGAGCAGCGCGGCCACCGCCTCCGCGCCGCCCCGCTCCGCGGCCAGGTGCAGGGGCGTGGCACCCGACCAGATGTCGGCGTCGGCCGGTGCGCCGCCGTCGAGCCGGGCCCGGATCAGGGCCGCGTCGCCCCAGTCCTCGTAGCGCATGCCCTCCCAGTCGGCCCGCGGTACATAGCGCAGGCGTTCCTCTTCCTGCTCGCGCAGCATCCTGCGCTCGTACGCGGACAGCGGCCGGGCGAGGAATTCGGGGGGCCCGCCCGCCTGGACGTCGAGGATGGCCGCGAAGCCCGTGCCCGTCTCCTGGGAGGGCAGGCCGGGCCAGACCTCCAGGGCGCGGGCGGCCGCGGCGCGCAGAGCGTCGGCGTCGACCGGCGTGCGGGTCTCGGGGATCTCCTCGTCCGGCCACTCGACGACCAGCAGCGTCTCGCCAGGGGGCGGCAGTTCCGGCAGGTGCAGGTCGACGTCCCTCCTGTACAGCGAACGGCGGGCGTCGCCCGAACCGGGATCCAGCGGGATCAGACCGGTCGCCTTCCCCAGACCCGTCATGGCGGCGTACATCTGCGCGGGCCCGAGCACCCACTCCTCGGGCGCGTCGAGCGAGGTCACCCGCCTGCCGTCGCCCAGCAGGAGCCCCACCCGGAGCCCCGACTGCCGGCCCCCCTGCCGGCCCTGCCAGTGGACCGGCCGGTGCACGGAGAGATGCAGCGTGACCGAGTCCGGCCACACGGACCAGCCGGTCACCAGCACCTTGGCGGCAGGACCACCACCGGCCACGGCGAGCTGCGGCACCAACGCGGGCGAGAACCAGTCGACCGGTGGCCGCTCCCGTGACGTCCGCTCCTCCCAAGGGCCGAGCCTGGCCACCTCGTCACGCGGCCCGGCCGGTTCCTCGGGCGCGGCCAAGTCATCGAAGAATCCCATGCGTTCATGCTGCCAGCCGGGTCTGACAACGGATCACCAGAGTCGGGCGCCCCGCCGGGCGAGGTAGCGGTAGGGATTGACGTCCGAGCCGTAGTGGCGCTTGGCCCTTATCTCCAGATGCAGGTGGGGCCCGGTGGCGCGGCCGGTGGCGCCGCTGCTGCCGAGCCGCGCGCCGGTGCCGACGCGGGAGCCCTGGCGCACCCGGATACTGGAGAGGTGCGCGTACACCGCGTAGTGCCCGTCCGGCATCCGCACGGTGACGGCCTTGCCGTACGCCCCGGCCCAGCCGGCCAGCACCACGACCCCGCCGCCCACCGCGTACACGGCGGTGCCGCGGGGGACCGCGAGGTCGACCCCGGGGTGGTGGCCCGCGAGCCAACTGCCGCGGACGCCGTAGCGGGTGGAGACCCGGAAGCGGCGGCGCAGCGGCGGCTGGAGCCGGCGGGCGGGGCCGTCCGGGGCGAGCCCGCGGGCGTCGTCCTCGGGAACTTCCGCGTCGGCCCGCGCGAGCACTTCCTCGAACTCGGCGTCGTAGGCGACCTCGCAGGAGTCGTCGGGCTCCTGGTCGGCCCAGGGCGAGTCCGCCCCCACGGTGAGGGCGCCGCCCGTCAGCAGCACCGCGGCCATGCCCAGTGCGTCACGTCGTGTGGTGCCCGCTCGGAGCGGGCGTTCTATGTCGTAACCCATCTACGAAAGGAGATCGTCAGGAACGGCAGGACGCACGCCGACTGCGCCATCCGGCGGACGCGAGGCCGCGCCACCGGGGGAAGCGGGCCTCTTCGGGGTTTACCGGGTACTCCGCTCCGTGGCCGTCGTCACCTCGTCGAGGACGTCGGGCAACTGCCCCGCGAAGAACCCCACGCCGCCCCGATCGCGGATCGGGGCGAGCGAGTTCACCGGTTCACCAGAAGCCCCGCGCGGCTCCAAAGACAGGCTCTCAGTGTCGGCTCCGAACTCCGCCCGGCGGGCGCGCCGGGCGGGAGATGCGGATACGGTGCTGACGTGCTGATCGAGAGGGAGGGGCCCATGCCTGGAACCGTGCTGCTCGTCGCGGCCGCCCCCGTGGGCAGGGGACGTCTGGTGGACGCGGCGTCCGTGCTCCCGGTGCTTGCGGCGGTGTCACCGCAGACGCTCGCGGGAACACCGACCGCGAGCGTAGTGGAGCTGGCCGACCCCCTGGACCCGCAGGCGGTCCTCACCCGGCTGCGGGCGGCGGCCATGGCGCCGGGGCCCCTGACGGTCTACCTCATCGGGCAGGTCCATCTCGACCGCCGCCAGCGGCAGTTGCACGTCGCGCTCGCCAGGACCACGACGGCGACAGTGCGCTACACCGGATTTCCCTGGCACTGGATCACACAGGAGCTGCGGCTGCGCCCGGCGGGCAGCACCGCCGTCCTCGTCGACCTGCACACCGACCCCGAGAGCTGGCAGGCCCTCACGGAGCACCCGCTCGACGCGGGCCCCGGCGTCGCCCTCTACGGCCGGATCGCTCCGCCGGCCCGGCGTCGCACGCCCGCGTCGCCCTCGTACATGAAGGCCGTCGCGACCATCCTCCGCAGTGGCCACCGTCCTCCCCTGCCCGAGCTGCACCAGTACGCCGTCGCTCAGGGACTCGGCGAGGACGCGCAGGATCTGCTGGCGGCCCGCGACCCGGGCGCACCACCGCCCATGCCACCCGCCCCGGCCGCGGCCCCCGCTGCGCCCCGCCCGCAGGCCGACGCCGGCATGGATCCGCACGCCGCGATCACCGCGGCCGTCGAGGCCGGGCGGCACGGCGAGGCGTCGGCCCTGGCCGCCTCGTGGGAGCAGAGCGCGCTGCGCATGCACGGACCGGGCTCGAAGGAGGTCATCCACTGGATGGAAGTGCGGGCCGATCTGGCGAAGTTCGCCGGTGACCCGGCGCGCAGCTGCGAGACCTGGCTCGCGGTGGCCTCGGCCCGCCTCACGGCGGGACAGGCCCCCGACTCGACAGAGGTGGAAGCCGCGGCGGACCGCGCCCATCACCTGTGGGACCGCGTACGCGATCCCGAGGCGGTCCGTGCGCTGGGGCCCGCCCTGATCGACCTGCGCCGCCGGGTGCCAGGCCGCCGGAGCGGCACCCTGCTGCTCGCGCAGCGGCGGCTGGAGCAGTTCCACACGCAGCAGGTCGGCTGACTCCGCGGACGGCCAGCGTAAGCGCTGCTCAGAGCGCCGTGCCGAAGGCCTGTGTCCACCACGGGCCGCCGGAGCCGTTGTGGATGCCCACGCCCATCTCCTTGAAGTCGCAGTTGAGGATGTTGGCGCGGTGGCCGGGGCTCTTCATCCACGAGTCCATCACCGAAGCCGGACTCTGCTGCCCGCGGGCGATGTTCTCGCCGTACGTGCTCCAGCGGTAGCCGGCCGCGGTGATGCGGTCACCGGGGTCCGTGCCGTCCGGGCTGGTGTGGTCGAAGTAGTCGCGGGCCGCCATGTCGGCGGAGTGCTTGGCGGCCGCGGTGGCGAGCTTGCCGTTGGACCGGACGGGGCCGCAACCCGCCTTGGCGCGCTCGGAGTTGACCAGCGCGACGACCTGCCCGGCGGCGCCGCTCGGCTTCGACGGCACGGGATCGGGCGACTTGGGGGTGGTTTTCGGCTTCGGCTCTGGCTTCGGCTTGGCCGTGCTGTGGCTCGGGGAGGGCTTGGCCCTCTTCTTCGACTTGCTGGGCGAGGGCTTGGGGCTGTGCGAGGCGGAGCGGGTGGGGGAGGGGGAGGCGCTCTTCGAGGCCGAGGGGAGGGTGGGAGGGGCCGGGGCCGCGGCGGTGGACGGCGCGCTGTCGTCCCCTTCCGGGCCGGTGAGGAGATGTACCGCGCCGCCGCCGATGCCGAGCGCGAGGACCGCGGCGGCCACTCCCGTCGTACGACGCCGGCGCCTGGCGCGGTCATGGCGGGCCTGCGCCCGCGCGGAGAGCGGTGCCCCCGCGCCATGGCCGGACCCGTGCCCGGACGCCGGAGTGGCCGAGCCGACCTCGACGAGGTCGGGCGGCACGACGAGCCCTGCGAGCGCGGCGCCCACCGGGACGAACCCGAGGCCCACAAGGAGGCGTTCGGCGGGGACGAGATTGGACCAGTGGCCCTCGCAGGCCGCGCAGTCGCGGGCATGGCGGGCCAGCCGCTTGCGCCACAGGGCCGACGGCACACCGTCCCAGCCGGCCGTGATCTGCTGGAGGACCGGACACGGCGGGTTGGCCGACAGGGCGCGGACGACGACGCGAGCCGTCTCCAACTGCGCCTTCATCCGCTGCACCCGCACCGCCGTGTGCTGGGTGGAGAGCTCAAGGGCCTCGGCGACCTCCGGCCGCGTGAGCTCCCCGGCGGACTCCAGCCACCAGAGCGACAGCAGCGCCCGGTCGTCCTCGTCCAGCCACCGGGTGGCCTCGGCGGTCTCCCGGCGCTGCCCCGAGAGTCCGAGCCGGGTGATCGTCAGGTCCACGAAGTCCGCACCCGGGTCCGCCACGTCGTACCCGTCCGCGGGACCGGCGCCGGTGGGTATCGCGGACGAGGCGCGCTCCCGCCAGTGCCCGCGTATCTCGTTCATGGTGATGGCCACCAGCCAGCTGCGGAAGTTCTCAGGACCGCGCAGCCCGACCAGTCCGCCGAGGACGCGGAGCATGGTCTCCTGCACCACGTCGTCCACGTCCGCGTGGCCGCTCAGGGCCCGCCCGACGATGTTGTAGACCAGCGGCAGATACTCCGCCACCAGCGCGTCCTGCGCCTGCTGATCTCCGTCCTGTGCCGCTCTGATCATCGCGATCCGACGTTCGCTGCTCACGCTGTGACCACTTTCTGTGTGGGGGGCTGTCTCCTCCGACACAGAGGAGACGCCGTGCGCCCACCCCGATAACAGGAATTGTTCGGTCGCTGTCGGCGCCGGTCCACTATGCACGTGCAGGGCGGGGTCGGAGCGAACTCGGTACGACGAACGGGCGCGTGGATGGACGCGACCTGCATCGTCGTCGCCACGGGCGTCTCCTGCCGCCGGCAGATCTTCCACGGCACCGGATGCCTGGCACCCCGTCCAACTCCTGCGGAAGGTGGTGTCGTAGCGACCTCCCGCAGGTCCGCGAACGGTCAGCGCCGCTGGAAGGTGACCTCCGGGTTGCCCGCCGTCGGCCCGTCGAGCAGTGGCTGCGGGATGCCGCGCAACTGCTGCTCGTAGAACGCCCCGATGTACGCCCGGGTGATCCGCTCGGAGCGCTCGCCGGACAACGGCGCCGTAGGGTCGACGACCATCCCGGCCTGGTCCGCGAGCACGGGCATGTCGGTGAACGAGAAGTGACCGGAGCCCTTGACGGTGAGCCAGCGCTTCCAGCCGTCGAGACCCTGCCAGGTCTCGTCCCAGTTCTCGCCGTCCTCGACCCCCGGCGTGTGCTGTACCTCGGTGCCCAGCATCAGGAACGGCCGGCCGCCGATCCCGCGGGGCGTGACGTGGAAGTGGCCGTCCATGTTCATACCGGCCCGCACCCGGGGATCGGCCGCCATGGTGGCGAGCGCGGCGGCACCGCCTATGGAGTGCCCGCCCGCACCGATCCGCTCGGGATCGATCATGCCGGCGTGCCGCCAGGACGCCTTTCGGCCGGTCAGCCGGTCGATAACGTACGAGAGGTCCTTGGCTCGCCCCTCGGTGACGCGCTTGCCGCCGCCGTCCTCCTCTGAGGGGCCGCAAGCCTCACAGGTGAGGATCCGGCCACCGGGGAAGGCCGTGCCCACGGATTCGTAGGCGTGGTCGACGGTGGCGACGACGAAGCCGCGGCTCGCCAGGTCCTCGGCGAGGTGGGTCAACGTGGAGCGCGGAGCGGTGAACCCGGGGGAGAGCACGACCAGGGGGAAGCGTCCCGGCGCGGGCCGCACCCCGGCGCGCGCGAAGGTGCGGGTGGAGCTGTACGCGGTGGCGGGGAGCTGCTTGTCCACCTTCCACCACTCAAGGAGCAGCCGGGCCTCCTCCTCGGAGGTGTACGAGGTGGGGCGCCCGCCACTGTGCCGCCCCGGGTAGTACAGGGACACCATCAACTCGCGTGCGCCCGCCGAGGGCACCCATGGGTCGCGGCGGCTCTTGTCGACAAGGTGCAGGGTGTCGCGCCCGACGCCGAACGCGCCGGTGGGCCGGGGCAGCTGGAGCGGCGCCGTGACCGCGTCTCCCGCCCGGTCGTCCGGGCCGACGCCGTGCACGGCGCCGGTGGCTCCCGGTCCGGCGGCGAAGGCCGCCGTGCCGCCCGCGACCGGCAGGGCGACGGCGAGCGCGAGGGCGGCGGCAAGGGTACCGCCGCGCCGCGCGGTGCGGATTCTCGTCATGCCGAAGGTGGTTCTCGTCATGTCGAAAGACAGTAGGGACAACGGGGTTGGCGCCGCGTCGACCTGCGGTAGCACGCGCGATCAGACTTTGGGTGGACACGATCGATGCGGATCAGCGGCGTGTTGTCGCCCCGCGGTGTTGTCCGCGTGCGCGGCGATGGGCGAGTGTTCTGTGTCATGGACTGTGACCGGCACCATGCGATGCTGCCCCTGACCCGTCGCCAACTGTTCGTCGCCGCAGGCGTGTCCGGGGCGGTCGCCGCCCTCGGAACCGCCCCCGCTCCGGCCCGGCCGCGCACCACGGTTCCCCTCTCGTTCACCCGGGTCACCAACGGCTCGGCGACCCTCTCGCCCGCCGCGGACCGGCTGATCGTAGAAGCCCAGGCCACCCTCTGGTCACTGCCACGCGGCGGCGGCGAGGCGGTGCCGCTGACACCGGCGGGCCTGGAGCCCAACAGGCCGGTGTACGCCCCGGACGGCGCGTCGGTCGTGTTCTGCGCCTACCAGGACGGCGGCTTCCACCTCTGGACGATGCGCACCGACGGCACTCAGCTGCGCAGGCGCACCGAGGGCCCCTGGGACGACCGGGGCCCCGCCTGGTCACCCGACGGCACCCGCGTCGCCTTCGCGTCCGAGCGCGGCGGCGACCCGGTCAAGGGCGGCTCGT
This sequence comes from Streptomyces sp. NPDC044106, assembly GCF_056433985.1. Lineage (NCBI taxonomy): Bacteria > Bacillati > Actinomycetota > Actinomycetes > Kitasatosporales > Streptomycetaceae > Streptomyces > Streptomyces sp. NPDC044106. The sequence continues at coordinate 81,381 of NZ_JBWKFZ010000022.1, forward strand.
ACCGCATCCACGTCCTCCATCTCGCGAGCGGCGGGATCAGCCGGGTGACCGGGCTGCCCGGTCAGGACGGGCCGCTCCAGGACGGGCCGTGGGAGGACTTCGATCCCACCTGGTCACCGGACGGCGAGCGGATCCTCTTCGTCCGCGGCAAGCCCGTCACCACACCGCAAGGGACCTCGCTCGACGCCCGGACCATCGCCGCCGTCCCCGTGGACGGGAAGGGCCCCGTCACCGTCACCCATACCGAGACCACGGCCGCGCAGGTCATGACGCCCGCCCTGGCCCCGGACGGACACCGCGTCGCCTACCTGCGCACCACGGCCTCCCCGCACGCCTCCTGCACCCTCGTCGTCGACGGCCGCCCCGTCGAGCTGGCCGGCGACCTGGCTCCGGTGCCACCGCGCTGGACGGAGGAAGGGCAGCTCCTCCTCACCGTGGACGGCCGCTTCACGCTCGTACGTCCCGGCAGTCCGGGCGAGCGCGAGGTGATCCCCTTCGAGGGAACCCTGCCGGTGGACCGCCCGCACTACCGCGTCAAGGAGTACGACCTGGGCCTGGGGCGAGCGCGTCCGACCCGTGGCATTCACCTGCCCGCGCTGTCGCCGGACGGGCGCCGGATCGCCTTCGCGGCCCTCAACTCGCTCTGGCTTGCGGGCACATCGGGCGGCCGTCCGCCCCGCAGGCTGCGCCGGGCGGCGGCCACCGGCTACCTCATCGGCCCGACCTGGGCACGGGACGGGAAGTCGCTCGTGTACGCCGACGACCGCGACGGACTTCTCGGCGTGTACCGCCACGACCTGGCCACCGGAAAGGAGACCGCGCTCGCGACCGGTGGCCGGGTCCATCCGGCGCTCTCGCCCGACGGCAAGCGGCTCGCCTGCCTGGACATGACCGGACGCCTCATGGTGCGCGACCTCGCCACGGGCGACGAACGCGCGCTCGCGGCTCCCCTCGGCGGCGGCGGACTGCCGGGCAGACCGAGCTGGTCGCCGGACGGCCGGTACCTCGCGCTGTGCGACCGCAACCGCCTCAACTACCGCTTCCGCGAGGGCTACAACCTCATCCGGATCGTCGACGCCACCACCGGAGCTGACCGCCTGCACGCCGTCGCCCCGCACACCTCGCTCTCCGACCGGTACGACTCCGGGCCCGTCTGGTCCCCCGACGGCCGCAGAATCGCGGTGATCGTCGAATCCGCGCTGCACCTCCTGCCCGTCACGCCCGACGGCACGCCGGACGGTGCGCCGCGCATGCTCTCCGCCGAACCGGCCGACCACCCGTCGTGGTCGGGCGACGGGAAGACACTCCTCTATCTGTCGAGCGGCCGACTGCGTCTGATCGGGGCCGACGGGGGCACTCCCCGTACGGTGCAGGTGCCATTGGACCGGCGCAGGCCCACGCCCGCCGACCTCGTCGTGCACGCGGGCCGGCTGTGGGACGGCACCGGGGACACGGTGCGCGAGGACGTCGACATCGTCGTGCGCGGCGGCCGGTTCACCGATGTGCGTCCGCACCGCCCCGCGGCCCGGACCCCCGCCGCACGACGCGTCGACGCCTCCCGGCAGACGGTCGTCCCCGGCCTGTGGGACACCCACACCCACCCGTGGCAGACGACGTACGGCGGACGCCAGACGGTGGGCCAGCTGACGTACGGCATCACGACGGCGGTGTCCCTGGGCGGCTTCGCGTACGAGCAGGCCCGGGTACGCGAAGCGGTGGCCGCGGGCGAACTGGCGGGCCCCCGCCTGCTGACCACGGGCGAACTCCTGGACGGCGCCCGTGTCGCGTACAGCATGGGCCGCGCCCACCGGAGCAGGGCGGCGCTGAGGCGCTCGCTCGACCGGGCGGCGGCACTGGACTGGGACTTCGTGAAGACCTACGTACGGGCGCCGGGCTGGGTGATGGCGGAGGCGGCACGCTTCGCCCACGAGAAGCTCGGCGTACGCGCGGGAAGCCATCTTCTCTCACCCGGAATCCAGCTGGGCCAGGACCTGACGACCCATCTGCAGGCCACTCAACGCATGGAGTTCGGGCACGCCGTCACGGCATCGGGCCGCGCCTGGGACGACGTCATCGAGATCTACAGCGCGCACGGCGCGGCCTTCTCCCTGATCGCCACGCCGTTCACCTCGGCGCCCCTGCTCGGCGCCGACCCGGCTCTCGCGGACGACCCGCGGGTCACCGCGGTGATGCCGCCCTGGGACGCCGCCGCGGTGAAGGCCGGGGCCGGCGTGCCACCGAGCGAGGCCCAATTGGCCACACTCCGCAGGGAGACCGATATCTACCGGCGCGTCCTGGCCGCCGGCGGCCAGGTGGCCCTCGGCACCGACCAGCCCCTCGTCCCGGTGGGACTCTCGCTCCACCTGGGGCTGCGCGCCCTGCACCGGGGAGGACTTTCCCCGGCGGCGGCGCTGCGCACCGCGACGGTGCTGCCGGCCCGGGTCTTCGGCCTCGACCGGCACCTGGGCACCGTCGAGGAGGAAAAGGTCGCCGACCTGACGATCGTCGACGGCGACCCGTTCAAGGACTTCGACACGATGGTGCGGACGGTATCGGTACTTCGGGGAGGCACCCCGTACGCGACCGACGACCTGACGTCCGCGTTCGAGCGGCGGCCCGGGACCAGGGCGGGTACGGCCCGCCCGGCCCCGGCCGCGAAGAACGAGGCGTACCGGAAGGACGAGGCGTACGGGAAAGACGAGGCGTACTGGCTGGAGGCGGGACGCCTGATGCGCAGGGACGGCTGCTGCGCACCGCCGACCTGAGCGGCGGACCGCCCGTGTCCCTGGGGCGCTACTCGAAGCGCGAGGTGTCGCCCGCTCCCCGGCGGACGATCTCCGCCTCGCCGCCCGAGAAGTCGATGACCGTGGTGGGCTCGGTGCCGCAGTCGCCGGAGTCGATGACCGCGTCCACCAGGTGGTCGAGGCGCTCCTTGATGTCCCAGCCCTGGGTCAGCGGCTCCTCCTGATCGGGCAGAAGAAGCGTGCTGGAGAGGAGCGGCTCGCCGAGTTCGGCGAGCAGCGCCTGGGTGACGGTGTGATCGGGGATGCGTACACCGACGGTCCGCTTCTTCTGGTGCATCATCTGGCGCGGCACCTCTTTGGTGGCGGGCAGGATGAACGTGTAACTGCCCGGGGTGGCCGCCTTGATGGCGCGGAACACGTCATTGTCCAGATGCACGAACTGCCCCATCTGCGCGAAGCTCTCGCACATGAGGGTGAAGTGGTGGCGGTCGTCGAGCTGACGGATCGACCGGATGCGGTCCATGCCGTCGCGGCTGCCGAGCTGACAACCCAGCGCGTAGCAGGAGTCCGTCGGATAGGCGACGAGCGCGCCGGACCGGATCCCGTCGACCACGCTGCTGATGCTGCGCCGCTGGGGGTTGTCAGGATGCACGTCGAAGTACTTGGCCATTGTTCGAGTCTAGGTGACGGGTTGGGACGGCCGGGGCGCGGCGACACCTGTGTGGCGCGTGAGCCAGGGCCTCGACCCAGTCGGAGTCGGACAGGGCGGGCAAGAAAAGAGCCCCGGCTGGACGGGGGAGACCAGCCGGGGCCGTAAAGGTGGCAAGCGGAGGGCGGTCGCCTCTCGGCGAAAGGCTCCATGGGGCTTCAGCCGAACGATCGTCCCCATGGGCTATAGGTGAGGCCCGGGGACACTGTCCCCTCCGCAGCCACACTTGAATGAACGAGGAGCCTTCTCGGGTTGTTCCGGGCCCACCGCCACATATGGGGTGACGTGTGCCACACAGGACAGAAGCCAGGTTTCCGGCCCTCGACTCCTCGGCTCTTCGCCTGCGCAGCGGCAGAGCCCACCCCCCTCTGCCAGAATCACCCCATGGCTGACCAGGGCGCGGACCACGGATACCTCTTGGACAACCGGCAGTCGGAGGCAGGGGTCCGTTTCGCGGCGCTGAGCGAGCTGTTCGATCCGGTGACGTTCCGGCACGTGGACCGGCTCGGGCTCGCCGCCGGCATGCGGTGCTGGGAGATCGGCGCCGGCGGCCCCTCCGTACCCCTCGGACTGGCCGAGCGCGTCGGCCCCACGGGGACGGTGGTCGCCACCGACATCGACGTGTCCTGGACGCGGGGGATCGCCGGTGGCGTGATCGAGGTGCTGCGCCACGACGTGGCCGCGGACCCGCCGCCACCCGGCGGCTTCGACCTCGTCCACGCCCGGCTGGTCCTCGTCCACGTCGCCGACCGGGCGGAGGCGCTGCGCAGGATGGTTCAGGCGCTGCGGCCGGGCGGCCGACTCCTCCTGGAGGACGCCGACCCGGGGCTGCAGCCGCTGCTGTGCCCGGACGAGTCGGGCCCCGAGCAGCGGCTCGCCAACCGGCTGCGGTCCGGCTTCCGCACCCTGATGGCCGCGCGCGGCGCCGACCTCGCGTACGGGCGCACCCTGCCGAGACTGCTGCGCGAGGCCGGTCTGGACGATGTGGGGGCCGACGCGTACTTCCCGATCACGTCGCCCGCCTGCGTCGCCCTGGAGGCCGCGACCGTGCGGCAGATCCGCCGGCTGCTGGTGACGGAAGGACTCGCCACGGGCGAGGAGATCGACCGTCACCTGGCTCATGTCGCCGACGGCCGCCTCGACCTCGCCACCGCCCCGATGATCTCCGCTTGGGGCCACCGGCCGTAACCACCGTGACCACCGTGACCACGGGGACATCCGCGCATCCCGGTCCGGCGCGGTGGACGAAGATGGGGCCATGCCAGGGGAAGCGGACGAGATCGTCCTGAGCAAGCAGGACCTCCGTGAGGTCACCGCGTTCGCCGCGGCGTGCGCGGAGGCGGTGCTCGACGTGTTCGAGGCGGACCAGCCGGACGACCCGCGCCCGCGGGAGGCCGTCGACGCCGCATGGGAGTTCGCTCGCGGCGGTGAGCGGGGCAAGGCTCTGCGCGACACGGCGTGGGCGGCGCTCCGGGCGGCCAAGAGCGCGGACACCGAGGCCGCGCGCGAGTCCGCACGCGCGGCGATGTCCGCGGCGGGTGCGGCCTACTTGCATCCGCTGGCCAAGGCCACCCAGGTCAAACACATCCTCGGCGCGGGCGCCCACGCGGCCAGAGCGGCCGAACTCGCCGCAGGTGACGACCGGACCGTCGGTACCGAACACCTCGGACAAGCGGCACGGCGTGCGACACCGGCCGTGGTCGACGTGCTCACTCGTTTTCCGGCGGCACCGGACGGCGGAGGACGGGTCGGCGAGCTGATCCGCATGCTGGACGAAGACCTGCGCGGCCGATGACTTTCCGGCGCTTTCGGGGTCGTACAGGTAACGACGACGCGACCTGAAGGTGGACCGATGAACGCTCTGCGCGACACCCTGCACCGCTATGTCGACGACGGGAGGGTGCCGGGCGCCGTCGGCCTGTTGAGCGACGGCGGCGGCACCGAGGTGGTGGCCGTAGGCTCGGTGGACTCCGAGGGCATCACCCCGATGGCCAGGGACTCGATCTTCCGTATCGCGTCCATCACCAAGCCGGTCACCGCTGCGGCGGTCCAGATGCTGGTGGAGGAGGGGCGACTCGCACTGGACGCCCCGATCGACACCTGGCTCCCGGAACTGGCGAAACCGAGCGTCGTGCGCACCCCGGACGCCCCGGCCGACGACGCCGTCCCGGCGACCCGGCCGATCACGGTCGAGGACCTGCTCACCTCCCGCACCGGCTGGGGCTTCCCCTCGAACTTCGCGCTCCCGGCCGTGCGGTCCCTGTTCACGGTGCAGAAGGACGGCCGCGCCCTGCAGGAGTGGCCCGACCAGGACACCTGGCTCGGCCTGCTCGCGCAGGTGCCGATGCTCTGCCAGCCGGGAGAGGCCTGGCTGTACGGCACCTCGTCGGACCTCCAGGGCATCCTGATCGCCCGCGCCTCGGGCCGTACGCTCTCCGACTTCCTCACGGAACGGATCTTCCAGCCACTGGGCATGAAGGACACGGCTTTCGCGGTCCCCGCGGCGAAGCGCCACCGCTTCACCTCGTCCTACGCCCCGGCTCCCGGAGGCGGCCTGGAGCTGAGGGACTCCCCGGACGGCGAGTGGTGCGACGTTCCGCGCTTCCAGTCGGGTGGCGGGGGCCTCGTCTCCACGGCCGACGACTGGCTGGCCTTCGCCCGCATGCTCCTGAACGGCGGCGAGGGCAACGGCCACCGCCTCCTCACCCCGGCCTCGGTCAGCCGCATGACGACCGACCACCTCACGGCCGCACAACGCGAGAGGTCCACGCTCTTCCTCGACGGCCAGGGGTGGGGTTACGGGGGCCAGGTCGACGTCGCCCCGACCGATCCCTGGAACGTTCCGGGCCGCTACGGCTGGGTGGGCGGGACGGGGACGACCGCGCACCTCGTCCCGTCCACGGGAACCGTCGCGATCCTGCTGACGCAGGTGGCGATGGAGAGCCCGGCACCGACGCCGCTGATGCGGGACTTCTGGAGGTGCGCGGCGCGGTCGCAGGGGGCGTCGTAGGCGGACGCCCCTCATCGCGATTCGGCGATTCGGCGGCTCGGCGGCTTGCCGATTCGGCAGCGCGGTAGTCCGCGGGCCCAGGGGATCAATATTCCGGGACGTCCCGCGGGGCCGGGCCGGGAGGCGCAGATTCGCCCTCATGGCGGAGATGAGTGTGTTCCGGGACGCGGTCAGTGACTGGGCGAATTGTGGGCGAGGAAGAAGGCCTGCCGCCCCGACCGGGGCCGCTCGCTCTCGTCGGGTTCGCGGACCAATCGGGCGTCCACGACGAGGCCGGCCTGGCCCATCAGGTCCGCGACGCGATCAGGGGACATCCAGTAGACGTCGAGCGAGAGCTCGTGGCCGTACCCCTGCTTCAGATGACGACGCTCGTCCCCGACCTTGAACGCTAGGAGCATGTGACCGCCCGGGACCAGCACCCGGTGACACTCACCGAACACGGTCGGCAGGAGCTCCGGCGGGGTGTGGACGGTCGAGTACCAGGCGACGACGCCTCCGACCGCCTCATCCGCCAGGTCCAGAGCGGTCATCGACCCCTCTTCGAACCGAAGACCCGGGTGGGTCCGGCGGGCGACGGCGATCATCTCGGGGGAGAGGTCGATGCCGAAGGTGTCCACCCCGAGAGAGTGGAGGTGGGCCGTGATGCGGCCGGCACCGCAACCGAGGTCCGCGACGGGCCCGACGCCCGTTGCCCGCACGAGCTCCGAGAACGCGGCGAGCATGGCGCGGTCCAGCGGTTTGGCGTCCAGTTCGTCGCGCAAAAGCTTCTCGTAGTCGGCGGCAACGGTGTCGTAGGCGGTCCGAGTGGCCTGCAAGTAGGTGGCTTCAGTCATGGTCGACGACAGTAGCGCTGTGCTCTCTCGCGCAAGCAGTGATGCGGACCCGCTCTCCGCCCTCTCTCTCACTCCGTCCGCAGCCCCAGGACCAGATCGCTCGGCAGGCCGTGTGTGTCATGGAGGTAGTGCAAGTCGTCTTCGGTGAGCGGGCCTTGGAACCTGGGCCGGGACAGGATCCGGCGGCCGCGTTCCAGGAGCCGACGGAACCGCCGCTCCTCCTCCAGCAGGATCTCGCGTACGACAGCGGGGTCCACGTCCTGACGGAAGTGGTCCAGGGTGTGCCCTACCAGCTCGCCCGGCAGGTCATGGAGGCCGCGCGTGGAATCGTCACGCCACAACACGGTGAGCAGACGCCGTACCAGCCGGCGCAGCACGTACCCGCGACCGGTGTTGGCCGGACGCACCCCGTCGCCGATCACCACCACCGCCGACCGCAGGTGATCGCAGACCAGCCGTAGGGAGGGCTCGTCCAACGGCCACAGACGCGGTACGAGCAGACGCCAGGGAGCGAAGACGTCGCACTCGAACACCGAGGAGTTGCCCTGCAGCCGGGAGACCAGTCGTTCCAGGCCCATCCCGGTGTCGACATTGCGTTGGGGCAGCGGCACGAGGGAACCGTCGTCGAGCCTGCGGTAGCGCATCGTGACGTGGTTCCAGATCTCCACCCAACGGTCGTCCTGTGTGGGCGTCGACCGCGGCGGGGTGTCGCCCGTCCACAGGAAGATCTCCGAATCGGGGCCGCACGGGCCGGTCGGGCCGTTGTCCCACCAGTTGTCCTCGACGGTCGGCTCCACCGGCACCCCGAGCTCGTCCCACACCTCGGACGAGGCCGTGTCCGGACCGGCCTGGTCGCCGCCGAACACCGTGGCGTGCAGCAGCCGCGGATCGACGCCGAAACCCTCCGTCAGCAGCTCATACCCCCAGCGCAGACTCTGCGGACCCTCGTAGTCGCCGAGCGACCAGGTGCCGAGCATCTCGAAGACGGTCAGATGCGTGGCGTCGCCCACCTCCTCCAGATCCGTGGTGCGCAGGCAGCGCTGCACATTGACCAGCCGCCTGCCGCCGGGGTGCGGGCGCCCCTCCAGGTAGGGCGTGAGGGGATGCATGCCCGAGGTGGTGAACAGCACGGAGTCGCCAGGTGGCGGCAACAGGGTGGAACCGGTGATCCGCTGGTGCCCGCGCTCCTCGAAGTACTCGACGAATGTGCGGATGACACGGTCCGTGTCGGTGTTCATGGGGTGCTCCTTCGCAACAACAAGCGGGGAGGCACCGGACACGGGTCCGCACGAACAGTGAGGCGCGGAGTGAAACCGCGGAGCCATCGGCGGGCCGTTTCCGGTCGCCGATGGGAGGTGAAGACGTCAGGCGGCGGCAACCGGCGAGCTGGTCGCTCGCGCGGTCGCGGTGAGGTCGTGGCCATGGCCGGTGACGTTCATGCGATCTACGATAACGCGCTCGGTCCGGCTCGGCACACGATTTACCGCGCCCCGGCGCAGGCGCCGCATGCTCCTACGCGGGGATGCCTGAGCCAAGCCGGTCCCAACATCCCTTTACCGCCCCTCCCTCCCGCCCACCTCCACGTATCGTGCGAGCGAACACGCCATACGACTGACCCACCCTCCGGAGGAGCACCATGATCGGCGTCGAGAAGCTGGAGGCCACCGCGGCACACATCGCGGGCCACGTGGTGCGCACTCCCACAGTGCCCAGCCCGGGCCTGAGCGCACTGCTCGGCGTACCGGTGACGGTCAAACTCGAACTGCTCCAGCGCAGCGGCTCCTTCAAGGCGCGCGGTGCGGTCGCCAAGCTCCTCACCCTCACCGACGCACAACGCGAGGCCGGGGTCGTCGCCGTCTCCGGCGGCAACCACGGTGTCGCCGTGGCCGAGACCTCCGCCGCTCTGGGCATACGCGCCACCGTCGTCATGCCCCGCACCGCCCCGGCACGCTCCGTGGACATCGCCCGCAACGCAGGCGCCGACGTCCGGCTCACCCCCACCATGGCCGAAGCCTTCGCACTCATGGAACAGCTGGAAGCCGACGGACTCACCCTGCTGCACCCCTTCGCCGACCCGGTGGTCATCGCGGGACAGGGCACCGTAGGACTGGAACTGGCCGAAGACGCAGGCGAGTTGACCGACGTCCTCGTCTCCATCGGCGGCGGTGGCCTGATCGCGGGCGTGGCGGCAGCCCTCAAAGCGCGACGGCCCGGAGTACGGGTATGGGGAGTGGAGACCACCGGAGCCGACGCCATGACACAGGCCCTGGCCCACGGCGGACCGCTCCAGGTGAACGTGGACTCACGCATCAGCACACTCGGCGCGCCCACGGTCTCCCCGCTGACCTACACGATGGTGCGGGACATGGTCGACGAGGTCCTGGTAGTGCCGGAGGCCGAGGCCTACGTCGGCGTACGCGAACTGGCCGAACACGCCAAGGTATGGGCCGAACCCGCAGCCGGCTGCCTCCTGCCCGCCGCCCGCCGAGTCCTGGCCAAGACCGGCAACGACACACACCTCGGCCTGGTGATCTGCGGCGGCAACACCACCCTCGACGACATCACCGCCTACCCCGCACAACCCCCGGCAGGGGCCCGAGCCAGAACCTGACGAAGCACTACTGGGTCATTCGGCCACTTCGCCTGCCGGCGGAGCACCCTCGTCAAGCGTGTTCCGTGCGACCCTTGCCCGGGCCGCACGGAACACGCACTGCAACACACGCCCGCAGATCTACCTCGTGAGTTCGGCCGGCTCGTCCAGACGCGTCAGCTTCCTCGGGTTCGCCACCGCGTAGATGCGGGTGACCCGCCCGTTCTCCACCACGAGGCTCACCGCGGCCACCCGGCCGTCGATTTCGGTCCGGCCCGCGAGCGCGCCGTTGAGCGACAGGAGGGAGACCATCCGGCCCGGGCGGGCGAGGGCCTTCGCCACCACCTCGGCCCCATGGATCGGAACCAGGGCAGCGGTCGCGATGCCGCCACCGTCGGCGATCAGGACCACATCAGGGGCCATGACCTCCAGCAACTCCCGCACCTGGCCGGTGCGCAGCGCGGTCATGAACCGCTCCACCACCGCCTGCTGCTCCGACCGGCTCACCCGCACCCGCGGCTGCCGGGCCGCCACATGCTCGCGGGCCCGCCGCGCCGTCTGCCGGACCGCGGCCGCGGACTTCCCGACGGCCTCGGCGATCTCGCCGTACGGCATGTCGAAGACCTCGCGGAGCACGAACACCGCGCGCTCCGTCGGTCCGAGCGTTTCGAGGACGGTCAGCATCGCCATCGAAACGCTCTCCGCGAGCTCGACGTCCTCGGCGACGTCGGGGCTGGTCAACAGCGGTTCCGGCAGCCACTCGCCGACATAGTCCTCACGGCGGCGCGACAACGTTCGCATACGGTTGAGCGCTTGCCGTGTGACGATCCGGACCAAGTACGCCCGCGGGTCGCTCACCTGTCTCGGGTCGACGTCGGCCCACCGCAGCCAGGAGTCCTGCAGCACGTCCTCCGCGTCGGCCGCCGAGCCGAGCATCTCGTAGGCGACCGTGAACAACAGGCTGCGATGGGTGACGAACGGATCTTCGATCATGCGTGCGACGGTACGCCAGGCTGCTCGGACCGCTGGGCCAACGGGATCTCGCAGGCGTCCGAGAAGCCCTGCGAGGTGACGCCGTTGGCCACGTTGACCCTGGTCGCCAGGTTGATGTAGGCGATGAACGTGGAGAGTTCGACCATCGCCTCCGCGCCGAGCCGTTCCAGCAGGCTCGCGTACATCTCGTCGGTGACGGTGAGCGGCGTGCTCGTCATGGCCTCGGCGAACTCCAGCACGTCCCGCTCCAGCGGTGTGAACACCGCCGAATCCCGCCAGAGCGGCACCTGGCTGGCCTTGGCCAGGTCCAGGTTCGTGTTCTTCGCGTGGAAGTAGCCGACGTCGAGGCACCAACTGCAGCCGACCTGTGCCGCGACGGCCATGTGCGCGAACGTCTTGAGGCTCGCGTCGACCGTGTCCCACCCGGCCACCGAGCCGCCGAACTCCTGGCTGGCCTGGGTGACCGTGGGGTTGTGCCACGCCACCTCGACGTTCTCCGGCACGGCCCCGAACCGCTCGATCATGCTTTCCTTGAGATCGGCGGGGAGCTCGGTCTTGGGAAGACGCAGTGTCACGGTGTTCTCCTTGTATCTGTCTCTATGCCGTCTGCCTGACTGGCTCTCTGCCTGTCCGGCTCTTTGCCTGTCTGGCTGTTCGGCATGAAGACACCGCCCGGTCGGCAGATGTGACACTCCCGCTTTCCCGCTACGCGGCCGGGGGCGTGCGGCGTCTCCGGTTCACCACCAGTAGGCGGGGTAGCGCGGTGCGCCGGGTCGGGCGCACGACGCCGCCCAGCCCGCCAGGACGAGCAGCGCGCTGGAGCCCACGAGCAGCGGGACGAAGGTCAGGGGCCGCGGGGTGTTGAGCACGATGACCACGGCCGTCGCGCACGCGGGCGAATGCGGGGTGCGGGCCACCGTCATCACGGCCAGGCTGATCCCCGCGGCCAGCGCCGCGGCCCACGGCGTGCTGCCCGAGACGGCGACGACCGCGTACCCGACGGCGGAACACAGCAGGTGGCCCACGATCACGCTGCGCGGCTGGGCGAGCGGCAGGCGCGGAGCGCCGTGGATGATCGCGGCGGAGGCGGCCAGCGGAGGGATCAGTACGGGCTCGTGGATGAAGGAGCCGATGGCCACAAGGGCGAGCAGCACGGCCGTGGCCGCGCTGATGTTGTGCGCTGCGGCACCCGGTGGCGGCGGGGCGGGGGCGCGGCCCGCGAGACGGGTGCGGATGCGGGATCGCGGACGGGGGAGGGGCCCGGGGCGGGTGGGGAGGCGGGAGTCGGCGGGCGAGGGCGGCGCCTCGATGACTATGTCGTCGGTCTTCAAGACAGTGTTGTTCCGGGGCAGGGCCGACGGGAGACCCGGACGGCGAAGGCAGAAGGGCAGGAGTAGGCCCGGCTTCCCTCGCGGTCGGCAGGGAACGTGGGCACCGGCGGCGGTCCGGGGGTCGGGATATCCGCGTACTCTCTCCGGATTGTACGAGGCGTCGACTCGTAGCCGCAGGTCAGGGTCCTGTCGACCTCCGGAGGCGAGGCGGCGGGGGTCTGTCGACGCCCGGCCGGTGCCGCCGCGCCCGCGACCCGTCGCGCGTGATGCGGGCCCCGCGCCGCAACGAAATCAGCCCCCGGCCGCGAGGACGATCGGGCGCCGTCCCCGCGCTGGACGGGCAACGGCGACGAACACACGCGCCGGGGCCCGCCCGGGGCAGAGCGTGGCCACGAAGACGTGTGCGGCGGACCGCGTGGAGAATTCGGCGGTCCGTGCGCCGATGCCGATCAGCACGCCTCACGATGACCGGGCCGGACTGCCGGACTGCCGGGCTTCCGGGCTGCGATGCGGACTGAGCGGCTGCGGCAGACGTGACAGTGGACACGGTGGAGCTCAGGGGCAGGGTGGTTCCGCCAATCGGGCCGGGCGTCCGGTCCGGTCCGGCATGGTCCGGTGGACGGCGGCGTACGCGCCTGGATGCTGGGGGGAGGTGAGGACCAGGGGGCCGGACCAGACAGGGAGAGACCGTGGACGATCCCACCCCGCACGGAAGCGGCGGTCCGGTGTCGACGAGGGTGAGCCGCGATGCCTCCGGCCAGGCGGGGGTCATCGGCATCGGTCTCGCCGCCGTCCTGACGGCCGCGTTCGCGCAAGGATCGTGGCAGTGGTTCGCCACGTACATCGGGGTGACGCTTCTCGCGGTGATCTTCTCCTTCTACCGACTGCCCCCGTGGGCGCCCGGCCTGCGCTCCGCATACCTGCGGAACCTGCTGGCGTTCTCGCTCGTCGTCGGCCTGTGCACAGCGATCGCCCTGGCCCCCGTGCTGCAGCGCTGGGCCTGGCTGTTCCCGATGCCGGGCACCCGTGCGAGCTGCCCCGAGCTGGGCGCCTACGCGAGGCTCCACGCGGAGGCGGCGCTGGCGGACCTGGCGCACCGGGACGCTGCCGCCCTGGCCGTGGCGCAGGACGTACAGAGCCATGACGCCGTCGCCGACTGCCTGTCCGCGACCACGACCTTGTGGTTGCCGGTCTACGCGGCCGGGGTGGCGGCGTTGGTGGGGCTGGGCGCGTGGTCCGTCGACCGGGTTCGGTCAAGGAACGAACGCGACGACAGCGACTGGCCGAAGGCCACTCCGGCAGCCTGAGCAAACTGAGCGGGCCCTCCCCAACGGCACTCCGGCAAGGTGGTGTTGCTGTGGCAGACTGCGGCGCGCCAAGCGTCTCGTAGCAGCAACGGAGTAGGCCATGACCACAGGTGTGCCCAAGCCGACGATCGACACCAGCAACCCGCACCCCGCCCGTGTCTACGACTGGCTGCTCGGCGGTCCGGGGTCGCCCGCTTCTTCGACGGACTGGACCTCCGTGAACCAGGTCTGGTGACGGCCACGGAGTGGTTCAACGGCACGGCGGAGCCGGCCACGGAGAACTGCGGGATCTACGCGGCCGTGGCGCGCATCCCGTGATGGACCCGGCTCGCTGCTACAGGCTGAAGAAGTGGATGGGTGTGTTCGGCTCGAAGCCGATACGCGGGTACACGGGCGCCCCGGCAACGGTCGCGTGGAGAGTCGCGCGGGTCAGCCCGGTGGCCGCGGCGCCCGCATGGAGGGCCTTACGTGTGACCGCTTCGCCGTAGCCCTTGCGCTGCCACTGCGGGTCGGTGGCGACGAAGGCGACGAAGAGACGGCCGTCCGCTTCGACCGTCGCGGCGCACGCCACCGGTACATCGCCGCGCATGGCCAGGTACGCGTAGACCCCGCTCTTCCAGTGCGCGGATCCGACCAGGCCGTCGCGGCCCTCCTCCAAGGGAAAACCGTACGCGCGCGACTGGAGGTCCGCGTAGGCCCGCAAGTGGTCGTCCGTACGCACACGCACGAACGTCAGGTCGGGGTGGACCGGGTCCGGGATGGGCAGGAGGTCTCCGGCCATGCCCGTGCCGGGGAAGGCGTACCGCAGGCCGGCCTGTTCGGCCACCGCGCTCAGTGTGGTGCGGGCCTCGTCTTCGAGGAGGTCCTCGAAGAGCCACAGGAAGCCGAAGTGCTTCTTCGCCCGCATGATGTCCGCCGCCTGGGCCAGACGCTGCGTCAGGAGGTCGGCTCCCGCTCCTGGTTCGGTCAGGGTGATGCAGTTGTAGAACGAGAATCGGCAGTCGGCCCAGCGGACGGCGATGCCGGGGAGGTCGCGCGTATCCGCGTCCGCATCGCGGTCGAGCACCAGGGCGCGCCAGGCCACGGTGAGCTGCTGTACTGATTCGATGGACGCCGTAAGGCCAGTCACCGTACTCCCATGCGCAGTTGAGGTGGTTGAAGTGGTCGAGGTGGTTGAGGTCGCCGTAAACTGGGACGGGGACGGCGCTGTCATCGTCATCAGATGATGCTCTCGAATTGCTTCTCCTCTGTGGGGGAGTTGGAGCGCGGAACATGGTAGGAGTCGCGGCCGAAGCGGCGCCACAAGGCGGCTATGAGGAAGGCCACCGCTACGGCGACAGGGGTGTAGTTGAACGTGGTGGCGGTGACCGGGCTGCTCTGCGGCAGCAGGAACAGCATCGTGACCGCAGCCGCCCACACCACCGCGATCCAGCCGATCGGCCGGCTCCAGCGGCCCAGGTTCCAGGGCCCCGGGGAGAATCGGTCGGGATGGATCAGCCGTAGCAGTACCGGGATGGCGTAGGCCGAGGTGAATCCCACGACCGAGATGGCGGTCACCGCGGAGAACGCCGTGCTGGAGTACAGGGAAGGCAGTGCCAGTACGAACGCCACGACGACCGCGAGCCAGACCGCGTTGGCGGGGATGGCGGTGCGGCGGCTGACCTTCTTCCATAGGGCCGATCCGGGCAGGGCGCCGTCACGGGCGAAGGCGTAGATCATCCGGCTGGCGCTGGCGGTCACGGTGTAGCCGCACAGGAACTGCGCCACGATGATCACAAGCAACAGCGCCTTGGCCGTCGCCATGCCCAGCGCGTCCAGCAGGATCTGTGCCACGGGTACGCCGGTCCGGCTGCCCAGAGTCGCGGTGTAGTCCTGGACGGCGAACAGCAGCGTGGTCAGCAGGATGCCCCCGGCGATCCAGGACACCGCCACCGAGCGGAAGACCCCGCGGGCCGCGGCGACGGAGGCATGGGTGGTCTCCTCGCTCAGATGGGCCGAGGTGTCGTAGCCGGCCAGCGCGAAGACGGGCAGCAGCATGCCGAGCAGAATCACGTACGCCGGGGCGCCCCACCCGGTGTTGTTGGTGAACTCGGAGAAGACGAAGCCGGCCGACTGGTGGTGGGAGGGTACGAATGCCAGGGAGCCGATGATGACGACGGCCCCTGCCAGGTGCCACCACGCGCTCAACGACGTCAGGATGTTCATCAGGCGGGTGCCGAAGAGGTTCATGACCGCGTGCAGGGCAAGGATGACCGCGTACAGCCACAGCAGGGAGCCCGGGGTCGGGGTGTAGTCGAATTGCAGGTTCATCCACGCGGCGGTGAATGTCGCGATGCCGTAGTCCTGGGCGGCGATTCCGCCGAGCAGGCCCAAGAGGTTGAGCCAGCCGGTGTACCAGCTCCACCGCTCACCTCCGAGCTGGCGGGCCATGTAGTACAGGCCGCCACTGGTGGGGTAGCGGGAGGTGATCTCGGCCAGGGCCGCGGCCAGACACAACACCAGCGGTCCGACGGCGAGCCAGCCCCATGTGATCACCGCGGGGCCGCCCGAGTTCAGGCCGTAGCCGAACAGCAGCAAGGTGCCCGACATGATCGAGATGACCGAGAGGGAGGCCGAGAAATTGCCGAAAGCCCCCATGCGGCGGTGCAGTTGCTGGGTGTAGCCCAGCGACTGGAGGATGCGCGCGTCCTCTCCGTCGCGGTCGACGTTCTGGTCGACGCCGTGGTCGACAGGGTTCCGCTGCTGGCGCGGTGTTCTCATCGCAGTCATTGGTTCTCCGCACGGGAAAGCTGAAATTCGGCAGTCATGGATGCCCTCCCGTATGCCGCGGGCGGGATCTCAGGCAGGCGACGCGGTCCTCCTCGAATGCCTTTCGCCACTGGCGCTCCGGGTACCGGGCGTCGTAGTGCCACGGGGCGGGAGTGGCGAAGTCGCCGATGGCGGCGAACACTTCGGCGGCCCACGGAGCGAAGCCGCCCCTCGCCAGGGCGTAGGCGAGGTGGTTCAGGTCCAGCTGGGAACTGGTGGCCGGCTCACTCTTGCGGAACCAGCCCTCGAATGCCCGCGTGATGGCCCGGGTGCTGTCCTCCCTGGTCCATAAAAGGTTCAGCATGACCGCGGCGCCGTCGTCCCGTCGCTCCCGGTGCTCCTGCACGCGGGCGTAGAGGGGCAGCAGAAGCAGTGGTGAGTCGAGCGGCGCGAAGGAGACCGTCCAGCGGGCGAAATCCGTCGCGACCGCCTGGCGGCCCGCAGGGCCCGGACGGGCCTGGAGCGCCTGGGACATACGGTGCCATGCCTCGCGGTTGAACGGATCCCGTCGGTGCACTTCCGCCAGCAGGCCCCATGGCCCGCCAGGCAGCAGGTACTCGTGGGGCGGCGGAGCCACGTGGTGTTCCGGATGGCGCCCCGCGCTGTCCGCCTCGGCCAGGGCCAGGCGGCAGATCCAGGGCACCGCGTCGTCGGGATTCCCCTCGCTCGCCCGGTGGCACGCATCCCGGGCCCGGGCCACCAGCGTGTCCAGGTCCTGCGCCTTCCGGTGGTCACGCGCCCAGCCCCGCCGGTGGGCCTGCAGTACTCGTTCGGTGGCGACTCGGGCGTACATCACGCGGGCGGCGAGGCTCTCGGGTTCTTCCTCCAGCCATAACTCCACGACATTGGCCTGCGCCGCGAGGACGCCAAGCACCTGCGTGCGGGAGGTCCACTGGGGCCAGTTGTCCGTGCGGGCCAGCACCTGTCGCATCTGCATCCAGTAGCCGGCCTGGATGTCCTGCACGGCCGCGTAGAGGTCGGTGTCGCGGCCGGCCGGGTTGACGCCACCCGCGGGGTTCGAGCTCTCCATCAGCAACCCTCGGGCCCGAATGGAGGCCTCGCGGCGGCTGCTGTCGGGACCGTCGGGGGAGCCTGCCGACCCCTGCCCGGCCCGCCATGAGCGCTGGGGCCCGCCGCGCGACGTGAGCACGACACCGAACGGTGTGCACGGGCGGCCATAGGCAGAACGATCCTCGGGACGGTAAGGGTGGGCGGTGGCACGGTCGTACGCAGGGCAGCGGCGGTACGGGCCGACGAGCAGAGCAGAGACGGCCGCTTGCGCAGGACCGGGTCGATGGCTTACGCCCGTTGCCGGTAACGAGTGCCCGGCAGCTACTTAAGTGCCTGGAGACGCGCATGACCAGGGATTCCAAGATTGTTTGACTGCTCAGGCGAGGGTTTCGGCCACGCGGCAACCGGGCGTCACATGCCGTAATCAACAAGCCACGCGCGGCACTCGGGCGGTGAAGGGAGTGGTCGCTGTGACTCCCCACCGGACCGTGAAGCAGCATCAACGCGCGTGCCCGGCACGTGAACTGCCATGGGTGCACGCGTGCTGAAGGTGCCCACCCGCCGTGAGGAGCACCGCGGTGAGGCTGTGTGAATGTCCCAATGGCCGTCTTGCGAACGCGCGATCATTCGGCCCGTTCAGTACGTTGATCACTGGCCGTGATCAGGGGGCGACACGCGTGTGAATGCGGTGGGATCGGAGCTGGGACTCACTCACCGGTCTCGCCATCGATGAGCTCGCGCGCGACATCGAGGTGACCGACGTGCCGGGCGTACTCCTGGAGCAGGTGGAAGAGGATGCGCCCGAATGAGGGCGCTTGGTCGGGTGTCTTGAAGCAGGAGTGCGGAGCTGGTAGGGCCGCCCCCCCCGCTAGTCGGAGAGGGGACGGCCCCCGGATTGGCGGACGGGTCAGGCGCGGACGAGTGGGGTGTCGACCAAGTGCTCGGCCAGGAACCACGTCTGCAGCTCGCCGGTCCTGATCACCTGGGAGACCAGCACGTCGTTCGTGCCGTCGTCGCCCAGTTCCGCGGTCCTGGCCGCCGCGTCGTGCGCCTCGACGAGAATCGTCTCGTGGGCCTCCAGGAGCCGCGACAGCATCGCCGGGACCTCCTCGACACCGTCCGGCGGGCGTGGGATCGACGTGAGTTCCGCGATGTGCCGGGGGTCGCCCACCGCGACGCCGCCCAGGGTCTGGACGCGCTCGGCGAGGGTGTCGACGAGGTCGAGCTGTTCACCGGCGTGCTTGTCGAGGACCAGGTGGAGCTGGTAGAAGGTCGCGCCGCGCATCAGCCAGTGGTGCTTCTTGTAGAGGCCGTACAGGATCTGGGTGTCCGCGAGGACCCGGTTCAGGCGCTGGCAGGCGTACATCCTCGCCTCGTACGAGAGGCCGATCGGCAGCTGCTTCACCGTGCCGTACTCCTGGATCACCTCGCCCTTCTGGTGCAGCCGCGGCTGACTGCCGTTCACGGAACGGGACTTGCTGGTCATCGTTGCCTCCTGAGGCGCCGAACTGTGCTTACCGCAGGACGCTAAGCGGCATCGCCGCATCCTTCTTGTCCCACAGCGCACGCGGTCCTGCCGGTCCGCGCACGGCGCTCACCTCCCGCTTCTGTCCCGTTCGCTCTCGTGCCAGCACCCGTGCACTGACCGGCGGGACGGCGCGGCGGACCGGCCTAGCCTCGGCCGGGCCGCCCCGACGGCGGGGCGCAGGTGGACGACCGAGAAGGAGTGGAACGGGATGAGTGCGGACGGGATGAGTGTGGACGAAATGCGTGCGGGCGGGATGCCTGGGGGCGGACACGCGGATGTCGTGGTCGTCGGGCTCGGGCCCGGTGGTGAATACGCCGCGGGTGCCCTCGCCGAAGCGGGGCTGGACGTCGTCGGGGTCGAGGCGGAGCTCGTCGGTGGCGAGTGCCCGTACTGGGGCTGCGTGCCCAGCAAGATGATGATCAGGGCCGGGGACCTGCTCGCCGAGGCGGGGCGCGTGCCCGCCCTGGCCGGTACGGCGGTCGTGACCCCGGACTGGGGGAGAGTCGCCGGGCGCATCCGCGACGAGGCCACCGACGGCTGGGACGACCGGGTGGCCGCCGACCGGCTCACGTCGAAGGGCGCCCGCCTCGTACGGGGCAGGGGCCGGCTCGCCGGACCGCGTCGCGTCACGGTCGGCGACCGCACGATCGAGGCCCGGCGCGGAGTGATCCTCGCCACCGGCACCCGCCCCGGGATCCCGGCGGCCCCCGGGCTGCGGGAGACCCCCTACTGGACGAATCGCGATGCGATGGCGGCCAAGGAACTGCCCGCGTCGATGATCGTGCTCGGCGGCGGTGCCATCGGCGTCGAACTCGCCCAGGTCTTCGCCCGTTTCGGCTGCGCGGTCACCGTGATCGAAGGGCAGGACCGGCTCCTTTCGCAGGAGGAACCGGAGGCGGGCGAGCTCGCGGCCGCGACGCTGGAGGCCGACGGCGTCACCGTGCTCACCGGTGCCCGCGCGCTCGACGTCGGCCACGACGGCACCCGGTTCCGTGTGCGGACGACGGTCGATGACAGCACGCCGCTGCGTGCCGAGCGGCTTCTCGTGGCCGCGGGCCGCCGGGCCGACCTGGGCGCACTCGCCGTCGAGACGGCCGGACTCGACCCGGCCGCGCGAGCCGTGGCCACGGACGGGCAGATGCGGGCGGCGGAGGGCCTGTGGGCGGTCGGCGATATCACCGGCCGCGGCGCCTTCACCCATGTATCCATGTACCAGGCGCAGATAGCAGTGCGCGACATCCTGGGCGAGCCGGGACCCGACGCCGACTACCGGGCCCTGCCCCGGGTCACCTTCACCGATCCGGAGATCGGCGCCGTCGGCCTTACGGAGCGACAGGCGCGGGAGCGGGGACTGCGGGTGCGCACCGGCGTGCTCCCCCTCGACTCCTCCACGCGGGGCTGGATCCACGGGCCGGGCAACGCGGGCTTCGTGAAGCTCGTCGAGGACGCCGACCGGGGCGTGCTCGTCGGTGCCACCTCCGCGGGCCCTGCCGGGGGAGAGGTGCTCTACGGACTGAACGTGGCCGTCCACGCCGAAGTGCCCGTGCACCGGCTCCGGCACATGATCTACACGTACCCCACGTTCCACCGCACGGTCGAAGCCGCACTCGGAGCGCTCCGCTGAGCCCCCGGAACGCCACCACCGGGCCCCCGGCGGCCCGGTGGCGGCACACCATCCACAGGCGTGACCCCGGGAAGCGGCACGCCATGCCGGGGCGCGACCCCGACGAGCGGCACCGGACCGCCACCTCGTTGGAACTCCTCTTCGACCTCTGCTTCGTGATCGCCGTGGCGCAGGCCTCGGCGAGCCTGCACGAGGCACTGGCCGACGGCGCGACCGCCACCGGGGTCCTGCGCTTCGCCCTGGTCTTCTTCACCGTGTGGTGGGCGTGGATGAACTTCACCTGGTTCGCGTCCGCCTACGACCCGGACGACATCCCGTACCGGCTCACCGTGCTTGTCCAGATCACCGGGTCGCTCATCCTCGCCGCCGGGGTACCGCACGCGTTCGCGGAGGGAGACCTGCGGACCATCACCATCGGCTACGTCGTACTGCGCACCGCGCTGGCAGCCCTGTGGCTGCGGGCGGCCCGCAGCGACCCCGCACGCCGGGCCACCGCGCTGCGCTTCGCCACCGGAGTGACGCTGTGTCAGGCCGGCTGGGTGGGCCTGCTCGCCCTGCCGGAAGCGGCGCGCCTGCCGGGTGTCGCCGCGCTGATCCTCGCCGAGGTCGCCGTGCCGGTATGGGCCCAGTCCGCCGGGATGACCCCGTGGCACCCGCGTCACATCGCCGAGCGCTACGAACTCTTCACCCTCATTGTCCTCGGCGAGTCCGTGGCGGCCGCCACCGTCGCGGTGCGCGGCGCCTTCGACCGGCACCAGAGCACCGGCTCGCTCTGCGCGACAGCGGCGGGCGGCCTCCTGACCGCCTTCGCGCTGTGGTGGCTGTACTTCTCCAGGCCCGCGCACACCCTGCTCGCCACCACGCACCGGGCGCACCGCCACCGCTTCGTCTGGGCCTACGGCCACTACCTGATCTTCGCCTCGGCGGCGGCCGAGGGCGCGGGCCTCGCCGCGTACGCCGATCACCTCACCGGACACGCGCACACCTCGCCACTCGCCGCGGCGGCAGCGGTCACCGTCCCGGCGGCCGTCTTCCTGAGCACTGTCTGGGCCGTGCATCTGCGACCGCACCTCGGCACCGTGGCCGAACAAGTTCCGTATCCGGTCGCGGTGTTCGGCCTCCTCGCGGCGACCTTCACCCCGTGGCCCGCGCTCGCCGCGGGTACGGCCCTGGTGGTGCTCGTCGTAGTGGTCACGGCGCCGCGAGGGTGACGAGGTCACGGCCGCACGTATGCGAGAACTCCCCGGCGGTGTCCGCGAAGGCACCGCCGGGGAGTTCTCGTGTTCTCGTTGGGGAGAGTCGACCGTCAGACGGCGGTGCCGCGCACCGCGTCACGGATCAGGTCGGCGACCTCCTTGGGACGCGACACGGCGACGGCGTGCGAGGCGCCCTCGACCTCGACCGTCGTCGCACCGGCCCGCCGCGCACCGAACCGCTGCACATCGGGGTTGATCGCCCGGTCCGCATCGGCGACGAGCATCCACGACGGCTTGGTCCGCCACGCGGCGGCCGTCGCCTGCTCCGTGAACGCGGCGGCGGCCAGCGGGCGTTGTGCCACGGCGAGCACCTTGGTGACGTCGACCGGAAGGTCGGCGGCGAAGATCCCCGGGAACGCCTGCGCCTCTATGGTGAACTCGACGGCGGGCTCGGCGCCTTCGACGGGGTACGTCGACTGCGCCAGGTGGTCGCCGAGCGGCGAGAGCGGGTAGCGGCCCTGCAACTCACCGAGGCTCTCGCCCTCTTCGGTGACGTAGGCCGCGACGTAGACCAGGCCGGTCACGTTCTCGGTGGTCCCGGCCACGGAGATGACCGCGCCGCCGTAGGAGTGGCCGACCAGGACGACCGGGCCGTCGATCTGGGCGGCCACCGACGCGACGTACGCGGCGTCGGACGCCAGACCGCGCAGCGGGTTGGGCGGGGCGATCACAGCAATGCCGTCGTTCTGGAGTTCCGTGATGACACCGGTCCAGCTGGCGGCGTCGGCGAAGGCGCCGTGCACGAGCAGGACGGTGGGGGTGGTGGAGGTGCTCATGATGGGGTGGGTCTCCTCGTGGAAGGGCACGTGTCCAGTGCCGGGGTGCGGGTGTGCGTGGTGGGGCGTCGTCGTACGAAAGCCGCCGGTCAGTCGCGGTGGAGTGCGGCGTGCAGGGTGCCGGTGGCGAGGGTGATGGCGGCCTCGGCGGCGTGCGTCTCGCGCAGGGCGTCGAGCATGACGAAGTCGTGGATGATGCCCTGGAAGCGGACGGCGGTCACCGGGACGCCCGCCTGACGCAGCTTGTTGGCGTAAGCCTCGCCCTCGTCGCGCAGCACGTCGGCCTCACCGGTGATGACCAGGGCCGGCGGCAGCCCGGCGAGCTGCTCGGTGGAGGCCCGCAGCGGGGACGCGGTGATCTGCGCGCGCTCGGCCTCGTCCGTCGTGTACTGGTCCCAGAACCACTGCATGCCGTCGCGGCGCAGGAAGTAGCCCGTGGCGAACTGACGGTACGAGCCGGTGTCGAAGCGCGCGTCGGTGACCGGGTAGAACAGCACCTGCTGGATCAGCGGCACGTCGCCGCGCTGCTTCGCCATCAGCGTCAGCGCGGCCGTCATGTTGCCGCCGACGGAGTCGCCTGCCACGGCGAGACGGGTTCCGTCCAGGTCCATGGACGCGCCCTCCTGGACGATCCACCGGGCGACCGTGTAGTTCTGCTCGATGGCCACCGGGTAGCGGGCCTCGGGGGAGAGGTCGTAGTCGGGGAAGACCACCGCGGCCCCGGCGCCCACGGCGAGTTCACGGACCAGCCGGTCGTGCGTGTGGGCGTTGCCGAAGACCCAGCCCGCACCGTGGATGTACAGGATCACCGGCAGTTTCCCCCGGACGCCGGCCGGCCGGACGACACGGGTACGGACACCGCCGGTCGGGCCACCGGGAACAGTGATCCACTCCTCGTCGATCTCCGGCTTCGCGATGTCACCGGACTGCACCTCGTCGACCGCCTTGCGGCCTTCGGCAGGGGGGAGTTCGAAGAGGAAGGGCGACCGGCCGGTCGCTTCGGCGAACGCGGCGGCCGCCGGTTCCAGGACCGGCTGGACGGGTTCGATCGGCCGGGTGGACGCGATCGGCTCGACGGCGTCGGACATGTGGTTCTCCTGGGTGTCACGTAAGGGTGTGGGTCAGCAGGCCGGTTCTTCCGGCGACCTCAACCTAAGAGCCGCCCGGCCGCCCCGATTGACCGTCAGCGCACCGGCATTGAACCCACAGCGCACGGCGGGAATCGCAGTGCACTGTCGGACCGCGGACAGTGCACTGAGGGAAAACCCGGCTGAATTCCCCCGGCTTAGCGTGGCGGCGAAGCGATCGAGCGGTGCCGACATATCAGGAGGTTGTCGAAAGGTGTCCACGATGCCGGCCGGTGGGCTGATTCCCAGCGCCACGGGAAACGCCGCGGACCTCGTCGTCCGCAACGCGAACATCCACACCGGAGACCGGGGGCGCCCCCGGGCCGGGGCGCTGGCCGTCCGGGGCGGCCTGCTCACGGCCGTCGGGGACGACAAGGACGTGGCCGCCCTGATCGGGCCGGCGACGAAGGTGGTCGATGCGCTCGGCCGCCGTATCGTCCCCGGGCTCAACGACTCCCACCTGCACGTGATCAGGGGCGGCCTGAACTACGTCCTGGAGCTGCGCTGGGACGGTGTTCCCACCCTGCGACAGGGTCTGGCGATGCTGCGCGAGCAGGCGGCGCGCACCCCGAAGGGCCAGTGGGTGCGGGTGGTCGGCGGCTGGTCGGCCGAGCAGTTCGCGGAGCGGCGCCTGCCGACCGTCGCCGAGCTCAACGCGGCGGCGCCGGACACTCCCGTGTTCGTCCTGCACCTGTACCAGTCGGCGGTGCTGAACCGCGCCGCGCTCAAGGCCGCCGGCTACACCCGTGACACCCCCGAGCCCCGGGGCGGTCAGATCGTCCGGGGCCGGGACGGGACGCCCACGGGCATGCTGCTCGCCGCCCCCAGCGCACTGATCCTCTACTCGACGCTGGCCAAGGCGCCGGTCCTGGAAGGGGCGGACAGGACGACGTCCACGCGTCATTTCCTGCGTGAACTGAACCGGTTCGGACTCACCTCCGCCATCGACGCGGCCGGGGGATTCCAGAACTTCCCCGAGAACTACAGCACCGTCGTCGAACTCGCCGCGGCGGGCCAGTTGTCGCTGCGCATCGCCTATCACCTCTTCCCGCAGACCGCCGGACAGGAAATAGCCGACCTCAAACGCTGGATCGAAATGGCCGGCCCCGAGGACGGGGACGAATGGCTGCGTCTCAACGGCGCCGGTGAGAACCTCACCTGGGCGGCGGCGGATTTCGAGAACTTCGCTCAGCCGCGCCCGGAACTCTCCTCCGGCTACGAGGGGGATTTCGAGGCCGCGGTGCGTCTCCTCATGGAGAACGGCTGGGGGTTCAGGCTCCACGCCACCTACGACGAGACCATCCGGCGTGACCTCGCGGTGTTCGAGAAGCTCGCCGCGGACGGCCTGTTCCCGGCCGGGAACCGCTGGCTGTTCGACCACGCGGAGACCGTCTCCGCCGAAAGCCTCGACCGTATCGCCGCCCTCGGCGGAGCCATGTCCGTACAGAACAGGCTGTCCTTCCAGGGGGAGGCGTTCGTACGCCGGTACGGTCCCGGAGCCGCCGCGGACGCCCCGCCGGTCCGGGCCATGCTGGAGCGCGGCCTGACGGTCGGCGCCGGCACCGACGCCACCCGCGTCTCCACCTACAACCCATGGATCGCCCTGCACTGGCTGATCACCGGACGCACCGTCGGTGACCTGGTGGTCCGGCCGCCGCACAACCGGGTCGACCGGCACACGGCGCTTGCCATGTTCACCGAGGCGGGCGCGGCGCTCACCGGTGAGGAGGGCGTCAAGGGCGTCCTGCGACCGGGCTTCCTCGGAGACTTCGCCGTGCTGTCCGAGGACTACTTCACCGTGCCCGAACCGGACATCGCCCGCATCGAGTCCCTGCTCACGGTGGTCGGAGGGCGGATCGTCTACGCCGCCGCCGAGTACGAGGGCCTCGACGAGGAGCTGCCGCCGGTCAGTCCGGAGTGGAGCCCGGTCGCGCACTTCGGCGGCTATCAGGCCGCGCCCGGCGGCGTATCGGGCGCCCGGCAGGCCGAGTTGCTGGGCCAGGCCGTCGCCGAGTCCGAGCTGCACCGGCAGTGGCGGACGCGGCGGGACCCGGCTCCGGAGCCCGGGGAGCCGTTCCTGGACCCCTGTTTCGGCCTCTGACCACACCTCTCTTCCTCCACCTCTCTTCCTCCACTCTCACCAGTGACGCGGACGACGACCGTCCGCGATCCCGACACACACACACCCGAAAGGCACACTCATGACCGACATCTCGCAGGTCACCCCCGCCCCTGGCCCCGACCTGCTCACCCCCGACAACTGCGCCGTCCTCTTCGTCGACCACCAGCCGCAGATGTTCTTCGCCACCGGCAGCGGCGACCGCACCGCGATCATCAACTCGACCGTGGGCCTCGCGAAGGCCGCCAAGGTCTTCGACGTCCCGGTCGTGCTGAGCACCGTGGCCGCCGAGTCGTTCTCGGGCCCGATCCTGCCGCAGCTCGCGGCGGTCTTCCCGGACCAGGAGGTCATCGACCGCACCTCGATGAACGCCTGGGAGGACGCGGCCTTCGTCGAGGCCGTCAAGGCCACCGGCCGCCCGAAGCTCGTCGTGGCCGGCCTGTGGACCGAGGTCTGCGTCGTCCTGCCCACGCTCTCCGCCCTCTCCCAGGGCTACGAGGTGTACGTGGTCACGGACGCCTCCGGTGGCATCAGCCCCCAGGCGCACGAGCACGCCGTCCAGCGCATGGTCCAGGCCGGGGCGGTGCCCGTGACCTGGGTGCAGGTCCTGCTGGAGCTCCAGCGCGACTGGGCACGTACGGAGACGTACGTCCCGGTCACCGAGGTGGTGAAGGAGCACGCCGGCGCCTACGGCCTCGGCGTGGTCTACGCCCAGGCGGTCATCGGCGACCACGCGGCGGGCTAGGAACACACATGGACACCGGTTTGTTGGTCCTCCGCTGGGTGGTGGGTCTGCTCATCGCCGGACACGGAGTGCAGAAGGTGAGTTTCCGGCTGGGCGGCAACGGCCTGGCGGGCGGGACGGAGGAGTTCCGCCGCGACGGCTTCCGGGGCGGCCGGCTGACCGCGCTCGCCGCGGGCGGCAGCCAGCTGGGGGCGGGCCTGTTCCTGGCGGCCGGGTTGCTCACCCCTCTGGCGGCGATGGCCGCCATGGGAGTCATGACGGTCGCGGGCACCGTGAAGCGGCACAACGGGCTCTGGGTGCAGAACGACGGATACGAGTACCCTCTGGTCCTCGTCGGGGCCGCCGCGGTGCTGGTGCTTACCGGGCCGGGCCGCTGGTCGGCCGACCACGCCCTGGGACTGACCCCGTGGCCCGCCTGGGTACAGGCCGCGGCCCTCGTGGCAGGACCGGCGAGCGGACTGCTCACTCGCGCGGTGCTGCACCGCCCGTACACCGCAGGGAGGAGCGACCATGCGCGCGCTGCTGGCTGACGCGGCCCGCACGCTGGTGCCGCCGAAGGACGACCGGCACGGCCCGCTGCCGCCGCTCCTGCTGGCACTGACCGTGGTGACCGGCCTGGTGGACGCCGTGAGCTACCTGGCCCTCGGGCACGTCTTCGTGGCCAACATGACCGGCAACGTCGTCTTCCTGGGGTTCGCCCTGGCGGGCGCCGAGGGACTGTCCGCGACGGCGTCCGTCGTCTCGATGGCCGCGTTCCTCGCGGGCGCGCTGGCTGGCGGGCGGTTCGGCACCCGCTTCGCGGCGCACCGTGGGCGGCTGCTGGCCCTGGGCGCGGCGGTGCAGGCGGTCCTGGTCGCCGCGGCCCTCGGCACGGCGCTCGTCGCACACGGCCGGGTGACGACACCCGTGCAGTACGCCCTGATCGTCCTGCTCGGCCTCGCCATGGGGTTGCAGAACGCGGTCGCCAGGCGGCTCGGCGTCCCGGACCTGACCACGACCGTGCTGACCCTGACCCTCACGGGGCTGGCCGCCGACTCAGCCCCCGCCGGAGGTGCGGCGCCCCGGCCGGGACGGCGGATCCTGTCCGTCCTGGCCATCTTCCTGGGGGCGCTTGTCGGAGCGTGGCTCCTGTCGAAGGGCCAACTCGCCCTGACCTTGGGGCTGGTGCTGGCGGCGCTGACGGTGGTGACGGCGCTGGCCGCCCGGCGCCTGGCATCCTCCGCGGCCGCCTGGACGAGGCCGCCGGGGTGACCGGGACCGCGAGGCCCCCGTGTCACCGCGCGGGGGCCTCGCGGACGACGCCCTCGTGAACCGCGGACTCGCGCACGGTGGGTTCGCGTACCGCGGATTCGCGCACGGGGTGCTTGCTCAGGATCGAGACGCGGTTGAACGCGTTGATGGTGATCGCCACCCAGATCACCGCCGAGATCTCGTCGTCGGTGAGCTGTCGACGGGCGGCGTCGTAGGCGCTCTCCTGCGCGGAGGCGTCGGCGGGGTGGGTGGTCGCCTCCGCCAGGGCAAGTGCCGCGCGCTCGCGCTCCGTGAACAACTCGGTGTCGCGCCAGGCGGCCAGGGTGCCGAGGCGCCGCGTGGTCTCGCCTGCGCGCAGGGCGGCCCTGGTGTGTACGTCGAGGCAGTAGGCGCATCCGTTGAGTTGGGAGACGCGCAGGTTGACCAGTTCGACGAGGACGCGGTCGAGGCCCGCTTCGGCCGCGGTCCCGCGGACCGCCTCGGATGTCTCGACCAGCGCGCGGTACGCCTTGGGGCTCTGCTTGTCGACGTAAACGCGATGCCCCGTGCCCGTGTGGGCGCGATGCCCCGTGCCCGTGCGGACGCGACTGCCCGTGCCCGCTGTCGTGTCACTCACCCTGGACTCCCTCGCGGGCCGCTCGGGGCCCTGGCTCGTGCCGGCGCACCCGGCCGGGCGCAGGGCTTATCATCGAACACAATTGTTGAAAGTCAAAATACCTTGGTGGAAGGAGCCCGCGATGAGCGAGGCCGACATCCTGCCCGCGCGTGATGTCCCGCTCGGCGGCCCGCGGTCGATGACGGTGCGCCGCACCCTGCCGCAGCGGGCCCGGACCCTGATCGGCGCCTGGTGCTTCGTCGACCACTACGGCCCCGACGACGTCGCCGAGACCGGCGGCATGGATGTGGCACCGCATCCGCACACCGGACTTCAGACGGTGAGCTGGCTGTTCAGCGGGGAGATTGAGCACCGGGACAGTCTCGGCAGCCACGCCTTCGTCCGGCCCGGTGAGCTGAACCTCATGACGGGCGGGCACGGCATCAGCCACACCGAGGTGTCCACCGCGCGCACCACCGTGCTCCACGGCGTGCAACTGTGGGTGGCGCTCCCCGACGAACACCGGCACGCCGCCCGCGACTTCCAGCACCACGTCCCCGCCCCGGTCCAATTGGACGGCGCCCGCGTGCGGGTCTTCCTCGGCACTCTGGCGGGCGAGACCTCACCGGTGCGAACCTTCACACCACTGCTCGGCGCCGAACTCGTCCTCGACCCGCACGCGACGGTCACGCTCGCCGTGGACGCCACGTTCGAGCACGGGCTGCTTGTCGACCAGGGGCAGGTCGGCCTGGCCGGCACCCTCCTCGACCAGGCGGAGCTGGGCTACCTCGACACCGGTCGCACCACCCTGACGCTGACGAACGAGACGGACACCGCGGCACGCGTGATCCTGCTGGGCGGCACGCCGTTCGAGGAGGAGATCGTCATGTGGTGGAACTTCATCGGACGGTCGCACGAGGACATCGCGCAGGCGCGTGCGGACTGGATGACCGGGACTCGGTTCGGTGAGGTGCGGGGGTACGACGGGGATCCACTGCCCGCTCCAGAACTCCCGTCCGTGCCCTTGAAGCCCCGGGGTCGGGTGCGCTGATCTGCGTGGATGTGTGTTGAAGAGAGCGCGTGGGTGGCGCGGAACCCGATGCCGGGGCCGGTCGATCGCCGCTGCGCCGAAAACCCTGAACGAGGCCGAGTAGGGTGGCTCTGGAGTCCAGGGTGTGATCTTGTGCGGCAGGATCTGGCAAAGCAATGCTGACCCAATGCCGACTCACCTGATGAGGCGTCAGGTCGCCCAGAAGCTCGACGGGCGCCGCTCTCTCCCCCCAGCCTTCCTTTGGTATCCCGCGTCGAGAAGTCGAGGCTGCCCCCGTTGGTTCTACTGACCACATCCGTTCGAGCTCGTGCCGTCGCAGTGCGGTGGCAGTGATCGACGCGTTCTGACCGCTGGGAGAAAGCACGTCTGCTGGTGGTACAGCAGCTGCACCCTGGCTGACCTCGGAAAACGGTGCTTTGTAAGCCTTTCGCGCGGGGGCTGGTCCGGAATTGGTCCGGATCTTGGTAGCCACGGCATCGGCGATAGGGGCCGGTGAATAGTGGGAAGTCGTGGGAGCGATCGGGAGCAGGTGGGGCACGCACTCCCGCGGGTAGCCCGTGCTATCGACTACGGCCGTCGGTCGTCGCAGAGCCATCCGGCAGATAGAAGCGAGCGGGTGCCCCGCATGGTCGTACCCCAGCCTCACACTTGCCCCGGTAAGCGATCGGCGGCGCCCCCAGCACCGCAGGCCTTGTGCTCGGGGCGGACGCTGGTGGGTGGAATCAGGCATCATGCGCTGCCTCAGTAGCTCTCGGTACTTGCGTGGACGAGCACTGGAGCGGCAGTCGGGGGGTGGACGTCTTCGATGGTTACGCTCGGCGCCGTCTCTACCAGGGCTATACCGTCCTGGTCACGGTAGGAACGCCGAGGTTCGTGATCACGCGTCCGACGCACCACTCGCCGGTCAGCGGCAACGTGCAGTCGGCGAGGATTTTCGAGCTGCCGTCCTTGGCCGTGTGCTCCATCAGAGCGATCCCCGCCGACGGCCGCCAGCTGCGCCGTCGAGCACTTGCGCACCGGGCTGGCAAGCCAGTTGAACAGCGGAGTGGCTAGGTGAGGAGATCTTCTTGAAGTCCTCCACCTGACCTCACTGACCTGCAGGTTTTCGCGCTGCAAGTGTCCTGACCTGCGCGTACGCTTCTTTCTCAGTCTTTCAGGTTCGTGCGGTCTTGTGCAGCCGATCCTCCCCAGCCGCTCCCCAGGACGCTCAGTTCTCCCCAGATACTCCCCAGCGGGAGGACCTTGTAAGGGCTACTGACAGGACCGAAGGGGAAGGCTCGCTTGGTGGCTCTCAGTGCTACAGGACGGGGCTCGACGTCGGCGGTGCATGTATCACCTTGCGCCGGTGATGGGGGCGTTGGAGTCGTCTCGACGTGTTGTCTATGACCCATCACGTTGAGTGTGTCGCGATCCTTGAGCCTGCCGAGAAGGGCCGCTGACCTGCGGTTTCGCCTGGTGTGCATTATGGGCGTTGTGTGCGTTACGGGCGACATCTTGACGCACGGGCGACGCACGTGACGCACGTATGACGCACGTTCGCTGTAGTTTCTGATGAGGCGTCAGGCATATGGAAGCCGCCCCTGCTACCCAGTTCATCTGGGAGGCAGGGGCGGCTTCCATGTGTTCAGCGAGAGCTTCGGCGCGGACCGTTGTGGCGGTCAGGGTGTCGGCCGACCCGCACGTCGTGGGTGCCGTGCCGAGGGGTACTCGGCACCTGAGGTGGGATGGCCCCGCGGCTCACCCGCTGGGGTGAGGGCTGGCGAACAGGGGGCCTTGCTCACGGTCGCCGACGGCCTCTCGCAGGAGCCGGAGCGTCTGCTCGCTGACAGGGATCTCGACGCCTGGTGGGATGACGTCTCCCACGTTCAACGCGAGAGCGTCGTCCAGCTTTACGTTGCCCTCGCAGAGCAGCCCGACGTGTGCCGGGACGGCCTCGTTGGTGAGAAGGGCCTCGATATCTCGGGCTGAGAGCCCGTCATGCGGCGCCAAGTCGTCTGCTTGATGTGCTTGTTCTGGAAGGTTGTTGCGGGCAGCTCCGGCTTCGTCGTGCAAAGGGGCTCCTATCTCCAGCTTCCGGCCCGAAGGCGCAGCAGGGTTGCGTGACAACGGATCTGCGTTTTGGAGGCAACCTCTCATGCTAGGCGGGCGCGGACGAAGGGATCCGTGGCTGTGGAAATATCCCTGCGCTCAGCGCTGTTCTCGTGTGGCACCGAGATCATGAAGGGGGAGTGGCGGTCCTGAAGCTGTTCAAGACAGCAGCTGGTGTCAAGGAAGTCAGCGCGCATCTTGCTGAGGTTGAGGCGGATGTGCAGGACCTCGTCGAGGCGCACATGGAGACGATGCTGGGCGTCACCTTCCTGGCGAGCGAGTACGTCATCGACTGCGTCGACGGCGGGCGGATCGATTCGCTGGGTCTCGACGAGAACGGGGCGCCGGTGATTGTCGAGTACAAGCGCGGCACCGACGCAGGCGTGATCAACCAGGGTCTCTATTACATGGCCTGGCTGACGAACCACAAGGACGCCTTCCGGAACCTGGTCCGCGACCAGCTCGGAGCCACGGCCGCGTCCCAGATCCTGTGGAGCGCACCCCGGCTGATCTGCGTGGCCGGCGACTTCACCCGCTACGACGCGCACGCCGTACGCGAGCACCGGCGCTCGATCGACCTGGTCCGCTACCGCTACTTCGGAAGCGACCACTTCGGCCTTGAGACCGTGGCCTCCGTCATGGGGCACTCGGCTCCGGCCAAGCGGGTGCGCCGACGAGCGGCAGGGGCGCCGGTCCGGGAGCGGGACGGTGCGATGGCCGAGCTGGCCCAGGCGGTCGACGAGGTCCTGGTCGGACTCGGGGACGGTGTGACCCGGTGCAGCGCAAGCAGTACCGCGCCTATCGACGGCTGCGGAACTTCGCCAGCGTCTGCCCGCCCCAGCAGACCAAGATCCTCCTCTACCTCAAGGCCGACCCGAACGAGGTCGACCTTGTTCCCGGCTTCACCCGGGATGTAACGAGGCTCGGCCACCACGGCACGGGCGACTTGGAACTGCAACTGCGTACGGAGCGCAACCTGCAGCGCGCCGGAGACCTTCTCCGCCTCAGCTACGCCGCGGCATAAAGATCTCGCACTACGGCATCGGCCCGAGGGAAGTGTGGAGTTGTGGGCTGCCGTCGTGATGCTGCCTTTCGACGTGACGGGCAGGGAATGGCGGTGGACCACAATGGTGCGGAGGATCCCCGGGTTCGCTAACCGGTGATTCTGTGCTAGGTGCCGAGGGACCTCCGTTTCCTCGGCTTTCGTTGGTGTCTTTAACCTCTGGTCGCGAGGTGTCGGCGGCTGGATGATCTGTGGTGTGGGGGTTGGCGGGACGGCTCGGCGGTATTGCCGGGAGTGTGGTGATCCGTTGCCGGTGGCGATGGCGGCTGCGGGTGTGCTGCTCAGGTCGGCGCAGGTCCCGGCGGTGGCGGAGGACGCGGCGGGCCCGGTTGCGGGTGGCTGCGGTACAGCGGGGTGAGCAGGCGGTGTGTCCGGTGTGCAGGCGGTCATGGACGGTGGGTGGAGCGAGCGAGGCCGGCGCTGTACTGCTCGGACCGGTGCCGGGTGCGGGACTGCCGTCAGCGGCGGGCGTCGCGTTTTGGTGTTGCGGAAACGCCGTAGGCGAACGCCTCGCAGTCGTGGCCGTCGGCCGCGACGTTGGTCGGCTCGGTGCAGAGTCCGTAGGGAACTTGGACCTCGCCGACGGCTCGCCGAGCGTGTTTCCTGGAAGGCGGCCTAGTGCTGGATTCCTCAAACGGTGTACGTATATCGGCGCCGTAGTTGGCGGGTTGGTGGTGCGGGCCGGCTCCAGACCCAGGGGCTGGCACGG
>NZ_JBWKFZ010000023.1:0-111481 GCF_056433985.1 Streptomyces sp. NPDC044106
GAAATCCGCAAACAGAACCCCGCCTTCGGCCTCGGCTCCTACACCGAACTCCCCTCCTCCAACCCCGCCGTCATCGCCTTCCTCCGCGAATACAAGGACGACCTCGTCCTCTGCGTCCACAACTTCTCCCGCTTCGCCCAACCCACCGAACTCGACCTCCAGACCTTCGACGGACGCCACCCCGTCGAACTCATCGGAGGAGTGCGGTTCCCCGCGATCGGCGAGCTGCCCTACCTCCTCACCCTCGCGGGCCACGGCTTCTACTGGTTCCGCCTGCGCGACCACCTTCCCCTGCCCCGTCCGGTGGCCCCCGCCGTGCGCCTCTGAAGGGATGTGTCGCATGCTCAAGACCGCACCGCTCTCGCAGGACAGCCTCAGCCCGCCACTGGTGCTGAGGTCGCTGGCCGGGCTGCTCACCGAGTGGCTCCCGAAGCAGCGCTGGTTCGCGGCCAAGGGATGGCCCATCACGGATCTCTCCGTGGTGTCGATGACCACGCTGCACCCGGGCTGCCTGCATCTGCTGATCAGCACCCGCCACGACGGGACGTCGCCGCACTGCTACCAGCTCCTGCTCGGCATCCGCGAGGAACTGCCGCCGCGGCTCCACCACGCGGTCATCGGCAGGCCCACCGCGGGCCCGCTCGCCGGGCTCAGCGTGTACGACGCCCTGCTGGACCCCCGGTCCGCCGGGCTGCTCCTGGAACGTCTGCGGACACCGGGCGAGGCGGGCCCCCTGCGCTTCGAGCGCGACGCCGGGACCGTGGTTCCCGCCGGCCTCACCCCCCGACTCCTCGACGGCGAGCAGTCCAACACCTCACTGGTGTACGGCAACCGCTTCATCCTGAAGCTCTTCCGCCGCATCCAGTACGGCACCAACCCCGACCTGGAAGTCCCCTGGGCCCTCGCCGGCGGCGGCTGCGCACGCGTGCCCGCCCCTGTGGCCTGGTTCTGGACCACGCAACCGCGCAGGACGACCCTCGGCGTGCTCCAGCCCTTCCTGCGCGACGCGACGGACGGCTGGACGATGGCGCTGCAGTCCCTCGCGGCGGGCCAGGACTTCACCGCCGAGTCGTACGAACTCGGGCGCGCCACCGCCGAGGTGCACCTGGCACTGGCCGAGGTCTTCCCGCCACGCCCGCCCGACCGCCGCGCGGGCGGCGAGCTCGCCGCCGCGATGACCGAACGCCTGGAGGCCGCCGCGAGCCAGGTGCCGGCGCTCGCTCCGTACGTGCCCCGGCTGCGCGCCGCCTACGACGCCGTCGCCGCGGGCGGCCAGGAACGGGCGGACCAGCGGATCCACGGCGATCTGCATCTGGGCCAGGTGCTGCGCGCCGGCCAGCGGTGGTTCGTCATCGACTTCGAGGGCGAACCGGCCCGGCCGCTCACCGAGCGCAGACAGTTGCAGGCCCCGGTGCGCGACATCGCGGGAATGCTCCGCTCGTTCGACTACGCGGCGCACTCCGACCGCCCCTGGCAGCCGCAGTGGGCGAACAGCTGCCGGGAGGCGTACTGCGCGGGCTACGCCGCCGCGGCGGCATGGGACCCACGCGCGGACTCCGCGCTGCTGCGGGCCCATGAGACGGACCGGGCGGTGTACGAAGCGCTGTACGAGGCCAGGCACCGCCCCGAGTGGCTGCCCGTGCCCATGGCGGCGCTCGCCCGGCTCGCGGAGGGCCCCTGACAGCGGCCCCTGACAGCGAAGCCCACCGCACTGACGAAACGTTTCTGCATTCCCTCGATCCACCCGTCACCCTCCACCCCCACCCTCCAGAGGAGAGCTCATCCGTGGCCACCACCGATACGTCCGCTCCTGAACCGGCGGCCGCCCTCCTCGAGCGCCCCCGCGCCCGCCGCCCGAAGCCCGCACCCGCCGACACCCCGCGGGTCACCGACAGCGGCCTTCTCCCCGAGGCGCCGCTCGACGCGGAGGACCGGCACCGGCTGCTGGCGGGCACGCACCACGACCCGCATGCCGTGCTCGGCGCACATCCGGCGCCCGGCGGCATCGCCTTCGTGGTCCTGCGCCCGCACGCCGAGGCGGTTCGGCTCGTCGTGGACGGACGGAGCATGCGGCTGAACGACGTGGGCGACGGCTTCCACTCAGGAGTCCTGCCCCTGACCCCGGGCACCTCCATGCCGGAGTACGAGCTGCGCGTGACGTACCCGGACGCGGAGATCGAGGCGGGCGACCCGTACCGCTTCCTGCCCGCCCTCGGCGCATTCGATCTGCACCTCATCGGCGAGGGCCGCCACGAAGAGCTGTGGCGCGCGCTGGGGGCGCACCCGATGACCCACCAGGGCACACGGGGCACCCGCTTCACGGTGTGGGCGCCGAACGCCAGGGGCGTGCGGGTCTGCGGCGACTTCTGCCACTGGGACGGAACCGCCTACCCCATGCGCTCGCTCGGCTCGTCCGGCGTCTGGGAGCTGTTCGTGCCCGGGCTCGGCGAGGGCACCCTCTACAAGTTCGACATCACGCGCCCCGACGGCAGCCACACCCTGCGCATCGACCCGATGGCCCGCCGCACCGAAGCACCCCCGGCGACCGCCTCGGTCGTCGACGTCCCGCGATACGAATGGCGGGACGAGGAGTGGATGCGGCGCCGCGGCGACGTGCCCGTCCACGAGGCGCCGTTCTCGGTCTACGAAGTGCATCTGGCGTCCTGGCGCCCGGGACTCGGCTACCGCGAGCTCGCCGAGCAGCTTCCCGCGTACGTCGCCGACCTGGGCTTCACCCACGTCGAGCTGATGCCCGTCGCCGAGCACCCCTTCGGCGGATCCTGGGGCTACCAGGTCACCGGCTTCTACGCGCCGACCGCCCGCCTCGGCACCCCCGACGACTTCAAGCACCTCGTCGACGCGTTCCACCGGGCAGGCATCGGCGTGCTCATGGACTGGGTGCCCGCGCACTTCCCGCGCGACGACTGGGCACTCGCCGCCTTCGACGGGGAGCACCTCTACGAGCCGGCCGACCCCCGGCGCGCGGAGCACCCCGACTGGGGGACCCTCACCTTCGACTACGGCCGCAAGGAGGTCCGCAACTTCCTCGTCGCCAACGCGACGTACTGGTGTGAGGAGTTCCACATCGACGGCCTGCGCGTCGACGCCGTCGCCTCGATGCTCTACCTCGACTACTCCCGCGAGGAGGGCCAGTGGGCGCCCAACGCCCACGGCGGCCGGGAGAACGAGGACGCGGTCGCCTTCCTCCAGGAGATGAACGCCACGGTGTACCGCCGCTGCCCCGGGGTCGTCACCATCGCCGAGGAGTCGACCGCGTGGGACGGCGTCACCCGGGCCACCCACGAGAGCGGGCCCGGCGGCGTCGGGGGTCTCGGCTTCGGCATGAAGTGGAACATGGGCTGGTCGCACGACTCCCTGGAGTACGTCGCGCACGAACCCGTGCACCGCCAGTACCACCACTCGGACCTCACCTTCGCCATGGTCTACGCGTACAGCGAGAACTACCTCCTGCCGCTCTCGCACGACGAGGTCGTCCACGGCAAGCGCTCGCTGGTGTCGAAGATGCCGGGCGACTGGTGGCAGCAGCGCGCCAACCACCGCGCCTACCTGGCCTACATGTGGGCCCACCCCGGCAAGCAACTCCTCTTCATGGGCCAGGAGTTCGCGCAGGGCGCCGAGTGGTCGCAGGAGCACGGACTCGACTGGGGCCTCCTGTCGGAGGACTGGCCGGCGCGGGGCGACCACCATGGCGTGCGGGAGCTGATGCGGGACCTCAACCACCAGTACCGGGACGCGCCCGCCCTGTGGGAGCAGGACACGTCACCGGCGGGGTTCTCGTGGGTCGTGGTGGACGCGGCGCACGACAACGTCGTGGCGTTCCTCCGGTGGGCCAAGGACGGCACCCCGCTCCTCGCCGTGTGCAATTTCTCACCCGTGGTCCGCCACGACTACGCGCTGACCGTCCCTGACTCGGCGGGCGTCTGGCGGGAGACCCTCAACACGGACGAGGCCCGGTACGGCGGCGGCGACGTCCGCAACCCTGGGCCGCTGCGGCCCGAGCCGGAGGCGGGCGCAGACGGCCGCGGACGGCTGAGCGTGACGCTCCCGCCGCTGGCCACTCTGTGGCTGCGCCCGGCATGAGCCGAGGTCACGAGCGGTGGGCGCGGCCGGGCTGATTACCGCTGAGGCTCCCGCCTTCGGCAGGATGGGCCCATGACCGAGATCCGCACACCCCGCCTCCTCCTGCGTCGCTGGCACGACGACGACCTCGCGCCCATGGCGGACATCAACGCGGACCCACGCGTCATGCACTGGGTCGACGACGGTTCGGTGTACGACCTGGACCGCACGGCGGAGGAGATCGAGTGCTGGGAGGAGGAGTGGGACGACGAGGGCTTCGGCCTCTTCGCCGTCGAACTCCTCGCCTCCGGCGAACTGGCCGGCTTCACCGGCCTGTCCGTGCCCGAGTTCCTGCCGGAGGTGAGTTCCGAGGTGGCGATCAGCTGGCGGCTCGGTTCACAGTTCTGGGGCCAGGGCTACGCCTCCGAAGCCGCCCAGGCCACCCTGGAGTTCGCCCTCCAGGACCGGGGCCTCGACCGTGTCATCAGCATCGACCGGCTGGACAACCAGGCCTCCGAGAACGTCATCCGCAAACTCGGCATGGTGCCGGAACGGGAGACGACGCACCCGGTCCACGGCTACCCGCTGCGCATCCACGCCATCGACCTCACGGAGTACCAGGCGTAACCGCTTCGCCACTCGCGACGAGGCCCCGCGGGTGAGTGTTTGCATGCGGACGGCCGGGTACGCGCTCCTCGAACCGGGATGAAACCGGTGGAAACGGCGTGAACGAGGAGGAAACATGCAGCTGTCGTTCCTGGGCCCGCTCTTCGACCGCCCCGGCCCCTGGGCCACGGTGTACCTCGATCCCGGCCGGCCCGACGAGGCGGGCGCCAAGCGGCGTGAACTCTCCGTGCGGGAGGTCAGGCGCTCACTGGAGGAGCAGGGCGCCGACGCGGCGACCGCGGACGCGGTCGATGAGGTCCTGACCCGTACGGCCGCGGCCGAGTACCCGAGCGGCCGCGTGGTCTTCGCCACCGGCGGTGAGGTGGTGCTCAGTCGCCGTCTCTCCCGGCCCCCGCAGGGTCAGATCGCGAGCTGGGCCCCGCTGCCCCACCTGACGCCGCTGCTTGAACTCGCGGGGCAGGACCCCGATTGCCTCGTGGCGTACATCGACCGCACCGGCGCCGACTTCGAACTCCGCGGCGCGGCCGGACCCCAGGACGCCGGGGGAGTGGAGGGCCGGCAGCGGCCGGTCCACCGCACCGGCTCCGCGGACTGGTCGGAGCGGCACTTCCAGCTCAAGGTGGAGAACACCTGGGAGCACAACGCGGGCGAGATCGCCGAAGCGCTGACCAGGGAGTACGAGAAGTCCGGCGCGGAGCTGGTGGTCCTGGTCGGCGATCCCCGCGAGCGGCCCTCCGTGCACGCGAAGCTCCCCGACGCCGTCCGCGAGGTGACCGTCGAGACGGAGCACGGCGGCCGGGCCGCCGGATCCGATTCGGCCGCCCTGGAGGAGGCCATCGAGCGAGCCCGTCGCCGGCACGCCGACCGGCGCGTCGAGGAGGCGCTCGACCGCTTCCGCGCCGGACGCGTCGGCACCGACAGGCCGACGGACGCGGTCGAGGGCGTTCCTGCCGTGGTGGAAGCGGCTCGTGAGCACCGCATGGACACGCTGCTCGTCAGGCCCGACGGACCGGACCTGGCCCGCGAGGTCTGGGTGGGCCCCGGACCGGACCAGATCGCGGTGCGCAGGAACGACGCGCAGGCCCTGGGCGGGAGCGACCCCGTGGCCGTACGCGCGGACGACGCGCTCCTGCGGTCGGCCGCCGTGACGGGAGCCGACGTACGGATCATCCCGCTGCCCGACGAGTCGGCGCAGTCCGCGCTCGACAGGTCGGACGGGTCCGACGGGTCCGGCGGATCGGCTCGGGATGAGGCGGGAGCCGCCGACATTCCGGCCGGAGGACTCGGAGCGCTGCTGCGCTGGACGTACTAGGCGCTGCGCGGCACGTTCCGCGCTGCCCGTCCCCCCGTCCGCCCGTCCCGCGTCCACCGGGGAGGCTTACGGGTGGTCGGGTTGACCCTGAAATTTTCTCATCGCCCCTGCCTTCCGGCGACTTTCCGGCGAGCGGGCAGGGCAGCGGTGCTCACCGTGTTTCCTCGTCCGTCCGGGCGGTTACCCGCCTTGAGAACCGTCGGGTTCCGGTTGTCGGACGGCGCGACAGAGGAGTGAATGAAGCCATGGAAACATCGCCAGGGCCCGGCGCCGACGCGGAAGGCACACGGTGATGGGCGCCTCCGTGGACGCCGCATCCGTGGACGTCGCCGGGCTCGAGCGTGCGCTGCTCGAACGGGTCGACGCCGAGGTGCGCTTCGACGCGGGCAGCCGTGGCGCGTACGTCACGGACGGTTCCAACTACCGGCAGGTGCCGCTCGGGGTCGTGGTCCCCCGTTCGGTCGAGGCGGGGGCCGAGGCGGTCACCGTCTGCGCGCGGTTCGGCGCTCCGGTCCTGTCCCGGGGCGGCGGGACCAGCCTCGGCGGCCAGTGCACCAATACGGCGGTCGTCATCGACTGGACGAAACACTGCCACCGGGTCCTGTCCGTCGACCCCGAGGCGCGGACCTGTGTCGTCGAGCCGGGCCTCGTGCTCGACGAACTGAACCGGCAGCTCGCCGGGTACGGACTGAAGTTCGGCCCCAAGCCGTCCACCCACAGCCACTGCTCGCTCGGCGGCATGATCGGCAACAATTCCTGTGGAGCCTCCGCGCAGGCGTACGGCAAGACCGTCGACAACGTACGGCGCCTCGAAGTCCTGACCTACGACGGCACCCGGATGTGGGTGGGCCCGACCTCGGACGCGGAGTACGAGGAGATCATCGCGGCGGGCGGCCGGCGGGCGGAGCTGTACCGGGGGCTGCGCGAGATCATCGGCAGCTGCCTGGGCGAGGTGCGCCAGGGCTTCCCGCGCATCCCACGGCGCGTCTCCGGCTACAACCTGGACTCCCTGCTCCCCGAGAACGGCTTCGACGTCGCCCGGGCGCTCGTCGGCAGCGAAGGGACCCTCGTCACCGTCCTGCGCGCCGAACTGGAGCTGGTGCCTGCCCCTTCGACCGAGGCCATGCTGGTCCTCGGCTACAGCGACATCTGCGCAGCCGCCGACGACGTGCCGCGCCTGCTCGAACACAGCCGGCCGACACAGCTGGAGGCCCTGGACGGCCGCATGGCACAGCTCATGCGCGCAAAGGGCGCCTACCTCGACTCGCTCGACAACTTCCCGGCGGGGGAGAGCTGGCTGCTGCTGCAGTTCACCGGCGACAGCCGGGAAGAGGTCGACCAGCAGGCACAGGAGCTGCTCGCGGCGCTGGGGCGCGGCGAGCAGGACGACACCGTGGCGTTCTCCGACGACCACGACCGCGAGCAGCGGATGCTGAAGGCCCGGGAGGCCGGGCTCGGCGTCACCGCGCGCCCGCTCGACGAGCGCGAGACCTGGGAGGGCTGGGAGGACTCCGCCGTACCGCCGGACCGGCTGGGCGACTACCTCCGCGACCTCAAGGAACTCTTCGCGGAGTTCGGCTACGACCACCCGTCCCTGTACGGGCATTTCGGCCAGGGATGCGTGCACACCCGCATCCCCTTCGACCTCCTGACCGCCGACGGTGTCTCGGCCTTCCGGCAGTTCCTGTTCCGCGCCGCCGACCTCGTCTGCTCCTACGGCGGGTCGCTCTCCGGGGAGCACGGTGACGGACAGGCCCGCGGGGAGCTGCTGCCGCGCATGTTCGGCCCACGGATCATCGAGGCGTTCGGCCGGGTCAAGGCGCTCTTCGACCCCGACGACCGGATGAACCCCGGCAAGGTGGTCGCGCCCCACCGGGTGGACGAGAACCTCAGGCTCGGCACGGACTGGCGACCGGCCGGCCTGACCACGCACTTCGGCTACCCGGACGACGACCACTCCTTCACCCAGGCGGTGAAGCGCTGCGTCGGAATCGGCAACTGCCGTACCCACGAAGGCGGCGTCATGTGCCCGTCCTACCGGGCTACCGGTGAGGAGGAGCACTCCACCCGGGGCCGCGCGCGGCTGCTCTTCGAGATGCTGGGCGGCCACGCCGACTCGCCGGTCACCGAAGGCTGGCGCTCCGGTGAGGTGCGTGACGCACTCGACCTCTGCCTGGCCTGCAAGGGCTGCAAGTCCGACTGCCCCACCGGCGTCGACATGGCCACCTACAAGGCGGAGTTCCTCTCCCACCACTACGCCGGACGGCTGCGGCCCGCCGCGCACTACTCCATGGGCTGGCTGCCGCTGTGGGCCCGGCTCTCGGCGCTCGCCCCGCGCCTCGCCAACGCCGCGCTGCACGCCCCCGGCCTGGCCCGGGCGGGCAAACGGCTCGCGGGCGTCGCCGGGGAGCGCAGGGCGCCGGTGTTCGCCGAGGAGAACTTCGTCCAGTGGTGGAAGAACCGGGCGACGCCCG
Source organism: Streptomyces sp. NPDC044106 (assembly GCF_056433985.1). Taxonomy (NCBI): domain Bacteria; kingdom Bacillati; phylum Actinomycetota; class Actinomycetes; order Kitasatosporales; family Streptomycetaceae; genus Streptomyces; species Streptomyces sp. NPDC044106. Next base: position 8,494 of record NZ_JBWKFZ010000023.1, read on the forward strand.
AGCCGGACCCGCACGATCCGCGCGCCGTCGTGCTGTGGCCGGACACCTTCTCGACGCACTTCCACCCCGCCATCGCCAAGGCGGCGGTCCGTGTCCTGGAAGACGCCGGATTCCACGTCGCGGTGCCCACCCGCGCCGTGTGCTGCGGCCTGACCTGGATCTCCACCGGCCAACTCGCCACCGCCGAGCGGGTGTTGCTCCGTACTCTCGACGTGCTGCGCCCCTGGATCACGGCAGGCACCCCGGTCGTCGGCCTTGAGCCCTCGTGCACCGCGGTCTTCCGCTCCGACGCCCCCGAGCTGCTGCCGGACAACGAAGACGCGCACCGCCTGGCCAAACAGTTCAGGACGTTCTCGGAACTGCTGGTCAACGAGGCCCCCGACGGCTGGCGGCCGCCCCGGCTCGCTCGTACCGCCACCGTGCAGACCCACTGCCACCAGCACGCCGTGATGAAGTACGACGCCGACCGGGAACTGCTGCGCCGCGCGGGCATCGAGGCCGATGTGCTGGACGCCGGATGCTGCGGACTCGCGGGCAACTTCGGCTTCGAACGTGATCATTACGGTGTGTCGATGGCGGTCGGCGAGCTCGGCGTGCTGCCCGCCGTGCGGGAGGCCGCGCCCGGCGCCCTGGTGCTCGCGGACGGCTACAGCTGCCGGACCCAGATCGAACAGGGCGGCACGGGCCGCCGGGCGATGCACCTGGCCGAGGCCCTGGCGCTCGCCCTGGACGGCCCGCTGCCGAGCGACCACCCGGAGAAGCTCAGCTCCCGCCCCGCCGTCCCGCCCTGGGCAGGGCGCCTGGCCACCGCATCGGCGGTGAGCGCCATCGGTGCGACAGCGGCGATCGGCGTGACAGCACTGGCCCGCCGGTATCGCCGTTGACGCCCACCCCCCGTTCTTCGACCCCTCACCTCAGAAAGGCCGATTCTGTGTCCACCAAAGTCTCCGACTACGTCCTCCAGCGACTGCGTGAATGGGATGTCGAGCGCGTCTTCGCCTATGCAGGGGACGGCATCAACGGTCTGCTCGCCGCCTGGGGACGAGCGGACAACAACCCGCAGTTCATCCAGTCCAGGCACGAGGAGATGTCCGCCTTCGAGGCCGTCGGCTACGCGAAGTTCTCCGGCAAGGTGGGCGTGTGCGCGGCGACCTCGGGCCCGGGCGCCATCCATCTGCTGAACGGCCTCTACGACGCGAAGCTCGACCACGTGCCCATGGTCGCGATCGTCGGCCAGACCAACCGCTCCGCCATGGGCGGTTCCTACCAGCAGGAAGTCGACCTGCTGAGCCTCTACAAGGACGTCGCCTCCGACTTCTGCGAGATGGTGACCGTCCCCGAGCAGCTGCCCAACGTCATCGACAGGGCCATGCGCACCGCGTACGCGCGCCGGACGGTGACCGCGATCATCATCCCCGCCGACGTGCAGGAACTGGACTACTCCCCGCCGACCCACGACTTCAAGATGGTGCCCTCCAGCCTCGGCATGGCCTCGTACGCGCCGGTCCCCGCCGCGGACGAGCTCATGAAGGCCGCCGAGATCCTCAACGCGGGGGAGAAGGTCGCCGTCCTCATCGGCCAGGGCGCCCGCGGCGCGCGCGCCGAGGTCGAGCAGCTCGCCGACACGCTGGGCGCCGGGGTCGCCAAGGCGCTCCTCGGCAAGGACGCGCTGCCCGACGACCTGCCGTACGTGACCGGGTCCATCGGCCTCCTGGGCACCCGCCCGTCGTACGAGCTGATGCAGAAGTGCGACACCCTGCTGGTCATCGGCTCCAGCTTCCCGTACTCCCAGTTCCTGCCCGATCTCGACCAGGCCAGGGCGGTGCAGATCGACATCGACCCGCACATGATCGGGTTGCGGTACCCCTTCGAGGTCAATCTGGTGGGCGACGCCAAGGAGACGCTCAAGGCCCTGCTGCCGCACCTCAAGAAGAAGAAGCACGGCTCCTGGCGGAAGAAGATCGAGAAGGACACCGCGCGCTGGTGGGAGGTGATGGAGCGGCGCGCCGCGGTGGAGGCCGACCCCATCAACCCCGAGTACGTGGTGCACGCGCTCGACGCCCTGCTGCCGCACGACGCGATCCTCGCCGCCGACTCCGGCTCCGCCGCCAACTGGTACGCGCGGCACCTGCGCCTGCGCGGCACGATGCGCGGCTCCCTGTCCGGCACCCTTGCCACCATGGGGCCCGGTGTCCCCTACGTGATCGGCGCGAAGTTCGCCCACCCGGAGCGGCCCGCCATCGCCATCGTGGGCGACGGCGCCATGCAGATGAACGGCATGGGCGAGCTCGTCACCATCGCCAAGTACTGGCAGGAGTGGCAGGACCCGCGACTGATCGTGGCCGTGCTCAACAACCAGGACCTCAACCAGGTCACCTGGGAGATGCGGGCGATGTCAGGAGCCCCGCAGTTCCTTCCCTCGCAGGCGCTTCCCGACGTGCCCTACGCCGACTTCGCCAGGTCCATCGGTCTCGACGGCGTACGCGTGGAGAAGCCGGGCGACGTGGAGGCCGCCTGGCACCGTGCGCTCGGCGCCGACCGGCCGTTCGTCATCGACTTCCGCACCGACCCCGACGTGCCGCCGATCCCGCCGCACGCCGACCTCGACCAGATCGAGGCCGCCGCGTCGGCCATCGTGAAGGGCGACAGCGACCGGATGGGCATGATCCGGCAGGGCTTCAAGGCGAAGGTGCAGGAGATGCTGCCGGGTCGCGGCTCCGGCGGCGACTCGAAGGCGGGGGAGTCGGACGGCGCATGAACCCCGGTGCCCTCCTCGGTGACGATCCGTCGGTGGACGGTGTGGACGTGGCCGTCTACACCGTCCACACGGACGCGCCGGAGGGCGACGGCACCCTGACATGGAGCTCGACCACCCTGGTCCTGGTCCGGGCGCGCTGCGGGGACACGGTGGGTCTCGGCTACACCTACGGGGCGCCTGCCACCGCGCCGGTCGTCACGGATCAGCTGGCGCCGGTGGTGACGGGCCGGTGCGTCTGGGACGTGCCCGGGGCGAATGAGGCCATGCATCGCGCGCTGCGCAACGCGGGCCGCCCCGGGGTGGCCGCCGGCGCCCTCTCCGCCGTCGACATCGCCCTCTGGGACCTCAAGGCCCGCCTGCTCGGCCTCCCGCTGGTGCGGCTGCTCGGCGCGAGCCGGACGGCGGTGCCGGTGTACGGCAGCGGTGGCTTCACCACGTACGACGACGAACAGCAGCACCGTCAGCTGCGCGGCTGGGTCGAGGAGCAGGGCATCCCCCGCGTCAAGATCAAGATCGGTGAGTCGTGGGGGCGGGAGGAGCGGCGGGACCGCGAACGCGTCGCCCGTGCCCGGCGCGCCATCGGGGACGACGCCGAGCTGTACGTCGACGCCAACGGCGCGTACTCCGTCAAGCAGGCCGTCCGGCTCGCCCGGCACCTCGACGGCCAGGGTGTCACCTGGTTCGAGGAACCGGTCTCCTCGGACGACTTGCCGGGCCTCGCACGGATCCGTGACGCGACGGCGACCGACGTCGCCGCCGGAGAGTACGGATACACCCTGTCCTACTTCGGGCACATGCTCGACGCGGGCGCCGTGGACTGCCTCCAGGCCGACGTCACCCGCTGCGGCGGCATCACCGTATGGCTGCGCGTCGCGGCGCTCGCCGAGGCCGCGGGGCTGCCGGTCTCCGGGCACTGCGCCCCGCACCTGCACGCCCATGCTGCGGCGGCCGTACCCAACATCCGCCATCTGGAGTGGTTCCACGACCACGTCCGCATCGAGCGGCTGCTCTTCGACGGCGTGCTCGATCCGGGCGGCGGCTCGATCCGGCCGGGCGCCTCCGGCGAACCCGGGCTCGGCCTGACCCTCCGGCAGGAAGCGGCCGAGCCCTACCGCATCTCCTGACCGCCGCCCGCCCCCCCAACCCACCCAGCCCGGAGAGGACGCCGCCCCATGCACACGCCGGACCCGGCCGACACCGGCCCCGCGTTCCCTCCGCACGTGCTGCGTGAATACGCTCTGCTGGCCGACGGCGAACGGGGCGCGCTGGTCGGCCCGCACGGGGACATCGCCTGGATGTGCGCGCCGCGGTGGGACTCCGACGCCGTGTTCTCGGCGCTCGTGGGAGGAGACGGGACCTACGCCGTCACCCCGCTCGACCCCCGGCACGTATGGGGCGGCTTCTACGAGACGGGCAGCCTGATCTGGCGCAGCCGCTTCATCACCGCCGAAGGCCCCGTCGAGTGCCGGGAAGCCCTCGCCTTCCCCGGCGACCCCGACCGCGTGGTGCTGCTGCGCCGGGTCCTGGCCACGGACTGCCCCGCGCGGGTCCGCGTACTGTTCGAGCCGCGGGGCGCGTTCGGCGGCGACGCCAGCCACCACGTCCGACAGCACGGCGGGGTCTGGACGGGCAGGACGGGGCCGCTGCACTGGCGCTGGACCGGCGCGGCGGACGCCCGGACGAGCCGCGCGGGCTCCGGCGGCGAGATGCTGGCCCTCGACCTGACCGTGCCGCCGGGCGGGCACCACGACCTCGTACTGGAACTGTCGCCCGGCACCCTGCCCCGCGAACCGGTGGCGGCCGACGCGGCCTGGGCCGCCACCGAGGCATCGTGGGCACGGGCCTGCCCCGAACCCGCGAGGACCATCGCGACGCGCGACGCCCACCACGCGCTCGCCGTCCTGCGCGGCCTCACCAGCAGCAGCGGCGGCATGGTCGCCGCCGCCACGATGTGCCTGCCGGAACGCTCGGGCGCCGGCCGCAACTACGACTACCGCTACGCGTGGATCCGCGACCAGTGCTACGCGGGCATCGCCGCGGCCGGCGTCGGCGCCACCGCCCTGCTCGACTCCGCCGTCGGCTTCGTCGCCGGCCGGCTCCTCCAGGACGGACCGGACCTCAAACCCGCCTACACCGTCACCGGCCACGCGGTGCCGTCCGAACGGACGCTGGACCTGCCGGGCTACCCGGGAGGCACCGACAAGATCGGCAACTGGGTGAACCAGCAGTTCCAGCTCGACGCGTACGGCGAGGCCCTGCAACTGCTCGCCGCCGCGGGCCGCGCCGACCGGCTCGACCCGAACGGCCGGCGTGCCGCGCAGACCGCCGTCGCCGCGGTCGAACAGCTGTGGAAGCGGCCCGACGCCGGCATCTGGGAGATCGACGACCGGCTCTGGACCCACTCCCGGCTCAGCTGCGTCGCCGGTCTGCGCGCGCTCGCCGCGCTGCCCGGCGCCGGCGGTGAGGTCCGGCGCCTGACCTCACTCGCCGACACGGTCCTCGCCGAGACGGCACGCACCAGCCTGCACCCCGACGGGCACTGGCAGCGGGCCCCGGACGCCCCCGACGTCGACGCGGCGCTCCTGCTGCCGCCCGTCCGCGGCGCGCTGCCCGCCGACGACCCCCGCACCCGCGCGACCCTGCGCGCCGTACAGCGGGACCTGGCCCGCGACGAGTACGTCTACCGCTTCCGCCAGGACCCGGGAGCGCTCGGCGAGGCCGAGGGCGCCTTCCTGCTCTGCGGATTCATGATGGCGCTGGCCGAGCACCAGCAGGGTCACACGGCGCGCGCCCTGCGCTTCTTCGAACGGAACCGGGCGGCCTGCGGACCGCCCGGCCTCTTCTCCGAGGAGTACGACATCACCCAGCGCCAGCTGCGCGGCAACCTCCCGCAGGCCTTCGTCCACGCGCTGCTCCTGGAGTGCGCGGGGCGCCTCGCCGAGGACCCCGCGGCCGGGACGCACGACCACCCCCTGTAGCCGGCCGGCCAGTACCACCGGCCGGCACCGCCCGAAAGGACCGCCCCAGCGATGCCCCAGAACGTAGTGATCACCGGCGCCAGCGCAGGCGTCGGCCGCGCCACCGCCAAGCACTTCGGCCGACGCGGCGCCAACGTCGTCCTCCTCGCCCGAGGAGAGGCGGGGCTCCAGGGCGCCGTCCGCGATGTCGAGGAGGCCGGCGGCACGGCGCTGGCCATCCCCACCGACATGGCCGACCACGCGGCGGTCGAGGCCGCCGCCGACCGGGCGGAGCAGCGGTTCGGGCCCATCGACGTCTGGATCAACGCGGCGTTCACCTCGGTGTTCGCGCCGTTCGACGAGATCGCGCCCGAGGAGTACCGCAGGGTCACCGAGGTGACCTACCTCGGCTTCGTGCACGGCACGATGGTGGCGCTCGAACGGATGAAGGCCCGCGACCGCGGCGCCATCGTGCAGGTCGGCTCCGCCCTGGGATCAAGGAGCATCCCCCTCCAGGCGCCGTACTGCGGTGCCAAACACGCCATCAACGGCTTCACGGAAGCGCTCCGCTGCGAACTGCTGCACCGGCACAGCGGGGTGCGCGTCACCCTCGTGCAGCTGCCGGCCGTGAACACCCCGCAGTTCTCCTGGGTGCTTTCCCGGCTCCCGCGCCACCCGCGGCCCGTCGCCCCGATCTACCAGCCCGAAGTGGCCGCCCGCGCCATCGCGTTCGCCGCCGACCACCCGCGGCGCAAGCAGTACTGGCTGGGCGGGAGCACCGCCGCCACGATCCTCGCGCAGAAGTTCGCCGCACCCCTCCTCGACCGCTACCTCGCCCATACCGGCTACGACTCCCAGCAGACCGACGAACCCGAGCCGGAGCGGGAGGGCAACCTGTGGGAGCCCGTCGACCAGGCCGAGGGGAGCGACCACGGAGCCCGCGGCGGCTTCGACGACAGTGCCCACACGCGCAGCCTCCAGATGTGGGTCTCCCAGCACGCCCGCCTGCTGTCCGCCGCGGGCGTGGCCGTCGCCGTCGGCGTGGGCGGAGCGCTCGCAGGCCGCGGCAGGCGATAGCCCGGCAACAGCCGCCGCACGCCCTGGGGCATGTGCCGGAAGTGCCGGAAGGCACCTGCCCTAACCCAAACAGGTCACATCTGCGCCCAACCCTCGCCCGGCCGGTGCGTCCCCGTGGCCGGTGCGCGTTGATCGGACGATGTTGGTGCGCGGCGTGCGTGCCGGCGGATGACCCTCGGCACCGGACAGGTACGAGAGCGAGGGAGCCCACGATGCCGGAACTGTTCGTCGACGGGGAGTGGACCGGGGCCGTCCGAGGCGGACGACGGGATGTGGTCAATCCGTACGACGCGTCCGTCGTCCAACAGGTCGACGACGCCGACGAGGCGGACGTCGACCTCGCCGTACAGGCCGCCCGGCGGGCCTTCGACCGCGGCGAGTGGCCGGGGGCGCCCACCCGGGACCGGGCGGACGTACTGCTGCGGGTGGCGCGGTTCCTCCTGCGGGACCAGGAGGAGATCGCCCATGTGGAGTCCCTCGACACCGGCAAGACGCTCGCGGAGGCGCGGATCGACGTCGAGGACGTCTCGAACGCGTTCCGCTACTTCGGCGAGATCGCCGACAAGGACGGCGGCCGGGTCGTCGACGTCGGCCCGGACGTGCTCAGCCGCGTCACCCACCACCCCATCGGGGTCTGCGCCCTCATCGCGCCGTGGAACTACCCGCTGCTGCAGGCCTCCTGGAAGGTCGCCCCGGCCCTGGCCGCGGGCAACACCTTCGTGCTCAAGCCCAGCGAGATCACCCCGCTCTCGACGATCCACATGATCCGGCTGATCGCCGAGGCGGGCGCCCCGGCCGGCGTCGCCAACCTGGTGCTCGGGCCGGGCGCCACCGTGGGCGCGGCCATGTCCGCCCACCCCGACGTGGACCTGGTCTCCTTCACCGGCGGCCTGGCCACCGGCCGCCGGATCATGGAGGCGTGCGCGCCCGGGGTGAAGAACCTCGCCCTTGAGCTCGGCGGCAAGAACCCCAACGTGGTCTTCGCCGACTGCGACTTCGAGACCGCCGTCGACCATGCCCTCGAAGCCTCGTTCCTGCACTCGGGGCAGGTCTGCTCGGCCGGCTCCCGGCTCCTCGTGGAGGACTCCCTGCACGACCGGTTCGTGGAACGCCTGGCCGAGCGCGCGAGCGCCATCCGGCTCGGCAACGGACTCGACCCGGAGACCGAGAGCGGCCCCCTCAGCTCCGCGGAGCACCGCGAGAAGGTCGAGAGCTATCTGGAGATCGCCAGGGACGAGGGCGCCCGCCTCGTCTGCGGCGGGCGCCGCCCCGACGACGCCGAGCTGTCCCGCGGCTTCTTCCTGCTGCCCACCATCTACGCCGACTGCGACCGCTCCATGCGCATCGTGCAGGAGGAGGTCTTCGGCCCGGTGGTCACGGTGGAACGTTTCCGTACCGAGGAGGAGGCCGTGGAGCTGGCCAACGACACGCGGTACGGCCTGGCCGGCGGCGTCTGGACGAACGACGCCAGCCGCGCCCAGCGCGTCGCGGCCGCACTGCGCCACGGCACGGTCTGGATCAATGACTTCCACCCCTATGTGCCGCAGGCGGAGTGGGGCGGCTTCGGCCGTTCCGGCTTCGGCCGGGAGCTCGGCCCGGCCGGCCTGCGCGAGTACCAGGAGGCCAAGCACATCTACCAGAACCTGAGGCCGGCACCCTCCGGCTGGTTCAAGGGCTGAGCGGGCACGGCGAGAGAGAGGGCGACGGCATGGACGACGAGACGACGACCTACGACTACGTGATCATCGGTGGCGGCACGGCCGGCTCCGTACTGGCCGCACGGCTGAGCGAGGACCCCGGCTCCCGGGTGTGCGTGGTGGAGGGCGGCCCCAGCGACGTCGGCGACGACCGCGTGCTGCGGCTGCGCAACTGGATCAACCTGCTCGGCTCCGAACTGGACTACGGCTACACCACCGAGGAGCAGCCGCGCGGCAACTCCCACATCCTGCACTCCCGGGCCCGCGTGCTCGGCGGCTGCTCCTCGCACAACACCCTCATCAGCTTCCTGCCGTTCCCGCAGGACCTCGACGAGTGGGTGGCGGCCGGCTGCGACGGCTGGGGCCCCGAGACGATCCTGCCGTACCGCTCGCGGCTGCAGAACAACATCGTGCCCGTCGGCGCCGCCGACCGTAACCCCATCGCCGAGGACTTCGTGACGGCGGCGACCACCCGGCTCGGCGTCCCGGCCGTCGACGACTTCAACGCCCGCCCCTTCACCGACGGCGCCGGCTTCTTCTCGCTCGCCTACGACCCGGAGACCAACAAGCGGTCCTCCGCGTCGGTCGCGTACCTGCACCCCGTCATGGACCGCCCGAACCTGACGCTGCGCCTGGAGACCTGGGCGTACAAGCTGCTGCCCGACGACGAGGGCCGCTTCACCCGCGTCCAGGTCCGCAACCCCGACGGCTCGGTGTCGACGCTGGAGGCCGAGGCGGAGGTGCTGCTCTGCGCCGGGGCCATCGACACGCCGCGGCTGCTCATGCTCTCCGGCATCGGGCCCGCCGACCACCTGCGCGACCTGGGCATCGAGGTGCGCGCGGACCTGCCGGGGATCGGCGAGAACCTCCTCGACCACCCCGAGTCGGTGATCGTGTGGGAGACCCGCGGGCCGCTGCCGCCCAACTCGGCCATGGACTCCGACGCCGGCCTCTTCCTGCGCCGCGACGCGAGCGGCGGCCCGCGCCCGGACCTGATGTTCCACTTCTACCAGGTGCCGTTCACCGTCAACACCGAGCGCCTCGGCTACCCCGTGCCCGAGCACGGCGTCTGCATGACCCCGAACGTGCCGCGCGCCTGCTCCATCGGCCGCATGTGGCTGCGCAGCTCCGACCCCTCCGTCAAACCCGCCCTGGACTTCCGCTACTTCACCGACCCCGAGGGCCACGACGAGCGCACTATCGTCGACGGCCTGCGCATCGCCCGCGAGGTGGCCGCCACGGCGCCGTTCAGCGACTGGCTGCTGCGCGAGGTGGCGCCGGGCCCGGACGTGCAGTCGGACGACGAGCTCTCCGAGTACGGCCGGCGCGCCGCGCACACCGTCTACCACCCGGCGGGCACCTGCCGGATGGGCGCCGAGGACGATCCGATGGCGGTGGTCGACCCGCAGCTGCGGCTGCGCGGCCACGACGGCGTGCGCATCGTGGACGCGTCCATCTTCCCCACCATGCCGAGCATCAACCCGATGGTCACCGTGCTGCTCGCCGCCGAGCGCGCGGCCGACCTCATCAGCGCAAGGCCGGGCCCCGCGGCCACCGGCACGGAAGGCGGCCACCAGTGACCGTGCCCGCCACGCCGGACGGCACCGCGGACGCCGCGCCCGGCGAAGAGAAGTCGGAGTTCCGCAAAGAGATGGGCCCCTGGGCGAACTTCGCCCTCGGCTTCACCTACCTCTCGCCGGTGGTGAGCACCTACACCCTCTTCGGCACGGCTCTCGCCGACGGCGGCCCCCCGATGATCTGGGCCTTCGTCATGGCGGGCTGCGGCCAGTTCCTCGTCGCACTCGTCTTCGGCGAGGTCGTCGCCCAGTACCCGGTCGCGGGCGGCGTCTACCCGTGGGCGCGGCGGCTGTGGGGCAAGCGCTGGGCGTGGATGACGGGCTGGATCTACATGTGGGCGCTGCTCGTCACGATCACGAGTGTCGCGTACGGCGCGGGGCCCTACATCGCGATCCTGCTCGGCTTCCGCCCCACCGTGCACACCACCGTGCTGTGCACGGTCGCGCTGATCGTCATCGCCGTGCTCATCAACTACGCGGGTACGAAGGCCCTTTCGTGGGCGGCGCTGATCGGCTTCAGCGCGGAGCTGCTCGGCGCACTCGTCGTCGGTGTCATCCTGCTGACCACGCACCGCTTCCACGGCCTCGGCGTCCTCTTCGACGACTACGGCGCGGCCGGGGACAGCTCCTACCTGCCGGTCTTCCTCGGCGCGGCGATCATCGGCTTCTACCAGTACTACGGCTTCGAGGCCTGCGGCGACGTCGCCGAAGAGGTCAAGCACCCCGGCACGGTGATCCCCAAGGCGATGCGCCGCACCATCTACGTCGGCGGGATCGCGGCGACGTTCACCTGCCTGACGCTGCTCCTCTCCGTCGTCGACTACCGGGCGGTGATCTCGGGGAAGGACACCGACCCGGTGGTCAACGTCCTCTTCGACGCCCTCGGCGAGGCGGGCGCCCGCACCGTGATGGCCGTCGTCCTCATCTCCTTCCTGTCCTGCACGATCAGCCTCCAGGCCGCCGCGGGCCGGCTGATCTACTCCTACGCCCGGGACGAGATGATCATCGGCCACCGGCTGCTGCGGAAGTTCTCGGCGTCCCGCGCGGTCCCCGAGTACGCGCTGCTGGTCGCGGCCGTCGTCCCCGGGCTGATCGCCTTCGGCTCGCTGATCTCGGCCGACGCCCTGACCAAGATCGTCTCCTTCGCGATCCTCGGCATCTACGCCGCCTTCCAGATGGTCGTCCTGGCCGCGCTGCGGGCCCGCCTCAAGGGCTGGAGGCCGAGTGGCGAGTACCGCCTGGGCCGGTGGGGTCTTGCGGTCAACATCGGGGCACTCGCCTACGGCATCTTCGCCATCGTCAACATCGCCTGGCCCCGCACCCCCGAGGACCCCTGGTACGACAACTGGATCGTGCTGCTCTGCGGCGGCGTGGTCGCGGTCACGGGCCTCGTATACATGTTCACCACCCACCACTACGGACGCAGCGACGCCCCTTCGGGGAACGCGGTGCCCGAGGAGTAGGGCCCTTCCGGCGCCTCGGCCGGCGTGCGGGTCAGCCCCTCCGTGCCGCGGCGGCCCGAAGGGGCTGAGTGGGCTGTGTTCCCAACCCGGTGGTTCCGGAGTATCCCGATGCCCGGCACCTCATGCGTCGGCCGGACTCCTGACTCCGGCGGCGGGCGATGGACGTTTGTGCGACCGCTCAGCCGCGAGGCCTCACACCGGGTCGATACGGAACACGCTGCCGCCGATGTCGAGCACGTACAGCTCGCCGTCGCGGCCCTGCGCGAACGAGACGACCTCGCCGCCGTTGACCCCGAGATCGCTCACGCCGGTCACCTTGCCGTTCCTCATCCTCAGCGCCCGGACGGTGCCGTCGCAGTAGTCGCTGAAGACGTACTGCCCCCGCAGGGCCGGGATCGCCCTGCCGCGGTAGACGAATCCGCCGGTCACCGAGCAGCCGAGGCCCGTGCGGTCGTACTCGTGGACCGGCGGGACGTGGTTCGCGGGCTCGGTGCCGTCCCGGAAGGGGTGGGTGCCTTCCATCCGGGACCAGCCGTAGTTCTCGCCGCCCCTGCTCCTCGCCGGGGCCCAGTCGATCTCCTCCCAGGAACTCTGGCCGACGTCGCCGATCAGCAGGTCGCCCGTGCGGGCGTCGAAGGAGAACCGCCACGGGTTGCGCAGCCCGTACGCCCAGATCTCGTCCCTGGCGCCCGGCTCGTCGACGAACGGGTTGTCCGACGGGACGGCGTACGGCTTGCCGCCGCTCGGGTCGATCCGCAGCAGCTTGCCGAGCAGCGTGTCGAGGTTCTGTCCGTTGCCGTGCGGGTCGCCGCCCGAGCCGCCGTCGCCGAAGGCGATGTAGAGGTAGCCGTCCGGGCCGAACTTGATGTCACCGCCGTTGTGGTTCGCGTAGGGCTGCGTCTGAGTGAGGACGGTGCGCCGGGTGTCCGGCCGGATCCTGCCGTGCCGCACCGCGAACTCGTCCACGGTGCTGGTGCCTTCGAGGTTGGTGAACGAGATGTACAGGTGCGCGTACTTCTTGTCGAACGCGAGCCCCAGCAGGCCGCGTTCGCCGTCGGTGGTGGTCTCGGCGGATATGTCGAGGACCGGCTCGCTGAGCCCCTTGTCAGTCAACACCCGTACGGTGCCCGCGCGTTCGGCTATCCATACGGTGCCGCCGGGGCCCGCGGTCCCGGCCGTGGGGTTCTTGGCCGTGGCCACCTTGTTGAGCGCGACCTTCGCTGCCGCCTGACGCGGGGCGGCGGGCTCGTCGGCGGACGCCGTGGTCAGGGCGAGGGAAGCGGCGAGGCAGACGGCGCCGATGAGCGCGGAACGTGTGCGGCGAAGAAGTTTCACCGTGATCCTCCTGGATGCGGCGCATGGGGGGAGGTCACCCGGCTGTGGAAGGCAGGGGGGAAGAGGGTGTCGCCCGCGCCGGCACGCAACCTGGGTGGGGGGATGGGGTGGTACTGGCTGCGGATGAGAGTACTGGGACACGTCTGGTTGGTGTAGACCAAGGGGCGGGCCAACTTCCTTGCTTACATCGCCAGTTCACTCACGCGCCATTCCCCGGGTCCGGATTCCACCGCGGATAAATGAGCGGCCCCGCCGCCCCGGTGCCCCGTACACTGCCTCCGTCAGATGATCATGCTCCACCGTTTGGGGGATGGGAAACGCATGTCCATTCGCAGATCTCGCAGTAAGCGGAACGTCCTCAGAACCTTCGCCGTGGCGCTCGGCGCCGCGATGGTCCTGACGGGCGCCACCGGAACCGGAACCGCGGCCGAGGGGGCGGGGAAGAGGCACGACGCCACGCAGCGGGCGCTCGACGCGCTTGAGCGGGCCGGGATGCCGGGCGTCGCCGCCGAGGTCAGCAGCCCGCAGGGCAAGTGGTTCGGCTCCGCGGGCTTCGCCGACACCGCGACCAAGCGCAAGCGGACCGCGGCGGACCACCTGCGCGCGGGCAGCAACACCAAGTCCCTCATATCCGTGGTCCTTCTGCAGCTGGAGGCCGAGGGCGAGCTCAGCCTCGACGACTCCGTGGAGCGCTGGCTGCCCGGCGTGCTGCAGGGCAACGGATACGACGGCAACAAGGTGACGGTACGTCAACTCATCAACCACACCAGCGGTGTGCACGACATGGTGTCCACGCCGGAGTGGCAGAAGCACATGAACGGCCCCGGCTTCCTGGCCCACCGCTACGAGGCGTGGACGCCCCGGCAGATCGTCGACCTGGCCCTCACCTACAAGCCGGACTTCGAGCCCGGGACGTCCTGGAACTACTCCAACACCAACTTCGTGCTCGCAGGCATGATCATCGAGAAGGTCACGGGCAACACGTACGCCCACGAGGCCGAGCGGCGCATCATCAAGCGCCTGAACCTGCGCGAGACGACCTTCCCCGGCACCGACCCGAAGATGCCGGCCCCGCACGCCGTCGGCTACTCCAAGCTGTACGCGGCGAACCCCGGCCCCGAGATCTACGACGCCACGGAGTACAACCCGGCGTGGTCCGGCGCGACCGGCGAGGTCATCAGCACCACCGGTGACCTCAACCGCTACTACAGCGCCCTGCTGAAGGGCGAGCTCCTGCCGGCCGCCCAGCAGCGCGAGTTGCTGGACACGGTGGAGACGGGAACTTTCTTCCGCTACGGCACCGGTCTGATCGTCCGGACCCTGTCGTGCGGGGTGAAGGTCTACGGCCACGACGGCATCGTCTGGGGCTCGCTGACCAGCACCGCCACCACCGCCGACGGCAAGCACACCCTGACCTTCCACCTCAACGGCGACTGGCTGGAGGACGGGGCCCTCTACGAGAACGTCTTCGAGGCGGAGTTCTGCGGCAAGGGCTGAGCGGCAAGGGCTAAGCGGTAAGGGTTGAGCCGTAAGGGGTGACTGGACGGGCCTGGAGCCGGGCCGTCCGGTCACGGGTGCATGCGGGCACCCTTCAGTACCTTGTCGACCGCGTTGCGCGGTCCGTGGACGGCGATCCCGACCAGGTCGAGATCGCCGGCCGGTACGGCCCGTACCGCGGCGCGGTTGTCACGGTCGTTGCCGGTGGCGAAGAGGTCGGAGGTGAAGACCGCCATGGGCAGGTCCCGGCTCACCGCGCGGCCGTGCGCCGCCGTCACCGTCTCCTTCGTCCCCTCGAAGACCATCACCGGCTGCCGGAGCATCGGCAGGTAGGGGGTGCCGTCGGCGTCGGCGTACGGTTCGCCGATCACCTCGGGGAACCGTGTGCCGAGGCCGCTGACCAGGAACGCGGTGACGTTCAGCCGCTGCCAGGTCTCCAGGTCCTCGCGCAGCAGTACTGCGATCTTGGTGTCGAAACGTACGGGCGCGTGCTGCGGGGTGTCGGTCGTCATGCGTCCCAGGCTGCCGACCGACACCCCGCACCGTCTTGTACGTTCTTTGCATGCCGTCCCCGCAGGAGGTCTCCGCGTGGCGCCCGCAGGTCCCGGGCGTCGTGGAGGTCTTCCACGCGCACTTCACCGAGCACGCGTACCCGATGCACGTCCACGACGTATGGACACTGCTGATCGTCGACGACGGGGCTGTCCGCTACGACCTGGGCCGCCGCGAGCGCGGTACCCCGCGGGACACCGTGTCGCTGCTGCCGCCGCAGGTGCCGCACAACGGCTCCCCGGCCACCGCGCACGGCTTCCGCAAGCGGGTGCTGTACCTGGACGCGCCCCTGCTCGACGAGAGTCTGATCGGCCCGGCGGTGGACGACCCCGACATCGCCGATCCGCTGCTGCGCAGGCGCATCGGGCAACTGCACGCCTCCCTGGCGCGGCGCGGCGACGAACTGGAGGCCGAGAGCCGTCTCGCCCTGGTCGGCGAACGGCTCCGCGGCCACCTGCGGCCCCGGCTCGCCACCGCGCGCCCGGGGCCCGGCCGCGGCGTGGCGCAGAGCCTGCGGGAGCTGCTCGACGAACGGCTCCTTGACGGGGTGACGCTGGACGAGGCGGCGCGGCAGGTGCACGCTCACCCCGCCCATCTGGTACGGGCGTTCGGCGCCGCCTTCGGGATCGCCCCGCACCAGTACCTGATGGCCCGCAGGGTCGAGCGCGCCCGGCGGCTGCTGCTCGCGGGCAGGCCGCCCTCGGAGGTGGCGACCGCCGTCGGCTTCTACGACCAGGCCCACCTGAACCGGCACTTCAAACGGGTCGTGGGCGTCCCGCCGGGCCGTTACGCAGGCCGGAACGTCAAGCGCATTCAACACGCCGAGCGCGCCGACAGGCCTTCGGCGGCCCCTCCCGCGGCCCCTGCGGAAGCGCTTCCTCCGCCGTACGACAAGACGGGTGAGGGCGAGTATTCTGCTGGTAGGTAGGAGCTGACGCCGCAGCGGGCTCCGAAGAGCAGTGCCAGTTGAAGGCCCGTCGCCCCGATGGAGCGGCGCGTGCCCCCTCCGGCCCGCCGGGACGGTTTCCGCCCGGCTCGGCACGGACACCCGGCAGCCATCTGATCTGCTGCCACCGCCCCGAGTCATGGTTCGGCCGCGTGACGACACCGCTGGTTGACGATGTCGGTGCCCGCGGCCCTGTCCGCACCCAAGGAACCACCCAACTGGAGGTGGACGCAGTGGCAACGTCTCCCATGTCCCCGTCCTCCATGGAAACGCACCCGGACATCGCCGACATTCGCGCTCGCCACGAGAGCGCCGAGCGTGCGGCGAGCTCTCCGAAAGTGCAGGCCATCGACACGCTGGCCTTCCTGACGGGTCTGTACCTGGCCGCCTCGCCCTGGATCGTGGGCTTCGACGGCCTGACGCGGCTGACGGTCACCAACCTGATCGTCGGCATCGCCTACGCCTTGCTGATGAGCGGCGGCTTCGGCCGTGCCTACGACCGCACGCACAGCATGGCGTGGGCCGCCTGCGCGCTCGGCGTCTGGACGATCGTCGCCCCCTGGGTCGTGGCGGGTGACGTCAGCACCACAAGGACCGTGGTCAGCAACGTCATCACCGGTGGCGTCGCCCTTCTGCTCGCCCTGGCCGCCAGTGCGGCCGCCCGGCAGGGAGAAGCCGGCGCGAGCCGCGGCAAGCGGGGCATGTACCGAGCAGGCCCCGGCTGACCGGCCGAACCGGAACGGGTCCCACCGTGCTGCGGCGCGGCGGGGCCCGTCCGCGTGCGGTGCGTTGCCCAGGAGGCCGCCGAGGAGTCAGCGCCGGTCCGCTCGCTCCGCCAGAGCGCGGGTGCCCGCGGCGCAGCTCTCCTTCAGCTCGTCGAGTGCCGCGGGCGTCAGCTCCCTCCCGGCGGAGCGGCGGCGACCGCCGTCGAGCAGGGCGCACGCGCCGTCCAGCCACTGCGGGGACGGCGCGACCCCGATGAACGACGCAAGTCGGGTGAGCTCTTCGCGGGGAGCGTCCAGGAGGTCCTCGTAACCGAGTGTCATGCCCTGACCAGCAGATAGGCCGTCGAGGAAGTGCACGCCCTCGACGACGAGTTCCGACCACAGAGCGCCGAACCGACGCAGCGGAAAGTCGCGGTCGCGGACGAGGGCGGGGTCGAAGCGCTCGCCGAGCAGGGGCGCGAGCTCCGGCGGCAGGGACCGCACATGCTCGTCCGTGAGGTCCGCGAAGCTTTCGACGCCCGTACGTTCCCTGATCTCGCGTATCAAGGTGATCACCCGGTACCCGGGGTGCCGGCTCATGGACAGGGCGCAGTCCGGCCCGTCACGGAAGAGATGCACGAACTTCGCGTAGGGGAAGGCGGCCCGGAGCCCCGGCGCCCAGCCCGTCGAGTAGCCGGAACGCTCCACGACGGCGGTGCGCCCGAACCGTGCGCAGAGCAGGTCGAAGAGCGCCTCGTGGTGTGCGGCGGCGGCGCGGCCGGGCCAGTCGACGACGGCCGCGCGGAGCTCGTCGAGAAGGCCGTCGGGGTCGTCGGTGAGGTGGGGGAGCACCATGAGGGAGAGCGCGGGGATGCCGGTGGTCTGCGGCGTGTACCGGCCCGGGCGGTCCGTGTAGAGGAACTCGGGCATCAGCACCCCGCTGCGGATCATGCTCGCGAAGTACGGCGTGGGCCTGAAGAGGGCTTCCCAGAACTCCGCCCCAGACACCTGGCCCTCGGGGAAGGCCGCGTCACCGACCGAGGCCAGGTACTCGTTGAGGCTGAGCACGTCGGGATGGGTGTTGAGGATGCGGGACAGCGCGGTGGAGCCGCTGCGGCCCGTACCGATGACGAAGGTCAAGCTGCGCAAGGTCACTCTCCGGGAACGCGGGGCGGGTGGTCCAGGGCTTCGTGCACCTCAGCACACGCGGGCGGAGGGCGCCAGGTGGCGGCGGGGGTGGGGTGGTGTGACCCGGGGGCGTGGCGTGGTCGACAGGCGGTCGGCACCGGGCGCGTATCGGCGGCTGTCGGTCCGGTGTCGGTGGCCTGTCGGCGGGGGCTGGCACCTTGATGAGGACGAGCCGGACGCTTACCGGCCGACCCGGAGGCCCGGACCCCGGCACCCCAGTGCCCCGATGGCCGAGCGACACTCAAGGAGCCCCTGTGACTACTCACGTCACCATCATCGGCGCGGGCCTCGGCGGCCTGACGCTCGCCCGCGTCCTGCACGTACACGGCATCCCGTCCACCGTGTACGAGGCGGAGCCGTCCAGGGCCGCGCGCGCTCAGGGCGGAATGCTCGACATCCACGACTACAACGGCCAGCAGGCCCTTCGGGCGGCAGACCTGATGGACGAGTTCCGCGGCCTCATCCTGGAGGGCCGCCAGGCCATGCGCATTCTGCACCGGGACGGCTCGGTCCTTTTCGACCAACCCGACGACGGCACGGGCGGGCGTCCCGAGGTCCAACGGGGCGAGCTCCGCCAGATCCTGCTCGACTCACTGCCGGCCGGAACCGTCCGGTGGGGCCACAAGGTCAGCGGCGTCCGGGCCCTCGGTGGGGGCCGCCACGAGGTGCGCTTCGCCGACGGCGGCACCGCCGTCACGAGCCTGCTGGTCGGTGCCGACGGCGCGTGGTCACGGGTCCGCCCGCTCCTCTCCGCCGCCACACCCGCGTACACCGGCATGTCCTTCGTCGAGACCTACCTGTATGACGCCGACGTCCGGCACCCCGCCGCCGCGAAAGCGGTGGGTGACGGATCGATGCTCGCGCTCGCTCCGACCAAGGGAATCCAGGCGCACCGGGAGAGGGCCGGGACCCTCCACACCTACACAGCCCTGTTCAAGCCGCAGGACTGGTTCTCCGGCATCGACTTCACCGATGCCGCCGCGGCCACGGCACGGATCGCGCGGGAGTTCACCGACTGGGCCCCGGAACTCACCGCCCTGATCACCGAAAGCGACACCGCACCGGTCCTGCGCCCCCTCAACGGCCTGCCGGTCGGGCACCGTTGGGACCGGGCGCCGGGAGTCACCCTGCTCGGCGACGCCGCCCACCTCTCGCCCCCCAACGGTGAGGGCGCCAACCTGGCCATGCTCGACGGCGCCGAACTCGGCAAGGCCCTCGCCGCCCACCCCGACGACATCGACGCCGCGCTCACCGAGTACGAGCAGGCCATGTTCCCCCGCGCCGCCGAAGCGGCCACCGAAGGTACCGAGCTCTACGCCCTGATGTTCGGCGACAACGCGCCCCACAGCCTGGTTGGAGCGTTCGGCGCGGGCTGAGCGCCTGTGGCTTCTGCCTGGCGGGCTCGAAGGGGAAGCGGCCCAGCAGGCCCGGGGCAGGAGCCGATTACTGAAGCGCTGTTATATTAGCGCTGTGACATTCTCGGACCCCGCCCCCTCACCCGACCCCACCACGCTCCCGGACCCCTGGCAGCCGCTGCACGAACTGCTGGCCGCCATGGACGCCGAGATCGAGCAGGTCTACGTCGACCGCGGCATCCGGGGCGTGCGGCCGCGGTTCGCGTATCCGCTGATCCGGCTCGCCCACACCGGACCGCTGACCATCCGCGAGCTGGCGAAGTCCCTGAACCGCTCGCATTCGGCGATCAGCCAGACGATCGCCGCCATGCGCAAGGAGGACCTGGTCACCTCGGAGCCGGGGCCGGACGCCCGTACCCGGCGGATCGACCTGACCGAGCGCGGCCGGGCCCTTGTGCCGTTCCTGGAGGCCGAGTGGCGGGCCACCCACGCGGCCGTCGCCGAGCTGGATTCGGAGATCCCGTACGCGCTGACCACCGTCGTCGAGGATCTGCGGCGGGCGCTGGAGCGCCGGTCGATGCGGCAGCGGATCCGCCACCACCTCGTCGAGCCACCTCGATGAAAGCGTCGCGGGTCCTGTTCCTCGACATCCGCCCGCTTCGCGGCAACCGGCCGTTCCGGGCCCTGTGGGTCGGCTCCGCGGCATCCGGACTCGGCGGCCAGGTAGCCACCGTGGCGGTGCTTGCCCAGGTCTGGGAGCTGACCGGCAGCCCGGTCGGCACCGGGGCCATCGGGCTCGCCACCGGCCTGCCGATGGTGCTGTTCGGCTTGCTGGGCGGCACGTTGGCCGACACCCTGGACCGCCGTGCGATCGTGCGGGCCGCCACCGCGGGCCAACTACTCGCCGCCGGGGGCCTGTTCGTCCAGGCACTGGCGGACAACCGCAACGTCCTCCTGCTGCTCTGCCTGGTCGCCATGGGGGCGGCCTGCGGCGCACTCGGCGCGCCGGCCCGGCGCACCTTCCCGGTCCGGCTGCTGCCGCCCGACCAGGTAGCGGCGGGTCTCGCCCTGACCAACATCGCCTTCCAGGCGACGATGCTGGCCGGGCCCGCGCTGGCCGGACTGATCATCGCCCGCTGGGACTTCCCCGCCGCTTACGCCGTGCAGGCGGTGGCCGTCGCGCTCGCCATGCTCGCGGTGAGCCGCCTCCCCGTGATGAAGCCCGAGGGAGCAGTGGCCGAGGGTGCTGACGCCGACGTGGCCGGCGCGGGAAGTGGCAGGCGCCGGCCGAGGCACGGCGGCTGGCGGGTCATTCTGCGTCGCCCGACGCTCTGGGGCGCCATGGCCACCGACCTGTCCGCGACGCTGCTCGCGATGCCGATCGCGCTCTTCCCGCTGGTCAACGAGGTCCGCTTCGACGGCGACCCGCAGAACCTCGGTCTGTTCCTGTCGGCCGTCGCGGTCGGCGGCATCGCGGCGGGCCTGCTTTCGGGCACGGTGACGCGGTGGCGCCGTGGCGGCCTTGTCCAGCTGGCCGCGGCCGGCGCGTGGGGCCTCGCGCTGGCCTGCTTCGGCCTGTCGGCGGAGCTGTGGACGGCGCTCGCCTGCCTGGCCGTGGCCGGTGCGGCCGACACGGTGTCGGTGGTCACCCGCAGCGCCATGGTCCAGTGGGAGACGCCGGACGCGTACCGGGGGAGGGTCTCCTCGGTGGAGCACGTCATCGGCGTCGCGGGCCCCGAACTCGGCAACTTTCGCGGCGGTCTGCTGGCTTCGGCCACCTCCGCCCCCTTCGCGCTGGTCTCCGGGGGCCTCTCCGCCGCCCTGGCGATCGCCGCCGTAGCCGCGGCCAACGCTCCCCTGCGCGCGTACCGCACCCCGGCGCCCGCCGTGGCACCGACCGCCTCCCCGGCCGCCGGACGCCGACGCGCGGACGACCGCCGAGCGGCGAGCCGGCCGTAACCTCGACCTCATGGCGTTCGCATCCACCCGGCCCGCCCATTTCGATCTCCAGCCCTACGCCGGTTTCGACATGGGGCGTTACGTCCGGCGGACGTACTGCAGCTGGGAGACCGTCGGCTGGCAGTCCTTGCTCGTCCAGCGCTTCGAGCACGTCCCCGTCGTCGAGGACATGGAGCTGCCGGGCGTGGCGGATCTGCACTTGGTGCTGCCCGTGGCGGGGCGGGCGGCGATGGAGACGACGCGGAGCGACGGGCCGAAGAACCGTCACGCCTGGGCGCCGGGACGACTGGAGCTGATGATCCCGGGCCGGTCCGTCCTGCGGAGTTATCGCGGGGACGAGGCGATGCGGAGCGTCCAGATCCATATCCCGCGCGGCACGGTCGACACGGTCGCGGAGCAACTGGGTGTCGGCAGCGCGGTGGATTACGAGGCCATGGCCGCGTCCCTGGCGACGGGGGACCCGCTAATTGAGGAGGCCGTCCGAACGCTCGGCACCATGGACGAGGCAGCCGACGACGTGTACGCCGAATCCGCGGCCGCCTTCCTGACGGCGCACCTGCTCACTCGTCACGCGAGCCGTGGCCGTCGCAGCCGTGACGGCCGACGACCTGATCCACGAACGCGTACAGGCACGGGTACGGGCGCGCGGGAAGACGTACGCGTCGCCACCGCCGTCGCGATGATGCGCGATCGGCTGGCCGAACCGGTCACCTTGGCGGAGATCGCCGCCGAAGTACACCTGAGCGTCTACCACTTCGTCCGGGTCTTCAAGGCGGCGACCGGGATGACCCCGTACCGGTACCTCGTCCGGCTGCGCGTGGAGGAGGCGGGACGACTGCTGGAAACCACCGACTTGGCGATCGCCCGGATAGCACCACGGTGCGGCTTCGCAGGGCCCGGCGCCCTGTCGGCGGCATTCCTCCGGCAGACCGGGATGCGTCCCTCCGAGTACCGCAATTCCTGACCGCGGCACCGCAATTCCACGCATGGGACCGGCGACGCCCCGCACCTAGGGTTTTCCCCGCGACCCCGAAAGTCGGCAGTCGGACAGGGTGAGGAGCCCGGAAATGCAGTCGTACGACGTCACGGCCGAATCGACGGCACCGCCCGCGGCGATATGGACGCTGCTGCTCGACCCGCGGAGCTGGCCCGAATGGTCGCGCATAGACGCGCTGGAGACCGGCCGGTCCAGCGACCTCTCGCCCGACGGCCGGGACGGTGTCGGAGCGACCCGAGCCTTCCGTACGGGGAAAGTCGTCACCCGGGAGCGGATAACCGGCCTCGAACCCGAACGCCGCTTCTCGTACGAGGGCGTGGGAAACCCGCAGATGGCCGATTACCGCGCCACGGTCGAACTGGCGGAGCTGCCCGACGGCGGAACAAGGATCCGCTGGCACGGCACGTATGTGGCACGCCGAGGCATGCGCCGCTTCTTCCAGTGGTACCTGAGCCGCTTCATGCGGACCATGGTGACGGGCCTCGCCGAACTAGCCGCCGACCTGGAGATTCGCCCGGCCCCGGGCGGGTCGGGAAAGCCGGAGGGGCGGTAGCCGCGCTCCGCGCACAGCCACCGCCCCCGACCAGGGCCTTCGCCTCAGACCGCAGGCGTGAACCGCTCCCATGCGCGATGGCCGGCGAGCAGGCCGGTGACCGTTTCCAGTACGGACGTGGCGGCCTCGCCGACCACCACACCTGCCGCCGCCCCGGGCAGGCCCGCGGCTTCCAGGGCGACCGCTCCCCGGCCCCAGGCGCCCAGCGCCTTGCCGTGCCGGAACGCCTCCGTGAGCAACAGCAGCAGACGGGGTTCGACGCCCGTGGCCAGCGCCGCGGCGTCGTCCGCCTTGGCGTCACGGGCTCCGTAGGCGTCCGGAGCCGGGGCCGGCGCCCCGGCCACCAGCACCGCGTCGAACTCGATGGACCGCGCGGTGGTGAAGGTGCGCTGCACGGTCACCGGATCGCCGTCCGCGTCCAGCGTGCCGCCGGTCGGGGCGATGACCAGCGGGACCATCCCGGCGTCCAGGACCGCCTGGCGGACCGTGCGGACTCCGTCCAGGTCACTGACGCCGTCGGTGACGATGCCGATGATCCGGCCGTCGACCGGCCACCGCTCGCCGACCTGGGAGAGCGCGGGGCTCGGCTCGACGGCCGCGAGCGGCACGGACGGCTCCGGCGCCGGAAGGCCGAGGCCGGTCGCGACCTGCGAACACAGCTCCGGGTCGATGTTGGCGAGCACCTTCAGCGCCCGCTCCTTGATCCCCACGTTCCAGCACTTGCCGAGCTCGAAGGTGTAGGCGGCGATGATGTGCTCGCGCTCGGTGGGGCTCATGCTGAGCCAGAACTGCCGGGGCTGGCTGAAGTGGTCGTCGAAGGTGGCCGCCGCGTCCCGGACCTTGCGGGAGGCGGGCATCTCGACGGGCACCTCGATGTAGGCCCCGGTGTCCGCGCCCGCGAGGAACGGGCAGCCGCCGTCGACCGAGTTGGGCCGGTACGGCGCCGCACCCCGGTGCACGGCGGTCTGGTGCATGCCGTCCCGCGTCATGTCGTTGACGGGCGCGTGGGTGCGGTTGATGGGCAGCTGACCGAAGTTGGGGCCGCCGAGCCTGCTGATCTGCGTATCGAGGTAGGAGAAGAGCCGGCCCTGCAGCAGCGGGTCGTCGGTGACGTCGATACCGGGAACCAGGTGGCCGGGGTGGAAGGCGACCTGCTCGGTCTCGGCGAAGTAGTTCGACGGGTTGGCGTTGAGCGTCATCAGGCCGATCGGGCGGACCGGCGCGAGCTCCTCGGGCACGATCTTCGTGGGGTCGAGCAGATCGATGCCCTCGAACATCTGGTCCTCGGTGTCCGGGAAGGTCTGGACACCCAGTTCCCACTCGGGGAAGGCGCCGGCCTCGATGGCGTCCGCCAGGTCGCGGCGGTGGAAGTCGGGGTCCATGCCGCCGGTGATCTGCGCCTCCTCCCACACCTGCGAGTGCACACCCAGCTTGGGCTTCCAGTGGAACTTCACCAGGGTGGTGGCGCCCTCGGCGTTGACCAGCCGGAAGGTGTGGACGCCGAAGCCCTCCATCATCCGGTAGGAGCGCGGGATGCCGCGGTCCGACATGTTCCACAGCGTGTGGTGAGTGGCCTCGGTATGGAGGGTGACGAAGTCCCAGAACGTGTCGTGGGCACTCTGCGCCTGCGGAATCTCCCGGTCCGGGTGCGGCTTGCCGGCGTGGATGACGTCGGGGAACTTGATCGCGTCCTGGATGAAGAACACCGGGATGTTGTTGCCGACCAGGTCGAAGACGCCCTCGCCGGTGTAGAACTTCGTCGCGAAGCCACGGGTGTCCCGCACGGTGTCGGCCGAGCCGCGCGAACCGAGCACCGTGGAGAAGCGGACGTACACCGGCGTCTCGACGCCCTCGGCGAGGAAGCCCGCCTTGGTGATGCCCGCGGCGGAGCCGTAGGCCCGGAACACGCCGTGCGCGGCGGCCCCGCGGGCATGCACGACCCGCTCGGGGATGCGCTCGTGGTCGAAGTGGGTGATCTTCTCCCGCAGGTGGTGGTCCTGCAACAGCACCGGGCCGCGCGGCCCGGCCTTCAACGAGTGATCGGTCTCGTACAGGCGTGCGCCCTGAGCGGTGGTCAGGTACGCGCCGTCCTGGGCGACCTTCTCCTGAGGTACTCCGGTGGGCTGCCCCGTCGGGCTGTAGGTCGCGGGGCCGCGCTGGTCGGGCTTGGGGGGCAGCGGCTCGCGCGGCTCCGTCGGCTCGTGCACAGGTACGTCCTCGGGGCCCGGGGCGCCGGGAATCTCGTTCCCGGACCGCATGACCTCCTGGACCTTCTCCACAGCCTTCTCCGCGGCGGCCGTCACCGGGTTCTTCTTCTCGCTCACTGGTTTCCGATCGTTCGACGGGACCGTGCCACCCGCAGGGGTGGGTGGCACTGGGCAGGGGCACTATCGCGTGACGACGGGTACCCCATGACGCCGAGGCGGACACATGTACTGGGCCGTTAGTGCGGCACCGCTCGCTTGGGCCGAATGAGAAGGGGGCGCCAGGGTCCCAACGGATCCTTTGCCATTCGGTCGACCAGGCATCAGCGCAGGTCAGATAGCGTCCAGGACATCCACTGTTGCAGACGGCCCCGGCGCGAGCGCCGGGTTGACAGGAGAAGTGCGTCGTGAGCCTGATCAATGTGACCGACACCGCGGCAGACCTCGCGGAAGGGTGGCGGTCCCTCGTGCTGGGACATGTGGGCAACGCCTGCCTGAAGGTGCTGAGGATGGACGACATGCCCGTCGCGGAGGAGAGCCACGAAGCCCCCGAGGCCCTGCTCGTTCTCGACGGGGAGCTCCGGCTCGACGTCGGCGGGGCGGCCGTCCTGGTCGGCGCGGGCGAGCTCTACATCGTTCCGGCAGGCACGGCCCACGCCGTTCGCCCCGGCAGCCGGGGCACACTCGTGATCGTGGAACTCCGGGAGGGCGCAGGAGACCAGGTGCCCGATCCCGGGCGGGAGCAGGTCCCGACGGAGCGTTATCCTGTGGCCGCGGCCGACGACATAGCCCCGTAACCAGCGGCTTTCCAGGATGAAACGGTCGCGTCGTGCAGTCAGAAAGCCGGGGTTGTGGACTACCAGACCGTTCTCGAAGAAGTCGCCGCCTTCGCGCGGCCGCTGGTGGGCCGCGGCCAGGTGGCCGGGTACATTCCGGCGCTCGCGGGGGTGGACGCCGAGCGCTTCGGCATCGCGGTCGCCGACGTCGACGGCGAGGTGCACGGGGTGGGGGACTGGCAGGAGCCGTTCTCCGTCCAGTCCATCTCGAAGGCCTTCAGCCTCGCGCTCGTACTCGCGGAGGGCGGCGAGCGGATCTGGGACCGGGTCGGCACGGAACCGTCCGGCAACCCCTTCAACTCGCTCGTCCAACTCGAGTACGAGAACGGCATCCCGCGCAACCCCTTCATCAACGCCGGTGCGCTGGTCGTCACCGACCGGTTGCAGAGCCTGACCGGAGACGCCGGCACCACGATGCTGGAGTTCCTGCGCACGGAGAGCGGCAACCCGGACGTCGCCTTCGACCCCGTGGTGGCGGCCTCCGAGGCCGAGCACGGCGACCGCAACGCGGCTCTCGCGCACTTCATGGCGAGCTACGGCAATCTCGAGAACCCCGTCGCCACGGTCCTCGAACACTACTTCCGGCAGTGCGCGATCCGTATGAGCTGCCGCGACCTCGCCCTCGCGGGAGCCTTCCTGGCCCGGCACGGGCTGCGCCGCGACGGCACGCGCCTGCTGCCCGCCCGCGAGGCCAAGCAGGTCAACGCGGTGATGCTCACCTGCGGTACGTACGACGCGGCGGGCAGCTTCGCCTACCGCGTCGGCCTGCCGGGCAAGAGCGGCGTCGGCGGTGGCATCGTCGCGGTGATCCCGGGACGCTGCACCCTGTGCGTCTGGAGCCCTGGCCTGGACACGTACGGCAACTCCGTGGCGGGCGTGGCGGCGCTCGACCACTTCACCACGGTGACGGGCTGGTCGGTGTTCTAGCGGGGGCGTTTCGCAGGACGGCGACCGCCCGTCACAGAACGTCGGCGAACGCCTCGGCCAGTCGGCGCCATTCGGTGCGCGGCAGCCCCGCACCGCCCTCTTCGGAGGTGAGCACCTGGAGCGCGATGTGGTCGGCTCCCGCGTCGAGGTACTCCTGGGTCCGGGCCCGTACGCGCTCGGTGTCGCCCAGGGCGAAGAGGGCGTCGAGGAGACGGACGCTGCCGCCGTCCTCGAAGTCGTCCTCCTCGAATCCGAGGCGCAGCAGGTTGGCGGTGTAGTTGGGCAGCTGGAGGTACATCCGCAGCATGTTCCGCGCGGTCGTACGCGCCCGGTCGAGGTCCGTGTCGAGCACTACGGTCAGTTCCGGCGCGAGCAGGGCGGCGGGGCCGAGCGCCTCGCGCGCCTCGGCGGTGTGCTCGGTGGTGACCAGGTAGGGGTGGGCGCCCAGCGCCCGATCGGCGGAAAGCCTCAGCATCTTCGGACCGAGCGCCGCGAGGACGCGGCGCTCGGAGCCCACGGAGGGGACGGCGCTGTCCAGCGCGTCGAGGTACGCCACCATCGCGCTGTACGGCTTCGTGTACTGCGGCACCATCGGCCCGTGGCTGACCCCCAGGCCGAGGACGAGGCGTCCGCGCGCGCTCGCCTCGACGGCTGCGATGCGTGCCGCCACGTCCTCGGCGGTGTGTTCCCAGATGCTGAGGATGCCGGTGGCCACGGTGACCGTACGGGTGGCGTCGACGACGGCCGCGGCGTCGTTTGGGGAGGCGTTGCCGCCGAGCCACAGCGTGCCGTAGCCCAGCTCGTCGAGTTCGGCGACGGCTTCCCTGATCGCTCCCTTGCCCGCGTCGTCCGCACGGGACTCGTGCAGGGCGCTGCTCCAGATGCCGATCCGTCCGAACGTGTTGCGCTTCTCAGAGGTCATGGTGGCGTCAACCATGATCCGGCTCCGCTATTCCCGGCAGAGCGGCACTCAGAGCCTGTGTCATATCCCCGGCCGGGTGGTCGCCGCCTGGCACGCACGCTCGCCGCGTTGCCGAAAAGCCCTAGTAGCTCCGCTACGAGGACTTCCCGGCGCCTTGCGATCGCACGCACCAGACGACGCCCACTGATCCGACCGGGGATATGACACAGGCTCTCAGGCTACGGCGGCGGTCAACGCGTCCTCCAGAAGGAACACCGCGAGGACGGCGAAGGTCACTCCGGCGACCGTGTTCACCGCCACGGCCGTGCGGCGACCCCGTACCAGTCCCTGGCCCAGGCGGCCCGCGAACAGGCCGATCGTGCTGTCCCAGACGAACCCCATCACCAGGAAGATCAGCCCGAGGACGAGCAACTGCAGCCAGACGAGGCCCTGATCGGGATCGGTGAACCGCGGCAGGAACGCGGCGAAGAACAGCACGATCTTCGGGTTGAGCAGATTGGTGAGGAGGGCCCGGCGCAGGACCTGACGCTCGGGCGGCGTCTCGGGCGCCGCCGTCGGCGTCTTCCTGGCCGAACGGATCGTGGTCACCGACAGCCATCCGAGGTAGAGGCCGCCGACGAGTTCCACCGCTATCAGGACGGCGGGTGTCGAGCGCAGCAGGACGGCGAGGCCGAGCGCGGCAGCCGTCACGTGCACGGCCATGCCCAGGGCCATTCCGGCGGCGGAGACGAGGCCCGCCCGCGGGCCGCGTTCCAGGGCCACGGCCACGATGTACGCGGCGTCGGGTCCCGGGGCGACGGTGATGATCGCGACCGCCGCCAGATAGGCCGGCAGAAGAGCGAGATCCAGCATGCCGGCCTCCCGAGTCCGGATGGTGTAACGCTCATGACTGCGGCAAGACGTTACCCGCCCGGCGTAGAGTCTGCAACGCATAGTCGACCTTTAACGCGTTACGCTGGAACGTATGGCAGTCACCCCGGTCACCCTCACGGAAGTTTCCCTGGAGACGCTGACGGAGCTCGTCAACGGCTGGGGCACACTGCCGCGCCAGGAGGACGGCCGGGGGGACGACCCGCACCGGCCCGTCGCCGACATCGCGGCACGCTTCGGCCTGCCCGCGCGCGTCAGGGCGGCGCTGACCCCAGAGGCGCTGGCCGACGCGGCGGACCGCCTTCACGCGGTCTTCTCCGCCCGGGACGCCGAGACGTGCGCGCGGAAGCTGACGCGGCTGCTGTCCGAGACCGGTGTCCGCCCCGTCATGAAGACCGGAATCAAGACCCGAAGCCAGACCGGAATCAAGACCGGAGTCGAGACCGGAGTCGAGACTGGAGTCGAGACCGGGGCCTCCGACGCGCTGCGCGCCGCATGGTGCGTCGACGACGCCGATCGCGCCGTGGTCGCGGCGGCGGCGATCACCCTGCGTCAGTACCTCGCCGCCCACGGGTTCGCGCGCATCGGCACCTGCGCCGGCGGCCGCTGCGCCGACGTCTACATCGACCAATCCCCGGGCGGCCGACGCCGTTTCTGCTCGGTGACCTGTCAGAACCGCACACGCGTGGCGGCGTTCCGCAGTCGCAGGGCGCTCGCTGACGGCTGAAATGCGGCGCCAACTGCCGCCCGTAGGTGCACTGCTGGGGCGCGAGGTGCGTGGGAATCGTGAAGAGATTGTGTACGATTCTTGGGATTCGGTCACGGGGGAGGAAAACTCGGAGGGCTCACTCGGCGCTTTCGAACAGGTCGGGCGCCGATCCATGCGTTGGGAGACCGATCAACGATGTTCACACTGGTACGAAGCAGAGTGCGGACGGCCGCACTCGCTCTCTCGGCCGTCGCGGCCCTCGCCTTCGGCACGACCGCCGCGACCGGCGCGGCGGCCGCCCCAAACCCCGCGCCCGCCCCCACCCCCGCTCGCGCGAAACAGGGACCGACCTCGGTGGCGTACGTCGAGGTGAACAACAACAGCATGCTGAACGTCGGCAAGTACACCCTCGCCAACGGCGGCGGCAACGCCTTCGACGTCGCCGTGATCTTCGCGGCGAATATCAACTACGACACGGGCAAGAAGACGGCGTACCTGCACTTCAACGAGAACGTGCAGCGAGTCCTCGACAACGCCGCCACGCAGATACGGCCGTTGCAGCAGAAGGGCATCAAGGTCGTCCTCTCGGTGCTCGGCAACCACCAGGGCGCCGGTTTCGCGAACTTCCCGTCGCAGCAGGCGGCTTCGGCGTTCGCGAAGCAGATGTCGGACACCGTCACCAAGTACGGGCTCGACGGCATCGACTTCGACGACGAGTACGCCGAGTACGGCAACAACGGCACGGGGCAGCCCAACGCCGGCTCGTTCGTGCACCTGGTGACGGCGTTGCGCGCGAACATGCCGAACAAGATCATCAGCCTCTACAACATCGGCCCGGCCGCGTCGCGCCTCTCCTACGGCGGCGTCGACGTCTCGTCCAAGTTCGACTACGCCTGGAACCCGTACTACGGCACCTGGCAGGTCCCCGGCATCGCACTGCCCAAGTCGAAGCTGTCGCCGGCGGCTGTCGAGATCGGCCGGACCTCGCGGAGCACGGTCGCCAGTTTCGCCCGCCGCACCGTCAGCGAGGGGTACGGCGTCTACCTGACGTACAACCTCGACGGCACCAACCGCAGCGCCGACGTCTCCGCGTTCACCCGGGAGCTGTACGGCAGTGACGCCGTCTACACGCCGTAAGGCGACGGCGCGCCCCGACGCGCGCTGCTCCCACGGAGTCAACCACGCCCCATAGGGCCGCAATCCGCGCAAACCGCGTCACTGACAACGATGTCGGAGCGCGGCGCGGCTCAGAGGCTTCGCCCTCACCGAAACACGCCGCCGCCCCGGGGCATCAACTCCCCCGGGGCGGTGCGCGGGTTGTCGGTGCCGTACGCGTTCACGATCTGTTCGTATTGCGTACGTCGACCATCGCTCAACGGACCACATTCGGCCAACATCCAACAAAAATGCTGACATGTACCTGGCTCGAATGGCACGCTTCCCCGCAACACGCTGCACGTACAGCACCACGCTGAACGCCCGCATCGCGTCCCTTTCTGCGCCGGGTGGCCCTCAACGCACCCGGGGCCCCCACAGATGGAGCCTGCGTGACCCCTTACATATCCGGTAAGCGTTCGATGCTCGTGATCGCCACCGCCGTTGCCGCCGGAGCGCTGCTCACCGCCGGACTGACCACCGGCGCCTCCGCCCAGCCGGACGAGAACACCGAGCCGTCCGGCTCCCCTGTCGCCCTCTCGGCGTCGGTGCGCGCGGACCTCCTCCAGGACGCGAGCGCCGACAGATCGGCGACCGCCGAGCGGATCGGTCTCAGCGCCAAGGAGAAGCTCGTCGTCCGTGACGTCGTGAAGGACAGCGACGGCACCACCCACACCCGCTACGAGCGCACCTACGACGGTCTGCCCGTCCTCGGCGGCGACCTCGTCGTGCACACCGCGAAGAGCGGAGAGCTGAAGGGCGTCACCAAGGCGACCGAGGCCAGCGTCAAGGTCGCCTCCACCGACGCGAAGCTCGGCAAGGCGTCGGTCGCCAAGTCCGCCGAGTCGACCGCCGCCAGGGCCAAGACCGCCAAGGCCGACGCGCAGGCTCCGCGCAAGGTGATCTGGGCCGCCACCGGCAAGCCCGTCCTCGCGTACGAGACGGTCGTCACCGGCACGCAGAAGGACGGCACGCCCAGCAGGCTCCACGTCATCACGGACGCCGCGACGGGCAAGAAGCTGTACCAGTACCAGGCCATCGAGACCGGCACCGGCAACAGCCAGTACAGCGGCAAGGTCAAGGTCGGCTCCAAGAAGGGCACGAGCGGCTACGAGCTGACCGACAAGGCCCGCGGCGGCCACCGCACCTTCGACCTGAAGCACGCGGAGACCGGCACCGGCAAGCT
Organism: Streptomyces sp. NPDC044106; assembly: GCF_056433985.1. Lineage (NCBI taxonomy): Bacteria > Bacillati > Actinomycetota > Actinomycetes > Kitasatosporales > Streptomycetaceae > Streptomyces > Streptomyces sp. NPDC044106. Next base: position 39,918 of record NZ_JBWKFZ010000023.1, read on the forward strand.
CTTCAAGGACGCCAACGACGTCTGGGGCAACGGCAAGCCCTCGAACGCGCAGACCGCCGCGGTCGATGCCGCCTACGGCGCCCAGATCACCTGGGACTACTACAAGAACGTGCACGGCCGCAAGGGCATCAACGGCGACGGCAAGGGCGCGACCTCGCGCGTCCACTTCAGCAACAACTACGTCAACGCCTTCTGGGACGACAGCTGCTTCTGCATGACGTACGGCGACGGCGAGGGCAACAAGAAGCCCCTCACCTCGATCGACGTCGCCGCCCACGAGATGTCGCACGGCGTCACCTCGGCGACCGGCAACATGGAGTACAACGGCGAGTCCGGCGGCCTCAACGAGGCCACCTCGGACATCTTCGCCACCGCTGTGGAGTTCAACGCCAAGAACTCCGCGGACGTCGGTGACTACCTCATCGGCGAGAAGATCGACATCAACGGCGACGGCTCCCCGCTGCGCTACATGGACAAGCCGAGCAAGGACGGCAGCTCCCTGGACAAGTGGAGTGCCAACGCCGGCAACGTCGACGTCCACTACTCCTCGGGCATCGCCAACCACTTCTTCTACCTGCTCTCCGAGGGCAGCGGCAAGAAGCGGATCAACGGCGTCCAGTACAACTCGCCGACCGCCGACGGCACCAAGGTGCTTGGCATCGGACGCGCCAAGGCCGAGAAGATCTGGTACAAGGCCCTGACGACGTACTTCACGTCGACCACCAACTACAAGGCGGCCCGTAAGGGCACGCTGAGCGCCGCGAAGGACCTGTACGGCGCGAACTCCACCGAGTACAAGCGCGTGGCCGCCGCCTGGTCCGGCGTCAACGTCAAGTAACCCCCCCCGGGTCACTCACTGAAGGGGCGGCGTCCACCACGGACGCCGTCCCTTCGGCGCCGCCGCGCGGGGGCGCCGGCGCCGACGTACACCAGTCAGTGGTATGACTCAGTTGTACATGATGTCCGATGCCGAGAAGCGGCACGTGGTGCCGTCCGGGCCGCTGCCCAGCTCGGTGGGCTCCTTGCCGGTGTCGTTGCCCTTGAAGCGCACGCAGGTCTTCATCTTCTTCTTCGTGTCACCGTGGATCCGGATCTTCGACAGCGTCGCGGTGTCACCGAAGTTCTGGTTGACGCCGACGATCGACTTGCCCGGCGCGGTCAGGTCGATGTCGCTCAGCACGATCGTGCGCTTGTGCTGCGTCTTGCAGTTGCCGCACGAGCGGACCAACTTGCCGAACTCCTCGACCTTGAAGCCGGTCACGGTGAGCTTGCCGGCCCCGTTGAACTGGAGGACCTTGTCGTCGGCCTTCTTCGCCCCGCCGCCGATGACGTTGTACGTCGCCGACGCCGACTTGCCCTTGAAGGTGGCGGCGTCCTCACCGACGTCCAGCCACCACACGTTCTGCAGGGTGCAGCTGCCCTTGCAGTGGACGCCGTCGGCGGCGGGCGTGCCGATGATGACGTTCTTCAGGACGGCGCCGTCGGCCAGCTCGAAAATGGGGGACTGGCCCTCGTCCTGGCCGCTGCCGCCCAGGACGCCGGTGCCGTAGAACTTCTTCATCCCGCCGTCGTACTCACCGGAGACCGGGATGGTCTTCGACACCGGCTTGCTGCCGGTGCCCGAGGGCCAGGACGCGGCGGCCCCGGCGGGGGACAGCATGGTCGTGGTGACGATCGCCGCACCGGTCAGCCCGAGGGCGGCGGCTCCGCCGATCACCGCCCGGCGTGCGGTGACCCGGCGACGGTGGCGGACGCGCTGTTCAGTTCGTGCAGTCATGCCCATTCCTTGCGTGGGGAGGATCTTGCACCTTCTGGTCGCCACGGGTGGGGAAAAGGTTGCCGCCCTTTTGGAATCAGTCGTCGTGCCGGGCGAAGTCGCCCGACACGGTGACCTGTTCGCTCCGTGTCCGGGCGGTGGCCGCGTAGCGGTCGCCCCGGGCGTCCCGGCCACCGCGGACGTGGTTGTACTGCCCGGCGAACACCCACTGGCCGACCGGGACCGTACGCCCCCGCTTGAGCACCCAGGTGTGGACGAGGTAGCCGTCCTTCTCGGCGATCCTCAGTGTGAAGTCGGACTCGGGCAGCGACCGCCAGGCACCGGTGGAGGTGACCCCACCGGTCTGAGCGATCCGCAACTCGACGGTCAGCGCGGTCAGTTCCTCGCGCGTCTTGAGGGTGACGTTGCTCTGCGCCCAGAAGCCGTTGCTGTGCGGGTCCAAGGAGCCGTCCGACCACAGCGGCCCGGCTTGCGCACCGGCGGCGGGCGCGCCGGTATCGGGCGTACGTGACGGGGAGGCGCTCGGCTCGCGGGGCGCGCGGGAGGTGCTCGGCGTGGGGGCCGCGGGCGTCGGATCCCCGGGCGCCCGGTCCACCGGCGAGGGCACCCGGCGTGTCGCGTCCGTCGACGGGGCGGGTGGGGAGGTGGGGGTGGGGGCCGGGGTCGGTGGGACCGCGGCCGGGTGCTGCGGAGACGCGTCGTTCACCACGGAGGCCATGCCGTAGCCGCCGACAGCGAGAATCCCTGCGACCGCCGCGGTGACGCCGGCCGCACGCACCCAGCCGAATTGGGGCGGACGGGCCGCGCGGGAGCGGGGCAAGTCCTCCTGCGCCATGCCGCGTTCGAGCCGTGCCAGGATCCGCGCGCGGTCGGGCCGGTGCGCCCCGGCCGCCTCGTGCAGCTGGGTGCGCAGTTCGTCGTGCACGTCCCGCCGCATGATCATCGGTCCCTTCCGGCGGCAGACCCGGTACGCGCCATCGCCGAGTGCACCTTACGCGGAGTGTTCTGCGTGCCGAGGATCCGCTGCAGCTCGGCCATCCCCTTCGAGGTCTGGCTCTTGACCGTCCCGACCGACACGCCCAGGGCCAGCGCTGTGTCCTTCTCGGACAGGTCGAACGCATGGCGCAGCACGACACACGCCCGCTTCCGGAACGGCAGCCTGCGCAGCGCCCCTTGTACGTCGACCACCCCGGCCACGTCCGGATTCTCTGTCCGCTCCTCCCGCTGCGCCCAGAACAGCGCGACACGCCGCCGCTCGCGCACCGCACTGCGTATCCGCGTCCGGGCCAGATTGGCGACCACGCCCCGCGCGTACGCCACCGGGTGCTCGCTCGCCCGCACTCGGTCCCAGCGGTGCCACAGCGCGAGCAGCGCATCCGCGGCCAGGTCGTCGGCGGCATCCGCCTCGCCGGTCAACAGGTGCGCGAGCCGGGCCAGATCGGCGTAGTGCCGCTCAAAGAAGGCGTGGAACTCCACGGAGGCGGTGTCGTCGACGGCTGGGCCCACGGGCGATGTCTCCTCACAGGCCCTAGGGGCCCCGGAACCCGGCACCTGTGCGTGTCATGTGCGGATCATGAATGTCCGGATGAGATCCGCAAGAGTAGCAGTAAGCAACCGCTTGGTCTGTAATTCTCGCCGGCTCCCCGGCCCCCATCCCGCCATCCCCCAGCCAGGACCGGGCGGCGGGCCGTGTCTTCTGCCGCTACCCGGGCATGCCCAGCCGCTCTGCTCGGGCCGTCAACGAGGGGGTGGATCCGGTCAGGCGCCTTGCGCCGTACGCGCACATGGCAGCCCCACGTGTGCCGGGTCAGTGCCAGGCCGACTCTCCTCTCGGCGTCACACCCTGGGCCTGAGCAGAGTGATCTTCGAAGCGCCCTGTTCCGTGACGTACAGGGTGCCCTTGGCCGTGTCCTCCGTGACGTCCAGCGGCTGTTGGAATCCGGTGAACCCGGTGATGCCCGTCGTGGGCGCCGACAGCTTCCCCTGCGCGTCGACGCCGAACACCTCGATGTCCTGGCCACTGCTGTAACGGACCACCAGGAGCTTGCCCTTGAGCGCGCCGCCGAAGGCGTTGCCGCGGTACTCGACGACCCCGTCGGCGGAGGCGTGCAGCCCGGCGTCGTACATGCCGGCCGCGTCCAGGTTGCGGTCCGGCTGGGTGCCTACGGGATAGCCGGTGACCTCGAAGGGACTGGTGCCCGAAGTGGGGTTGCCCCCGGCCAGCACCCACTCGCAGCGCGCCGGGTTCGGGTGCCCGTAGTAGCGGTTCTTCTTCACGTCGAAGACGTAGTCGGTCTCCGCCACGGGGTTGGACGTGATCCCCGGCACGGTCGGGCCCGTGTAGGCCCCGGCCGTCGCCGCGTCGATCCGGCGGGAGCAGGCGGCGGGCAGCGGCGTGGGCGTGGCGGGCGTATTGCCCCCGGCCGCGGATCCGTTGGTGGGTGTGTAGAGGTGACCGTTGGTGTGCCACACCAGGTCATAGGCGTTGCGGACGCCCGTCGCGTACAGGGTCAGCGGTGCGTTGGCGGCGAACGGGTCGTACGTTCCCGGGCTCTCGGTCCGCACGTCGACGGCACCGGACGCCGGGAGCTTGGCCGGGTCGAGGCGCAGCACGGCGGCGTTGAGCAGGTGCTCGGGGCGATTGCCCCACGTCGGGTCGGCGGCGCCCATGGCGTTGTCGGCGCCCTGCGTCACGTACAGGGCGCCGTCAGGGCCGAACGCCAGCGAGTTGGTCTCGTGGTCCTTCACGGACCGGGGCAGACGGCTGATCACCTCGGTGTACGTGCCGAGCCCCGGACCGCTCAGTCTGGCGATGCTGCTGGACCAGTCCGGCTCGTTCGGTGTGCCTCCCGCGTACATGGTGTTGGAGGTGATCCACAGAACCGGGCTTGCCGCCGTGGACGAGGGGTCGAACGCCATCCCGATGACGGAGCGATTCGGTGCTCCCGGCAGGCCGCGGGCCGTCGCGTCCGTGCGCACGGTGGAGATCGTCTCCGCCCCGCTCAGGGTGCCGTCGGCGGCGATCGCGTACCGCAGGATGTATCCGTCGAGTGTGGACGCGTACAGCTTGCCGTCGGGGCCCTTCACCACGGAGGCGAAACTCCTGCCCGTCGCCGACGTGGCCACCTTGTCGAAGGCGATGGTGCCTGTACCGGTGCCCGCCCCGGTGGTGAACACCGAGCTCCATGGCGTGAAGCTCCGCCCGTCCAGGTCCCGGGCGCCGTTGGTCACCGAGAAGCGGTAGCGGGTGTTCTCCTTGAGTCCTGTCGTCGGCGACAGGTTGATGACGTCGCCGCCGCCGCTGGTGATCACGTGGGCGGGCACGGCGGCCCCGGTCACCGACTCCTTGAGGGCGACCGTGCCGCCGGTGAGGGTCGCGGTGTCGACGCCCGGGCCCACCAGGCGGAGGTCCGCCACGACGCTGCCGGTCGGTGCCGCGCCGGTCGCCGTGTTCGCCGGGGTCACCGTCCTGACCTCCGGGTGGACGGCGGAGTCGGCGAGCGGGGCCATGGTCACGTACGCGATCTTCGTGTTGCTGCCCCCGAGCGGACTGATCGTCAACCGGCCGTCCGCCACGGTCGGTTGAACGGTCCTGGTCTGGTACTTGGTGGTGGACGTGGGGACGAAACCGTCGACCGCGTTCTGGTTCTCGACCTGGAGCGCGTGGGAGCTGTCGATGCTCGTGGCGTCGCCCACGGTGACCGTCACCGTGTAGGTGCCGTTGGGCACGGCGATCTCCCACCGGCCCGGGGTCTTCACACCGGCCGACGAGGCGGGCAGCTGCATGTGCACGAGGGTGGCGAGGAGCCGGTCGGGCTCGGCGGTGCCTCTGTCCCGGCCGTTGCCCGTCAGGTCGAGCGGGGTGGTGTCGGTCAGCCCCACCCAGCCGTAGGTGAGGCCGGTGCCCTGGTCAGCGCCGGTGCGGGCGCCGAAAGCCTGCCCGTAGTCGAGTGCGTAGCCGCTCACCGGCACGGTGGCGGCGGTGCCGAAGTCGATCTTCGCTGAGAAGGTGGTGTCCGCCCGCACCTGCGCGGGAGCCACCAGGGCGACAACTATGAGGGACAGGGCCAGCAGGAACCCCGCCGCGCGGGGCGATGGCCCGCTCCGTGAGTGACTGCGTCTTCGAAGGCGTAATACGGTCACGGTCTTCTCCCGTCGAGAGTCGAGCAGGGAACACGCCCCGTGACGTGGCGACCGGCGCCCGGGGCCCGGGGCCTTAACGTGCCCATGACTGCCCTGGGCGTGGCGGTCCAAGCGGCGGCCGTGCCGGGCCCGCGCCGGCCGGCGGCCCGCCTGCCGCGTGGACGCCCGCGACCTGCTGGGTTGCGATGAACCTCTGCCTCCACAAGCGCATTTGGAGTGCTTCGGGCACGACACCTACGTATGCGCCTCCTACTGATGAGATATCAGTGCGCATCAGCCGGTGCGCTCCCGCGAGCATGCGCGGCGCCTCGATGGACGGTGGACCACGACGGTGAATGCGGCGATAGGTGCGCCCGCTGGCCGCGCGGCTGCGGCGACGAGCCGATTGGCGTGAGAACGCCCTTTACATCCCTGCACTCCATTGACATGGTCATGCCTCCATCTGCGCACCCGTCGCGCATCTCCGGGGGATTTCATGCCGACCCGTCTGTTCGCATCCTTTCCGTACCGCAGACTCAGATCCACCGGCCTCATAGCGTTCGCGCTCGCCGCCGTCGTCGCTGCGCTGCTTCCGTTGACCGGAGGCAGCCCGGTCATCGCGGCCGCCGGATCCGGCGCCACCGCAGCTCCCGATCCTCGGCACCCGATGGCGGCGCCGCACGAACCCGTGGTGCCGGCCGACGCCATGGAACCCACCGCCCCCGTCCTGCCCAGGGACGGCTGGACCGTGTCCGCGAGTGACGAGGAGACCGCGTCCGAGAACGGACGCGCCGTCAATGTGCTCGACGACAGCACCGCCACGTTCTGGCACAGCAAATGGAGCGGCACCGCCGCGCCGCTGCCGCACACCCTCACCGTCGACATGCACCGGACGGCCGTCGTATCCGCACTCGTCTACCAGCCGCGCACCAGCAGCGCCAACGGCAGGGTGGGTTCGTATGTCATCCATTTGAGCGCCGACGGTACGAGTTGGGGTTCCGCCGTCGCCTCCGGCACCCTCGGCGACGACGCGACCGCCAAGACTCTGAGTTTCGCCGCGCAGGGAGCCCGCTACGTGCGGCTCACCGCGACGAGCGAGGCCGGCAACCGCGGCCCCTGGTCGTCCGCGGCCGAGCTCAACCTCCTCGGCGACCCCGGCTCACCCGCCTCCGTGGTCGACCTGTCGCGGACCGGGTGGACGGCGACGGCGAGCGACGAGGAGGTGGGCGCCTCGGCGAACACCGCCGCCAACGTCCTCGACGGCGATCCGGACACCCTCTGGCACAGCCGGTACTCCGGTACCGTCGCGCCCCTGCCGCACAGCATCACCATCGACATGAAGAGCGCCCGCGACGTCTCGGCTCTCACCTACCAGCCGCGCAGGACCGGGGCCAACGGCCGGGTCGGCGCCTACACCGTCACGACCAGCACGGACGGCACCACGTTCGGGGCACCCGTCGCGAGCGGCACCTGGAAGGACGACGACACCGTCAAGGGCGCCACCTTCTCCCGCACCGTCAGCGCGCGTTACGTGCGCCTGACGGCCACCACGGAGGCGGGCGGGCGCGGGCCGTGGTCCTCGGCGGCGGAGCTCCGTCTCAGCACTCCGGCGAACCCGGCGACCGCCGGTTCCTGGGGCCGGGTCACCGGATTCCCGCTGGTTCCGGTGGCCACCGCCCTGCTGCCGAACAACAAGCTGCTCGCCTGGTCCGCGTACGGAGTCGACCGCTTCGGGGGAAGCAACGGCTACACCCAGACCGCGATCATGGATCTCGGCAGCGGAGCCGTCACCCAACGACGGGTCGACAACACCCGGCACGACATGTTCTGCCCCGGCATCGCGGTCCTGAAGGACGGCCGGGTGCTGGTCACCGGCGGCAGCAACGCCGAACGGGCCAGCATCTATGATCCGGCCACCGACGCCTGGTCGGCGACCGGCGACATGAACATCGCCCGTGGCTATCAGGCCATGACCCTGCTCTCCAACGGCGACGCCTTCGTCCTCGGCGGCTCCTGGAGCGGCGGCCGGGGCGGCAAGAACGGCGAGGTCTGGTCGCCGTCCACCGGCACCTGGCGGGGGCTGCCCGGAGTGCCGGTGACCAACACCATGACAGCCGACCCGGCGGGCCCCTACCGGGCCGACAACCACCAGTGGTTGCACGCGACGTCGGGCGGCCGGGTCCTCCAGCTGGGACCGAGCAGGCAGATGAACTGGATCTCCACCCCGGGGGACGGCTCCGTCACCGCCGCCGGAACGCGGGCGGACAGCGCGGACGCCATGAACGGCAACGCCGTCGCGTACGACATCGGCAAACTCCTCACACTGGGCGGTGCGACCGCGTACGAGAACACGACGGCCACCCGGCGCGCGTACACCGTCGACCTCAAGGGCGGCGGTACACCGGTGGCCGCCCGCACCGGTGACATGGACTTCGCCCGTTCCTTCAGCAACAGCGTGGTCATGCCGGACGGCAAGGTCGCCGTGTTCGGCGGGCAGTCCTATCCGGTCCCGTTCAGCGACGCGACCTCCTCGCTCACACCGGAGATATGGGACCCGGCGACGGGGCAGTTCACCCGCATGGCGAGCATGGCCGTGCCGCGCAACTACCACAGCGTGGCCAACCTGCTGCCTGACGGGCGCATCTTCTCCGGGGGCGGCGGCCTGTGCGGCGACTGCGCCACCAACCACGCCGACGGGGCCGTCTTCACCCCGCCCTACCTGCTCAACGCCGACGGCACCGAGCGTACCCGGCCCGTCATCACCGGCACGGTGCCCGCCCACGTGGCCAACGGGGCGGCCGTCCCCGTGACCACTGACTCGGCGGTCACCTCGTTCGCCCTGGTGCGGGCGGGCGCCGCGACCCACTCCACCGACAACGACCAGCGGCGCGTACCGCTCACCTTCACCCGCAACAGCGCGACCTCGTACACCCTCGACGTCCCCTCGGACCCGGGGGTGGCACTGCCCGGCAGCTATCTGCTGTTCGCGCTCAACTCGGCCGGGGTACCGAGCAAGGCCCGGATGGTCAGCGTGGACTGACGGCGCGCACGACGAAGCCCTGCTGAACAGACGGCGGGGCTTCGCCGTGCGGGCTTGGCCAAGGCACGGACGCCGGCATGCGGATGGGACCCGATGCCATCGGCCGGATGCAGGGACCAACGAGGTGGACCTTGCTCAACTGCTGTGCCAACGAAGGCGCTCATCGTGACTGACGGTTGCCGAGTCGAGGGCACTGAATCGGCAACCCCTCGACTACCCGGCTACTCAAGTCCACGAAGACGGAGGGCGTCCCTCAATTCGCTGAGCTTCTCGGTCGTCGCCGGGGTCCGCTCCTTCGCCTGTCCAGCGAGTCGGAGGGCATCCTCGATCTCTTTGAGTTTCGCGTACGACAGGGCGCCGCTCGTCGAACTCGACCCACCAGACTTCGCCACGTTGCACATGTCCTCCTGACCCAGGACCGCATGCGTTCGCCGCGTGACCCTGACGCGCTGGAGACAGGCACGGCCACGTTGATCATCGGTGTGTGAAGACAAACGATCACGCGGTGGCCGCAGGTCACAGCGTAGACCCTGCCCGCTGGCAGGAGGCGTTCGTTGGCCTGATGAGCCGGATAGCCGGGCGGTTCGCGCGGGTTGAACGAGTGTTGTGTCCGGCCCGCTCACGGCCCGACCCATCGGCCCATCGGCTCAGCTGGTCCGCCCGGCGACGCAGCCACCAGGCGCGATCACAAGCCAGCCACTACTGGGGACAAGCGTGACTGAGCACTTCGGCTGGCCACCCTGAGCACCGAAGCTGGTCACCCCTGGCCAAGATGCTGAAGGGTTCATCGGTCGCTGGGAGTAGGTCCTGCGCCTCAGGCGCGCTTCGCGACTGCTGGCTAGGGTCGGTCCTCATGGAGACCATGGGAATCGTCCGCCGCCAGACGGCGGAGCGGGTAGGCGACGCTCTGGAGCGGCTCGTTACCGAGCGGGATGTATGGGTGTCGACGGCTCACCCTGACCACGGGCCGCACCAGGTGCCGCTGTGGTTCTTGTGGGACGGACGAGCAGTGTGGGTGTGCACCAACGCCACTTCCGTGACTGCGCGAAACGTCCGCAAAGAGCCGCGCGTGCGCCTGGCGCTACCGGACACCTTCGACGTGGTGCTCCTCCAGGGGGAGGCGGAGTGCTTCCCGGACCAGGAGGTGCCCGGAGACGCAGCGGAGGCCTTCGCCGACAAGTTCGGATGGGATCCGCGCGTGGATGAGGGTTCCTTTCTGTATGTACGCGTGACCCCGAGGATTGTGCGCGCTTGGCGCGGCGAGCCGGAACTGCGGGGGAGAGTCATCATGCGTGACGGAATGTGGCTGGAATAACGGCCGTCCCTCGCCGACGCGCCTCCCTCGGATCCCGATCTGCAGCTGGAGTGCTAAGACGTTGTCCTATGTGGTGAGGCGGAGTAGAACCTCAGCATGGGTTAGGGAACGCGGAGTTGGATCGTTCCAGACGCCAGACGGGCTGTGGAAGATCGCGAAGCCATTGCTTCCGGCCCGGACACCTTCGTCTTGCGGTAGACCACTGGAACGCCGCACTCCTCTACTGCGTTCCGTGTTCGTAGCCGGCACTGCGGCATGGCGAGCCGAACTTCCTTGAAGCCGTGCCGTTTCGCACCCGGGCCTGTTCAGGTGGACGGCGGTGACCAGTTCGTGGGCGACCTCGGGTACGGGTACGCCGTGGCCCCGCAGTCTGCGGGGCCACGGCGGCCATGGTGTCGTCGATTCTTCAGGGCCCGCCCTGCCGGCCGCGCTCACGGCCCGCACGGCGGCGCCAGGGAAGCCTCCCGGTTCGCGCTCGGCCTCGGCTGGGTGAGGGCGCGCACCGGCGCCCTGACGGCAGTGCGGCTCGTTTGTTCCGGGGGTGGTCCCGGCGGCGCGATCAGTAGGGGGATGCCGAGTTGGTCTCGGCCCAGAGCTTCTCGGCGTCGGAACCTGCCGGGGGCGGCACGAGCCCGTTGATCATCCAGAGGTCATCGCTGGTCTCGTCGATGTGAAACTCCCAGTGCAGCCCTGCGCTCCGTTCGAGGTGGGGCTGCAGCATGCCCCTGATCCATTGGGCGGTTCGGCGCCGGCTCTGCTGATCCGGGTTGCGGCGGGCGATGTGGTCGATGGTGATGCGAACTCCGGCGGGGGCGGGCTCGCCGCCGACGTAGAAATCCTCGGGCCGGGTCTCGCGGAAGAGCGTGACCACGTAGAACCGGGGCAGGCCGACCTGTTCGTAGTGGTCGGCGATGTGGGAGGCGAGCTGGTGCTTCTCCGCATCGGTGAAGGTTCCGGGCGTGTGGTGAATGGTCCACAGTGGCATGGCGGTTGCTTACTCCTCGAAATGTCGGGACGGGGCGTCAACGGGCGGGCGAGAAAGCCAGGTGTTCCACGGGGCCGGACAGTGCCGCCTTGGCGGTGGCCGAGGCATCGTCCGCGAGCACCTCCGTGGCCTCGGCCTCCAGGCCGTCGACGATCCGCGCGGCCACCTCGGCCGGCGGCGCCTTCGGCAGTTCGAAGGCGGAGGTCATCCCGGTGTCGATGAACCCTGCGTGTACGCCGACGACCTGGGTGTTCTGGCGCCCCAATTCGAGTCGGAGCGAGTTCGTGACGGACCACGCCGCCGCCTTGGATGCCCCGTAGGCGCCGCTGCCGGCCAGCCAGGACAGCACGGAGTGCATGTTCACCAGGGCGCCTCCGCCGTTCGCGGCCAGGATCGGTGCGAACGCTCGTGCCACCCGCAGCAGCCCGAAGACGTTGACGTCGAACGTCTCGGTGACGCGTTCGAGGTCACCCGTGAGCAGCGGAGCCGGCAGCAGGACTCCAGCGTTGTTGAACACGATCTCGGCATCGGCGGCGGCCTCCGCGAGGGCGGCGGCCGACTCCGCCGAGCGGACCTCCAGTTCGGCGGTGACCACCTCCGGGCGGTTGTCGGTGTACTCCGAGCGCGCGGTCGCGTACACCTTTCGCGCCCCGCGGGCCAACACCTCGTCCACCAGCGCCGCGCCGAGCCCCCGTCGGCCCCCGGTCACCACGACCACCCTGCCTGCTACTGCAACCACAACATCTCCCACCTGGATAACGAAGTCGTTAGCCAGATGGAAGCATGACTCGCTGGATAACGCAATCGTTAGTTACAATGGCGGGGTGGCGATGAACTTCGAGGAGCGGTTGCACGACCGGGACGCGTGGTCGGTCGGCGACGGATGCTCGGCGGCACGGGTGCTGGACCTGCTCAGCACCAAGACGGTCTTCCTGGTGGTCCGCGAATGCTTCTACGGCACCACCAGGTTCGAGGACTTCGTGGAGCGGATCGGGGCCTCGGCGCCCGCGGTGTCACGCGCACTCAAACAGCTCAAGGCCGCGCAGATCGTCGCGCCCGTTCCCTACCGGGAACCGGGGAGCCGGGCCCGCGAGGAGTACCGGCTGACCGAGGCCGGCGAGGACCTGCTGCCGGCGTTCCTGTCGCTGATGCAATGGGGCGACAAGTACCTGCAGGAAGGCCGCCCGCCCCTGACGTTCGTCGAGGCCGGCACCGGCCGCTCGGTACGGGCTGGCGTAACCGCCGACCCGGCACCGGAGGTGGCGTCCGACGACATCGAGATCCGGCTGAACCCCGTCTGGGAGCGCAGCTGAACCGGACCTCCCGGCGAACAGGCCAACCTCAGCGGCACTTCCTGCACCCCGACCGCCCCCGCCGATTGCCTTGAATGCGCATGGGCGACATCGGTTCCGGAGGTGGCGTGCGCCCCGCCCCCAACTTCACCCGCCTGCGTCGGCGACCCGGTGCCATGGGGTGCGCGCCCGTTCCCGCCCCGAGCGACTGCGGCTACCGGCTGACACGCACGTCCCCGGCCGTCGGCCACCAGGACCTCGCCGCAGTGGGCAGGCTGCCGCCCCGCGAGATGCGTGGGAGGCCGTGCCCGTCACCGTCGGCAACACCGTCCCATCCTCGCCGTCGACGCCGTTGCCTGCGCCATTGCCGCGGGGCAAGCGGGCGAGGCGGTCGAGTTGTTCGAGACGGGCCGCAGCTTGCAGTGGGACCAGTTCCTGGCTCGCCCCCCCGGAGTCCGTCGCGGAGTCCAAGGATCGCGGGTTCTGCTGACGCGCGGGTCGGCCGTCTCGGCGCAGTACGAGAACTCCGGCAGATTCGTCCCGGCCAAAAGGACGCCCCCGGCAGTCCGGAGCCAGGTGCTCACCACGTACGAGACGGACCGCGACATCCCGCGCGCCGTCGAAGCAGGAGTCGCCGGTTACCTTCTGACCTCGCTTCAGCACCCACGCCCACCGCGCCGGCCTACACGTCCGTCCACGCCACGCCCATGCTGCTGCGCAACCACACCCTCGGTGTGCTCAATCTCTTCCGCCGCGCCCCGGCAGGCCTCCGACGGTGGGCCGGCGTCGCAGTCGCGGCGTTTTGATGATGTCGCCGCCGAAGGTGAGGCGGCCGACGATGGCGGCACACAGCTGCGGATCGGTGAAGGTCCTGGTCTGCGGCACCGCCGTTCGCCACCAGGAAGGTGGGGGGAATAGGGCCATTCATCAGTCGGTTGTCGGAAGTTGATCACGTATATGCGCTGCACCGATAAGGAACCGCCATGAGCCAGCTGCCCCTTGACACCGAAGCCCACCACGACGGGCGCCTCGAAGGGCGCACGGTCGTCCTGATCGGCGGTGGTTCGGGCATCGGGCTGCGGGTTGCGCATCACGCGGCCGCTGCCGGCGCTCGCGTCGTCCTGGGAGGCCGCACTCCCGAGCGACTGGCCGCCGCGGCGGAGCGGGTGGGTGACTCGGCGACCTGGCGGGCCGTGGACGTCACGGACGGCGCCTCGCTCGCGGCGTTCTTCGCGGAACTCGACCGCGTGGACCACCTGTTCACCTCTGCCGCCTCCTACCAGGTGGGCCCGATGCTCGAGCTGGACGACGACGCGGCGGCGAGCCCGTTCGTCTCCAAGTTCTGGGGCCAGTACCACGCCGTGCGATGCGCCGCGCCGAAGCTGGCGGCGGATGGCTCCGTGGTGCTGATGTCCGGTGCTGCCGGGGCCCGGCCCCCGGCGCCCGCACCCGCCTACGCCGCCTGCAACGCGGCGATCGAAGGACTCGGGCGAGGGTTGGCCCTTGAACTCGCACCGGTCCGCGTCAACGTCGTCTCGCCCGGCACCATCGACGGCAACCTCTGGGCGCAGCGACCGGCCGCAGACCGTGAAGGCGCCTTCGCGCAGTACCGCAGGGACACGATCCTGCACCGGCTCGGCACCGAGGACGACATCGCCCACGCCGTGCTGTTCCTCTTCACCAACGGCTTCACGACCGGTTCCACCCTCTATCCCGACGGCGGCTACACCCTGCGGTGACCCCATCCGCGGGCCGGCGGACCGTGGCCCCGGGCGTTTCGGCTCCGCGTTGCTGTGCCCGTCTCGGTGCGGAGGGTCTCTCGCAGCAGGGGCGTATCAGTCCGCGGTGATGCCGGTGAGGACGGCGAGAACGGCGAGACGGATGCGGTTGTCCCGGCCCGTCTTCGTCATCAGGTTCGCTACGTGCGTCTTCACCGTGGTGACCCCGAGATGCAGCCGGTCGGCGATCTGCTTGTTGGACAGGCCCACGCCGAGCAGGCCGAGTACTTCCCGCTCGCGGGGGGTGATGGCCGGCACGGGGATGTCCGTAGGCGTGTCGGAGGACGGCCGGGCCTGGAGAGCCTGAGTGACGAGGCGGTCAAGGATGTCCCGGCTGAAGGGTGCCTCTCCGTTGGCGGCCCGGCGTACGGCGTCCAGGAGTTCGGCCGGTGGGGTGTCCTTGACGAGGAAGCCGCAGGCTCCGGCCGCGAGTACCGGATACAGGTGGTCGTCGTCGTCGAACGTGGTGAGGGCGACGACCCGGGTGGCAGGGCGCGCCGCCAGGATACGGCGGGTGGCCGTGATGCCGTCCATGCCGGGCATTCTCAGGTCCATGAGGACGACGTCGGGGGTGAGGCGTTCAGCAAGTCGTACCGCCTCTGCTCCGTTGTCGGCCTCGCCCTGGATCTCGATGTCCTGTGCCTGCTCGAAGAGCATGCGCAGCCCCATGCGGACGAGTTGCTGGTCGTCGACGACGAGGATGCGGATCACAGCTGGGGCTCCATGTCGGGTGTGAAGGCGGGCAGTTCGGCGGTGAGTCGCCAGCCCTGAGCTGCGGGGCCCGCGTGCAGCCGGCCGCCGAGCAGGCTCACGCGTTCGCGCATGCCGGTCAAGCCGTGTCCGGTCGGGGCCATGGCCGGTGGTCCGGTTTTTCCGGCCCCGTCGTCGTGGATCGTCAGGTGCACGGCGTCATCGGCCACTCGCACGGCCAACTCGGCGTGTGCGCCGGGTCCGCCGTGCTTGGCCGCGTTGGCCAGGCCCTCTTGTGCCAGGCGGAGGACCGCGAGGCCCCGTACCGCGTCGAGCCGTGCGACACGGGGATCCACGGAAGCGGTGACGGCCAGGCCGGTCTGGCGGCTGTGTTCCACCACCGACTCCAGTGCCGCCGCCAGTGCCCCGGGCGAGACCAGTGAACCGGTGTCGGGACCGGTATGGTCCAGGGCGCGCAGTACAGCCACCAGGCGCCGCAGATCAGCCAGTGCCGCGCCGGCGCTCGAGTGCATGTCGTCGAGGACTTCGGTGATCCGCGGGTCGGTGGTGCTGGTGGCGGTGATGACATGTCGGGCGACGCCAACGCGCAGCACCATGGAGGAGACGTGGTGGGCCACGAGGTCGTGCAACTCGCGCGCGATGGCGGTGCGCTGCGCTGCGCGGGCGGCCAGCAGCTGTTGCTCGGCGCGGAGTTCCTGCTGTTCTGCCTGTTGACGGGCGTGCACTGCGGCGTCGCGGGTCACGCGTACGTACGCGCCCAGGAGCAGTGGCAGGCCCGCGACGATGCCCATCTTGTAGAGCACCGGCAGGAGTGCGCCGGGCAGGTCCTCAAGTCGGTTCACGGCAACGGCAAGCGCCAGGGCCGTCGTCCCGGCGGCCAGGCGGCGCCCGGGCTGTCGAACCGCCAGCTCGAAGAGCGTCACAGCGGCCAGCACCTTCAACGAAGAAGCGGTGCTCGAGCCCAGCGTATGTGCGACAACGAGCAGGACCGACTGCGCCAGGAGCGCGCCGAACGCCCACTTGCCCGCGGCCAGGCACAGCACGAGCCCGGCTGCGGCGAAGCTCCAGTCCTGTGCTCCGGACGGTCGCTGCAGCAGCAGGAAATCGCCGATCAGTAGGCCGGCGAGCGCCAGGACCCGTATGACGGCGAATCGGCTGTCGAACGCAAGCTCGATCCAAGATCGGTTCACGTGGGCCACGATAGGCGGACGCCCGTGCTTTTGGGGTCCTGCCGTGGGAGGAGGGCAGCTCCTCCTGCCGGCCGCGAGGTCCGGCCCGAGGACGGAGTGGTGTGGCCGGGACGGGCTGACAGTGTGCTCGTCATGGATACGAACGCGAACACGGACATGAGCCCCAACGAGGTCGCGAATTCCGCGGCCACGGGGCGGCGGTCCCTCCTCGGTGGTGCTGCCGCCCTGGGCCTGGCGGGCGCGGCCTTCGGCACAACCGCCCATGCGGTCGGCGCCCAGTCCAGGTCCCGCACCGAGGTCGGCCGCTTCCAGGGGAAGTCAGTGCTCATCACGGGTGCCACCTCGGGCATCGGCAGGGCGGCGGCGAAGGCGTTCGCCCAGGAAGGTGCCCATGTCGGATTCTGCGGCAGGCGAGCCGCCTTGGGACGCCAGGTGGAACGGGAGATACGGGACGCGGGCGGCGAAGCCACATACATGCAGGCCGATGTCCGGGTAGCCGCCCAGGTACTGAGCTTCGTGGACCGGGTCGCGAGCCGTTACGGCGGCATCGACGTGGCCTTCAACAACGCCGGAATCGGCAGCGGCAAACTGCCCCACGAGATGAGCGTCGAGGAGTGGGATGACGTCCAGTCCACCAATGCCCGAGGGGTGTTCCTCGCGATCAAGTACGAGATCCCACACATGCTCAGGGCACAGCGCGGCGTCATCATCTGCACTTCGTCGTCAGCGGCCGAACAGGCGCGGCCGAACGGCGCGGCCTACACCGCAAGCAAGCGGGCGGTGCAGGGCATAGTGAAGTCCGCAGCGCTCGCATACGGCCCCAAGGGAATCAGACTCAACGCTCTGCTGCCCGGCACCACTGACACCCCCTTCGTCCGCCCGCCGGGCATCCCGGACGCGGAATGGGCCAAGTACAAGCAGGCATGGGGCCCGCTCAACGTCGACGGTCTCGAACGGATGGCCGACGCCGAAGAGATCGCGCGCGCAGTGCTCGGGCTCGCGTCCGACGACTTCCCCTACATGACGGGTGCGTCGGTCACCGTGGACGGCGGCAGCACCACCGGCCGGAAGATGATCCAGCCGAGCGGTACCTGAGGCTGGGCTCTTCGCCCTTGCCGCGATTCACCGAGACGCCAGGATGGGAGCGGAGCTCACACGGTCGCTCAGGACACGGTGGCGACGCGTGTGCTGCGGCCGACGCGCAGCACACGGCATGGGAACTCCCCGCGGCGAACCAGGTCGCAGCCCTTCACCCTTGAGAACCCCAAGGCCCGCGAGGCGTCTTCGACGCGGACTCGGTGACGGATCCTACAGCGTCAGCTTCCGGCGATGACGTCTTGCCCGATGCGTGCGAAGTGACCGTCTGTTGTCCGAGCGGCGTGTTACCGGCACGGTGGGGGCGATACGTGTCCATGAGCCCGATGAACTCCCACCCCGCACCCCTCAGTTGCACGCGCGTCATGCAAGACGGTCTGCCGGTGCAACACCACTCACGAGGGCGAATCCCGCAGCTTGATCACGACGCAGTACGCTCCCTAACCGCGGGCCTCTTCCAGCAGACCTGCCGCATGTGCGGTCCGCTGGTACAACACGTAGCGGCCGTCTCTGACCTTGGTGACGAGGCGTGCGCGGTGCAGGGCGCTGAGGTGGTAGGAGACGGTGCCCGGGGTGTATCCGGTCCGGGTGGCGAGTTCCGCGGTGGACCGGGCGGTTGCGAGGTCTGCCAGCAAGGCGGCTCGGGCGTTGCCGACCACTTGCGCGACTTTTCCGGACCTGTGATCCCGGCCGGCTCCGATCTGCTGGGCGGGGTAGTAGAGGACGAACTGCCCGGGGGTGTCGACCTGGATGATGACGTCGGGCCAGTTGAGCACGCTGGGGGCGAGGACCAGGTCCCGGCCGGTGACATCGATTTCGCCGTCCCACGGCTTGGCGAGGGTGACCGCGTTGCCTGCCCAGGCGATGTCGGGGTGGAGTGCTCCGAGCGCCCGGCCGACGCCTTGGGTGGCGATGGCGGTCGCGCGGTGTGCGATGTCCTGATCGATGATCGAGTGCAATTCGGGCCAGCCCTCGGCCAGGGCATCGCGCCAGAACCGGGCGAGACCGTTGGCGAGATGTCGCTGCATCCGTCCCGATTCCGCGATCCGGCGGGTGGCGGCCAGCAGCGGCCTGTTCCAGTGGGTCCGGGTGTGGGTGAAGACCTGGGTTTCGAGGTCTTCCTGCGCTGCGGCCTCGATCTGCGCGATCTGCTCGTCGAGCAGATCGCGGCGCTGTGTGTGCGCTGCTGGCTGAGGGGTGAGCAGGTCAGGTCTGTAGGTGTCGCCGTTCTGCGGCAACAGGTCTGCGAGCAGGGCGACGTCCGGATGAGCGAGTGACGCGCGGGCGAGTGGTCCGGGATCTCCGAACACTGGGTGCCGTCCCGACGCGGCGGTGAGTTTCAGCCATGCTATGGACTCCGACGCGGGCGAAGGGGCCAACCGTGTCCTGGACACTGTGTCGGCGTCTACACGCAGGGTGAGCACCGCCCCGACGCTAGCAGTTGTCGCGATGGATTTGAACTGGCTCGAATGCTTTCCAGCGTGAGGCCCACGCCTGCTTGGGTCGTGTTGTCGAACAACGGCAGCAACGTTCACTGCCCGATCTGGGGCGGTCGCCTCCGCACTTGCGCATCGGGCACTCAAGGAACCGGGGAGTGGTTGTCATGGTGAAGTTGAAGGACACAACGACGGTGAAGAGCCACACGAGGAAGGTCGGCATGGCCGTGACGGCAGCCGTGTCGGTTGCCGGAATGGTCTTCGCGGCGGCACCCGCTTCCGCCGCCGGTGCCGCCACCTTCTCGATCGAGTACGGGGCGAGCTACTACAAAGGCACGGCCAGCTGGTCCAACCGGTCGGTCAGCGTCGACGGATCGTTCAAGGCCAGCAACTGTCGACGGGTCTACGCGCGGGCGTTCGCCGGCAGCACCTCACTGGACTTCAAGAGCAGCAGCACCTGGTGCAACCGATCCGGTCCTGCGGACTTCGCCCTTGCCGCGAACGTCGTCGGTGGGTCCGACAACATCTGGCTCTACATGACCGACGAAAACCAGAACTACCTCAAGGGACAGACCTGCTACCGCGCCGGATACTGCGTCGACGGCCTGCGCTAAGCGGTTTGGGCGGTGATGGTCCGTCCGCTGAGGGTTCCGCTGAGGGGACCGAGTCGCCAGCGCCCGGTTCCGCTTCACCCGGTTTGATGCCGCACGCGACCGCGTGTCGGGCTCTGTAGTCCCCACCCTGGAGTTCGCATGAAGACTCATCTCGCCGCCGCCCTCGGTTCGGTCGTGCTGACCGTGGGTGCCTTGCTGGGCGCTCCCGCCGCCTCCGGCGCGCAGACCGCCCCCTACCCGAGCACCCCTATCGACATCAGGCTCGGCGCCAGCTCCATCCGCGGCACCCTGACGTGGTACGGGTCGCCGGTGGCCGCTGGAACATTCCGGTCCGTCGGCTGCAACAGGATGTGGACCAGCGCGTACGATGCCTCTGGCAACGAGCTCGCCTTCTCGAGTACCAACACTCAGTGCGACATGACGTCCTACTTCAATAGTGCGTTCCCCGGGGCGACGGAGTCCGTCGAGATCTGTCTTGTCGGTGCGAACCTGACACGCAAGTGTGAGTGGTACAACCGGCCATGACCCATCCGACCGGTCGGGCTGCGTAAGGCTGACGGCTGCCGGAGTGACGCCCCCAGAGTCCAGCCGGTTGGTGATCGGCGCGATGCGGCCCGCCCGTCATGATTCGGGTGGGCGGCAGCCCGCGCCTCTCCGTTGGGCCCGCGCGGACCGGCCCCTCGAAGCGCAGCAACGCTGTCCGGCGCTCCTCGGCTTCCAATCAAGTGGTCACCGATGCGACCCAGCCGCCAGCCGCCAGCCGCCAGCCGCCAGCCGCCTGCGGCCACGGCCGCAAGGCCCAGGTCGGCCCGACGTGGCCGCCGGACCCGAAGACCGCCGACACCGTCAGGTCTTGGTCGTTGGTCTGCCGGCTCCGTTAGCCGCCCCATCCCCGGTAGTCAGCGGCGAGCTCTTCCAGGAACGTGGTGAGATCGCTGCCCCAGATCCAGGCGACGACTCGGGTGTACCGGGCCGACCTCGGCCATTGTGCGGGGCGGGGCGCGGCACATCCGGCTGGCCTGGCTCTGCCCTTGGCCTGGGCATGGCCCTGGCCGTGGCCTTGCGCTGGAGTGCACTCCAGGTGCCAAGATCCCGATCACCGCCGATCGACGGCGGCTGCTCGTGGGCTTGAGGAGGGGGTATCCCGTGCGTCATCACGCCATGGGATTTCAACGGGTTTCTGCGCTGTGCCTGGGCACACTGCCGTTCGGCACGGTGGTCGACGAGGAGATGTCCTTCGCGCTGCTCGACCGGTTCGTCGAGAAGGGCGGCACGTTCATCGACACCGCGAACTGCTACTGCTTCTGGCGCGAGGGAAGCGACGGCGGCGACAGCGAGCGGCTGCTTGGCCGCTGGCTGGCCACTCGCGGGATCCGGGACGAAGTGACGGTGGCCACCAAGACCGGCGCACTGCCCGCCGGCGAGGGGACCTGGCCCGCCAACCGCGAAGGCCTGTCCGCGCAGGCCCTGCGGCACGCCGTCCACGGCAGCCTGCGGCGGCTCGGCACCGATCGGATCGATCTCCTGTACGGGCACATCGACGACCCGTCGACCCCCTTGGAGGAGACCGTCGGCGCGTACGCCGCGCTCGTCGCCGAAGGCCTGGTGGGCCAGGTCGGCATGAGCAACCAGAACGGGACACGGCTCTCCCGCGCCCGGGACCTGGCGAAGCGGCAGAACCTGCCCGCCTTCACCGCGCTCCAGCAGCGGCACACCTATCTGACACCGGCGCCCGACACGGACTTCGACTACCAAGTGGCCCTGGACGAACCGACGCTCGCGTATGCCGCCACGCAACCCGATCTCACCGTGCTCGCCTACAGCGCGCTGCTGAACGGCGCCTATGCGGGCAGCAAGCCCGTCCCGGCCGAGTACCGGCACGACGGCACCGAGCCTGCCCTGCGGGTCCTCGCAAAGATCGCGGCGGAGACAGGGGCCACGCCCGGCCAGGTCGTCTACGCCTGGATGCTGCAGAGTTCGCCCACCGTCATCCCGCTCGTCGGCGTCAGCCGCCTCGACCAGCTCGACGAGGCACTTGAGGCGCTCGACCTGGAACTGACCGAGGAGCAGCGCGCCCGCCTGGACGCCACACGAGCGGCCGCGCCGCCCCGCCCCGACTCCCTGCGACCCGACGAGACGTCGCGGATTTCGTAGAGAGTGCGCTCAGCACCTGGAAGAGGGTCCTAGAGAGGGTCCAGCTCGCCGAGTCCCATGACGCGCAGGGCGTGGTCGGCCATGCGGCGGTGGCCGACCGCGTTGGGATGGGCCGGATCGTCGAGCCAGGCGATCGGGTCGTCCGAGCCGTGGTGCTCCCGCCAGTACGCCTCGTGGTCGACGAGCAGTGCACCGGTGTCCGCGGCGATCTCCCGTACCGCCTGACAGTACGCGGGAAGCGCCGCGCGCCGGTCCGAGCCGGAGACGCTGACCAGTACCGGCGTGTGCAGGACGAGCTGGGACGCGGGGGGCGTCCGCTCGATGATGCTCCGCACCGCGTCATGGAATCGCGGCAGTCCGGCCTCGCCCTCCAGGCAGTCGTTGGTGCCGAACGAGACCGAAAGCACGTCGGGCTCGTGGCGGCCGACGAGCAGGTCGTACGCCGCGAGCAGGTCTGTGGCCGTCCACGCGGAGACGCCGGTGTTGATGACGACGTCCGTGAGGCGGTTCAGCTGCCACCGGACGCGCTCGTGGAGATGCTCCACCCAGCCGCGGGCGCCATGCGTGTGCAGCACACCCTGGGTGATGCTGTCTCCGGTCGCCACCCAGGTCATGGGTGAATCGGCCAGCCGGATCATGCGCTCTTCCTTCCGGGTCCGGTCTCCGCGCGTCCCTGATGAGCGCGGTGTCCCGGTGGTACGACAGGGTGCCTGCTCAAGATCGTTCGCACAATGTGCGCGCCGTGTCGCCACATCACGCCAACATGACATAACGCCTGACTGGAAAGTACGTGAACCAGCTGACTGGCCCATGCCCGACACCCAGGGCAGCTCACCGTGCGTGTGTTGGGGAACGCCTCAAGATCCTTCGGGTGAGAAGAGGAGGGGAACTGGTCGGGTGGGTGGATGTTTGTGAGCCCGATGAGGCTGGCCTCCCGATGTCGGACGGCCTCGGCGACCCGTTGGGCAGGCCGCACGATCTTCTCTTGGAGCAAAGGGATGGCGACTGCGCCCCGGCGTGAGCCCTGCAGATGTCCCGCCGTGCGCAGCCGGCGCCGCATCGGCCGCAGGCTGAGTTCTACTCCAAGATCCCCAACTCGGCGTCGGGCTTGCAGTGCGTGCAGGCCCGGATGCCGCGCGCCAACTGCCGCCGCGCCTCATCGCGCGTGATCGGACGCCGACGCTTCGCGGCGTAGCAGTCCCCGCGATGCACCTCGATCGGTGGCGCGCCCCGCTCGATCCTGAGCTCGACGAGCCAGTCGGGAACCGGCGGCCGCGCCAGTCCGCCGCGGGGCGGCTCAACTTGCAGCCGTTCCTCGTCCGCGATCCACCTGCGCGTGCGCGCGACGTCCCGTTCCTGCATACGTTCCACGAAGCGCAGCAGGTCGAGACGGGTAAGAGGAGCATGTGGTGGAACTTCGTGGGCCGCAGCCATGAGGAGATCGAGTAGGCGCGGGGTGACTGGATGTCGGGCTCCCGCTTCGGCGAGGTGAAGGGCTACGACGGTGCGCCGCTGCCCGCCCCGGAACTGCTGCCGGTGGCGCTGAAGCCGCGGGGGCGAGTGCGCTGAGCTGGGGTTATGTGTCTAGCGCTGATGGTCGCCGAGGTGTCGGGGGGGGCTCACGCGGTAGGAGCGTCGGAAGTACTCGGTCGAGCTGCGACGGGACAGTCGCAGTGGCGGGGGGAGCCTCAAGATGAATGCTGATTCGACCGGCACGGCCAGGCGGGCCAAAGTCGTATGGTGTGCGGAGTGTGAGTGCCCCCGTGGCACCCCATGGCCCATGTGACCGGCGACCTCACTCCGGAAGAGCCGCACCCAGCTCATTGACGGTCAAACCTGCGCACGGTTCGCGAGCCACGTGACCGCCGGTGTGCGCTCCCGCGACGGAGCGCCGGGTTAGCAAGGTGAAGCGCGTGCCCCGGCATCGGCGAAAGTCAGGGCAGGCGATCCGGCAGGATGGCCGCATGTCCCACACCCCGATACGCTCCGCACAGCCCTTCGACGAGAAGTGGATCGCTCAGGCCCTCAACGGTTTCATCGAAGGCTCCGGACACTGGGGGCCCGGCACGCTCGCCGTGTTCACCGAGGTCGGCGGCTACTTGACCGGGTGCAGTGAGGAGGTGCCCGCGCGGTACCGGGGCTGGAACTGGTACCGGTTCATCGGCCGGTGCGGCGCCGTGGCCCTGCGGGCGAGCTCTTTCCACGTGCAGGACCATCTGCGCGAGGTGCAGCTGGCGATGCTGGATGTCTGGGCGGAAACTCCCTTCGCCGACCCGGAGGTTCGCGCCCGGATGCGTACGGGCGTCCTCGAACTCGCCGACAACGACACGCATGCCGCTCGGACCCACGAGGGTGCGGTGGTCGCTCTGCACGGGCTCGGCGCCGACCGGGACGGGCAGCGCTTCGTCGAGTTGCGCACCGGCACCGCCCAGCCGCCGGCGCCAGGTCGCATCACGTCCACCGAGCCGGTGCCCGCGACCGGTTGGGACACACCTGACCGTCTGCGGCGCCTCGTGCACCTCGTACGACAGAAGGGCCCCGCGCCCTGGGACCGCGCGGCGGCCGCGATGCTCGCCGAGCGGACCGGTCTGAGCAGGGCCGGTGCCGCACTGCTGCTCGCCGGGATACCCGACGTGAAGTACGGGTACCGGGGCCTCGACGCCGAGGCGCGCAAAGTGATGGGACTCAAGCAGTCCGAAGCCGAGGCCGGTGAGCGGGAGTTGGCGTCCCTGCGGGTGGCCGAGCGCCTCGACCTGCTGGCCGACGTGCTGCCCGCGGACCCCGAGCAGCTGTGGCTGGAGGGCGGGCAGCTGGCGCTCGCCGAGCGGATCGCCGAGGCGTGGTGCAGGCAACAGGGCGTACGTCCCGTCGTGCCCGAGTCGACGCTCGCCGTCGCCGCCGAACACAGCGATGTACGGATGGCCCCGGCAGCCGTGTGCGCCGTCTTCGCCGATCCCGCGCGCGAGCCGCGGCTGACCCGCGACCCTGACACCCGGCTGCGGGTGAACAGCATCAGCGGCGGCGGCTGGGAGGGCGACGAGGGTTTCCGTTTCAGAGAGCTGCTCGCCGTGGTGTGCGACGCCGTCGACTGGGTGTACGCCGAGCTTCCCGAAGGGGATCCCGTACGCCGCGGTGTCCCCGAGACCGTACGGCTGCTGCGGGAACGCCTGGCCCACCCGGAGTTGCTGCTCTCCGCCCGTGGGCGCAGCCTGCGCGGCCGCACCGTGGCGAGCCTGCTGCCGGGCTTTCCCGGCGCCTTGCCCTACTTGGACGCCGCCGAGCCGCTTGCCCATCCCACGCTGGACGACGGCCTGGTCGTCGTGTCCGAGGCAGGGTTCGACCGGCGCGGTGAGCGCGAGGCGCCCAGCGTGTACTTCCGGCCCGGCCGCTACGGGGCCGACGAGCGCTCGCGGCGCCTGGAGGCCGTGGTCGGCGTGGAGGACTCTCATCTGGCCCTGGTCCGCCGACTGCGCGGTCCCGAGTTCGAGCGGATCGTGCAGCGCATAACCGAGGCGTCGCTCCCGCCGGGCGGCTACGAGACCGATCCACGGCTCTCCGCACCAGAGGTGGTCGAGGAGGCGGCCGCCACCACTGGTCTGGATAGGGACGCTGCTACTTTGTATCTGCAGCTGCTCGCCCTGCCCATGCCCACCGACCGCCGTATTCGCCGCTTCAACCGGTGGACTCCCGCGCACCACAAGGACGTTGCGGCCGCACTCGTCGAAGCCGGTCTGGCGGTCGTCGACCGCAGGGCCCGCGCCGGGCGGGGGGTGTTCCTGCCCGGCGACTGGGCCGGCGGGGACAAGTTCTACCCTCCGATGGAGACCTGGAAGGCCGGACTGCTCGGGGTCCGGGTCATCGGGAACAAGGTCCACTCCCGGCCCGTCGCCGGCCCCCTGCCCGAACTCTTCTCACGGGCCTGGCGGACGCGTCCCCACTGAGCGCGGTGGCACTTTCCGCAGATTGCGCCAGAACAGCGGAGGATGATCCTCATAGACCACGGACTACGGCGAGGTATTCGTTTCGGGTCCGTTCTACGCGGTGGAAGAGGTGATCGCGGGGGGTGACACAGTTGTAGAGGTTGCCTGGGGTGGGGCGGAGCCTCCAGGCAACCCACTTGCGGTCCTAGAAGAACCCAAGTTTCTTAGGGCTGTAGGAAGTGAGAATGTTCTTCGTCTGCTGATAGTGCTCCAGCATCATCTTATGCGTCTCGCGGCCAATGCCGGACTGCTTGTAGCCTCCAAATGCAGCATGGGCCGGATACGCGTGATAGCAGTTCGTCCAGACGCGGCCCGCCTGGATCGAACGGCCGGCCCGGTACGCCATGTTGAGGTCACGCGTCCACACTCCGGCCCCGAGGCCGTAAAGCGTGTCGTTGGCCGTCTTGATGGCGTCGTCGAAGTCGTTGAACGACGTGACCGAGACGACCGGGCCGAAGATCTCCTCCTGGAAGATCCGCATACGGTTGTCGCCCTCGAAGATCGTCGGCTGGACGTAGTACCCACCCGCCAACTCCCCCTCGTACTCGACCCGCCGACCGCCCGTCAGCACCTTGGCACCCTCCTGCTGACCGATGTCCAGATAGGAGAGGGTCTTCTCCAGCTGGTCGTTGGAGGCCTGCGCACCGATCATGGTGTCGGTGTCGAGCGGGTGCCCGGCCTTGATCTGCTCGGTGCGCGCCACGGCCGCTTCGAGGAACTCGCTGTAGTGCCCGCGCTGCACCAGGGCCCGCGACGGACAGGTGCACACCTCGCCCTGGTTGAGGGCAAACATGGTGAAGCCCTCCAGCGCCTTGTCCCGGAAGTCGTCGTCGGCGGCCCACACGTCGTCGAAGAAGATGTTCGGCGACTTGCCACCCAGCTCCAGCGTCACCGGTTTGATGTTCTCGGAGGCGTACTGCATGATCAACCGCCCCGTCGTCGTCTCCCCGGTGAAGGACACCTTGGCGACGCGCGGACTGGAGGCCAGCGGCTTGCCCGCCTCGGCCCCGAACCCGTTGACGATGTTGACGACCCCCGGCGGCAGCAGATCGGCGACCAGGCTCATCCAGTAGTGGATGGAGGCCGGAGTCTGTTCGGCCGGCTTGAGGACGACGGCGTTGCCCGCGGCCAGCGCCGGTGCCAGCTTCCACGTGGCCATGAGAATCGGGAAGTTCCACGGGATGATCTGCGCGACGACACCGAGTGGCTCATGGAAGTGGTACGCGACGGTGTCCTCGTCGATCTCGCTCAGCGACCCTTCTTGACCGCGGATGACACCCGCGAAGTACCGGAAATGGTCGATGGCGAGCGGAATGTCGGCGGCCAGCGTCTCGCGGACCGGCTTGCCGTTCTCCCAGCTCTCGGCGACCGCGAGCCGTTCGAGGTTGGCCTCCATCTTGTCGGCGATCTTCCGCAGGACGTCCGAACGCTCGGTGACCGACGTACGTCCCCACGCGGGCGCCGCGGCATGGGCCGCGTCAAGGGCCCGCTCGACGTCCTCCGCGGTACCCCGGGCGATCTCGGTGAAGGGCCGGCCATTGACCGGGCTCGGGTTCTCGAAGTACTGACCGCGGGCGGGCGCCACGTACTCGCCGCCGATGAAGTGGTCGTAACGCGACTGGTAGGAGACGATCGCGCCCTCGGTGCCGGGCGCTGTGTAACGGGTCATCTCGGCTGCCTCCCGATGAAGGCCGCCCGCCGTCGGGCAGCTCTCGCCCGGAGGCTAGGAGGCCGGACGTTGCATGCAGGTTGCGCTTGCGCCCCTTCCGCTCGACGCTTGCGCCGCGCCCTCGCTCCCTCCCGCAGTACGGATTGCCGCAGCCTGTACACGCCGCTCGCTCACCGCGCCTTGCCTGAAGCTGCCTGCCGCTTGCCCTATCCGGCCCACTGCCCTGTCTCCTGGCCCCGTGACATGCTTGCCGATGCTGCCGACCCTCCCTCCGTTGTACGTTGCCTACGTGCGCTCGCGGCCCGGCGGGGCCAGTTCGGCGTCGAGCTCCCTCAGACGGGTCAGCACCGGCGCTGTCGGGCGCAGCGCGGCCAGCGCCCGCCATACCAGTAGGTCGTCCTCACCCCACGGTGCGTGTGCCCAGTCCGCGAGCAGATCGGGGTCGTTGCGGGCGATGAGCGCCGATCGCAGCTGATTGGCAAGCCTGCGCCGGAGCCGGACCAGAGCAGGCGCCTGCGACTGCGGAAGCAGCGGTCCCGCGTACGCCGCGGCGGCCGCTGTCACCGCTCCCGCCCCCAGCCGACGCTCGACGGTGTCGACGTCGCACTCGACGGGTGCCGTCAGCCGGTACGGCCGCGAACGGAGCAACTCGGCACCGAGCACCCGCCGCAGCCGCGCCATCTCGGCCCGCAACGTCACCGGCGGCACCGACTCGTCCTCGTACAGCGCACACAGCAACTCGTCCCCGGTCAGCCCTTCAGGATGGCGAGCCATGAGCACGACGATCTCGCTGTGCCTACGGCTGAGCCGCACCTTGCGCCCACACATGATCAGCAGCACCTCGTCCCGGCCCAGGGCGGCCACCTCGACGGTGTCCCCGGAGCCCGCCGGTGGGGCCAGCAGCGCCAGTTGGGACTCCGCAGCCCGCGCGACCGCCTGCACGAACGCGAGACTGTGCGGGTGCGCGAGACCGTTACCACCGGTGATGTCGACCGCGCCGATGAGCCGCCCTGTCCGCGGATCGTGCACCGGAGCCGCCGCGCACGTCCACGGCTGCACACGCCGCATGAAGTGTTCGGTGGCGAAGACCTGCACCGGACGGTCCACGGCGACCGCCGTCCCCGGAGCGTTCGTCCCCATGGCGGACTCCGCCCACCGCGCCCCCGGGACGAAGTTCACGCGCCCAGCACGTTGCCGCGTCTGGGTGTGGCCCTCGACCCACAACAGCCTGCCCTGCGCGTCGCACACGGCGAGAAGGTGCTCCCCGTCGGCCGCGAAGGTCCCCATCAACTCCCGGAACAGCGGCATCACCCGTGCCAGCGGATGTTCAGCGCGATACGCGCCGAGGTCACCGTCGGCCAGCTCCACCGCCGCGCCGGTGCCTTCGGGACTCACCCGCGCCCTCGCCGACCTCCGCCATGAGTCCGCCACCACCGCACGCACCGGCTGGGAAACCGTCCCCACGTCCGCGAACCTCTCATGTGCCCGGCGTATCGTCCGCACCCGCTCGGCGGGATCGGCGCCCGGCTCCAGGGCCACCCATGGATCGGTCAACTCGGCCTCCTGGGACGTCCTGGGACAGCGATGCGGTGCCGCCATCGTCGCCCCACAGACGGAGACCGACAAGGACGCGCGGTACGGAGGGGGAGAGTTGGGGCAGAGAGATGCCGAGCCGCGGGCGGAAGCGGTACGACCCGGGGCGGGCGAGCCGGGTGGTCTCCGAGTATCGAAACGGTCAGGCGAAGTTGACGAGGCGTAGGTAGCGCGACCAGTCCCAGTACGGGCCGGGGTCCGTGTGGTTCGAGCCGGGAACCTCATGGTGGCCGATGATGTACTCACGGTCCTTGGGGATGCCGTACTTCGTGCAGACGGCGGCGGTCAGTGCGGCGGACTGCTCGTACATCGCGTTGGTGAAGTACTCGGGTTTGTCGACCCACCCTTCGTGCTCGATGCCGATGCTGCGTGTGTTGTAGCTCCAGTTCCCCGCGTGCCAGGCGACGTTGCGCTCGCGGACGCACTGGGCGATGTGTCCGTCCCTGGAGCGCACCACGTAGTGGGCCGATACCTGCTTCGCCGGGTTCTGGAAGATGGCGAGTGTGTCCGCATAGGTCTCCTGTGTGACGTGGATGACCACGTAGTCGACGGGGTAGGTGCTGGGGCGGTTGGCGGCGGTGTAGTTGGAGCTGCTGGCCGGCACCGACTCGGCCAGTGGGTAGTCGACCGCCCAGGACTGGGCGGTGGCACGGGCGGCGGGCAGGAGCGCCGCGGGGACGGCGGCGGCGACCGCGCCCTGCAGCAGTCGGCGCCTGCTGGGTGAGCGTCTTCCTCGATCCATGACTGGCCTGCCTCTCGGTGGGGGGGAACGGCTGGACTGGCGCTGTACTTGAGAGGTCCACTGCTTTGGTACAGGTTCACTGCACTAGTACAGGTTCAACTGCGCTGGTAATACCCGTTGAGAGCCATGCCCTCGCCCTGTCGCGCGTGCCTGTCGCCGAGGGTCGGCAGCGCACGGTCGATACTGACGCCCAGGGAACGGGTAGCCCCGGCTCACAGACTCGGCCGCGCACGATGCGGTCTCTGCCATCAGGGGAAGTGGCGCTTGGCGTGAATTACGTTACGGCGCCCGCTGGTTGGGACGGAAGGGCGTAGCTCGGATCTGTGTACAGCAGCGTGATTGTGGATATCTCGGCCACCCGTTGGGGGGTGTCACGTCAGCGGACGCCCACTGGGGCTTGCGTCTGAGCCCAAGCCCGACCTCACGCAGAGCCGGAGCTCACCGCAGAGCCTGCGCCCAAGCCCGCAGGGTCGTCCAGCACCGCCCGCGCCACCGAGTGCGCCGCGCCCAGCAGGGGCCCGTCCGAGCCGAGGTCGGAGACCGTCACTCCGCAGGCCCGGCCGGCCGTTCGCTCCGTCAGCTCCTGCTCGATAGCGGGCAGCAGCCACGGGGCAAGGCGTGACAGTGCGCCACCGAGCACCACGCTCCGCGGATCCAACAGATTGACGGCACCGGTGAGAGCGATGCCCAACGCGGTCCCGGCATCGCGCAGCGCCCGCTGCACCGTGACGTCACCTGCGGAGGCCCGCTCAGCGAGCCGTTCGCTCCGGCCTGAGCCGGGCTCCAGACCCGCCGCACGCAGCACTGCCTCCTCGCCCGCGTACTGCTCCAGGCAGCCACGGCCTCCGCAGGGACAGGACCGCCCATCGGGTTTTACGGGCATGTGGCCCAACTCGCCCGCGAAACCGTGCGCTCCGCGCAGCAGCTGCCCGTCAACGACGAGCGCGGCCCCGATGCCGATCTCCGCCGAGACATGGAGGAAGTCCTCGGAAGAATCCTCGCCGAGCCACAACTCCGCGAGCGCGCCGAAGTTGGCTTCGTTGTCCACGGTCAAGGGCAGGCCGGTGGGCAGAAGGCTGCCCAGGTCGATGTCGTGCCAGCCGATGTTGGGTGCGCGGACGGCCGTCTGCGTGTCGCGGGCGACCAGGCCGGGAACAGCCACGGCGAGGCCCGCGGGGGACAGGCCGGCCTGCCGTGCCTCGGTGCTCACCTGCTCCACCAGGATGGCGAGTTCCTCCAGGACCGGCACGGGCGAGCGCCCGCGGTTGCGGGCCGGCCGCTCGGCGCGTGCGCGGAGTTCGCCCCGCAGGTCGACGGCGCACGCGGCGAGATGGTCGACGCCCACCTCGGCGCCGATGCCGACGGGACCGCGCGCGCTGACCGCGAGGGCGGATCCGGGTCGCCCCACCCGCCCCGGGCGCTCCGGACCCAGCTCGTCAAGGAGCCCCGAGCGGATCAGTTCGTCCACCAGAGTGGAGACGGCGGCACGTGTGAGCCCGATACGGGAGGCCACGGCGGCCCGGGACAGCGGCCCGTGAGCGGCCACGGTGTGCATCACTCGGGAGAGGTTGCGGCGGCGCATTCCCTGTTGGGTGTCGGGCAGGCGCACGCCGGACGCGACCCTGCGCTCGTCGTGCAGCGGTGCGGTCATGCCTCGGTCAACCCTCACTCCCCACGGGGCGCTCTGTCCAGAAGCGGCGCCGCGTCGGAGAGTACCCCGGAGATCCGGGCCAGCGTTGCCGCATCCCGCTCGACGGGCCCGAGCACGGGGCCCCTGGCGGTGTCCCACCGTCGCGCGATCGCGCTGGGATCCTCTTCGGTCAGCAGGCCCGCCGCCTGCGCCGCCGCGCCCAGCGCGACCAATTCCTGAGCTTCGGGGACCTGGACGGGGCGTCCGGAGAGGCGACGTACGGTGTGCTGCCAGGCCTTCCCACGTGCTCCGCCTCCGATGAGCAACAGCGGGGACGACCGGTCGGCGTCCGAATCCAGTACCAGGTCGAGTGCACCGAGCAGTGAGTGCACGGCCCCCTCGTACGCGGCCCGCAACAACTGTCCGGGCGTCGTGTCGTGCCGCAGGCCGTGCAGTACCCCGGAGGAGTGAGGCCGGTTCGGGGTGCGCTCGCCGTCGAGGTAGGGCAGAAGCGTCACCGCACCACCGGGT
Organism: Streptomyces sp. NPDC044106; assembly: GCF_056433985.1. NCBI lineage: Bacteria > Bacillati > Actinomycetota > Actinomycetes > Kitasatosporales > Streptomycetaceae > Streptomyces > Streptomyces sp. NPDC044106. Next base: position 71,572 of record NZ_JBWKFZ010000023.1, read on the forward strand.
TCGACGGCCTCGCGGTCCAAGTGGAGGAGTTCGCCGATCCGGTCCACGGCCAGTGTGCAGTTGAGGGTGCAGGCCAGCGGCAACCATGCGCCGCGCGCGTCGGCGAAGCCCGCGACCGTGCCGGTCGGGTCCGAGGGACGGTTCTCCGACACCGCGTACACGGTGCCCGAAGTACCGAGGCTGAGCACCGGTGTGCCGGGACGCAGCCCCAGTCCCAGAGCGGCGGCCGCGTTGTCACCGGTGCCCGGGGCTACCAGCGTGCCTCTGGAGAAGGGCAGATCGTCGCAGTCCCGGACCGTTCCGACGACTTCGCCCGGGCGTGCGACACGGGGGAGCAACGCCGGATCCAGGCCCACCATGCTGAGGATGTCCTCGTCGTACTGCTCCGTTCCCGACGCCCACCACCCCGTTCCGGAGACGTCGCCGCGGTCGGTCGTGCCGAGCCCGGTGAGGCGTTCCGTGAGGTAGTCGTGCGGCAGGCGCACGGCAGCCGTGGCTCGGGCCGCGGCGGGCTCGTGCTCGGCGAGCCAGGCCCACTTCGTCACGGTGAAGGAAGGTCCCGGCACACTGCCGACGCGATCCGCCCACTCCTTGGGGCCGCCGAGGCGTTTGACGAGACTCCGTGCCTGCGGGGCCGACCGTACATCGTTCCAGAGCAGGGCCGGCCGCACCGCGCTGCCGTCCTTGCCGAGTGCGACGAGCCCGTGCTGCTGGCCGCCGATCGAGACCGCCGAGGCCTCCCGAGCGGCCTGCCCGCACTGCCGGAGCGCCGCGCACAGTGCGTCCCACCACTCCTGAGGGTCGCTCTCGCGGTGTTCGCCCACGGTGACGCGGTGCGGGGCCTGCCCGCTCGCGACGACGCGGCCGGTGGCCGTATCGACGACCAGTGCCTTGGTGGACTGTGTGGAGCTGTCCACACCGACGACGAGCGGGCCCTGGACTGTGGGCGCTGATGACATGACGGTCTCCGTTCCTGCGGGTCTTCCCGGGTATGCCCCGAAGTTCCCTCCTCTTCCCAGTGGCGCCCTCGGATACTAATTTGTAAACGGCCATGACGAAATAGGCGAGGGAGCCGCACATGAACTACCAGCCCACTCCTGAGGACAAGTTCAGCTTCGGCCTGTGGACGGTCGGCTGGCAGGGCAGGGACCCGTTCGGAGACGCCACGAGGGCCGCGATCGAGCCGGCCGACTCGGTGCGGCGCCTCGCCGAACTCGGTGCCTACGGAGTGACGTTCCATGACGACGACCTCATCCCGTTCGGGTCGTCGGAGGCGGAACGCGAGGGCCACGTCAAGCGCTTCCGGCAGGCACTGGACGCAACAGGTCTCGTCGTGCCGATGGTCACGACGAACCTCTTCGCCCACCCCGTCTTCAAGGACGGCGCGTTCACCGCCAACGATCGCGACGTGCGCCGGTACGCCCTGCGCAAGACGATCCGCAACATTGACCTCGCGGTCGAACTAGGCGCGCGCACCTACGTCGCCTGGGGCGGCAGGGAGGGGGCGGAATCGGGTGCGGCGAAGGACGTGGGCAATGCGCTCGACCGCATGAAGGAGGCCTTCGACCTGCTCGGTGAGTATGTGACCACCCAGGGCTACGACCTGAGGTTCGCGATCGAGCCGAAGCCGAACGAGCCGCGAGGCGACATCCTGCTGCCCACCGTCGGCCACGCCCTCGCGTTCATCGAGCGCCTGGAGCGGCCCGACATGTTCGGTGTCAACCCCGAGGTGGGGCATGAACAGATGGCGGGCCTGAACTTCCCGCACGCCATCGCCCAGGCGCTGTGGGCGGACAAGCTCTTCCACATCGATCTCAACGGCCAGACCGGCATCAAGTACGACCAGGACCTGCGGTTCGGCGCCGGTGATCTGCGCAGCGCCTTCTGGCTGGTGGACGTTCTGGAGCGGGGCGGGTATGACGGGCCGCGGCACTTCGACTTCAAGCCGCCGCGTACGGAGGACTACGAAGGAGTGTGGGCGTCAGCCGAGGGGTGCATGCGCAACTACCTGATCCTTCGCGAACGTGCGGCCGCCTTCCGCGCCGACCCGGAGGTACAGGAGGCGTTGCGCGCGGCGCGCCTGCACGAGCTGGCCGTTGCCACCGCTGACGACGGGCTGTCCGGCCTGCTCGCCGACAGGAGCGCGTACGAGACATTCGATGCGGAATCGGCGGCAGCGCGCGGGATGGCCTTCGAGCGCCTCGACCAGTTGGCCATGGACCACCTCTTGGCGGCCCGGAGCTGAGCGCTCTCTTCACGTCCCCCTCCGTCGGTGTCGCACCCTGAGCGGTATTTCCGACGCGAGGCGTCGGCCTCGGCAGGCGATCAGGAACGATGACGGCGCCTCCTGCGAGGGGCAGGAGGCGCCGCCGCCAGCCACCGGTCGATCAGCACCCGAGAGCGCGGTGCCCGGGTCAACCCCCTTACCGATAGTTCGCGCGGACAGAGCTGACGTATCCGATGCTTCGGGTCGAGCCGGAGAAGGCTCCCGCGGCCAGACCTTCCTGAACCGACGTAGTCCACGCTCGCTCACGACATGGCCGCGCTCAATCGCTGGTCAGAGGGAGTGCGTGCGCCGGTGTTCCCGGCGCACGGACACCCCGCTCGTATGCGCCGGCGGGCTTCTTCGCACGTGTTTCGGCCACGTACCACCTGCCACACCGACGCATGAGGCTTCCAGACCGTTGAGCGCCCGCTGTCACTCGCTGCCGGTGGCCATGGCCAACGCGGTCGCCGGGTCGTGGGCCGCCGGCCCTGCCGGGGCCCAACGACCGCCGTCCTTGCGATAGGGCCACCAGCGGCCGTCGCGTCCATGGCGCAGTTGCGCGTCCGCACCGATGACGGTCCAGCGGTTGGCGGCCGCCTGCAGCCGGGGCCGTTCGTCGTCGTCCCAGGCACCCTCCAGAGCGGCACGCGCGCGTGCCAGCGTCTCCTCCTTCGGCGTCCACTCCTCTTCGAGTACGTGGAGCGCGGCGCGCCCGCCGTACCGCCAGGCCCGTACGGCGAGGGCCAGGCCGTGCGGACCGCGGCCGGAGGAGTCGGCGAGCCGCGCCTCGACCACGGCTCCGGGCGCACCGGCCGCCAGTCGCACGGCGTCCTCACCGCTCGTCAACTCGTCCTCGACAGGCTGCCTCTCATGCTCGGCGGCGAGCGCGTCCGCCAGCATCCGGTACGCCTCGACAGCCGTCTGTGCGGCCAGGAACTCCACCGCTGACACATCGAGACCCGGCGCAGGTTCCGCCTCGGTGTCCAGCGCGGGCGGCAGGCCCGGCTCTGCGGGCAGCGGAGGCAGCGCGGGCAGCGGCGGGAGGATGGCGCCGTCCGCGTAGGCCTCCGCGGCGTCCACGCCCTCTGAGGCGGTCTCCTGGCTGCCTTCCGAAGGCTGCTCCGCGTCGACCGTCGTGACGCTTCGCACCTGGAGCTCGTCGAGGAGTATCCGCTCTCCGCGGCCGCGCATCAGGAGCAGGACGAAGGGGTCCTCGTCGAGCAGACGCGCCACTTGGTAGCAGAGCGCCGCAGTGTGCCCGCAGTGGTCCCACGCGTCGCAGTCGCACTCCGGCTCCAGGTCCCCGATGGCGGGCAGGAGTTCGATCCCGGCGGCCGCGGAGTCCTCCACCAGATGCGGCGGCATCTCGCGGTCGAGGAGCGCCGCGATGTGCCCGGCCCGCTCGACCGCCATGGCCAGGAAGCGGTCCCACTCCTGCGAACTCAGCTCCTGCAGAAGGACATCGGAACGGTGCGGGGTGCCGTCGCGGTCCTTGACGACCGCCGTGATCCGGCCGGGCCGCACCGAGACCGCGCCCACGGCGCCCGCGCGCGCGAGCCTGCGGCCCGCCTTGAGCTGCTGCAGGTCGAGCGCCGTGTCCTCGAGAGCCTTGAGCCAGGCCTGCCCCCACCAGCTCTGCGCGAAGCCCTTGCCGTGCGCGGGCGGCAGCGCCGCGAACGTGCGTTCCTCGGCCTGCCTGCCCGCGCGCGGGCCGTCGTCCCCGGTACCGAACGACTCGTCATGGATGTCACTCATCGCGTTCCCCCTCGCAGCTCCACCAGATCCGACAGCTCGGCGTCGGTCAGCTCGGTCAGAGCGGACTCGCCGGAGCCGAGGACGGCGTCCGCCAGCTCCCGCTTGCGCAGCAGCATGTCGGCGATGCGGTCCTCGATCGTGCCTTCCGCGATCAGCCGGTGCACCTGCACCGGCTGCGTCTGCCCGATGCGGTACGCGCGGTCGGTGGCCTGCGCCTCGACGGCGGGGTTCCACCAGCGGTCGTAGTGCACCACGTGCTCGGCACGCGTCAGGTTCAGGCCCGTTCCAGCCGCCTTCAAAGACAGGAGGAAGACCGGGACCTCGCCGTCCTGGAAGCGCTGCACCATCGCCTCCCGTCCCGCGACGGACGTGCCGCCGTGCAGGAACTGCGAGGGGACACCGCGGGCCGAGAGATGCTGCTCGACGATCCGCGCCATCTGGACGTACTGAGTGAAGACGAGCACGCTCGCGCCTTCGGCAAGGATCGTGTCGAGCAACTCGTCCAGCAGTTCCAGCTTTCCGGAGCGACCCGGGATCCTGGGCGTGTCCTCCTTCAGGTACTGCGCGGGGTGGTTGCAGATCTGCTTGAGACCGGTGAAGAGCTTGATGATCAGGCCCCTGCGGGCGATGCCGTCGGCGCCGGAGATCTCCGCGAGCGTCTCGCGCACCACAGCTTCGTAGAGGCCCGCTTGTTCGGTGCTGAGCGAGACGGCGCGATCGGTCTCCGTCTTCGGTGGCAGCTCGGGTGCGATCCCCGGATCCGACTTGCGGCGGCGCAGGAGGAACGGACGTACGAGCTGCCCGAGCCGCTCGGCGGCGGTGGGATCCGCGCCGCCCTCCACGGCCTGGGCGTAGCGCGTACGGAAGGTGCTGAGCCTGCCCAGCAGGCCGGGCGTCGTCCAGTCGAGGATCGCCCACAGCTCGGAAAGGTTGTTCTCCACCGGAGTGCCGGTCAGCGCCACGCGCGCGCGTGCACCGATCGTGCGCAGTTGCTTGGCCGTGGCCGAATACGGATTCTTGACGTGCTGGGCTTCGTCGGCGACGACCATGCCCCAAGAGGTCTGACCGAGCTTCTCCGTGTCGAGCCGCATCGTGCCGTAAGTGGTCAGCACGAACTCGCCGTCCGCCAGGCCCTCCAGGTCGCGCCGGGCCCCGTGGAAGCGGCGGACCGGCGTGCCGGGTGCGAACTTCTCGATCTCGCGTTGCCAGTTGCCCATCAGCGACGTCGGGCAGACCACCAGCGTGGGCCCCGCTGACTCCTCCTGCGCCTGACGGTGCAGATGCAACGAGATCAGCGTGATCGTCTTACCGAGACCCATGTCGTCGGCGAGGCAGGCGCCGAGACCGAGCGAGGTCATCCGTGCCAGCCAGTTCAGGCCGCGCAGCTGGTAGTCGCGCAACTCGGCGGCAAGGGCCTCGGGTTGTCCGACGGGCTCCATGCCCTCCGGGTCGGCGAGTCGTTCACGCAGGGTGGCGAGCCACCCCGTCGGTTGCACGTCGATCTGCTGCCCGTCGACCTCGGCCGTGCCGGTCAGCGCGGCGCTGAGCGCGTCGATCGGGGCGACCTTGTGATCATGCCGGTCGCGGGCGCGGCGGGCCTCTTCAGGATCGATGAGTACCCACTGATCGCGCAGGCGCACCACCGGACGGTTGGACTCGGCGAGACGGTCCAGTTCGGCCCGGGTCAGCTGTTGGCCGCCCAGCGCGAAGCGCCAGTTGAAGGCCAGCAACGCGTCGGCGGACAGGAAGGACGGCGTGTCCGAGGAAAGCTTGTGCGGGCCCTTGCCCTGCTTGTCATCCTCCTCGTCCGGCGGGCCGATGACCGCCCGAGCGGTGAGATTTCGCGCCAACTCCTTGGGCCAGTGCACGTCGACACCCGCGACGGCCAGCATCCGGGCGCCTTCACCCAGGAGCGCGGTGACGTCCTCGTCGGCCAGCTCGATGGCGTCGGGCACGGTGGCGGAGAGCAGTGGGGCGAGCGGCGGCCACGCGCGCGTGGCGCGACGCAAGGCCAGCAGGGCGTCCATGCGCCAGCGCGGCCCGAAGGCCTGCTCCGGCGTCCCAGTTCCGGCCCACACGTCGGCGGCGTCCGCGACGAGGGACGGGTCACTGACGCTGTGCAGCTGCGGAACCGCGCGGAACGGCAGACGCGTGCCGTCCTCGGCGACCGCGGCGAGTCCGGGGACCTCCACGCGCAGCGAGACGCGGACACCGGCGTCGTGACCGGCCGCCACGTCCAGGGCCCAGGCGCGCTGTTCGGGAATTCGCTGGGGCTGCGGTGCGGTGAAGACGGAGCCCCCTGATGCCAAGGGTGCCGCGGGGGAGCGCGGCAGGGTGTCGGCCACGGAGTCGAGGAACTGGCGCAGCAGCCGCTCCGGCTGGGGCAGGCGCAGCGGCGTCCCGCCGTCCAACGGCAGCGCGTGGGCGGCCGGTGGCATCGCTGCGGCCAGCTCGCGCAGCCGCTGCAGGTCCTCGGCGCCCAACGGCCCCGCACGCCACGCGTCGTAGTCGCCGGCGGTCAGTCCTGGCAACAGCAGCCCGCGGGCGGCCAGTTGCAGCGCCAGTACTCCTGCCGTACCCCAGAAGGCACCCGTCGCGTGTACCCCTGCCGCGGCACGCGCGCGCGTGAGGACCGGCAGCGCGGCGCGGACAGGGAGAAGCACCGCGGGCACCGTGGCGAGCTCCACGCCGTCATCCCCGGGTACGACGAGCTCCAGCTCCTCGTAGGAACCGGCCGCGATGTCAGGAGGTCCGGTGCCGTCCGGGCGCCAGAAGGCGACGCGTCCGTCGCGTGGAGGATCGCCAGGCACGAAGAGCACGGAACAGCGGCAGAGTTCGGGGATCTCGGAGGGCGATACGACAGGGGGCCTGTGCACAGCGAGACGCATTCCTCAAATTTGACTACTGAGACTGGAACGGCCGAGGGTACCGGACGGGCGGCATTCCCCCGATGGTCGACGGCGGTGATTCAGGTCACTACGGCAGGGAGGGGTGTAGCCAGCCCCCCTCTGCCGAGCGGTGCTGCCCCCCGGTCGTACCCGGGTGGTGCCGCCATGGCGGCCATGGGCCGCTGATCCGTACGTTCTGTGAGGTCAGCCCGTCGTCACGAACACCGGAGACCCACCATGCCCCAGGCCGCGGCAGTCGCGGAACGCCCTCCAGTCAACGCTGGCAGGCAGACCGCCGGAAGTGATTTCGCTCCCCTCCTGCGCACGGTCAAGGAGCAGGGTCTCCTGAACCGCCGCATCGGCTGGTACATACGCACCATCGCGATCAACACCCTCGCGCTGGCGGCTGTGGGCATCGGAATGTTCCTTCTCGGAACCTCGTGGTGGGTACTGCTGCTCGCCCCCGTCCTGTCCGTCCTGTGCGCCCGGACGGCGTTCATCGGCCACGACGCGGGCCATTCGCAGATAACCGGAAACCGGTCCGCCGGCCGCGCCATCGGCCTCGTGCACGGCAACCTCTTGCTCGGGATGAGTTCGGCTTGGTGGAACGACAAGCACAACAGGCACCACGCGAACCCCAACCACATCGAGAAGGACCCTGATGTCGCCGCGGACGTCCTCGTGTGGACCAGCAAGCAGGCCAAGGTCAGGGTGGGTTTCCGGCGCTGGCTCACCCGCAATCAGGCCTGGCTCTTCTTCCCGCTGACGCTCCTTCAGGGCGTCGCCATGAAGATCTACGGCTTCAAGGACCTGCGTCGCCAGGATGCGCGCGAACGCGTGGTGGAGGGCCTCCTGCTCGTCGCTCACCTCGTCGGCTACGTGGCGCTGCTGCTCACCGCGATGCCCCTCGGCCACGCCGTCGCCTTCGCCGCGATCCACCAAGCGCTGTTCGGCCTGCACCTCGGGCTTGCCTTCGCGCCCAACCACAAGGGCATGGAGATGCCGGACCCGGACGGGGAACGGTGGGGACACCTGCGGCGCCAGGTGCTCACCTCACGCAACATCCGCGGCGGCCCCGTGGTCGACTGGTTCCTCGGCGGCCTCAACTACCAGATCGAACATCACCTGTTTCCCAGCATGCCCCGCCCGCACCTCCGGCTCGCCCAGCCGGTCGTGCGCGCACACTGCGCCCGCGTAGACATGTCCTACGCGGAGGCCGGATTCGTCGACTCCTACCGTCAGGTACTGCGCCACATGTACGAGGTCGGCGAGCCGCTCCGGATCGAGTAGCCGTAAGGGCGGTGAGTAGCCATTCCGCGAGCCAGGGTTCTGGGGACCGCGACCAGTAAGGGTCACGGTTCAGGGCTCTCTCAGGGGCGCGGTCAGGAACCACGAGAGGCCCGATCCCGTTTTCCAGGGCAGAGAGCGGCAGAAGCCGCGAAGGAGGCGACACACATGTCGAAGAACGCGAAGATCGCCGCAGGAGGTGTGGCGGCCGGACTCATTCTGCTGATCTGGCTGCCGTGGTGGGCCGCACTCCTGATCGTGCTCGGAGTTCCCACGGCTGCCTATCTGACCCTCGACTCCGGTCAGCGGCGAAGGCTGCGGCGCGTCACGCGCAAGGAGATAGGACGCTGAGAGCCGTGTGCGCGGTCCGATATCCGTGAGGCCCGGCCGCTCAGAGCTGCGTCCTTGGCAGTCCTGAAGCGGGCGGCTGGCCGATCCGCGAGGGAGTCTCCGGCCCGGCTCAGGAAGGGCGGACCGCCATCTTGTCGAGGGCTTCCAGCAGCGCGGGAAGTTCGGGCCCCCGGCCCACCGGAAGCACCTCTCCAGGTTCCTCGTCCAGCAGGACGAATGCGATGTCGTCCGTCCTGGCGACCATGGACCAGCCGGGTCCGTCGGCCCGAAGGGTGCGCGCGTCCCCCGAGGCGAAGGACGAACGCACCCGGCCCAGCGGCGGGGGAGTGTCCACGTACGCCCGGGCTTCCGCCAGGACCCGCCGGACGCCGGTCGGCGGAGCCGCTCCGGTGCTCTCCGGGGCATCCTCTTCGGCTCCGTCCCCGGCGAAGTCGACGTCGTTCACCTGAGCTCGCCAGGCCGCCCACTGCAGCGCTATCTCATCGGCGCCCAGCCGCCGCTGAGCGGGCCCCCAGGTGTCGGCAGTCGGTGGTGAGAGCGGTGGCCGCGCGGCGTCCTCGGGGTCCGGTTCCGGATCGTGCGGGGCCGGCACCCCGGGAGCTGCCACGGCGACCGCGAGAGGCCAGCCGGGCAGCGCGGTGACCACCGTACGTTCGTCAGGCGACAGGTCGTACTCCATGCCGCAGTCCCAGGAAGCGATCGCCACGGCCACGAGGGACACGTCATCGACGACGACCGTCCAGCGCGCGCCCTCGCCGTCCTGGCCGAGCACCAGTCCGTACCCGGCGGCGAGCGGCGCGAGACCGAGCGCCGCACATGCTTCGGGATAGTCGTCGCCCAGCACGCTGGGGAACTTCGCGGGCGTGAGGAGCACTGCTGTCAGCACGTACAGCGCGTCGTCCTCGGCGGCGACAGCGTCGTCCGTCCCGGCCATGCCAGCCTCCCCATCGCTTCATCCGTCGGCGCACCCTAACCACTCGCCCCAGAGATCGTCGAGGGGTGGATGACCAGGAAATTCACGAGCGGCCCACCGTCTCCGACAGCCCGGGAGGGGAACCGGCGCAAGACGGGAGAGTCACGCGGCGGGCAGACCCAGGAGTGACCGGGCCACGTCCCGCGGTGCTTCGTCGCGTTCGCGGGCGAGAGCGATGACCGCTCGGCACGCGAGCTCGCTCACGCCGAACGACAGTGCCTCCGGAGAGACCCAGCCGGTGGCTTCGTCCATCTCGTCCTCATCGTTCTCGGCGCATGCCGACACATAGACGGCGGCCGCTTCGAAGAGGTTGTGCGTGCGCCTGGGACCCTCATGTATCCGGGCGGGATCATCCACGTCTCGTACCGGCTTGTTGGCACGCCAGTATTTGCGGAATCCGTCAAACATGCGGTCCACCTTCCCCCGGCCCGGCCACCGCCGCTGAGCGTTCATCTTCCGTGCCCCAAAGTAGAGTTGGTGCTCCGGCGACAGAAGGGGGACCGCGCCATGAAGCGTTTCGAGCGGCTCGAGCAGATCAGGCGCCTGGATCCGGAGCGGGACTTCCTCGAGATCTACCGACTCACCACGGCGTTCGAATTTCCGTGGGACTATACGCGCGCTCTCGAACTCGCGCTCTACCGCACCTACGCAGTGCCCAGTATCGGTCGTCTGCTCGCACAGACAGCCGAGCTGACGAATCGTACGCAGAAGCGTTACGACGACACGGTGCTGCTCCTCGACGCCGTCGTGGAGCACGGTTTCACGAGCGAAAAGGGCCGCGCCGCCATCCGCCGCATCAACCAGATGCATCGCAGCTACGACATCAGCAACGACGACATGCGCTACGTACTGTGCACCTTCGTAGTGGTACCGAAGCGGTGGATCGATGCCTACGGCTGGCGCAGGCTGTCACGTCACGAGAGGGAGGCCACCGCCGCGTACTACCGCACCCTCGGGCAGCATCTGGGCATCAAGGAAATCCCGGCAAGCTACGACGAGTTCGAGGCGACCCTCGACGGCTACGAAAAGGCCTACTTCAACTGGGACCCAGAAGCGCGTGCGGTGTCCGACGCGACATTGGTCCTGATGGCCTCGTGGTATCCGCGCCCCATGGCTCCGCTGCTGCGCCGTGCGACCCTTGCGCTCCTCGACGAGCCGTTGCTGCGGGCTTTCCGCTATGAGCAGCCGGGTGCGGTCACCCGCTCCATCGTCAGGGGTGCGGTGCGACTGCGGGGGCGCACGGTGCGCCTCATGCCGCCGCGCGTTACGCCGCATCACGCGCGACAGAACCGCGAGATCAAGGGATACCCGGACGGGTACGAGATCGCCGAGCTCGGCTCGTTTCCCGTGCCCGGCGTTCGTGGATGCCCGGTTCCACGCGGCGGCGGTTCAGCGGCGACTTGGCCCGACCTGGTACAGCGGGGCACGACACCGCGATCATGACCGCCGTCGCCCGGGGCGCGCTCAGTCCCGGCGTACGGCCACTGCGAGAAAACGGGCATCCTCGTCGACGTAGGACGTCATGCGCCAGCCGGAACCGGTAAGGAGCGGGGTGAGGTTCGCCTCCGCCCGCAGATCGTCCGGAGTGAGCTGCCGCCCCTGCCGTGCCGCGAGCGCCGCCCTGCCGATGGGATGGAAGAGGGCGAGCAGCCCTCCAGGGCGCACCACCCGCCTCAACTCCTGCAGATTCTCGGCGGGATCGGGCAGATGGGCGATGAGGCCGGCGCCGAAGACCGCGTCGAGTGACTCCGCGCGCAGCGGCAGACGCGCCACGTCGGCACGCACGAGCTCTCCGTGGTGGTGCCTGCCCGCGCGTGTAGCGGCCTCCAGCATGGCCGGCGTCAGGTCAACCCCGAGGACCACGCCGGAGGACCCTACGGCGTCCCTGAGCGCCGGCAGCGCTCGCCCGGTCCCGCATCCGGCATCGAGTACGGACGAGCCCGGGCGGAGCGTCAGCTCGTTGACGGCGGCTCGATAGGCCGGTCCGTCGTCGGGAAAGCGGGCGTCCCAGCCGGCCGCGCGCGCTGTGAAGAACTCCTGGACCTTCGCATGGTCGTCGCTCATGCGACCCATGATCCCGCACGCGGTCGTACGCGGTCGCACGCGCGTTGGGTGCACTCGTTCGAGCGTGACGCGATCGTTCCAGGCCGCCTCTCTGTCATATTCCGGCAGCTTTCGAAATGCGCCCCCATCGTGCGCCCCAGGTCGGACTAGCGTCCCGGGGCCATGGGACACCTGGACCACGCCACCTTCGGCTGGCTGACCCCCGTACTGTCGTACGCGATGGCCTGTATCGGCGCCGCCCTCGGGCTGCGCTGCACCGTCCGCGCGCTGGGCGCCTCGGGCCGCTCACGCCGCAACTGGCTTGTCACCGCCGCCTCCGCCCTCGGTACCGGCATCTGGACGATGCACTTCATCGCCATGCTCGGCTTCGGCGTCACCGGCACAGAGATCCACTACAACGTGCCCCTCACCATCCTCAGCCTCCTGGTCGCGGTGGTGGTGGTAGGCACCGGAGTCTTCGCCGTGGGATACGGACGGGATCGCGCACGTGCCCTCGCACTCGGTGGGCTCACCACGGGGCTGGGCGTCGCGAGCATGCACTACCTGGGGATGGCGGCCCTGCGCCTGCACGGCGACGTGCGGTACGACCCGGTACTCGTCGGACTCTCCGTGGTCATCGCGGTCGTCGCCGCGACCGCGGCTCTGTGGGCAGGTCTCAACATCAAGTCGCCGCTCGCGGTCGTGGTGGCGTCACTGGTGATGGGCGGGGCGGTGAGCAGCATGCACTACACGGGAATGCTAGCGGTGAGCGTAAGGGTGACTCCCTCCGAAGCAGCACTGCCCGGCGCCACGACGATGCAGTTCATCTTCCCTCTCGCCGTAGGCCTCGGGTCCTACCTCTTCCTGACCTCGGCATTCGTCGCGCTGTCCCCGACCACGGGCGAACGCGAGGCCTCCGTTTCGGCCCAGCGACCCCTCGACGACGCAGCCCGCTTCTGACGTCGACGGGCCGGCCGGGCGACACACCGCACCCCACCCCAGCGAGGAGGCCATGGACATCCCCCGCAGCACTCCCGAGCCGTCCGAGACAGCACCTCTGCCTCCGGATTCCCCGACGCGTGGCCGCCGCGCCCACGCGGGCCCACCCGCCGATGAACACCACGACCGAGAGGAACGGTTCACCGATCCGTCGCCCACCAGAGCACCCACGCGCGCGGGTTGGTGGCGGGCACGGCCGCGCACTGTGCGCGCCAAGATCGTCTGTCTGCTGATGGTGCCCGTCGTCTCGCTCCTCGCCCTGTGGGGCTACGCGACGGTCAGCACGGCACAGGACGTGGCACGCCTGCGCCAGGTGCAGCGCGTCGACGCCGACGTGCGTACGCCGGTCGAGGCGACCGTCACGGCACTCCAAGCGGAACGTGTCGCCGCCGTACGGTACGCGGCAGAACCGGACGCCGACCGTGGCGGCGCACTGCGAAGGCAGGCGACGCGGACCGACCGCGCCGTGGCCCGGCTGACCTTGGGTGACCATCGAACCGTCGCGGACGGAGCGGGACTCCCCAAAGGCGTGACCGACCGGCTGTCAGCGTTCGTGTCCGGCGTCGGGAGCCTGCGCTCCTTACGGGCCGAAGTGCTGGACGGCCGAACGGGGTGGGACGTGGCGTACGGCCAGTACACGAAGACGATCACTCGCGCCTTCGCGGTGGGCGGCGCCCTCACCGGCATGCAGGACGCCGCACAGGGGTCCCACGCGCGCGTGCTGCTCGAATTCTCCAGAGCGGGGGAGATGCTGGCGAGAGAGGACGCCCTGCTCGCCGCCGCCCGGCTGGACGGGGCCCTGGAGGGTGAGCGGCTCCGGCTGTTCACCGGTGCGGTCGCCACCCGCAGGACGCTGACCGAAACGGCGGTCGCGGACCTGGGCGCACCGGAGCGGGCGGCCTGGCGTGAAGTTGATGCAGGCGGCGCCTACGGAGTGGTTCGGACCACCGAGGACAAGGTGACGCTGGCCGAGCCCGGCCGCAAGGCGCTCGCCGCTGCCCCAGGGGGCCCCTGGGACGAGGCCTACGCGGCTGTCAGCGGCGGGCTCCGCGCCATTGAGGAGAAGGCGGCACACAGCGCCGCGGACGGCGCCGACCCGCTCACTCACGGAGTGCTCACCGCGGCAGGTGCCGCCGTACTTCTCGGACTCGTTGCGGTCACCGCCTCACTCGTCATCTCCGTACGCATCGGCCGAGGCCTCGTCGTCGAACTCGTCAGCCTGCGCAACGGTGCCCTGGAGATCGCTCACCGCAAACTGCCGGAGGCCATGCGGAGGCTGCGCGCCGGAGAGGAGATCGACATCCGTGCCGAGGCGCCCCAGGGGCCGGCCGCGGAGGACGAGACGGGACAGGTCTCCGAAGCGCTCGATACCGTCCACCGGGCAGCGCTGCGTGCGGCGATCGAGCGTGCGGAGCTCGCCAGCGGCATCTCCGGAGTGTTCGTCAATCTGGCCCGCAGGACGCAGGTCCTCGTTCACCGGCAGCTCAGCCTTCTCGACAGCATGGAGCGCAGGGCGGATGATCCCGACGAACTCAGTGACCTCTTCCGGCTCGACCACCTGACGACCCGGATGAGGCGCCACGCGGAGAGCCTGATCATCCTGTCCGGCGCCGCCCCGGGCCGCGCCTGGCGGATGCCCGTCTCCCTGACGAACGTGGTGCGTGCGGCGGTGTCCGAAGTCGAGGACTACGCGCGCGTGGAGGTACGACAACTCCCCGCGGCCTCGGTCATCGGGACCGCCGTGGCCGACCTCACCCACCTCTTGGCCGAACTCGTCGAAAACGCCGCCCAGTTCTCACCGCCCCACACCAAGGTGCGGGTCAGTGGCGAACCGGTGGGGAACGGCTATGCCTTGGAGATCGAGGACCGAGGGCTCGGCATGGGCAAGGAGATGCTCACCGAAACCAATCGCCGCGTCGAGCAGTCCGAGGGGCTCGACCTGTTCGACAGCGATCAGCTCGGTCTCTTCGTGGTCAGCAGGCTCGCAGCTCACCACGGCATCAAGGTGCACCTGCGCACGTCCCCTTACGGCGGCACCACCGCGGTCGTGCTGCTGCCCACTGCGCTGCTGCACAGCCACACGGCGGAAGACACCGGGACCCACACCGCTGCGCCCCGCCCCCTGGCACGCAGGGACGACCCGGGCAAGGAGTACGCCCCCGTGCGGGGAGCAGCCCATCACCACATGAACGCCGACTCTGTTCCTGCCCCTGCCCCTGCACCGCATCCCGTGCTGGCCGCAGCGGCCGAGGAATCGTCCGTCGTAGGCGTCACGACGTTGCGTCTGCACCGGGGTGGAGACACGCGGGACACCCCGGAGACCACTTCCGCTGATCGTCACGGCAACGGCTCCCTCGACATAGCCAGGGCCGATGCCCACGATACGTCGGGCGAACTGCCGCGCCGAGTCCGTCAGGCGAGCCTCGCCCCTCAGCTGCGCGAACGCCATCCCGCGGACCAAGGCGACTCAGCAGGAACAAGGAGACAGGACGAGCGCAGCCCGGAGCAGGTGCGCGACCGCATGACCGCCTACCGCGACGGCTGGGCCCGCGGGGGCGGCCCGCTTCCCGGCACCGGCGGTTCGGCCCCGGCGAGTCCGGCGCATGAAGCGGGCACGGACAGCAGCGAAGGAGACACCACATGATCCAGGATCAGCGCACCCCGACAGAGCAGACCGGACAACTCGACTGGCTGCTGGACGACTTGGTACTGCGCGTGGGCGAGGTGCGGCACGCCGTGGTGCTGTCCAACGACGGACTGCCGGTCGGTGCGTCCACGGGTCTCACCCGCGAGGACGCGGAACACCTCGCCGCCGTGGCCTCGGGCTTCCACAGCCTGGCCAAGGGGACAGGCCGGCACTTCGGGGCAGGCGGAGTGCGCCAGACCATGGTTGAGATGGACGACGCCTTCCTGTTCGTCGCAGCCGCGGGCGACGGCTCCTGCCTTGCGGTTCTCTCCTCAGTGGCGGCCGACATCGGCCTTGTCGCGTACGAGATGGCGCGCATGGTGAAACGGGTCGGCGAACACCTCTACACTCCGGCGCGCTGCGTCGAGCGGCCGCCGGTCGCCGGATGACCGGGACGGTCGGGACCTCATGACCGAAGACGCAACGCCGTGACCGAGGGCGGTCGGAACGTATGACCGAGGACATGAGCAGCATGCCGGATCGGCCCGGCAGCCAGTGGTACGACAACGAAGCCGGGCCCCTCGTCCGGCCCTACGCGATGACGGGCGGGCGGACCAGTCCGGGGCCCCGCGGGGTCCGCTTCGACCTGATCGCCCTCGTGACGTTCGATTCCGACGCCCCTGGGCCGGGTGACGCCGTGCTCGGCCCTGAACACCGGGCTCTCATGGAACTGTGCCGCGCCGAGACACAGTCCGTCGCCGAGCTCGCCGCCGGCGCTGATCTGCCCGTGGGGGTGGTCAGGGTGCTTCTCGGCGATCTGCTGGAGATGGGTTGCGTCACAGTCACCCGACCGGTGCCGCCAGCGCGACTTCCCGACGAAAAGATCCTGCGAGAGGTGATCGATGGGCTCCGAGCGCTCTGACGCCGTGGCCGCCGAGACAGCTGCCATGGCGCTGAAGATTCTGGTCGCGGGCGGCTTTGGGGTGGGCAAGACCACCCTGGTCGGCGCGGTCAGCGAAATCCGCCCACTGCGCACCGAAGAAGTGCTGAGCGAGGTGGGCCATTCGGTGGACGACACCGAAGGCGTCGACCGGAAGACCACGACGACTGTGGCCATGGACTTCGGCCGCATCACCATCCGGTCCGGCCTGTCGCTGTACTTGTTCGGCACTCCGGGCCAGGACCGGTTCTGGTTCCTGTGGGACGAGCTGTCACAGGGCGCTCTCGGCGCAGTGGTGCTCGCGGACACCCGACGGCTCGAGGACTGCTTCCCCGCAGTGGACTACTTCGAGCATCGTCACATCCCGTTCGTCGTTGCGGTCAACTGCTTCGCCAACACGCGTGCCTACGGCGCGCAGGACGTGTCGCGTGCCCTGGACCTCGACCGAGGAACGCCGGTGGTGCTGTGCGACGCCCGGGACCGTGATTCGGGCAAGGAGGTGCTGATACGCCTGGTCGAACATGCGGGGCGGGTCCATACCGCACGGCTGCTCGACTCCGTGGGCTGAGGCCACCGAGCCATCCGATCGGCGTGCTGTGCGGGACGCCGCCCATCCCCGACGGTCGAGAGGCCGACGGCGCAGGTGCCGGGCCAGATGAGGGCCCGTCATTGGTCACTGGTCATTGGTGATCGGTCATCTTCTGTGCCATGTCCCCATCACGCTTGCCGGGGCGCCGGTCGTGGTGAAGGCTGGCAGGTCAGATCCTCCAGCCAGGGGGAAGGTACACGGGGAGACAGAACATGGGGCACAACACGGGGCTCGGCTGGCTACTGGACGACTTGACGCAGCGGATGGAGCACGTACGGCATGCGCTGGTGCTGTCCAACGACGGCCTGGTGACCAGCGCGAGCTCGGATCTCGAACGGGAGGACGCAGAGCATCTCGCCGCGGTCTCCTCCGGACTGCACAGCCTCGCCAAAGGGTCCGGGCGACACTTTCATGCCGGCGACGTGCGCCAGACGATGATCGAGTTCGACGACGCCGTCCTCTTCGTCACAGCGGCGGGCGAGGGCAGCTGTCTGTGTGTTCTGAGCTCGGCGGAGGCCGACATCGGCCAGGTGGTCTACGAGATGACGCTGCTCGTGAACCGTGTCGGAGAGCATCTGGGCGTGGACGCCCGACAACCCGAACGCACGCCAGTCGTGGACCTCTGACCTGCGCTGACGTCGCCACGTCAAGAGTTATCCACAGGCTCGGCGAGGATCGCGGTGATCGGGCTACGGTTTTTCCCGAGAGCAAGCACATCTCACGGGGGAGATCAACCATGACCGGTGGCACCATTACGCAACCCGCACGCGCGGCGACCCTGCCGTCGGCGGTCACGCCGAGCCGGGCAGCGAAGGAACTGGGGCTGAAGCGGGGCGAGTTCGACCTGGCAGTAATGCTGGGGCGCATCCGCACGGTAGGGGAGGCGACGGGCGGCCAGCGACGGGTCACCCGCGAAGAGATCGACCGACTGCGCGGCTGCGACGGTTTTCCCGAGATGCTGCGAGAGAGTGTCAGAGCCGTGGGCACCACGGAAGCCGCAGGGCTCATGGGCATCACCACGGCCCGGTTCACCCGCCTCGCACGTGCCGGCGTCCTGACGCCCGTGCGCTTCTACCTGAATCGCTACCGGGCGGTCGTGTGGCTCTACCTCGCAGAAGAACTACGGCATTTCGCCGAATCCAAGATCAACACCAAGCTGCTCACGGGACGTATGCCGGAGACGATGCGGAACCGCCTCGACGGGGGCCAGGACCTGCGAGCACGCAATTGGCGGGGGCGTTACGCAGGGTTCCTCCTGCGCCAGTCCGACGATCCGTGGGAGCGCGCCGCCGCCATGGCTTCCCTACTCGACCCGGTACAGACCGCGGAGTTCATCAGGGACCCCTACGAACGGGCCTACCTCAATCGGCTCAAGCCCGTGCCCCGCACCCATGGAGCACCGGACTCGCCCGGGGCACGGATCCTGGAGAAGATCACGACCGCGGACGACCCCGACGAGATCCGGTGGCTGCGCTCAAGCCTGTTGATCGGTCTCGTGCAGGCCCGAGCACAGCGTCCGGCACCACGGCCCGCTCAACACGCCAAGTCTGTGACGGCCACGCCCCAGCCCGCCTCCGAGCCGTTGAGCGAGGTCGCGGTCCAGGGGTCACGTCAGGAGTCGCGAGGCTTGATGAAGTGGTTGCGCCGCAGGAGGACATAGGATGCAGGCGTCGGGGCATCGGTGCAGGCGCCGTTACACCGTCGCGTCCAGGTTCTTGGCGTACTCCTCGATGGCGGGGAGGTAACCCGCCAGTTCCGGATCGCTGCTCGTGGCGGCGAGCAGGGTCAGAAGCATCTTCATCGCCTCATGGGTCCGGCCGGTGTTGTACAACGCCATGGCCAGGAAAGTCTTGAGTGCGCCGTCATCGGGGAACTCCGCCGCGGCATCGGCCAGTGTGGCGACGGCTTCTTCGTAACGCCCCAATATCCGATAGGTACTGCCCAGACCCAGCAGAGCTCCGCGGCGATCGACGTCCGACAGGCCCGGCACACTGACCGCTCGTTCGTAATGCGGCACCGCCTCCGCCTCGAGGCCGAGTGTGTCGTGGACCCAGGCAGTCTGATACGCCACCTCCACGTCATGGGGGAGATGTGCGCAGAGCGCTACGAGTCGCTCCCTGGCTTCCTCGCGTCGGCCGGTCTCGCGTAGCCGAACGGCTTCCGACAGCAACCGATCCCTGTCCACACCAATATCTCCGAGCAACTCCCCGTCCCCTTCGCCGCGTTGCGATTCATGCCGTCCGTCCCGGCCGCAACGAAAACCGCAACCCATTCCGAACGGAAGCGCAGATGTCTGTCAAGTCCTGCTGTCGCCCTGCCCTGATGCCGTCACCGGGCCAATTCTTCCTCAAGCCAGGTACGTCCCCGGGTGCGCGGGCTGAGCCGTACGCCGGCCAGACGCGAGGTGAGCCGCTCGGCCTCGGCTTGCACCGCTTCCCGCGCATTTGTGCCGACGTCCTCAAGGAAGCCGCACACGACATCACCGTTGCCGTCCTGGGCCCAACCGCCGATGATGCGGCCGTTCCACCACACGGAGGGGCCGATGTTGCCGCTTCTGTCGAAGAGACGCGGGCCGTGCTCCCCGAGGAACCATTGGCGGTGCTGCCAGCCCATAGGGGTGGAGTCCAGCGCAGGCAGCAGAGCGGCCCACGGCTCGGGGCGGGGAGTCTCCTCGACGTCGTCGGGAAGCAGCAGCCCGGGCGCCCCCTCCAAGTCGACCTCGACGGGACGCAGTTCGGTCAGCGCCCGCTTCGTCTGGGTCTTGGTCCACCCGGCCCACCAGCGCAGGTCGTCCGCAGTGGCCGGACCGAACGCGCGCAGCCACCGCCGGGCGAACTCTGTCTCGGCCTCCTGGGTGTCCCAGTCGGCGAGGCCACCGGGAAACCAGTCCGTCAGCGGCGCCCATCGATACTGATGGGAGGCCCACGTTCCGCGCGGCCTTCCGCGTACTACGTGACCCTCGGCGGAGAGCAGCAGAAGGAGCCGGCTGGCCAGCTTCTGCCGGCCCTCGTAGCTCTTGCCGCGCGCCATGACCAGCTCGGTGCTCAGAAGAGGGTCGTCGCCGGCGAGTTCACTCGCCGTCGCCTCCCCCCGTCCCTTGAGAGCACGCAGCGCCACGTCCTCGGCCTGCACCAGCCAGGCCTCCACACCCGTCGCGTCATCGGCGACGCCGGCTTCGGCAAGCATCCGCAGGACGAGACGGCGCTCCCTCGTGGCAACTGCTCGCGAGCAGGCGGCCTGCAACACCGGAGCCACGTCCAGGGACGTCACGAAGACCGTGCGCCGCATCCCCATCAGGCGGATCAGGGACCGATCCTCGTACAGGGCACGCTCCACGTCCGCCACACGACCGTCCCGCATCCGGGCCCAGGCGCCGATGTACACCGACGACGGGTCGGTGCCGTGCAGGGCCAGCAGCGACCGGGCCACCTCGACCGGATCGTCCGACCTGGTCCGGGCGGTCAGCCGGTGGCGGAGCGCCAGCCTCGCCCGCCGCTCCGCTGCCTCGATCCGTCGCAATGCGCCTCCCACCCGGGATTGCCGCTGATCATCTGTCTGGTGTCGGACTGTCCATGTGGCGCTCCCCATACGGACGGAACAGCCCCTCCTGCACCACTGACACCAGGAGCCTGCCCTCAGCGTCGTAGATGCGGCCACGGGCGAGGCCCCGGCCCCCCGTGACGATGGGTGACTCCTGGTCGTAGAGGAACCACTCGTCGGCGCGGAAGGGGCGATGGAACCACATGGCGTGGTCGAGCGAGGCCATGTCGAAGCCCCGCGGGCCCCAGAGCGGCTCCACCGGGATGCGGACGGCGTCGAGGAGCGTCATGTCGCTCGCGTACGTGAGTGCGCAGGTATGCACGAGGGGGTCGTCGCCCAGTGGGCCGACGGCGCGCATCCACACCGCGCTGCGTGGCTCGGCGTCCTTGATCTCCTCGGCGGTCCAGCGCAGCCGTTCGACGTAGCGGATGTCGAAGGGCTGGCGCCGAGCCATGCGTTCCAGCTGCTCCGGCAGCGCGCCGAGGTGCTCCCTGATCTCCTCGGCGACCGTCGGCAGCGACTCCGGATCCGGAGCCGCGAGGCGCGGCGGCAATTGGTGTTCGAAGGCGCCCTGCTCGGGCTGGTGGAAGGAGGCGGTGAGATTGAAGATGGTGCGACCCTGCTGGACGGCGGTGACGCGGCGCGTGGTGAAGGAGCGCCCGTCCCTGACCCGTTCGACCTGGTACACGATGGGAACGCCCGGGCGACCCGGGCGCAGGAAGTACGCGTGGAGCGAGTGCACCGGGCGGTCGCCCTCGGTGGTCCTGCCCGCCGCCACCAGGGCTTGTCCTGCGACCTGTCCACCGAACACCCGCTGCAGGGATTCGTTCGGGCTGCGGCCCCGGAAGATGTTGACCTCGATCTGCTCCAGGTTCAGCAGGTCGACCAGCCGGTCGGCGGGATTGTTCATGACAGTTCCTCGACTTCTGTCCGGGAGACGCGGATCCTCGGGGCGCTCAGAGCTGGCCGACGTCCGTGACACGGACGATGGCGCGGCCCTCCTCGTCGGAAGCCGCGAGATCGACCTCCGCGCTGATGCCCCAGTCATGGTCGCCGTTCGGGTCGGCGAACGTCTGCCGGACGCGCCACAGACCGTGCTCGGGATCCTCCTCGATGAGCAGCAGCTTGGGGCCACGGGCATCGGGGCCGGTGCCGAGATCTTCGTACTCGTCCCAGTACTTGTCCATGGCCTCACCCCACGCATCCGCGTCCCAGCCGGATTCGGCGTCCAGCTCGCCCAGCTCCTCCACATGGTCGAGCGCGGCCAGCTCGACCCTGCGGAACAGCGCGTTGCGGACCAGGACGCGGAAGGCGCGGGCATTGGCGGTGACCGGCTTGACCTGGTCGGCCTTCTCCTGGGCCTCTTCGGCCGTCATGACCTCAGGGTTCGCCAGCTGCTCCCACTCGTCGAGGAGGCTGGAGTCGACCTGACGCACCATCTCGCCGAGCCAGGCGATCAGATCCTCCAGGTCCTCGGACTTCAGGTCGTCCGGGATGGTGTGCTCCAGGGCCTTGTACGCGCCCGCGAGGTAGCGCAGCACGATGCCTTCGGTGCGGGCGAGCTCGTAGAAGGACGTGAATTCGGTGAAGGACAACGCCCGCTCGTACATGTCCCGGATGACGGACTTCGGGGACAAGGGGTGGTCGCCGACCCACGGGTGGCTGGTGCGGTACGTGTTGTAGGCGTGGAAGAGCAACTCCTCCAGGGGCTTCGGGTACGTGATGTCCTGGAGCCGTTCCATCCGCTCCTCGTACTCGACACCGTCCGCTTTCATCAGGGCCACCGCTTCGCCCCGCGCCTTGTTCTGCTGGGCCGCGAGGATCTGGCGCGGGTCGTCGAGAGTGGACTCGACGACGGACACCATGTCCAGGGCGTACGAAGGGGACTCGGGGTCGAGCACTTCGAAGGCGGCGAGGGCGAACGTCGAAAGGGGCTGGTTGAGGGCGAAGTCCTGCTGAAGGTCGACCGTCAGGCGCACGATGCGGCCCGTGGCGTCCGGCTCGTCGAGCTTCTCCACCACGCCGCCGGCGAGGAGGGAGCGGTAGATCGCGATGGCCCGGCGGATGTGCCGCAGCTGCTGTTTGCGCGGTTCGTGATTGTCCTCGAGGAGATGGCGCATCGCCTTGAAGGCGTTGCCGGGCCGGGCGATCACGGAGAGCAGCATGGTGTGCGTGACGCGGAAGCGGGAGGTCAGCGGCTCCGGCTCAGATGCGATGAGCTTCTCGAAGGTGCTCTCGGACCAGGCGATGAAGCCCTCCGGCGCCTTCTTGCGGACCACCTTGCGGCGCTTCTTCGCATCGTCGCCGGCCTTGGCGAGGGCCTTCTCGTTCTCGATGACGTGCTCGGGCGCCTGGGCGACCACGAGTCCCGCCGTGTCGAAGCCCGCACGCCCGGCGCGCCCGGCGATCTGATGGAACTCCCGCGCCCGCAGCGTGCGGACCCGGGTGCCGTCGTACTTGGTGAGCGCCGTGAACAGCACGGTGCGGATCGGCACGTTGACGCCGACACCCAGGGTGTCCGTGCCACAGATGACCTTGAGAAGGCCCGCCTGGGCGAGCTTCTCCACCAGTCGTCGGTACTTGGGCAGCATGCCGGCGTGGTGCACGCCGATCCCGTGGCGCACGTACCGGGAGAGGTTGCGGCCGAACTTGGTGGTGAAGCGGAAGCTGCCGATGAGGTCGGCGATCTTGTCCTTCTCCTCGCGCGTGCACATGTTGATGCTCATCAGCGACTGCGCGCGCTCGACCGCCTGGGCCTGAGTGAAGTGCACGATGTAGACCGGCGCCTGCTTGGTCTCCAGGAGCTCGGTGAGCGTCTCGGTGATCGGCGTCAGACGGTATTCGTACGACAGCGGGACCGGGCGCGTCGCGGAACGGACGACCGAGGTGGGCCGGCCGGTGCGTCGTGTCAGGTCCTTCTCGAACATGCTGACGTCGCCGAGGGTCGCCGACATGAGGATGAACTGCGCCTGCGGGAGTTCAAGGAGCGGGATCTGCCAGGCCCACCCGCGGTCCGGCTCGGCGTAGAAGTGGAATTCATCCATCACGACCTGGCCGATGTCGGCGTGCTTGCCGTCCCGCAGCGCGATCGAGGCGAGGACCTCGGCCGTGCAGCAGATGACGGGGGCGTCGGCGTTGACCGACGCGTCGCCCGTCAGCATGCCGACGTTCTCGGTGCCGAAGAGTTTGCACAGGTCGAAGAACTTCTCCGACACCAGAGCCTTGATGGGCGCCGTGTAGAAGGTGACCTTGTCCTGGGCGAGCGCCGTGAAGTGGGCGCCCGCCGCGACCAGGCTCTTGCCGGACCCGGTCGGCGTGGACAAGATCACGTTCGCCCCGGAGACCACCTCGATCAGCGCCTCCTCCTGGGCCGGGTAGAGCGTGATGCCCTGGTCCTCGGCCCATGTCGAAAAGGCTTCGTAGAGGGCATCGGGGTCGGCATCCGGCGGCAGCTGATCGATAAGGGTCACACCCCCATCTTGCCTTCCTTCCCACCTGATCAGGGAACCGGACGTTCCCACGAAGATCACGAACGCTACGCTGTGTCGCCAACGGGGCGTCAGAAGACTGGAAATGGGGCGGGCAACAGCAATGATGGGACCGGCACACTCGCTGTCGGGGGCGGCAGCCTGGCTGGGGGTCGGTGCCGCTTCGGCGGCCGCGGGACACACGATGCCCTGGCCGGTCCTCCTCGTAGGAGCGCTGATCTGCGCCGGGGCGGCGCTCGCGCCCGATCTCGACCACAAGTCGGCGACCATCTCGCGGGCCTTCGGGCCACTCTCGCGGGGCCTGTGCGAAATTGTCGACAAACTCTCGTACGCCGTGTACAGGGCGACCCGCAAACAGGGGGACCCGCGTCGCTCCGGCGGTCACCGCACGCTCACGCACACCTGGCTGTGGGCGGTGCTGATAGGGGCGGGCGCATCGGCTCTGGCGATCTTCGGCGGACGCTGGGCGGTCCTCGCGATCCTCTTCGTCCACATGGTGCTCGCCATCGAAGGCCTGCTGTGGCGGGCGGCCCGCGGGTCGAGCAGCGATGTGCTGGTGTGGTTGCTCGCGGCGACGAGTGCCTGGATCCTCGCCGGAATCCTGGACGAGCCCGGCAACGGCTCGGACTGGATGTTCACCGCGCCTGGCCAGGAGTATCTGTGGCTGGGCCTGCCGATCGTGCTAGGTGCGCTGGTGCACGACATCGGGGATGCGCTGACCGTCTCCGGGTGCCCGATCCTGTGGCCCATCCCCATCGGCCGCAAGCGCTGGTACCCGATCGGACCGCCGAAGATGATGCGGTTCCGGGCCGGAAGCTGGATCGAGCTCAAGGTGCTCATGCCGGTGTTCATGCTGCTCGGGGGAGTGGGCGGCGCGGCCGCGCTCAACTTCATCTGAAGGCTGTTCTTCGAACGCAGGACGAAGACTTTGGCCGGGCGGGTCGTCGTCCTCGCAGGGATGGCCGCCCGCCCGGGGACGGCTGTTGCCCGGACGCAGACCAAGGCAAAGCCCGCCATCACTCAGGGTGCGGGCGGGTGCTCCCCATGCCAGGAGTGCCACAGCGCGGCGTAGCTGCCATCGGCTGCCACGAGCTCGTCGTGGGTGCCGAGCTCGGTCAGCCGGCCATCCTCGATGACCGCCTCGCGGTCCGCGTCGTGGGCCGTCTGCAGGCGGTGGGCGATGGCGATGACGGTGCGTCCGCGGAGGACGGCGGCCAGGGCCCGTTCCGTATGACGTGCCGTCGCCGGATCCAGGAGCGCGGTAGCCTCGTCGAGGATCAGCGTGTGCGGATCGGCGAGCACCACGCGAGCCAGTGCCAATTGCTGGGCCTGGGCGCTGTGCAACCGATGGCCCCCGGGGCCCAGCTCCGTGTCCAGCCCGTCCGGCAGGCCGCCGGACCAGTCGGCGCCGACCGCGGTCAGGGCGGCGCTCAGTTCGGTGTCCGTGGCGGACTCCGCCGCGATGAGCAGGTTGTCACGCACGGTGCCCAGGAAGACATGGTGTTCCTGCGTGACGAGGACGACCTGACGCCGCAGCCGCTCGGGCGGCAGCTCGACGATCGGCGTGCCGCCGACGGTCACCGCCCCTGCCGTAGGGGCGTCGATGCCTGCCAGGAGACGGCTGAGGGTACTTTTGCCCGCTCCCGAGGGGCCGACGATCGCCAGGCGTTCACCGGGGCGCACGGTGAGATCGACGCCGCGCAGGACCTCGCCACCGGCGCCGTACGCGAAGCGCACCCCGCGGATCTCGATGCGCTGGTGCTCGATCGTGCCCCCAGGTCCGGGGATCCGAGGGACGACGGGCGGGGTGGAGGGATCGGCCGGCTCGGCAGGGGCGGCGGCAAGGCCCTCGACCCGGGCGAAGGAGGCACCACTGCTCTGCAGCTGTTCGACCTGTTGAAGGATCGTGTCCAGCGGCTGGGAGAGCTGGCGCAGGTACAAAGCCGACGCGACCACCATGCCCAGGGATACGGAACCCTGCTCGTGCAGGGCGCCGCCGACGAGCAGCACGACGACGACCGGCACGGCGTACGAGATGTCGATGGAAGGGAAGAGAACGCTGCGCAGGAACAACGTCCGGTCGTGGGCAGTGAGGCACCGCTCGATCTCCGCCTCGATCTCCGCCTCGCTCTCCGTGACACGACGGCCCTGCAGACCGAAGGCCTCGACGGTGCGGGCTCCGGTCGCGGTGGCGGCGAGCACCTCCGCCAGCGAGGAGTGGGCCGCTCCCTGCTGGGGGTAGGCGGAGCGGGCCCGGCGCAGGTATCAGCGAGTAGCGAACCAGATGCCGGTGAGACCGAGCACGCCGCAGACACCGAGCAGCGGGTCGAGCAGGAAGACGGCGCAGAGAATGAACAGCGCCTGTACGGCCGCGACGAACACATCGGGGCCCGTATCCCGCAGCGCCTGCCCCGCGGTCGCCACGTCAGTGCTGCCGCGGGCCGTCAGGTCTCCCGCACCGGCCCGTTCCACGACCGAGGCGGGCAGGGCGAGCGCCCGGTCGACGAACTGTTCCCGGATACGGGCGAGGGTCCGCTCACCGAAACGGTGGGCGAGGTAGCGGGCGTGGCGCGCCAGGAGAAGCTGGGCGAGGGCTCCGGCGAGGATGCCGAGCGCCAGGCGGTCGACGGCGGAGACACCTCCGCCGTCCTTGACCGTGTTGATGATGCGCCCGAGCAGCCACGGTCCGACAAGGCCCGCGGCCGCGGCGAGCGCATTGAAGACGATCATCGTGATGAAGGCACCGGTGTCCTGGCGGATGAGGCGGACAGCGGCCTGGCGGACCTGGCGGCGGCTGGCTACAGGCAGGTGCCCGGCTCCGGGATCGGCCCCGTCGCCACGGCCGGCCGGCGTTGCGGGCGTCATCGGAGTGCCTCATGATCCGGCTCGGCGGAAGGGTGGGAAGGCGTGCGGTCTCGTGGCGCGTGCGGCTCATGCGCCACATCGCCCTCGCCCTCGTCGGCGTCGGCGTCGGCGTCGGGCAGCATCAAGCGCCGGTAGTCCGGGCGCCCGGCCAGCAGCTCGGTGTGCCGGCCGATGGCGGCGACACGGCCGTCGACCACGTAGTACACGACGTCGGCCTGGTCGAGTACGAGAGAGGAGGTGCTGGTGACGAGTGTGGTGCGGCCCTTGCGGGCGGCGCGCAGACGGGCCGCCATGGTTGCCGCGGTGTGGGCGTCGACTGCCGACGTGGGGTCGACGGCAAGGAGGACTTCCGGGTCGGCGACGAGGGCGCGGGCCAGCCGGACGCGCTGGCGTTGCCCGCCGGAGAGGTTGTGGCCGTGCGCATCGAGGATGGCGTCGAAGCCGTCCGGCAGTCCGAGGACGATGTCACGGGCCACGGCCGCGTCCACCGCGTGGGCGAGGGCGACCTCATCCGGGGACCGGCGCCCGGAGAGCGCCGCGCGCAGCGTACCGGCGAAGAGGTCGGCTTCGTTGTCCGCCACCAGGATCCGTGCGCGCACCTCGTCGAGTGCGACGGTGTCGAGGCGGACCGAACCCCAGGTGGCGGGGGAGGGCGCGAACCGGCCGAGGCGATCGACGATGTCTGTGCCATCCGAGGCACGAGCGCTGACGAGCGCGGTGAAGGTCCCGGGTGCCACCTCGACCCCGGACTGCGGGTCGCGCAGCACGGACGGTGCTCTGGGGGCAGGGAGCGGACGGGCGGACCCTCCGGGGAGTCTCGCACCGGCCGTGTCGCCACCACGCTCCAGGTTCAAGAAGTCCACGACGCGCCGCGCGGCGACCAGGCCTCGGCCGATGTCGTAGCCGCCCTCGATGAAGAATGTCACGGGCACCACGAGCACGGCGACATAGGCGTAGACAGCCACCAACTCGCCCACCGTGATGGTGCCCTGTGCGGCCATGCGCGCGGCGAGCCATGTCACGGCGGCCAGGAACAGGGTGGGCAGGCCGAGGCCGAAGGCCTGGATCCAGCTCATGCTCGACCCGACCCGGTAGCCCTCGTCCTGCAGCCTGCGCGAGGCCTCGCGGTAGCGGGTGGCGAATGCCCCCTTGCCGCCGAGTCCGTTGAGGACGCGGAGACCGCCCGCGAGGTCCCCGAGTATCGCGGCGAGTGTGCCCTGGCGCTCCCGGTAGTCCGTCTCCGCCCCCTGCAGCCGGCCGAGGAAAGGACCGATCAGTACAGCGAGCAGCGGCACGCCGACCAGCACCACCACGGCGAGCAGCGCGGAGACGGAGAGCGGCAGCGCGGCGCCGAGCCGGGTCGCGTGGCCGACGACGACACGCACCGTCCGGAAGTAGGCGTCGAGCCGGATCCTGGTCATCGTTCGGTGCCGCATGATCGCCAGCCAGGCGTTCAGGATTCCGATGCCGAGCAAGGCGGCGGACCAGCCGAGGAGGGCGGGCCGGTCGCCGGGCAGCAGGCCGTCGTCGATGGCGTGGGACAGGACGTACGGGGGAAGCGTCAGGCAGATCATCCAGGCGCTGCCCAGCAGCGCGCCCAGAGCGACGCGTTGGCGCTGGCTGACAATCGTCCACCAGAGGTAGCGGGCAGGCCCGCGACGGTCAGGGGTGCCGGGATCCGTGGGCGATGCAGCCATCCACGCACCCTGGCCATCCCTGTGTGGATGGTGGCAGGGCACCCCGGGCGCGAGTGCCCTCGCTCGCCCGTCGAACCACTGCGGCAGGATGCCGGGTGCTATCCGCCATCGGTTCAACTTCCGCCCGACGCTGACCGCACGGACGCCGACCGCATCCACACCGGCCGCATGCACGCCGACCGCACGCACATCGGTTCCATAAACGCGTGCCCCACGCCCACTAGCCTCACGTCCACAACTCCTACGCCCACACGTCCCACGTCCGAGCGCCCCGTGCCGCACGCGTGCCCCACCTTCGTGCCTCTCGCACGCCTCCTACCCGTGCCAGGACCGCCACAGTGCCGCGTACGCACCGTCAGCCGCCACCAGTTGGTCGTGGCTGCCCAGTTCGGTGATCCGGCCGTTTTCGACCACCGCGATCACGTCCGCGTCGTGTGCGGTGTGCAGTCGGTGGGCGATCGCCACGACGGTGCGGCCGTCCAGAACGCGGGCGAGGGAGCGTTCCAAGTGCCGTGCCGCGCGCGGGTCGAGGAGCGAGGTCGCCTCGTCCAGGACGAGGGTGTGCGGATCGGCGAGGACCAGTCGCGCCAGAGCGATCTGCTGCGCCTGTGCAGGCGTCAGCGCGAAGCCGCCGGAGCCGACCTCGGTGTCCAGACCGTCGTCGAGGGCCTGTGCCCAGTCGGCGGAGTCGACCGCGCCGAGCGCTGCCCAGAGTTCGGCGTCGCGTGCCCCGACCCTGGCGAGCAGGAGGTTGTCGCGCAGAGAGCCCACAAAGACGTGGTGCTCCTGGTTGACCAGGGCCACATGTGCGCGTACCTCCTCCGCGGGCATGGCGGACAAGGCGGCGCCGCCCAGGGTGACGCGGCCGGTCCGCGGTCCGTAGATCCCGGCGAGCAGCCTGCCGAGAGTGGACTTGCCCGCTCCGGACGGGCCGACCAGGGCCACGCGCGAGCCGGGTTCGACGGCGAGGGACACCTCGCGAAGGACGTCCACGCCCGCGCGGTAGCCGAAGTGCACGTCGTCGGCGAGCACGTGGCGCCCGTTCGGCACCACGGAGGCGTCGCCGCTGTCCGGCTCGATGTCGCGCACACCGACGAGCCGGCCGAGCGAGACCTGGGCGACCTGCAGCTCGTCGTACCAGCGCAGGATGATCCCGAGCGGGTCGACGAGCATCTGCGCGATCAGCACACCGGTGGTCAGCTGCCCCACGCCGATCCAGCCCTGGAGGACGAAGACACCGCCGATCATCAGAGTCGAGCAGAGCACGGTCGTGTGGGTGAAGTTGATGACCGGGAACAGGACCGAGCGCAGATAGAGGGTGTACCGCTCCCAGGCGGTCCACTCCTTGATGCGGCGCTCCGAGAGTTCGATGCGACGGGGACCGAGGCGGTGGGCCTCGACCGTGCGTCCGGCGTCGACGGTCTCGGTGAGGGCGGCGGCCACGGCGGCGTACCCGGCGGCCTCCGAACGGTAGGCGGACGGCGCGCGCTTGAAGTACCAGCGGCAGCCCACGACGAGCAGGGGTACGGCGACGAGTACGGCGGGCGCCAGCGGGGGCGCGGTCACCGTGAGACCGGCGAGCAGCAGCACGACCCACACCACACCGATGGCGAGTTGCGGCACGGCTTCGCGCATGGCGTTGGCGAGACGGTCGATGTCCGTGGTGATCCGGGAGAGGAGGTCGCCGGTACCGGCCCGTTCCAGGACGCCGGGCGGCAGCCCGACGGAGCGTACGAGGAAGTCCTCCCGCAGGTCCGCCAGCATCCGCTCGCCGAGCACCGCCCCGCGCAGCCGCACCTCGCGCACGAAGTAGGCCTGCACCACGAGCGCGAAAGCGAACAGCCCGATGGTGAGCCCCAGATGGAGGTCACGGGTGTCGTCCGAGACCTCCTCGACCAGGCCACCGAGCAGGTAGGGGCCTGCCATCGAGGCGACGACGGCGAGCGTGTTCACGAGGATGAGGAGCAGGAAGGACCGGCGGTGGCGCTGGAAGAGTTCGCCCACGTAGGCGCGCACGGTCGCGGTCGAGCCTATGGGCAGCGTCTCCGCCGTCGTGGGGAGGGCCGGATCGTAGGCCGGGGGAGCCAGGCCGGTCATGCCGTCTCCTCGATGTCGAAGTCTGTCAGGGCGGCTTGTGCGGTGACGCGTTCGGCGTCGGTCTCGCGAGTCACGACGACGCGGTACCGCGGTTCGTCGTGCATCAGTTCGCGGTGTTCGCCCACTGCCACGACCTTGCCGTCGGCCAGGAAGACGACACGTTCGGCGCGGTCCAGGAGCAGCGGCGACGAGGTGAGCACCACGGTGGTGCGTCCACGGCGCAGCTGCCGGATGCCGTCGGCGACCCGGGCCTCGGTGTGCGAGTCGACGGCGGACGTCGGCTCGTCGAGCACCAGTGCTTCCGGGTCGGTGACCAGCGAGCGGGCCAGGGCGAGGCGTTGGCGCTGGCCTCCGGAGAGGGAGCGGCCGCGCTCCGTGAGATGGGCGGCCATCGGGTCGTCGTCCACCGATGCCTGCGCCAGCGCGTCGAGCACGTCGCCGCACTGCGCCGCGGTCAGCGCCTCCGTAGGGCTGACCGCCCCTGAGCCCGGTACGTCGAGAAGTGCGCGGAGGGTCCCGGAGAGCAGGACGGGGTCCTTGTCCTGGACGAGGACGGCGGTGCGGGCGGTGTCCAGGGGCAGGTCGTCGAGCGGCACGCCGCCCAGGTGTACGGACGGCAGAGCGGCTGCCTCCTCGAACGCGGGGTGTCCGCCGAGCCGTTCGGCGAGTCGACCCGCCTCGTCGGGGTCGCCGCAGACCACGGCGGTGAGCCGTCCGGCCGGGGCGAGCAGGCCGGTCGCCGGGTCGTACAGGTCACCGGACGGCTCCAGCGGGCCTCCCGCGGGAAGCACCGGGTCGGCGCCCCGCCCTACGGAGTGCTCGCAGTCACCCCCGGCATCCCCAGCAACCCCAGCATCCCCGGCGCGGGCCTCACCTGTAGCACCCCCGGAAACCGCCTCCGTCGTCCGTCGCAGAGCCAGAACCCTCGCCGCCCGTGTCGCGGAGGGGCGCGAGAAGGAGTACGCCATGGCGATCTCCTCGAAGTGCCGCAGCGGGTAGTTGAGCATCATGATGGCGCTGTAGACGGTGACGAGCTCGCCCACCGTGATGCGGCCATCGCGGGCGAGATGGACGCCCTGCCAGACGACCGCGATGAGCAGCAGGCCCGGCATCAGAACCTGGATCGCCGAGATGGCGGCCCACATCCGGGCACTGCGCACCGCGGCGGTGCGGACCTCCTGGGACGCGCTGCGGTAGCGGTCGAGGAAGAGTTCCTCGCCGCCGATGCCGCGCAGTACCCGCAGGCCCGCGACGGTGTCGGAGGCCAGCTCGGTGGCCCGGCCCGCCTTCTCGCGCTGGAGGTCCGCCCGGCGTGTGGCGCGGGGCAGCAGCGGGAGCACGGCGAGCGCGAGCACCGGGATGCCCACCGCCACGACGACGCCGAGGGCGGGCTGGTAGAGGACGAGCCCGACGCAGACCAGGACGACCGTGAACGCGGCAGCCGCGAATCGCGACAGCGCCTCCACGAACCATCCGATCTTCTCGACGTCGCCGGTGGAGACCGCCACGACCTCACCGGCGGCGACGCGCCGGGTGAGCGCGGAGCCGAGCGCGGCCGTCTTGCGGGCGAGCAGCTGCTGCACCCGGGCGGCGGCCGTGATCCAGTTGGTGATGGCGGTGCGGTGCAGCATCGTGTCACCGACGGCGATGGCTATGCCGAGGAGGCCGATCAGTGCGCCCGAGAGGGCGAGCCGTGCACCGGAGCGGTCGAGTACGGCTTCGACGGCGACCCCGACCAGGTACGGCAGGCCGGCGATCGAGCTGAAGTGCAGCAGGCCCCAGGCGAGGGACTTGAGCTGTCCGCCCAACTGGTTGCGGCCGAGCCACAGCAAGAAGCGCGGTCCCGACCGGGCATCGGGGACGCCGGGGTCGGGATACGGAAGGTCGCGAATCTGCATGATGTCCCAGGACTCGGTGCGGCGGCCGTCGCTCCGGGCGATGACCGAGGAAGCGGACGGCGGTTACAAACCGTGAAAGGTTCACCTCGCGCGGTGGTCCGAAGCAAACGATTTTCCGTTCCGGGGTAAAGAATCGGCCCGGTCCCGGCCTCGGCCGCGGGGCTTGGCGGGGGTGCCGTGGCTCGGGTGCGACCATGGGCGGATGCGTATAGCCGGTGTGGTGCGAACGGTGGTCGTGGTAGCGGCCTGCGGTGTCCTCCTGACGTCCTGCGGGGACGGGGACGACAACGCTGCGGGGAAGGGTGAGGCCGGGCACGGCGGGAGCGCGGGGCAAGGCAGCGGCGCAGGAGCCGCCGATCTCCGGCGCATCCCAGACGTGGGCGACGGCCTGCAGTCCAGGATTCCGAAGAACTCCCGTCAGGTGGTAGCGGTCTACGGCGACGGCGTGGACTCGGCGAAGTCGACCGTCGTCCTCTACACGAAGTCGGGCGACAAGGACACGACCTGGCAGAAGTCCCGCAGCTGGCCCGCGCACAACGGCAAGAAGGGCTGGACCACCGACCACCACGAGAACGACAAGCGCAGCCCGGTCGGCGTGTTCACGCTCACCGACGCGGGAGGGGTGCTCGCGGACCCCGGCGCCAAGTTGCCCTACACGAAGTCGGCGTCCATCCAGGCCCCGCACTACTGGCCCAAGACGCACTGGCACGACTTCGACTACGTCATCGCCATCGACTACAACCGCGCCAAGGGGACTCCGCCGAACGACCCGACGCGCCCGCAGGGCCAGGCCAAGGGCGGCAGCATCTGGCTCCACATGGACCACGGCAGCGGCACTTCCGGTTGCGTGAGCCTGTCCAAGTCGGGGATGGAGTCCCTGCTGCGCACGCTCGACCCGAAGCAGCATCCGGTAGTGGTGATGGGGGACAGGGCCAACCTGCGGGCATGAGCCGGTGGTCAGCACCGTTGCGGTGATGGGCGATGGCCCATAGAAATCACCCATGAGAAGACGCGTCATGTCCATGCTCGTCGGGGCAGCCCTCGCCGCGAGCACCCTCCTCGGCGCGGGCCCAGCCGCGGCCGCCGCACCGCCGCCGGAGTTCGGCAGCGACTGGCACGACCCGGTCACCGCCGCACCACCAGTGCCGAAGCCGCACACCCGATCCTGCGAAGTCGCGGTCGCCGAAGCGCAGCTCAAGGACTTCACGCCGTACGTGGGAACGTACGACCCGCCGAAGCGGTGCGGTGAGGGACGCCCGGGGAAGTGGGGCAAGGTGGTGCTGCGCCTCGACGGAAAGGTCAAGGGACGGCAGTACGACCGTCTCGGCTACCTCCGCATCGGCGGTGTCGAAATCCTTCGCACGTCGACTCCGGAGCCGTCGGCGGACGGCATCACCTGGTCCGTGGAGAAGGACGTCACCCGATACAGCGAGACGCTGAGCCGCCACCAGCAGGTGGAGATGCTCATCGGGAACGTCGTCAACGACACGTACACAGGGATCATCGACGTCAAGGCAACGCTGACCTTCTACGAGCGGGAGAGCCGGGGCCACCGGCACACGCAGGCGCCGGCCCCCGACCGGGTCATCCCGCTGGGGGACAGCACCACCCTCACCACCCCGCGCAACAGCGAACGCATCGTCGCCGAGGTGTACGCCACCGGATCCGGCGGTGGGTGCGAGGAGTACTGGTATCTGACGGTGTCCGCTACCGCGCCCTACTCCTGCAAGGCCGACAACGGCCCCTACCGCGAGGTGCAGGTCAAGGTCGACGGGCAACTGGCGGGTGTCGCCGCGCCGTTCCCGACCGTGTGGACCGGCGGCTGGTCCAACCCCTTCCTCTGGTACGTGATCCCGGGGCCCCGTGCCTTCGACATCAAACCCGTCGAATACGACCTGACCCCGTTCGCCGGCATCCTCAACGACGGCCGTCCGCACCAGGTCGAGGTCTCCGTGGTCGGCGTCCCCGAGGCACAGACCGGCTGGAGCACCCCGGTCAACGTCCTGGTCTGGCAGGACGAGAAGAGCGACCACGTCACGGGCCGGCTGACCCGCCACCAAGAGGGCGCAGTCGCGAACGAGTCGACATACAGGCCGGGGTCCGGCGGGGAGGCGCACCGGCTGGACACGGAGGGTGGCCACCGGCTCAGCCTCTCGGGGTACGTGAAGACCTCCCACGGACGCGTGACGACGACCGTGACCCGCGCCCTCGCGAACACCTCCGTCCACCGCTGGACCGACGGTGAGGCGATGGACGCGCTCAAGGCCACCTGGACCGACCGGGAGACGGTCACGACGGACCACCGCGCCGTGCGCACCGACCGGACGTACACCATGGACGGCACGACGATCCTCGGCGCCGGTGACCGGCTGCGGACCACGATCTCCCTCGGTGACCGCGCCGAGAGCGTCACGACCGGTGATGGGCGGCGGAGCGACCGGGTGGTGCTCGACGACCGTTACGAAGGCGACGCGACGTACACCGCCAACGTGCCGCGCGATCAGCGGCATGCCGTGGGCACATCGCGCGAGCGCTACCGGCTCATCGGCGACGCGGGCTGTTACGACCGCACCCTCTCCACCGTTCAGGGGACCCTGACGGAGGACCGCCGACGCTGCTGAGAGCAGCGGGCGGGACGGGACCCGGGAGGGCTCGGCGGTCCGCGTACCGACGCCGAGCCCACCCGGGCCCGCATCAAGACCCGTGCCTCTTAGATCTTGCCCCTCGGTCGGCAGGGAGTCCCGGCTGCCTGCGTCACTCCTCCTTCGGCTTCTCCGAGTCCAGGCCCGGCCGGGCCTTCTTCCACAGGCCGCGCGTGAAGTCGGGGATCGCCTGCGGCGCGCCCTTCGCCTTGATCGACAGATGGCTGAGCGGCACGGGGGACGTCCAGGTCGCGGCGTCGTACACGTCGAAGTCCGGCACCAGACCGAGCCGCATGGTCTGCATCAGGCGGAAGATCATGATGTAGTCCATGCCGCCGTGCCCGCCGGGCGGGTTGGCATGCTCCTTCCACAACCAGTGGTCGAAGTCGGCGTACGCGGCGAAGTCGCCCCATTCGTCGTCCGTGTGGTCGGGCTCGATGTAGATGCGCTCCGGGTAGTCCTCGAAGACGCCCCGTGTGCCGCCGAGGCTGTTGATGCGGCTGTAGGGATGGGGCGTGGAGACGTCATGCTCCAGACGGATGACCCGCCCCTTCGCCGTCTGGACGAGGCTGATCGTGCGGTCGCTCTCGATGTACGTCTCCTTCCAGCTCGGGTCACCCGCGGGCATGTGTTCCTTGCGGTACTGGGCGAGGCCGAGGGAGGGCGTTCCGAAGCTGGAGATGTGCGTGACGCGGTCACCGCGGTTGACGTCCATGTAGTTGGCGACCGGACCGAAGCCGTGGTTCGGGTAGAGGTCGCCGCGCAGTCGGGTGTGCCACAGGCGCCGCCAGGGACCCTCGTAGTAGTCGGGGTCGAACATGAGGCCGCGCAGGTCGTGGTTGTAAGCGCCCGCGCCGTGCAGCAGATCGCCGAACTTGCCCGCGTGCGCCATCCGCAGGACACGCATCTCGTTCTTCCCGTAACAGCAGTTCTCGAGCTGCATGCAGTGTCTGCGGGTGCGCTCGGAGAGGTCCACGAGCTCCCACAGCTCGTCCAGCCGCAGGGCGATGGGGCACTCCACGCCAACGTGCTTGCCGTTCAGCATCGCCGACTTGGCCATCTCGAAGTGGAAGTCCCAGGGCGACGCCACGTACACGAAGTCGATGTCCCCGCGCTTGCACAGGTTCTCGTAGTCGTGTTCGCCCTTGGTGTACGTCGCCGGTGCGGGCTGGCCCGCGGCCGTGACCTTCTTCGCGGCCGCCGCGGTCTTCTCCTTGACCGGGTCGCAGAGCGCGACGACGCGAACGCCCGGTATCGCGAGGAACAGGTCGATCATGCTGCCGCCGCGGTTGCCGAGCCCGATGATCCCGACCCGGACCGTGGAGCGCCGCTGGAACGGCACGCCGATCATGGTCTTGCCCCGACGGGTAGGGCTCTGAGCCGTGTCCGACACGGCGTTGGCCGCGGCGGCGGGGGTGCCGGCGGCCGGGGTTTCGGCGTGCGCCGTGCCGCCCGCGAAGGCGCCGACCCCCAGGCCGGCGCCGGCGAGGCCCGCGGTCCGGAGCACCGCGCGGCGCGAGCGGCCGCTTCCCCTCGCGCCCTCGGCGGAGTCGTCGGGGTGGGCGCCGTCAGGCGTCGGTGTCGCGTTCTCGTCGTGCATCGGACCTCCGTAGCTGAAAGGCGGCTGGTCTCTGCCACTGGGGCGGAAGCCACCCTTACGGGGGTGCGAGCGGGGCGCAAGGGACCGAAGTGGTCGGGCAGTTGGACTTATCGGACCGGTACCGGTACCGGTACCGGTACCGGGAGCAGTGCCAGGGCCAGTGCCTCCGTCAGTACCTGGGCTCTTCGGGCGCCGTAGGACGGGTCGCGCGCTCCAGCTCCAGGAGCACGGAGTAGTAGCCGCGGCCCGTCGCGTGGTCCATGCCGACCTCACACATGCGGTTGGCCGAGAGATGGGCGTCGAAGGAGCGGGACAGGACCTCCGCGGCCTCCTTGCGCGTGGCCGACTCCGTGAGCTCCTTGTGCAGCATGCCGCGGTCGCCCGCGAAGGCACAGCAGCCGGCGTCGTCCGGGACCACCACCTCGTCCGCGCATGCCTCGGCCACGGTACGGAGCCGCGCCTCGTCGCCGAGGTGCTGCATGGAGCAGGTGGGATGCAACACGGCGGAACCGACCGTGCGGCGCACCGTCAGACGCGGAAGGAGTTCGTCGGCGGCCCAGACGATCGAGTCGACGACGGTCAGCTCGCGGTGCAGCTCGCGGTTGTGCGGTGTCAGATAGGGCACGACCTCGTGCGCGATGCCGAGCGTGCAGGACGAGGCGTCGACGACCAGGGGCAGGCGGCCGCCCGCGGTCCAGCCCCAGACCGCGTCGACGATGCGGTTGGCCATGATCCTGTTGCCCGCCTCGTACCCCTTGGAGTGCCAGATCGTCGCGCAGCACGTGCCCGCGACGTCGTCCGGGATCCAGACCGGCCGCCCCGCGCGCGCGGAGACGGCGACCACGGCCTGCGCCAGGGAGAGGTCGCCGGGGCCGCCGAAGATGCGGTTGACGCACGCCGGGTAGTAGACGGCCGCGGCGTCCACGCGCGTGGTACGCGGCAGCCTGCGCGCGGCTGCTCCGGGGATCCGCGGCAGCCACTCGGGGACGAGGTCGGGGCGCACGGCCTTGCGGGCGGCGCGGGTCACCGCGGTGAGCAGGCGGTCACCGATCCTGTCGGCGGCCGCCACCGCGAGCCGGGCGGACGCCTCGACGGCCTTGAAGTTCTTCGCGGCGAACGCGGCCGTCCTCTCCTCGCGCGGCGAGTGCCGCGCATGCCGGAAGTCCTTCATCAGGGCAC
The DNA here is from genome assembly GCF_056433985.1 of Streptomyces sp. NPDC044106. Taxonomy (NCBI): domain Bacteria; kingdom Bacillati; phylum Actinomycetota; class Actinomycetes; order Kitasatosporales; family Streptomycetaceae; genus Streptomyces; species Streptomyces sp. NPDC044106. Next base: position 109,295 of record NZ_JBWKFZ010000023.1, read on the forward strand.
CCGTGTCGATGCCGACGGGACAGGCGATCCCGCAGGTCGAGTCGCCCGCGCAGGTGTCCACGGCGTCGTAGCCGTACGCCTCGACGAGGCCGTCCTCGACCGGGGAGCCCGCGGGCTGGCGCACCATTTCGCGGCGCAGCACGATGCGTTGGCGCGGCGTCGTGGTCAAGTCACCGCTGGGGCAGGTCGGTTCGCAGAAGCCGCACTCGATGCAGGGGTCGGCGATCGGCTCCACCTTGGGGATGGTCTTGAGGCCGCGCAGATGGGCCTTCGGGCCACGGTCGAGGACGATGCGCGGAGCGAGGATCCCGTCCGGATCGATGACCTGTTTCGTGCGCCACATCAACTCCGTTGCCCGCGGCCCCCATTCGAGTTCCAGAAACGGTGCGATGTTGCGGCCCGTGGCGTGCTCGGCCTTGAGCGAACCGTCGAATCGCTCGACGGTCAGGCGGCAGAACGCGTCCATGAAGGCGGCGTAGCGCTCCACGTCGGAGGGGACCGCAGCGTCGAAGGCGAGCAGGAAGTGGAGGTTGCCGTGCGCCGCGTGGCCCGCGACGGCGGCGTCGAAGCCGTGCCGGGTCTGGAGATCGAGGAGCGCCTCGCAGGCCTCGGCGAGCCGGCCCGGCGGAACCGCGAAGTCCTCCGTGATCAGTGTCGTCCCCGAGGGGCGCGAGCCGCCGACGGCGGTGACGAACGCCTTGCGCGCCTTCCAGTAACCACCGATCGTCTTCGCGTCGCGCGTGAACGTGTTGGTCACCGAGGCGACGGGTGCGACGAGTTCGAGTCCTTCGAGGGCCCGCGCGGCGGCCGACTCGTACGCGGTCTGGGCGGCCTCGTCCGGAGCGCGGAACTCCACGAGGAGGGCCGCCGTCGACTTCGGAAGACCGGCCCAGTCGGCGGGCACCCCCTGAACGCTCACCGAAGCGCGCAGGGTGTTGCCGTCCATCAGCTCGACGGCGAGTGCGCCCGCCGCGTTGAACAGCGGAACCGCGGCGGCGGCAGCGGGCAGCGAGGGGAAAAAGAGGAGGGCGGTGCTCGTGTGCCGGTCCAGCGGCAACGTGTCGAAGACGATCTCGGAGATGAAACCGAAGGTGCCTTCGGAACCGACCATCAGGCCGCGCAGGATCTCCACGGGGGTCGAGCCGTCGAGGAAGGCGTCCAGGCGGTAGCCGTTGGTGTTCTTGATCTCGTACTTGGCGCGGATGCGGGCCACCAGCCCGGCGTCGGCCTCGATCTCACGCTTGATCGCCAGCAGGCCCTCGCACAGGGCCGGTTCCGCGCGGGCCAGCTGTGCGTCGGCGTCCTCTTCGGCCGTGTCCACGACCGTTCCGGAGGGGAGGACGAAGGTCAGCGAGGCCACCGTGCGGTAGGAGTTGCGGGTGGTGCCCGCGGTCATGCCCGAGGCGTTGTTCGCGACGACGCCACCGACGGTGCAGGCGATGGCGCTCGCAGGGTCGGGGCCGAGCACCCGGCCGAACCGGGCGAGAGCGGCGTTGGCGCGCACGACCGTCGTGCCGGGTCCGATGCGGGCCCGCTCGCCGGCACCGAGCACCTCGACGCCCGACCAGTGCTTGCGCACGTCGACCAGGATGTCCTCGCCCTGGGCCTGGCCGTTCAGTGACGTGCCCGCCGCCCGGAAGACCACGTCGCGGCCTCTGCCGTGCGCGTACGAGAGGACGGCGGACACGTCGTCGATGTCCTCGGGGACGACCACGACCTGCGGCACGAAGCGGTAGGGGCTGGCGTCCGAGGCGTACCGCACCAGGTCGGAGACGTGCGTCAGGACCTTCTCCGCGCCGAGCAGCGCGGTCAGTTCGGAGCGCAGCGGCTCCGGTGTGCCCGGGGCCAGCCGGTCCGGCACCCGGTCGTGGGACGGGCCCCGCGTGCGCGAGGCGGGACCGGGGCGCAGGGCGTCCGGCTCGGGCTCCAGCAGTGGCATGAGCACTCCTCGGCGGTTGCGGCGGCCTGCCCATCGCCCTCGGCACGGGTACCGGCGGCGATGTCCGGTGGACCGATGGTGTCAGAGCCTGTGTCATATCCCCGGCCGGGTGGTCGCCGCCTGGCACGCACGCTCGCCGCGTTGCCGAAAAGCCCTAGGGGGCGTCTTCAAAGATCGTCTTGTGTGATGGATCATGTTTGCCGTGGTGCGCCGTCATGAACTCTCCGATGATGAATGGGCCGTGCTGT
>NZ_JBWKFZ010000024.1:0-109417 GCF_056433985.1 Streptomyces sp. NPDC044106
AAGAGCGCCATCACACCGCCGATGCAGAAGAACGCGAACGACGTGACCAGATACAGCGTGCCGATCGTCTTGTGGTCAGTGGTGGTCAGCCACTTCACGACGGCATGCCCGGGGCGTCGGGGCCGGAGCACCGACTGCGCGGGCACGGAAAGGGGGTCTGAGGCGCGCGCGGGTGGCGGCACCACGGTGTTGCTGTCCATGCCCCGCCTGTGTCCGGCGCCCCTCGATCTGTGACAGGCGGACGGAGCGACATGGATCACACCCCACCGGTGTGACGATCGCGGCGGTGCCGGACACTTCGTAACCGTGAGCGACGACGAAACCTTCGCCGCTGCCTATCGCGAGCACTACTGGGCGGTCAGCCGCTACGTGGCACGGCGGCTCGGCGGCCCGACGAACGACACCGAGGAGGTGGTGGCCGACGTGTTCGCCGTCGCCTGGCGGCGCCGCGCCGACCTGCCACCGGCCCCGCTGCCCTGGCTGTACGGGATAGCGCGGCGCTGCCTGGCCAACGCGGTCCGCGGATACGGGCGTCGGCGCCGGCTCGTCGAACGGCTCGGCAACGACGAGAGCCGCCACCGCAGGAACGTGGTGGCGGGGCCGGAGGCCGAGCACCCGGGGGATTGGGTGCACGACGCCCTGAACCGGCTCTCCGCTTCCGACCAGGAGGTGCTGCGCCTGACGGCCTGGGAGGGCCTGGACACCGAGGAGCTCGCGACCGCGCTCGGCTGCGGCACCCGGGCCGCGGCGATGAGGCTGCACCGGGCCCGCCGCCGGCTGAGAGCCGAGATCGACCGCTTGCGGCCCGCACCGGCCGCACGGCCCGCCCCTGCAGCGACCCGCGCCACCGTTCCGGAGGACCACGGCCATGGCTCATGACGACGAACTCGCCCTGCTGCGCGACGCCGACCCCGTGCCCGGCGACGCCGACCGGTTCCGCGACCGGCCGCTGCCCGCGCACGCCCAGCGCCAGTTGCACCAGCTCCTGCACAGCGCCCCCGGCGACCGGCGCAGACCCGCACGCCAGGTGCGCCGCCTGGTCTGGGGCATCGAGATGGTCTCGCTCGCCGTGGCGGCCGCGCTGGCCCTGGTCCTCGCGGGGCCGAGCAGCGCGCCGGCGGCCGCGGCCCCCCGGCCCCTCACCCTGCGGGCGGGGTCCACGCCCGTGGCGCTCGACCAACTCGCGGACCGGGCGTCGGCGTCGGCGTCGGCCAAGGGCGCGCCCCGGCTGACCAGGGGAGCGCACGTCCAGACCTGGAGCCTCGCCATGCACGAGGACCGCGGCGGCACCGCGCCCGTCACGTTGCCGGAGGAACGCGTCACCCGCTGGCACGCGGACGGCAGCCGCACCGAACTGGTCGTGGCCACCGACCCCCGCAGCCCCGGGAAGCCGGTCATCACCGACGGCGACGACGGGCCGCGCACGGTCCGCGACGGCAAGGTCCTCAGCAACCGCACCTACCCCCCGAGTTGGGGTACGGCCGCGCCCCAGACCCGGCCCCCGCACACGCCCGGAGCGCTCCGCACCTACCTGGCCGAGCTCAGCCACCCGGGCGTCCGCACCCCGCTCACCGGCACCGATGAACTCCTGGACACGGTCTCGACGTTCCTGCGCGAGTGGACGCCGGGTGCCCGGGAGAGCGCGGCGCTGACCCGCGTCCTCGCCGACGCCGAGGGGCTGCGCCCGGCGGGAGCGGTCACCGACCGGCTCGGCCGCACCGGCCAGGCGTACGTCCACACGAGCGACGGCCTGCGGCGGATGCTGATCCTGGACCCGGAGAACGGCGCTGTGCTGGGCCTGGAGGAGACGGTCACCAGGGACGACCCTGCCTTCGGCGTGAAGGCGGGGGACGTCATGTCGTACACCGCTTGGGTGCGTTGACCCGGCCTTTGGGGCGTGGGGTCTTGAAGACCCCCGCCCGTTGATCGTTAACATATGCCAGATGGGCGTAAACAAGCAGGAATCGGGCGATCGGGTCGAAGTGGCCGCGACGCAGGTGCCCGGGGCGCGGGTCTCCGGCGAGCAGGTGTCCGAGACGCACGTGTCCGAGACGCAGTTGTCCGAGGCGCAGGTGGTCGAGGCCAAGGCGCGGGCGGCGCGGCTGCTGCTGGCGTTCCGGCACGGCAACCAGCTCGCGTACGACGCCCTGATGGCGGAGTTCGACGCCGACGAGCGGACCGCCGACCTGGTCTCCGCGCTGTGCTGGATCGCCAACGAAGGCGTACGCAAGGCGTATCTGCCCGCGGCGGGCGACCGGGTGCTGCGGCACATGGTGCGCCGGGCCGAGTTCGGCGACCGGTCCGTCCTCACGGAGGACGGCGCGGGGCCGGACGCGGCGGAACTCCTTCAAGCCGTCGCGGCGGAGGACGTGACGGCCGTCAAGGACATCGTGCGCGGGACGCCGGACACCACGTTCCTGCTCGGGAAGTTGCTGCTGGCCTTCGCGATGCTGCTGCCGGACGTGCCGGCGCCGGTGCTGCGGCAGGTCGTCGAGGAACTGCGCGGGGCGTGACACCGGGGGGCAGGCTCTCAGAGCCTGCGCGCTCCCGTGCCCGCACTCTCCTCCGGTACCGCGAGCGGGGCCCCGAGCGGCCGGGCCAGGCCGACGATCCCCTCGTCGAGACGCTGCAGGTGCCGCAGCACGCGGAACGCCACCGACCCCGTCCGCAGCACCTCGTGACCGCCGCTGTCCAGCATCGAGGCGATGCTGGCCCCCGACTCGATGGTGCCGTCGGTCTCCTCACCGCGTACCCGCGCGGCGATCAGGTCGATGTTGTGCGTGATCCGCCGGCCCGCGAGCGCGAGGCGCGCGTCGGCGGCGACGCTCTTGCTGGAGGGCACCAACTCGGCCGTCGCCGCCAGCGAGCGGGCGTGGTAGGCGCACGTCTCGAGGAGCGCGACGAGGTAGCGGGCCGTCTGGCGCCGGGCCCGCAGCGGGGCGATGGGATGCGTCAACGGCTTCGTGGAGCGCCGTAGGTCGTCCAGCGCAGTGTCCAGGTCCCGCGCCAGGTCCACCAGGTCGACCGCGGGGCCGCCGCTCAGCTGGGCCACCGCCGCCGACACGACGTCCCGCAGCCGGGCGAGGACGGTGCCGAGCTCCTCGTCGGTCCGGTGCGACGTGCGCACCGGGAGCACCAGGACGGCCGCGATGATCCCGCAGGCCGCGCCGAGCGCGGTCTCCTCGATCCGCAGCACGAGGACGTCGAGGCTGTAGGTGTTGAGCAGGGTGTAGAGCAGGCCCAGCATCGCCGTGACGAAGAACGACATCAGGGCGTACGACAGCGGCGCGGTGAAGAACATCCCGAAGACGCACAGCACGACGAGGGCGAACGCGGCCCAGGTGTGGTTGCCGACGGCGCCCGCGAGCGCGACCCCGGCCACCACGCCGAGCACCGTGCCGAGCAGCCGCCGGTAGCCCTTGACCATGATCTCGCCCGTGGAAGCGGTGTTGAGGAAGACCACCCAGCATGTCAGGACCGCCCAGTACCACCGCTGCGTGGACAGGAACTCACCCCCGACGATGGCGAGCGCCGAGCCCACCGCGACCTGGACGGCCGCCCTCGTGGTGGGCCGCCGCAACCCGGTGGGCTCGTCCTCGGCGGCCCCCGCCGCCTCGCTCGAGATCGAGATCTCCTCCGCCTCGAACTCCTCCCTCGACCGCGCGGCTTCCGGGCTGTCGTACTCCTCGCCCTGCGATCCGTCGGTCGCAAGCCGCAGGCCCAGAATGGCGCGCGCCGCCTCACCGACCGCGCGGAAGCAGTCCTGGACGGCGGGTGAGCCCTGCGGCAGCCCCTGCTCCTCGCGGTAGCCGAGCAGTCTGTTGCGTACGTACGGCAGGGCCGTGCCCCGGTCGTCGGGGACCAGCCGCACCACGAGCAGGTGCAGGGCCCGCAGATCCCGGCGCAGCGCCGTGCCCGCGTCCTGGCCGAACTGGGCGCGCCCCGGCATGGCGACGGGGGCGCTCGGAAGGTGCAGGGTCAGGGTCTCCACGCGTTCCGCGCTGCGGGCGTTGAGGAGCAGCACGCCGAGACGCTCCGCGGCGATCTCGGCGTCGGCCACCCTGCGCTGGAGCAGCGCAGCCGCGGCCGCGTCCCGTGTGCCCTCCTCCAGGCGCCCCTGGATCATCAGCGCCGCCTCGTGCAGCCGGGCGGTGGAGCGCCGCAGGTCGTCGAGGACCTTCTCCGGGCCGTCCGTGGACCCGGCGTCCGCGTCCAGGAGCTCGATCTGGTGGGCGATCAGCTGGGCGAGCCGGGCCCGGAACGCCTCGCGCAGCCGGGCGAGAGTGCGCTCAGGCGTCTCCGGCACGATGGCGAACCGTACGACCGCGCTGCACGCGAAGGCGATGGTCAGCGTCAGCCACAGTCCGGGCAGCGCCGAGGCGGAGGCACTCACGAAGAGCGAGACGAAGTAGACCTGGAAGCCGATCAGGCCGAGCGCGGTGCCCCGGTCGCCGAACCGGCGGCAGTAGACGGCGCCGAAGATCAGCAGGATGAAGAAGGCGTCCCCGGCCACCACCCGGTGGTTGAGCAGCGCTCCCAGAGATATCGCCGCGAGGGCGACCGGCAGCCCGAGCGCCACCGTGATCGCCTGCCCCCGCACCTCCTTCTCCTGGATCGCGAAGGTGGCGACCATGGCCGTCATCGCGCCCGCGACGAGATGGGTCACCGAGGTGCCGAGCGGTGCGAGCACGGCGAGCGCGAGGAGGATCGCCCCCACCGTGCGCAGTCCCGCCATGAGCCGCAGGAGTCCTGGGTCGGATGCCGAGAAACGGTCCCAGACGCCCTTCGCTGTCCGTCGTGCCACTGCCATCGTGATGCCGTACTCCCCGTCGCTCTCTCGGTGCCTCCCGGCGTCACCCAGCATCGCACGACGGCGTTCGACGGGATCAAGGCTGGTCGGAGGGTGTCGGCGGGCGGCCAGGAGCAGGGCGCCAGGACCGTGCTCGGACCATCGAGTAGGGTTTCGCTCCCGCCACTTGAGGAGGCAACGTGTCGCCGATGGACCGTACGTCGACGGGGAGCCCGGCATGACGGCGCGCACGGCGGTCGGTGACACCGTCGAGGACTTCACGCTGCCGGACGAGACCGGCGCCCCGCGACGGCTCTCCGAACTCCTGCGGGAAGGCCCTGTGGTGCTGTTCTTCTACCCCGCGGCCCTCACGCCCGGCTGTACGGCGGAGGCCTGCCACTTCCGTGACCTGGCCGCCGAGTTCGCCGCCGCGGGAGCGCGGCCCGTGGGGGTCAGCGGCGACGGGGTCGGGAAGCAGCGGGAGTTCACGGAGCGGCACTCCCTCGGCTTCCCGCTGCTCTCGGACCCCGAGGGAGTGGTGCGTGGCCGGTTCGGCGTGGCACGCGGCTTCTCGCTGGCCCCCACCAAGCGCGTCACCTTCGTCATCGGCAAGGACCGGACCGTCGTCGAAGTGGTCCGCAGCGAACTGCGCATGAGCGCACACGCCGACCGCGCGCTGGCCGCCGTACGCCGCCTCGCGGAAAGCTGACCGATCGCGGATTTCCGGCCAAGGCTGAAGCCCGCTAGGAGCCTGTCCTGCGCAGGAAGGCATCCAGCCGTTCGGCGAAGCCCGGTGCTGCGGCGACGAAGTGACCGGCGCCCGGGTGCACGCTGCGCTCGCCGCCGAGCGCTACCGCGAGAGCATCGCAGATCCGCTCGAGCGCGACCGCGTGGCCGCCGGACGCGACGAGCACCGGGACGCCGGTGCGACGGACGCGGTCGAGGCTGAATCGGGCCTCGCCGGGCAGCCTGGCACCGTGCGCCCGGCGGACGCCGGCGACCACGTCCCGCGGGAGTGGCCCGTCGCCGACGGGGGCACCCGCGAGACGGAGGAACTCGCGCAGCTCGACCGGGTCCGTGTCCATCCCGTGGGTGAGGACCGCGTCCCCGATGCGCTGGAGTCGCGCCACCTCGGGATCGTCGGGGACGAGCCAGGTCAGCGGCGGCTCGATCAGAGTGAGCGAGCGCACGCCGTCCGGCGCGTCCGCCACCGCGGTCAACGCCCCGAGGACGCCGTACGAGTGGGCGACGACGTGCGGACGGCCGACGAGCAGCGGCGCCAGATCCAGGGCGTCCACCGCGAAGTCCTGGCCCTCGCACGGTGGTGGACTCGGCGGATAGCCGCGCCGGTGGACGTGCGCGAGTGTCCACCGATCGGTCAGCGGCGACAGCGCGCCCCACGTCGTCCGCGGCCCCGCGCCGCCGTGCACGAGCAGGACCTCCGGCCCGGAGCCGGTACGCACCACCACTACCTCACCCACGCGGCGAGCATAGCGGCGCATCCGTTCCGCTCCGGTGCGGCCCCGGCAGGTGGGGGTTCAGCCCTTGTGCTTGATGGTGTCCCGGATCCAGTCCGCGTAGGCCGGGACGTTGACGTACAGGCCGGGCCCGTCCGAGCACGCGACCCCGGGGGCACCGGGGCCGGAGGTGGCGCCGATCAGTTCCCACCGCCCGTGCCGGCCCTTCTGGAGCTGCGGGCCGCCGGAGTCCCCGGAGCACGCCATGGCCTTGGGCCTGAGGCTGATGGTGCACAGGCGGTTCGCGGACGCGTAGCCGGGGGCGCATTCGGACGCGGCACCCCTGCGCGTGTCCAGCTCCTTCAGGCGCGGGGAGAACCGCATCTCGCCGTCCACGGTGGTGCCGAACCCCAGCAGCCGGGTCGGGGTGCCGGGCCGCCCCGCCCGCTCCGCGATGCCGATGGGCTTCTGGGAGACCGGGCGATCGAGCTGGACCAGTGCGATGTCGTGCCGGTTGAACGAGGTCCCGTCGCCGCTCCGGAACCCGGGGTGGGCGATGGTCCGCTCGATCTTGCGGACGGTGCCCCCGGACTTCCGGTGGCTGCTGCCGACCCGGACGATGCCGTCCAGAACGACATCGCCCCGCACGCAGTGCGCCGCCGTCACGACCCACCGCGGATCGATCAGCGTCGCCCCGCAGGTACCGTCCTGCACGCTGCCGTCCTTGGCCGACTCCGGGATGGTCGCCATGAAGGGGTAGCGCTGACTGGCGTCGTCCCCGTTGACGATCGCTCCGGCGCTGCCCGTCATCAGGGTGGCGCAGGTGGCTGCGGCGAGGGCGCCGACGGCGGTGGTGCGGGCCGCGCGGTGTCGCATCGACTTCAAGCTGAACACGAGGGGTTTCCTTGTCTGTGAACCGGTAAAGCGGAACACGGCCATCCTGCTGGCCCAAGATCCACCGGCCCATCGGGCCAGCATGCCTGTCCGTGGTCGGGGCGGCGGCCCGTTCAGGGTGGGGCAAACCCCCGGTTGCGGGCGGGCGGGCTTCGGCCGCGCCGGTCGGGTGAGCCGTGTCTCACCTGACCGGCACGGCTTGTCTATGCAACTAGTTGCATAGAAGGATTCGGGCATGGCGCTCGAACACGCGATCCTCGTCTCCCTGCTGGAGAAGCCGGGCTCCGGCTACGAGCTGGCCCGGCGGTTCGACCGTTCCATCGGCTACTTCTGGACCGCCACGCACCAGCAGATCTACCGCGTGCTCAAGCGCATGGAGAACGACGGCTGGATCGGCGCCCGCGAAGTGGCGCAGCAGGACCGGCCGGACAAGAAGGAGTACTCCGTGGCCGACCGGGGGCGCACGGTCCTCTCCCGGTGGCTGCAGGAGCCGATCGAGCCCGAGAGCGTCCGGCACGAGCTCGCCGTGAAGATCCGCGGCGCCGCCTTCGACGACCCGGCCACACTGATCCGCGAGGTGGAGCGCCACCGCCAGGCGCACGCCGACCGGCTCGCGCACTACCTCGCGGGCGAGCTGCGCGACTTCACCGGCCCCGAGGCCCCTGCCCCCGCGGCACCCGACGCCGGGCGGGAGCTCCAGCACGTCGTGCTGCGCGGCGGCATCGCGTACGAACGCATGACGCTCGACTGGCTCGACGACGTGATCGCCACCCTCCACCGGCTCGCCGCCGAGCACTGAGCCCGTCCCCGACCCTCACTCGAAACACCGCACCTCCCACCCTCCCGAGCCGGAAAGGCGAACCACCATGGCCGACCAGCTGCTGTTCAACCCGCACACCTACGACCCGGTCCACTTCGATCCCGAGACCCGCAGGCTGCTGCGCGCGACCGTCGACTGGTTCGAGGCCCGCGGCAAGCGCAGGCTGATCGAGGACTACCGCTCCCGCGCCTGGCTCGCCGACTTCCTCGCGTTCTCCGCCGAGGAGGGCCTGTTCGCGACCTTCCTCACCCCGGCCTCCGCGGCGGGCGAGGGGCAGGACGACAAGCGCTGGGACACCGCCCGGATCGCCGCACTCAACGAGATCTTCGGCTTCTACGGACTCGACTACTGGTACGCCTGGCAGGTCACCATCCTGGGGCTCGGCCCGGTCTGGCAGAGCGACAACGCCGCGGCCCGCGCCCGCGCCGCCGAACTCCTCGCCCAGGGTGAAGTATTCGCGTTCGGCCTCTCCGAGAAGGCCCACGGCGCGGACATCTACTCCACCGACATGCTCCTCGAACCGGACGGCGGCGGCGGCTTCCGGGCGACCGGCTCCAAGTACTACATCGGCAACGGCAACGCCGCCGGTCTCGTCTCCGTCTTCGGCCGCCGCACCGACGTCGAGGGCCCCGACGGCTACGTCTTCTTCGCCGCCGACAGCCGCCACGAGGCGTACCACCTCGTCAAGAACGTCGTCGACTCCTCCAAGTACGTCAGCGAGTTCCGCCTGGAGGACTACCCCGTCGGACCCGACGACGTCCTGCACACCGGCCGCGCCGCCTTCGACGCCGCGCTCAACACCGTCAACGTCGGCAAGTTCAACCTCTGCACGGCCTCCATCGGCATCTGCGAGCACGCGATGTACGAGGCCGTCACCCACGCCACGGGCCGCATCCTCTACGGCCGCCCCGTCACCGCGTTCCCGCACGTGCGCCGCGAGCTCACCGACGCGTACGTCCGCCTCGTCGGCATGAAGCTCTTCAGCGACCGCGCCGTGGACTACTTCCGCTCCGCGGGCCCCGACGACCGCCGCTACCTCCTCTTCAACCCCATGACGAAGATGAAGGTGACCACGGAGGGCGAGAAGGTCATCGACCTCATGTGGGACGTCATCGCGGCCAAGGGCTTCGAGAAGGACAACTACTTCGCACAGGCGGCCGTCGAGATCCGCGGCCTGCCCAAGCTGGAGGGCACGGTCCACGTCAACCTCGCGCTGATCCTCAAGTTCATGAGCAACCACCTGCTGAACCCGGCCGAGTACGAGCCCGTGCCGACCCGCCTCGACGCGGCCGACGACGCCTTCCTCTTCCAGCAGGGGCCGGCCCGCGGCCTGGGCGCCATCCGCTTCCACGACTGGCGCACCGCCTACGACGCGTACGCCGAGGTGCCCAACGTCGCCCGCTTCCGCGAACAGGCCGACGCGCTCTGCGAGTTCGTCACCACCGCCGCGCCCGACGAGAAGCAGAGCCGCGACCTCGACCTGCTCCTCGCCGTCGGCCAGCTGTTCGCGCTCGTCGTGCACGGCCAGCTGATCCTGGAGCAGGCGCGTCTCACCGGCCTCGACCAGGACGTGCTCGACGAGCTCTTCGCCGTCCTCGTACGGGACTTCTCCGCGCACGCCGTCGAGCTGCACGGCAAGGACTCCGCCACGCCGGAGCAGCAGAGCTGGGCGCTCGGCGCGGTACGGCGCCCGGTCGTCGACGAGGCCCGCTCCGCACGCGTCTGGGAGCGCGTCGAGGCGCTGGCGGGGACGTACGAGATGGCGCCGTAGCGCCACAGTCCCGGTCGGGAGTGGTTCAGGGTCGGGCCCTCAGAGGAAGCTGACGTTCTGGGCGAGGGAGAGCCGGCCGGAGTAGTTGACCGTGTTGGTGGCCGGGCGCATGTACGCGCGCCACGCGTCGGACCCCGACTCGCGGCCGCCACCGGTCTCCTTCTCGCCGCCGAACGCGCCGCCGATCTCCGCGCCCGACGTCCCGATGTTCACGTTGACGATGCCGCAGTCCGAGCCCTCCGCGGACAGGAACAGCTCGGCCTCGCGCTGGTCACGGGTGAAGACGCTCGACGAGAGGCCCTGGGGCACGTCGTTGTGCAGGGCGATCGCCTCGTCGAAGGTGTCGTACGTCATGACGTGAAGCAGCGGTGCGAAGGTCTCCTCGCGGACGATGCCGGTCTGCCGGCCCACGCGCACCACGGCCGGTTCGACGTACGCGGCGTGCGGCGCCGCCTGCGCCGGGCGCCGGGCGCCGCCCGCGAGGAGCTCACCGCTCTCGCCGCGCACCCGGTCGAGCGCGGTGCGCATGCCATCCAGCGCCTGGACGGAGATGAGCGGGCCGACCAGCGTCGTGTCGTCGAAGGGGTCACCGATGGGCAGCTTCCGGTACGCGGACGTCAGCCGGCCGACGAGGGTGTCGGCGATGTCCCGGTGCACGATGAGGCGCCGCAGGGTCGTGCACCGCTGACCGGCGGTGCCGACGGCGGCGAACACGATGCCCCGCACGGCGAGGTCCAGGTCGGCGGACGGGGCCACGACCGCCGCGTTGTTGCCGCCAAGTTCGAGCAGGCAGCGGCCGAAGCGGGCGGCGACGCGCGGGCCGACCTCGCGCCCCATGCGGGTCGATCCCGTGGCGCTGACGAGGGCGACCCGTGGGTCGTCCACCAGCCGTTCCCCGACAGCACGGTCGCCGAGCAGCAGCCGGTGCACGTCGCGGGGCGCCCCGACGTCGTCGGCGGCCCGGGCGAGCAGCCGGTCACAGGCCAGGGAGACGAGCGCGGTGAGCTCCGACGGCTTCCACACCACCGTGTCGCCGCAGGCCAGCGCGACCGCGGTGTTCCACGACCACACGGCGGCCGGGAAGTTGAACGCGGAGATGACGCCGACGACACCGAGCGGGTGCCAGGTCTCCGCCAGCCGGTGCCCCGGCCGCTCCGAGGCGATGGTGCGCCCGTAGAGCTGCCGTGACAGGCCCACGGCGAAGTCGCAGATGTCGATCATCTCCTGGACCTCGCCGAGCGCCTCGGAGCGGATCTTGCCCGCCTCGATGGTGATCAGGTCGGCCAGATCCTCCTGGTGCACACGCAGCAACTCGCCGAGCCTGCGAACCAGTTCACCCCTGCGCGGCGCCGGGGTGCTCCGCCAGGTGAGGAAAGCCTCGCGGGCCGCGGTGAGCGCCTCCTCTGTTCCGGCCGCGTCCGTGGCGGCCAGACCGAAAAGGTCCTCGCCGGTGACCGGGGTGCGGGCCCGCAGGGTGTGGCCCTCGGGGACCGTGACGCCGATGCGGTCGAGTCCGGCGCGGGCGCGGGCGCGCAGTTCGTCGGTGGAGGGCAGGACGAGGGTCATGAGGCTCCCTGGGGACGGAGTGCGCGGGGCAGCAGGGCGAGGGAGCGGTCCCGTTGCCGCTCGTACAGCGTGAACGGGTCGAGGACGTCCCGGCACATGGCTCCGGAGAGCCGGTCGGCGTCGTACGCGCTGCCTTCCCGGCCGCTGTTCCTCGACCCCGCCTCACTGAGGTTCGACTGGAAGATGCCTGCGGCCGACCGGGGCAGGAAGTCCTCGTACACGACCGGCTCGGCCCGCAGCCAGCCCCCACCCAGGAGGCCGTCGAGATCGGAGGGCGGACGCGCGCCGTCCGCGGGACGGCCGGGCACCTCGTGGTACGTGAAGAACCCCAGCCCCCGCCCGGCCAGTTCCCGCTCGGTCGTTGGCAGGTGCTCGGCCCACACGGCGCGGGCCACCTCGCCGCGCTCACCGGCCGGACGGCCCGCGGCCCGCTCGTCCACGACGGCCAGGAGGCTGTCGTAGAGGGCGCGCCCCGCACGCGTCAGGGCGATGCCGCGGGCTTCGACCTCGCCGAAGCGCACCCGCAGCGCGCCGCGGGTCACGCTGCCGTCCGGGGCGCGCAGGGCACGCGGTTCGGCGAGCGCCCGGAAGGAGGTCTGGCGCAGCAGTACGTCCGGCCCCGCCCAGCGCGGCGGCCCCTGGATGGTGTCGATCATCTCGATGCCGCGCTCGGTCATGCGCCGGTACAGCTCGTCGATGTCCAGGACGCGGGGGGTGAGGTGGTTGATGTGGGTACTGCGTACGCCACCGATGTCCGCGGCGACGGCGGAGACCTGCTCCAGGGCCGCGTACCACTGCCCGTCGATGGGCTCGGCCGACAACTCGAAGGCGGACACGGCCAGGTCGAGGAAGCGCTCGGCGTCGGCGTCGGACAGTTCCCGCTCCGCCTCCGCCCGGTCGGCCAGCTTCAGGAGCTCCGGGCCGAACAACTCGCGGCCGGCGAGGAACGCGGTCAGGCGTGAGCGCAGGTCCGCGTCGAAGAAGCGGGGATCCGACACGGTGAGCATGGAGGTGAAGACCCGGAACGGATTGCGGGCCAGCTCGTCCTCGGCCACCGGGCGGAACGCGGTCGACACGATGGGCAGCGCGCTGGTGGCGGTCTCGCGCAGGTCGTAGAAGCCGACGGGACGCATGCCGAGCGCGCCGAAGACGCGGGCGACCTGCCGCAGCTCCTCCGGGGTGCCGACCCGGATGGCGCCGTGCCGTTCGGCGGTGACGCGGCCGATGGTGCCGAGGCGTTCGGCGTCGGCGCCCCGCGCGCGCAGCACGTCCTCGTTGACCTCGCGGGAGACGTCCACCAGCGTGGTGTACGCGGGGACCTCGCGCCCGTACATCCGCGAGAGCCTCGCGGCGAACGCGGCACGCAGCTGCCACTGTCCGATCATCGACACGTCGTCCTCTCAGTGGTGGGGTGACTTCCCGCGTGGATGGCCGGGGGATGGCGGTGCTTCACACCACATGGGCCTCCGGGCGGTTCGCGGCGGACCCGGCGCGGAAGCGGTCCGCGCTCAGCGGTGCGACATCGACGCACGGCGGCCGGCCCAGGTGCAGATCGCGGACGATCTCGCCCACCGCGGGCGCCTGCAGAAAGCCGTGTCCGGAAAACCCGGTGGCGTAGAGGAAGTTGACCGGATCGGTGGCGCGGCCGATCAGCGCGTTGTGGTCCGGGGTGACCTCGTAGAGTCCCGCCCAGCCTCCGCGCGTCTCCATCCCGGCGAGGGCCGGCGCCCGCTCGCGGGCCACCTCGCGGAACAGCTCCAGCCAGCCGGGCGTCCATGTCGTGTCGAAGCCCTCGCTCTCGTGGGGGTCGGCAAGGCCGAGAAGCAGCCCGTCGTCGCTGTTGTGGAAGTACGCCGATGACGAGAAGTCGATGGTGAAGGGGATGCGCGGCGCCGGGGACACCAGCGGTGCGGTGAAGGCGAGCTGGCGGCGCAGCGGCCGCACGGGGAGGTCGACGCCCGCCATGGCGCCGATCCGCGCCGACCAGGCTCCGGCGGCGCAGACGACCGTCGAGCAGGCCACAGGGCCGCGGTCGGTGTGCACGACGGTGACGCGGTCCCGGGCCGTGTCCATGCCGGTCACCGTGGTGTGCGTCGCGAACACGGCACCGGCCCGCGCCGCGGCACGCGCGTATCCGCGCACGACGCGTGCGGGCCGCGCGTGCCCGTCGGCGGGGGAGTGGACGGCGGCCACCAGGCCGTGGGCGTCGACGTAGGGGCAGAGCGTCCGGGCCTCGCGGGGGCTGATCAAGCGGCTGGGCACACCGAGCGCGTTCTGCCTCCGCACCGCGTCCTCGAACTCCGCCGCCTGGCCGGGGCCGGTCAGCAGGAAGAGGTAGCCGACGGTGTCGAGGCCGATGTCCGCGCCGGGGCGGTCCCCGAAGTCGCGGAAGGCGCGCAGGCTGCGGTGGCCCAGCTCGATGTTGAGCGGATCGGAGAACTGCGCCCGTACCCCTCCGATCGGCTTTCCCGAGCTGCCGCAGGCCAGCTCGCCGCGCTCGACGACGACGATGTCGCGTACGCCCGCCTCGGCGAGGTGGAACGCGATGCTCGCCCCCATCACCCCGCCACCGACGATCACGACGTCGGTGGCGGTGGGGAGGGCGCGGGGTGCGCCGGGCGACATGGCCGGGCGGGGCGGTGAGGAGGCCAAGTGGCCGCTCCCTTACAGGCGTTGGCCCGGACTGTCATGGCGTGACGGGGAACGCTGGACAGTTGTCTGCCCGCCATGGTGCAGTACGCCGCCCGCGGACGTCCATGAGCCCTCGCCGCCGCAGCGCTCGATCCGGCCGGGACCGGCTCACGCGGCGAGAGCGCGCCGGAGCGCGGCGGCGAGCTGCGCGATCTGCCGTTGGGAGACCTCGGCGGAGAGGATGGCCTGCGAGCCGTGGAACGTGCCGGGCCACTGATGCAGCTCGACGCAGACGCCCGCCCGCAACAAGCGCAGCGCGTAGTCGATGTCCTCGTCGCGGTTCGGGTCGAACTCGGCGGTGGCGATGTAGGCGGACGGCAGCCCGGAGAGGTCGGTGGCCCGGGCGGGCGCGGCGTACGGTGTGACCGGCGCGGTGCCGAGGTAGTGGCGCCACGACGCCCCCACGTTGGCGCGCGTCGCCCAGGGCGTGTCGGTGAAGTTCCGTTGCGACCACGTCTCCTGGCGGTCGTCGAGAGCCGCCTCGTTGAGCAGCTGGAAGTGGATCGGCGGCCCCTGCCGGTCGCGGGCCCACAAGGCGAGACCGGCCGCGAGGTTCCCGCCGGCGCTGTGACCGCCGACCGCGATCCGCGCCGGATCGGCACCCAGCTCGGCGGCGTGGCCGGCCGTCCACTCCAGTACGGCGTAGGCGTCGTTCAGGGCGGCGGGGAACGGATGCTCGGGGGAGAGCCGGTAGCCCACCGAGACCACCACCGCCCCGGAGGCGGCCGCGATGCGGCTGGCCCACGGGTGCTCGGTGTCCAGATCACCCATGACGTGCGCACCGCCGTGCAACCAGACGAGGGCGCCCTGCCCCTGGTGCGGACGGTAGATCCGTACCGGCACGTCCGGATCGGCCGGCACCGTACGGTCCTCGATCTCCATGCCCGACGTGTCGGGTGCCGGCTTCGAGGCGGCGTACGCGGAGTACATCGGGCGCGCGGCGACCGGGTCGGTCAGGTCCTGCTGGGGGATCAGCGGCAGAAACGCTTCGAGTTCGGGATCCATGGCGGACATTCTCAAGGCTGCCACCGACACGATCCCCCGCCAACTGTCGGACGGCGGTGGGCAAACACGCGCCGGACGGCGCACCGACTGCGCCTATCCTTGCGCCATGGAGGCTCTCGCCGAACGGCTGTCGCACCTGGATTCCCACGTGCAGGGCGCGATCCGTGTCGTCCAGTTCTACGACACGCTGATGCGCCGCAGGGTGGACATCCCGGCGCTCGTCCGGTCCTCGGCGGGACTGGCCGAATGCGTGGTGGGGGTGCGCCTTTCGGGTGCGGGGCAGGCGGTCCGCTTCTCACCGGAGGGCACCCCGGCGGCAGGACCGCCGGGGCCCGAGTCCCTGTCGGCGCCGGTCACCCTCGACGACGAGGAGATCGGCACGGTGTGGCTGGAACGCGCGGGCCCACCGGATGCGTCCGGTTCGCTCGCCAAGCCCAGCCCGCTCGTCAAGCCAGGACCGCTCGCCGAGCCAGGACCGCCCGGGCCGCTCGACGACGTACTCCTGGACCGGCTCGCCATCGCCGTCGCGGCGGCGGTCGAACGGTACGGTCCGGCCCGCACCACCATGGCCGACCCCGCCCTGGTGGAGCTGGCCATCAGCTCCGACAGCGAAGAGGCGGCCAGGGCCCGTGCGTTGCGCCTGCTCGGCTTCTCCGCAGGTCTGCCGGTCCGCGTCGTCGCCGTACGGTCGCGGCTTCCGCTCGACCGGATCGGCGGTCTGATCTGCCCGGCCCGCCCGGTGAAGGCGGCGCCGCTCGCCGACGTGGGCGTCATCCTGGCCACCACCGTCGACCAGGCACTGTTCCCTGCGGGGGTACGCGCGGGCATCGGCGCCGCGGGAAGCCCCGACCGCTCCTGGCGCGAAGCCCGCACCGCCCTCCGCTTCGCCACCGCGCGCCGACCGGTCGTCCCGCACGACGGTTTGGGCGCGCTCGCGCTCCTTGCGCAGGTTCCGCAGGACGCCGTGCGGGACAACGCCGACGTGGCCGCGATGGCCGGCGCGGCAGCCCGCCCGGAGGACCTGGAGACACTGGAGGCCTACTGCGCCACGGGCTCCCTGCGCCGCGCCGCGGACTGCCTCCACCTGCACCACAGCAGCGTCGCCCGCCGACTCGAACAGATCGGCAAGACCCTGGGCTTCGACCTGACCGATCCCACCGGCCTCCTCCGGGCGAGGCTGGCGCTCACCGCGTGGCGGCTGCTCGACGAGTGAGAGGGGGCGGTCTCTGCGTACGCGCCCCTTGCCGCCCTGGGAAGCGCCTGACAGGCTCCTGCCCCGTGATCGATGACTTCGCGAAGCAGTACCTGCACAATGACCTGCGAGTGATGCGTGATGCGGTGCTCCAGAAGCTCGACGGGCTCGGCGAGTACGACATCCGCCGCCCCCTGACCGTGACGGGGACCAACCTCCTCGGCCTGGTCAAACACCTGGCGCTCTGGGAATCCAGGTACTTCGGCGAGGTCTTCGGCCGGCCGTTCCCGGAGGCGCTGCCCCGCTGGGACGACGCGGAGCAGCGCGGCACGGACATGTGGGCGACCGAGCACGAGACGCGCGCCGAGATCGTCGACCGCTACCGGCGTGCGTGGCGGCACTCGGACGCGACGATCACCGCCCTCGCCATCGACGCCCCGGGTCATGTGCCCTGGTGGCCGCGGCCCGACGTGAAGCTGTTCAACATCCTGGTCCACGTGCTCACCGAGACCAGTCGGCATGCCGGGCACGCCGACATCCTGCGCGAAGAACTCGACGGCTCCACGGGGGCGGTTCCGGGGAACGCTGTTTCAGAGCGCGACGCGGCCTTCTGGGCAGCCCGGCGTACGACGATCGAGCGGGCCGCCGAAGCAGCCGTCGCGGACGGAGCGGGCGGGCCGTTCGCCGCTCGACCGGGCAGAGGCGGGTGGCGTGGCCGCCTGGGCGAGGAGCCGGACGGCCTCGCGTGACGGTGAGCCCGGTTCGGTGACGGCCAGTACCAGGTGCTGGTCCTCCTCCTGGGGGAGGCTCAGGCTCTGCTGGGTCACGGTGAGGGTGCCGACCAGGGGGTGGCGCATCTCGTAGCCGGCGAAGGCGCAGGGGCTCACCCCGTGGCCGGACCACATCGCCGCGAACTCCGGGCTCCTGACCGTGAGTTCACCGATCAGTGAACTGAGCAGTGTGTCGTCGGGGTGCCGTCCCGCCACCATCCGCAGATTCTCGACGACGGCCTTGGCCTTCGCCGTCCAGTCGGCGTACAACGCGCGGGTGTGCGGATCGAGGAAGAGCATCCTGGCGAGATTGGGGCGCTCCGCCGCGCGCTCGGGGCTGTCCGGGCTCAGATGCCCCGCGAACAGCGCGTGCCCCAGCCGGTTCCAGGCGAGCACGTCGCTGCGGCGACCGGTGATCAGTGCCGGCACGCTCTCCAGGGTGCTCAGGAGCTCAAGCGTGGCGGCCCCCGCCCGTTCCGCCCGCGGCCGACGGGCCGGAGTCCGCCGTCGCCCGGCCTCGGCGAGGTCCCGCAGGTGCCGGCGTTCCGCCTCGTCCAGGCAGAGAGCCCGCGCGACGGCGTCAAGGATCTCCGGTGACGCCCCCACCGACTGCCCCTGCTCCAGCCTCGTGTAGTACGAGGCGCTGACGCCGGCGAGCAGCGCGAGCTCCTCCCTGCGCAGGCCCGCCACCCGTCGCCGGTCGCCGTAGTCCTGCAGGCCGACGTCGGCGGGGCGGAGCCGGGCGCGGCGCGCGTACAGGAAGTCGCCCAACCGTCCTCGTTCGCTCATGCGCCCCAGTCTGCATCGACCGGCGCGCGGCAGCCTGACCCTGCCGGGGGTAGGCAGCGGCGGGTCTGGCCGACGTGCGGCGACACGGCGACGGTGGCGATCAGGACCTCAGGACCCGAGAACCCCAGAAGCCCAGAACCTCAGAACCCAGCCCCGGCCATGGAGCAACCCGATGGAACAGATCGAACTCGGCGACGTCACCGTCACTCGCGTCAAGGAGTACTACGGCCCGGTCGACATGACGCCCGGCGCCTTCCTCCCCACCAGCCCGGAGGCCGCCTGGAGAGACACCGACGCCTGGCACGCGCCGCACTTCCTCGACCCGCGGACGAACATCGTCAACTCCGCGGTCCAGAGCTGGCTGCTGCGCAGCGAGGGCAGGACCATCCTCGTCGACACCGGCGTCGGCAACCACAAGGAACGTCCGTACTCCCCGGTGTGGCGCCACCTGCGCACCGATTTCCTCGCCGGTCTGGCGCGCGCGGGCGTCACACCCGAGGACGTCGACATCGTGATCAACACCCACCTGCACGTCGACCACGTCGGCTGGAACACCCGCCTGGACGGCAGGGACTGGGTCCCCACCTTCCCGAACGCCACCTACCTGCTGCCCAAGGACGACTACGACTTCTGGAACCCCGAGAACGGCCACAAGAGCGTGCTCGGCCGCGGCAACCAGAACGTCTTCGAGGACAGCGTCGCCCCCGTGCACCGGGCCGGCCAGGCGCGCCTGTGGGAGAGGGGCCACCGCATCGACGCCAATCTGCGCCTCGACGCGGCCCCCGGGCACACCCCCGGGTCGAGCGTCCTCACCCTCACCAGCGGCACGGACCGCGCGGTCTTCGTGGGGGACCTGCTGCACAGTCCCGTCCAGCTCGTCGACCCGGACCACAACAGCTGCTTCTGCGAGGACCCCGTCGCCGCCCGCGCCACGCGCCGAAGGATTCTGGGCTGGGCCGCCGACCACAACGCGCTCGTCGTTCCCGCACATCTGGGTGGCCACGGCGCCGCCGAGGTCGAGCGCGCGGGCAGCGGGTTCGCCATCAAGGGGTGGGCTCCTTTCACGCCGTACGTGCGGTCGGAGGAGTACGAGGGTCAGGCGACGAACGCATGAGCAGCGAGAACCGCCCGGGCAGCGGCCACCCCGGCGCCCTCCGCACCGTGACCACCGCGCAGGGAGCCGTGGCCGGTGCGCGGCACGGGGGCGTCACGGTCTTCCGAGGCGTCCCGTACGCCGCGCCCCCGGCCCGGACCGGCCGCTTCGCCGCGCCACAACCGCACGCCCCGTGGGGCGGCGTCCGGGACGCGACGGCGGCTGGCCCGACCGCGCCACAGGCTCCCCGGAACCTCGGCGCGATCGACATGTCGCCCTACTTCGGACCCGGTTGGATCCACGGAGAGGACTACCTCACCGTCGACATATGGGCCCCCGACCCTCCCGAGGAACAACACCGGGACCGGGACGGGTCCCGGGTCCGGGGTCGGGCCCTCCCTGTCATGGTCTTCGTGCACGGTGGAGGCTTCGTGGCGGGCTCGACCAGGGCGAGCCTGTACGACGGCACCGCGTTCGCGCGCGACGGAATCGTCCTGGTGACCGTCAACTACCGCCTCGGCATGGCCGGTTTCCTCGACCTGCCCGGAGCCCCGCGCAACCGGGGACTCCTCGACGTACTCGCCGCCCTGCGCTGGGTGCGCAAGAACATCGCCGCGTTCGGGGGCGACCCCGATCAGGTGACGCTGTTCGGCCAGTCCGCGGGCGCCACCCTCACGGGAGCCGTCATCGCGGCGCCGGAGAGCAGGGGTCTGGTCCGGCGCGCCATCGTGCAGAGCGGCAGCGCTCTGGGCGCCTTCGATCCCGAACAGGCCACCCGGGTCACACGCACGGCGGCAGCGTCCCTGGGCATCGCGCCGCACGCCGACGCCTTCGAAGCCGTCCCCGACACACGTCTGGTCGAAGCCGCCTCCCTGCTCGGCGGGATCGACCTGCGGACCGCGACCGCGTACGACCCGCTGCTCGGGCTCAGCCCCTTCAGCGTGGTGGCCGAACGCCAGCCAGTCGATGCCTTCGCCGCCGGGCACGGCAGCCTCGACATCGACCTCCTCATCGGCACCAACGCCGAGGAGGGCAACCTCTACCTCGTGCCCTCCGGCGCCTACACCAGCTCGACCACGGCCGGCGTCCGGGCCGCCGCCGAACGCTCGCACCCCGAACCGGATGCGCTCACCGCCACCTACCGCGCCGCGCACCCCGACGCCACACCGGGGCAGTTGCGCTCGGCGATCATGGGTGACGCGCTGTTCGGTGCGGGAAGCTGGGCCCTGGCCGACGCGCACGCCGACCGTTCACCCGGCGCGACGTACGCCTACCACTTCGACTGGCGCTCCCAGGCGTTCGACGGCCTGCTCGGCGCCACCCACACGATGGAGCTACCCTTCGTCTTCGGCAGAGTCCCGGACCAACTGCGGGGAACCGGCGCGCTGTTCGGCACCGGCAGCCCTCCCCCCGACCTGGCCGCCCGTACGCACGCCGCCTGGGTACGCTTCGCACGCACCGGCGCCCCCGGCTGGGCCGCGTACGACACGCGCAGTCGGAGCACGATGGTCATCGGAGACCGCTGGGCGGTACAGGAGGACCCGCGCGGCGATGTGCGCCGGGCCTGGGAGGCGGCGAGGTGAGCGGGGGCGGTGCTCCCGCTGTCTCCAGGAGCTACGCGGTTCCGGCCCAGCCGCCGTTGGCGCCCCCGCCGGTACCACCGTTGTCGTGCAGGGCGGTGCCGAAGGCCTCGATCGTGCGGCGGCGCGCGGTGAAGAAGGCCAGCCAGGTGCCGTCCGCGTAGTGGAGCCGGAAGCGGGCCATGAGCTGGAGGCGGGGGCGGCGCTCCACGCGGGCGACCCAGGTGCGGGGGATCTCCCAGACGGGGGCGCCGTCCAGGGGCCGTACGAGGCCGACCCGCTGATCCGTCACCCGCATCAGCAGCGCGCCGGAGCTGGGCGGCATGGCCGCCGCGATGCTCTGCGCACCGCCGGACTGGGCGCCGTACCGGTGCATCAGGTGTTCGCCGAGCTTCCCGCCGGCCTTGCCATGCTTGATCTTGATGCCTTCGGCACTCTTCACCGGGACGACGATCCCGTAGGAGAGGAGCTGCTCGCCCGGCGCCAACTGGCTCAGTGCGGCCTGCTGTTGCTTGGATACGGCTTCCGGCATGGCGCTGTCTCCCCGTGTTCCCCGTGATCTTCCCGATTCCGACGGGAGATCGTACCGGTCGGCACCGCAGCGGGGGTCGGCGCCCCTCGCAGGGTCGGTCCGCCGGGCCGGGCAGCCCGCGCGGTCACTGTCCGGTCCGCCGCGGCTCACCCGCCCGCGCCGCCCTGGTGCGCCGCACGAGGGACGTGGCCGCCGTCCCCCACTCGGGCCGAGTGAAGGCGAACCCGGCCGCGCGCAGCCGGCCCGGCACCACCCGGCGGCTCTTGAGCAGCAGCTCCGTGTCCGAGCGGAGCGCGAAGGCCCCCAGCTCGGCCATCCATCGCGTCGCAGGCAGGCCCACCGGAACGCCCCAGGCCCTGCGGAGCGTCCGCATGAAGTCACGGTGGGGCAGCGGGCCGGGAGCGGCGAGGTTCACCGGCCCGTCGAGGTCGTCCCGGTCGATGAGGAACTCCACCGCGCGCACGAAGTCCTCATCATGGATCCAGGAGACGTACTGCGCGCCGCCCGCGACCGGCCCTCCAAGGCCGAGGCGGGCCAGCCGCGACAGCACGTCGAACACCCCGCCGCGGTCCGGGCTCATGACCATCGCCGAGCGCAGCGCCACCTTGCGTGTGCCGGGTGTCGCCGCCTCGGCCTGCGCCCGCTCCCAGTTCTCCGCGATCCTGACGCTGTACGCCCAGTAGTCGGGGACTCCGGCCTCCGAACCGCCGAGCACTCCGGTCGCCTCGTCGTTCGCCGCGTCGAAACGGTGGGCGTAGATCGTCGCCGTACTCATCTGCAGCCAGACGCGCGGCGGCCGGGCGGCGGCGGCGATCGCCTCGCCGACCACCCGCGCGGAATCCACCCGGGAGGCCATCATGGCCCGCAGGTTGTCGGCCGTATAGCGGCAGGAGACGCTGCGCCCGGCCAGATTGACCACCGCGTCGCAGCCGTCGATGGTCTCGGTCCAGCGGCCGAGCGTGGCTCCGTCCCAGCCGACTTCGTGCGCCCGGACGGGGCGCCGGGTCAACACCGTGACCTCGTGGCCCGCCGACGTCAGCGCCCGGTGGAGGACCGTGCCCACCTGTCCGGTTCCTCCGGGCAGTACGACCTTCATGGGGCCTCCTTGACGCGACAGCCGGTACGGGTGGACGGCCGTCCGCCGCCCGTCGTTGCGTGGTGCCGAAACAATTCTCCGCCACGCGACGCGAGGTGAAGCAGGCGCCCCCACTTATGATCAGCGGTGAGGGGGTGGTTGCATGGCCGGGGGCGGGCATGTCCGGGCGCGGCTCGTTGGATGGTTCACAGGGGCGGCGCGACGCCGGGCGAGGGAGGATCTCGTCGAGGTGGAGGCCCGGATCACCGCGTTCGGGGTCGCGCTCGACGAGCACGACTTCTCGCCGGGGGAACCGGGGTCGACCGACGGCATGCGCGCCGACCTGGGTCGGGCCCTGAACGCGTACGACGAGGCCAAGCGCGCCTTCACCGGGGACCGGGACCGGGAGGACGCCCTCGACGTGCTGCGGGCACTGGACGATGGATGGCACGCGCTGGCCTGCCTCGACGCCCGGCGTGCCGGGTTGCCGCTGCCCCGCCGGCTGCCGCTGTGCTTCTTCGACGCCCGGCACGGGCGAGCCGAGCGAGAGCTGCCCTGGACCCCGGTGGACGGCGCTGCCCGCAATGTCGCGGTGTGCGCCGCGTGCGGGGTGCGGATCGAGGACTCGCACAGCGGGAGGGGGCGGGTGTTCGCCGCGCCCCGGTACGTGGAGCGCGAGGCCGCGTTCCGGCGGCCAAGGGACGCGCGGGATGCCGACCGGGCCGAGGCGGGCGAGCGGGTGCATGGGCCGGGGCCCGGGGTCGCCCGGGTGCGGCTGCCGGCAGCGGGACGGCCCGCCGTGCTGGTGGTGCGGAGCGACAACGGCAGGCAACTGGCCGTTGCCTTGCTGCTGCGCAAGAACCAGCGCATGCGTTTCGTACTGGGCGACGGCTGCGCGCCGGTGTGCGCAAGAGTGCCGCTACCGCGCTCGGGCGACCGCGAAGTGGTGCGATTCCAGGTGGAGTTGCGGGACGGAACCGGGGTCGACTGGGAGGCGTGGGTCGAACCGGTCGACGCCGTACCGGAGTTCACCGATCGCATCCACGGGCGCGGCGGGGACCTGATCCGGTACGAGGGCCGCGGCGGCCCGGCCGTGCTGCGGCACCGTGGGCGCGGCAACGTACGCCTGGTGCCCCTGGACGATGCCCTCGCCGACCGGACAGAGGTGGCCCGCGGCAAGGGCGACACCGACCTGGCGCTCCATCTGCCGGGGCCCGGCGTGTACCGGGTGCAGGCCCGAGGCAGCTGGGTCATTGAGGCCGGGGACGGCGCCGCGGCCTCGGCCGGGGTGGTGGAAGGCGTCATTGAGGGGCGTACGAGTCCTCCGGGCTGACCAGCCTGCCACGCTCCTGGACGGCGCGGGCGAGCACGCGGACGCCGGTGGCGGTGATGGCCAGCAGCCCGGTGACGACGTACGCGTTCTCGTGCGTGAAGGCCCACACGTGTGCCAGGGGGCCCGTGAGCGGTCCGGTCGGCAGGGCGATGATTCCCGCGGGGCTCAGCTTGGGCGGGTCCTCCGGGAGGGGGACGGGCCAGGCGGCGTACCAGCACCACAGGGCCGCCGCTGCCGCGTACAGGCCGCCAGCCGTCGCCCGCCGGGGCGCCGCGGCCCCGCGCGCCACCAGGAGCAGCAAGGCGGGAGCGACCCACACCCAGTGGTGGGCCCAGGAGAGCGGGGAGACGAGCACCGCTGTCGTGGCGCACAGCACCATGCCCCACAGGTCGTGGCCCCGGCGGCTGACCGCCGCGGCACAGGCGAGGCCCGCGACAGCCGTGAGGCAGACGGCGAGCACCCAGAGCGCGTGGGGGAACGGCGCGTCGCCGAGGGTGCGCAGGATGAGGCCGTTGAGGGACTGGTTGTGGGTGGCGGCGAGGTTGATCCTCCCGCGGCCGGTCGCCTCACTGCTGAGGTCGCCCAAGGCGGTCCAGTAGTGCAGTGAAGCCCCCGGCAGGAACAGGGCTCCCACCGCCACGGTGGCCGCGGTGGTGGCGACGGCCGTGGCGGCCGCGCGTCCGCGCCGGGTGAGCAGCAGGTACACGATGAAGATGGCCGGGGTGACCTTCAGACCCGCGGCGAGCCCCACCCCGACCCCTTTCCACCGTGAACCCGTCGGCAGGCTGAAGTCCCACACCACCAGGGCCAGGAGGAACAGGTTGATCTGCCCGGCCTGAAACGTGAGGTACACCGGAGTGAGCCACAAGCAGACCGCGGTCACGGCCAGCACGAGCGCCAGACGCCGCGCCGGGGGCCAGGTCGCCGACGGGGGGAGGGTACGAGCCATGCGGTGCAGCGCGGCACCGAGCGCGAAGAGGGTCAGCGCCGGAAGCAGCACGCGGAAGCTCTGCCATCCGACGGAGCCGAGGACGCGGAACACCAGGGCGCTGAACGGCGGGTAGGTGAAAGGAAGTCGGCTCGCTCCGTACGGGGTGCCGTACAGCCCGGGACCGCCGTCGAACAGCTGGCGCGTCGCGTCGAAGTACACGGTGGCGTCGCGCTGGTGCCAGCGGTACGCCCGCTCGGTCAGCCGGCAGGCGAGGTGGATCCCGAACCCCGCCACCGCGAGTACGAGGGCGCCCGCGCCCACCGTCCAGGCCCTGGAGCCCGCCTTGTCGGTGACCGGGTCGGTGGGGTGCACGCGGCGCATGACCATCCCTGTTGGCAGTAGTGCGACAACAGGGGCTCACCCTACGCGCCGCCGTCCCAATCGTGTTGAATTGTCCACCTTGCGGCTCAATGCGGCGCCGAGCTCACGTCGAGGGGCGTGGCTCACATCGAGGGGCGTGGAGCTCACATCGGGGGAGTGGCGGGCGCCGGTCCCAGCGTGGTCGTGCCGGGCGCGGCCCGGTGCCCGAGGCCCGTGCGGTACGCGTCCATCGCGGCCTCCACCCGGCCGGCGCGGCGCCGCAGATCGCCCAGGAGGCGGCAGAGGTCCGCCAAGTCGCCGACCGCGCTGGAGCGTTCGAGCAGGGACAGCGCCGCGCAGTAGTGCTCCTCGGCCGCCTCAGTGTCGCCCCGCTCCTCGGCGATCAGTCCGAGCAGCCGGTGCGCCCCGCCCGCGTGCACCGCTCCGCGTCCGGCGCCGAGCGGCCCGGTCCCCCCTTCCGCGCCCCCGCCCGAGGCGAGCAGGGGCCGCAGCAGCGCCTCCGCCTCCTCGGCCTTGCCGCGCCGCCGCAGCACGTCGGCCAGCTCGACCTCCACCTGCTCGGTGAAGAGCGCGGCCCGCTTGGAGGCGAGGATCTCGCGGGCCTTCCGCAGCTCACCCTCCGCCTGCTCCAGGTCGCCGTCCTGGGCGTGCACATAGCCGCGCATCCAGTGGCAGTGGGCGAGTTCGGTGCGGATCTGCAGTTGCCGGTAGAGCTCCTGGGCCTTGGCCAGTGACGCGTCGGCCTCGGCGATGCGGCCCTCGGCGATGAGGGTGCGGGCCACCCCTCGGTGCATGCCCGCGACGAGCGCGGGATCGGCCACGCGCGGGGCGAGCGCGAGCGCCAGTTCGGCGGCGTGCGCGGCCCGCGCGTGGGCGCCCATGTCCATGTAGGGGGCGATGGACGCGGTGTAGAGAAGCAGCAGGGCGTCCGGGTCGTGCAGCCCGGCGGCGTTCAGCTCGTCGAGGGTGCTCTCCAGGAGGTAGCAGGCGTAGCGCAGTTCACCGGTGAGCAGGTGGGCGGTGGCGCGGCCCCGGACGGCCGGTACGCGGCGGGGCAGCGGCTCGTCGGCGAGCAGCCGTTCGGCGGCGGCGAAACGGTCCCGGGCCGCGGTGAGTTCACCGGCCTCCAGGAGGCAGTCGCCGAGCCCGAGCAGGGCGTCGGCCTGCTCCTGGGCGAACCCGTGCTCGACGGCTTCCTCGTGCAGTACGCGAAAGAGTCCGGCGGCGTCCTCGGGCGCACCGGTGGCCAGGGCGCGCCGTGCGTCGGTCAGTCGCAGCCGGATTCCCGCGGCCAGGTGGGCGGGGCGGCCCGTGGCCAGCTCCTCGTAGCTGACGCCGAGGCGCCCGGCGAGGTGGCGCAGCGCGGCCTCGGAGGGGCGCACCTTTCCGGACTCCAGTGTGGAGATGTACGCGGGTGTGTAGGCGGGCTCGGCCAACTGCCGCTGGGTGAGGCCGTGTTCACCGCGCAGCCGCAGGACGCGCCGCCCGATCTCGGCCGGGTCGTCGGGGCGTACGCCCTCCCGGGAAACGTTCTGCGCCACCGCTGCCTCTCCGTCGCCACTTCGTACGTCGCTTCACATCACTGCCCAGCGGGGGCGGCGGCCGGAACTCGCCCGGCCCCACAAGTTACTTGGCCCGCACCCATTGCCTGGCGCCCCGGCAGCCCCTACGTTGATCCGCGCATTAACCCCGCTTAACCCGCCATTTATATCGCGTATGTCGCGGACCCCGAAAGGACGCCCATGCCCCCCACGGACCGAATACCCGGCACGCCCGGCCGCGTCAGACGCTCACCGCTGCGTCTTGCCCTCGCCACGGGCATCGCCCTCACGGCAGCCGCCGTCGCCACCGGCCCCGCGGCCACGGCCACCGCGGCGGACCCGGAAACCACCGCCGGACAGACCCAGCACGTCGAGTACTTCACCGGGCCCGGCGCCCACCCCCGGCACACCGAGGTTCCCGCGTCCCCGACGCTCTCCCCGAAGGAGCGCGCGGAGATCAGGGGCGACGGCGACGTCGTGCCGATCGTGCAGGCGGGCCCGACCGGCACCAAGCTCGACGTCGTCTTCATCGGCGACGGCTACACCTCGTCCCAGCAGGCGGACTTCCACGCCGACGTGCGCGCCAAGTGGGCGAAGATCTCCGCGGTCGAGCCGTACGCCTCGTACAAGAGCCTCTTCAACGTGTGGGCGGTCGACGCGGTCTCCCGGCAGTCCGGCGTCTCCGGCGATCCGACGAGCGGCACCGTCAAGGACACCGCGCTCGGCTCGGCCTTCTTCTGCGACGGCATCGAACGGCTGCTGTGCGTCGACACGAACAAGGTCGAGTCCTACGCCTCGAAGGCCGCGGACCCCGACCTCGTCATCGTCCTCGCGAACTCCACCAAGTACGGCGGCGCGGGCTACAACGACATCACCTCGCCGTCCGGCTACGACGGCATCGCCACCGCCTCCTCGGACAACGCGCAGTCCGACCAGGTCGCCGTCCATGAGACCGGCCACTCGCTGGGCAAGCTGGCCGACGAGTACTTCTACGACGAGTACGGCACCTACACGGGCGCCGAGCCCTGGGAGGCCAACACCAGCAAGCTGACGGCCGCCCAGCTCACCGCGCAGAAGAAGAAGTGGTACCGCTGGATCGGCCAGGCCTCACCCGACGGCGGCAGGGTCGGCGCCTACGAGGGCGGCGGCTACTACCCCCGCGGGCTCTACCGCCCGACCGCGGACTCGATCATGCGCACCCTGGGCCGCCAGTTCAACCTGCCCGGCCGCGAGGCCATGATCGCGGGCTTCCACCGGCACGCGTCCGTCGTGACAGCGGAGACGTCCACCGATGGTGTGGTGCGGCGCGACGACAAGCTCCGCGTGCGGGCGGCGGACGGCATCCGGCTGCACTGGAGCGTCGACGGCCGCGAGGCGAAGAGTGCCAGGGACGACGCCGTCGTGACGCCCCGCTCCCTCGGTGCCCCGGCCGACGGCCGCACGCACACGGTGTCGGTACGCGCCACCGACCCGACCGAGGCGGTCCGCGATCCGCAACTGCGCACCCTGCTCACCGACTCGCTCACGTGGCGGGTGAGGCGCTGACCCGACCAAGGCACGGAGCCACGGGGTGGGCGGTGCGGCGAGGGCGGAATCCGCCCACCGGCGTGGCCCCGCCCACCCCTCTACGGAGTGGGGACCCGCTGTCGCCCCAAGCCCCCGCCCGCCGCGACCACGGCCGCCCCGCCCCGCACGCTCGACTCGCGGACCACGAGTTCCGGCGTCAGCCGTATCGCGCGGCGCGGTCCGTCCTCGCCGCCGGAGAGGCGTCCGGCGAGGAGGCGTGCCGCTTCGGCGGCCAGTGCCGCCACCGGCTGGCGGACCGTGGTGACGCCCGGGGCGGAGAGCGCCGCCATCGGGATGTCGTCGAAACCGGTGACGGCGACCTCGCCGGGAACGTTGGCGCCGAGCTGCTGCAGGCGTTGCAGCGCCCCGATGGCGATCAGATCGTTGGCGCAGACCAGCGCGTCGGGCCGGGCGGGCCACACCTCGTCGACGGCGGCGCGCCCCCACTCCACGGAGAAGTCGCCGAGGGCCACCCGCTCCGGCGCCCCGGGATCGAGCGCCCCGGCCCCGGCGGCGTAGGCGGCGCGCCGCTCGGCCGCGGCGGAGGCCGTCCCCGTCGCACCGAGGAAACAGACGCGGCGACGGCCCGTGGCGGCCAGATGATCGAGGACCAGGGCCATGCCCGCCGAGTTGTCGACCGCCACGGAATCGGCGACGGCAGGACCGCAGCCCCGGTCCATCAGGACGAGCGGCACCCGGTCGGCCGCCGCCGCCACCGCGTCCCTGCTGCGCTCCTCGTGCGCCGGGATCACCAGGAGCGCGTCGACCTGCCGGCTCAGCAGGTCGGCGATGTACTCGGCCTCGGCCACCGGGTCGTCGTCGCAGTCGGCGAGGAGCACGGCGCGGCCCTCGGTGTGCAGGGCATGCGTCAACTCCCGTACCAGCGCGGGGTAGAAGGGGTTCGTGATCTGCGGCAGGACGAGGCCGACGGTGCCCGTCGAGCGGCTGCGCAGGGCCCGCGCCGCGTGATTGGGCCGGTAGCCGAGCGCGTCGGCGGCCTCGCGGACGCGCCGGGCGGTCTCGGCGCCGACGGGGCGCGTGCCGGCCAGGACCCGGGAGACCGTCGCGACGGAGCAGCCGGAGACCCGGGCCACATCTCTCAGCGTTACGTCGGCCACGCCGCGCCGCCCCTTCGATAGCCGGCCAAGTTTCGGCAAACGTTATCAGCGGGTCTCAGGCCCGACCAGACCTCTTCTTCGTGGTGAATTCGTCTGGTTGAGCCTCAGTTGGTCTGATGTCGCCTCTGTCCGTTCCGGGCGCGTTTGCCGGGGTGTGGTTTCGGCCATTGACATAATCCGCCCCGGTGCACAAAGTCTTGGGAGAACGTTTTCCCGAGCTTTCGCCCCCGCAGCGTCAGCTCAGCCGAACAAAGAGGTTCCGCGATGCCCCGAAAGATCATCCTGGATTGCGACCCCGGACATGACGACGCGATCGCCATGCTCCTGGCCCACGGCAACCCGGATGTCGAGCTGGTCGCCGTCACCACCGTGGTGGGCAACCAGACGCTGGAGAAGGTCACCCGCAACGCCCTCTCGGTGGCCCGCATCGCGAACATCACCGGCGTCCCCTTCGCCGCGGGCTGCGTCCGCCCCCTGGTGCGCCACGTCGAGACGGCCCTGGAGATCCACGGCGAGAGCGGCATCGACGGCCCCGTGATGCCCGAGCCGACGCTGGCCCTGGACGAGCGGCACGCCGTCGACCTGATCATCGACACCGTCATGGCGCACGAGCCCGGCGAGATCACCATCGTCCCGACCGCGGGCCTGACCAACATCGCCATGGCCGCCCGCAAGGAGCCCCGCATCGTCGAGCGCGTCCGCGAGGTCGTCCTCATGGGCGGCGGCTACCACACGGGCAACTGGAGCCCCGTCGCCGAGTTCAACATCAAGATCGACCCTGAGGCCGCCCACATCGTCTTCAACGAGTCGTGGCCGGTCACCATGGTCGGCCTGGACCTCACGCACCAGGCCCTCGCCACCCCTGAGGTCATCGAGCGCATCGGCAAGGTCGGCACCGCCCCCGCGCTCTTCGTGAACGAGCTCCTCGACTTCTTCGGCGCCATGTACCTGGAGGCCCAGGGATTCGACGCCCCGCCGGTCCACGACCCCTGCGCCGTCGCGTACGTCATCGACCCCAGCGTCATGACCGTCCGCAAGGCCCCCGTGGACATCGAGCTCACCGGCACCCTCACGCTCGGCATGACCGTGACGGACCTCCGCGCCGTCGCCCCCGACGACTGCCACACCCAGGTCGCCGTCGACCTCGACCACCAGCGCTTCTGGGACCTCATCGTGGACGCGCTCGAGCGGATCGGTGACGTGCGCGCATGAACGCCTCCCTCGCCGAACCCGCCGCCGCCCCCGGCGGCGCCCGCGGATCGCGCCCGGTCCGCGTCGGGGTCCTGGTCGCCGCGCTCCTCGCGGCCTGCTTCGCCTTCCAGCTGAACGCGAGCATGCTCAGCCCCGCCCTGAAGAACATCCAGGACTCCCTCGGGGCGACCTCGGCCGAGGTCGGCCTGACCCAGACCGCGTTCTTCACCTCGGCCGCGCTCTTCTCGCTCTTCCTGCCGCGCCTCGGCGACCTCGTCGGCCGGCGCAAGGTGCTCGCCGGAATGCTGACGCTGATGGTCGTCGGCTGTGTGGTGGCAGCGCTCGCCGGAAGCGTCCCGATGCTCTTCGCGGGCCGCGTCATCCAGGGCGTCTCGGGCCCCACCGTGCCGCTCTGCCTCATCATGCTGCGCAACGAGGTCCGCGAGCCGAAGAAGTACGGCACCCTCCTCGGCGTCATCACCGCCGTCAACGGCGGCATCGCGGGACTCGACTCGCTGGCCGGCGGCTACCTCGCCGACCACCACGGCTTCCAGTCGGTGTTCTGGGCGATGGCCGGTGTCGCGGCGATCGCCGCGCTCCTCGTCGCCACCCTCACCCCCGAGTCGAAGGCGGCCGACACCACCGACACCCGGATGGACTGGCCCGGAGTGACCCTCCTCGTCGTCTCGGTCGGCGCGGCCCTGATCGCCCTGAACGAGGCGGGCAAGCTCGGCGCCGCGAACTGGCCCCTCGTCGTCGGCCTCTTCGTGGTGAGCGCCGTCGCCTTCGCCCTGTTCTGGCGCACCGAGGACCGCAGCAGCCACCCCCTGGTCGCCACCCGGCACCTGCGCCGGCGCTCCACCTGGGCGCTGCTCCTCACCACGGTCCTCACCATGACCGGCGTGTTCGCCGTGATGAACGGCATGATCCCCGCCTTCGCGCAGGACGCCCAGGCGGGGTTCGGCATGGGCGCCGAGCAGTCCGCCTGGTGGACCCTGACGCCGTACGCCCTCGCGGGCCTGGCCATGGGCCCCCTCGCCGGACGCCTCGCCGCCACGTACGGCTACGGCCGCATCCTGCGCCTCGGCCTCATCGGCTCGGCCGTGACCGTCGCCCTGATGCTGTTCACGCTGCACGCCGACTCACGGCTGCTGCTGCTCGTCACATCGGTCCTCATCGGCGTCACCTACGCGGGCGTCGGCAACATCGTCCTCAACGGCCTCGGCATCGTGCTCTCCCCGAAGGAGAACCCGGGCTTCCTGCCGGGCCTGAACGCGGGCGCCTTCAACCTGGGCGCGGGCCTCAGCTTCGCCGTCCTGTACGCCGTGCAGACCGCCGCGGCACCGGCCGACAAGACGTCGCCCGCCGGCTACACGGCAGGCATGATCGCCGGAGTCGCCCTCATCGCGGCGGCCTTCGCGACATCCTTCCTGATCCCCAAGCCGGTGGAGGCGGAGGCCACGGAGTGAACGTGCGCGCCGCTCACGCGCGCACGCGCGGCAGCCCGGTCACCGACATCACCAGCGAGTAGAGCGAACTGGTGGCCGTGAGGAAGAGCCGGTTGTTCTTCGGACCGCCGAAGGCGATGTTGGACACCGGCTCCGGCACCCGGAGGCGGCCGATGAGGGTGCCGTCGGGGTCGTAGCAGTGCACCCCGCCCTTGATGGCGGCGGCCCACAACCGGCCGCCGTCGTCGAAGCGGATGTTGTCGAACCGGCTGACGCCGTCCTTCGTCTCGGCGAAGACCTCGCCGTCGGACAGCGTGCCGTCCTCGCGCACGTCGAAGACCCGGATGCGGCCGCCCCGGGTGTCCGACACGTACAACTGCCGCTCGTCGGGCGAGAAGACGAGACCGTTGGGGGCGCCGAAGCCGTCGGCGACCAGGCGGACCGCGCCCGTCGACGGGTCGATCCGGTAGACGTTGAGGCCGTCGATCTCCGGCTCAGCGCGAAAGCCCTCGTAGTCGCTGGTGATCCCGAAGTCCGGGTCGGAGAACCACACCGATCCGTCCGAGTGGACGACCGCGTCGTTGGGGCTGTTCAGCCGCTTGCCCTCGTACCGGTCGGCGAGCACGGTGATCCGGCCGTCCGGCTCGGTGCGGGTGACCCGGCGATTGCCCTGCTCGCAGCTGATCAGCCGGCCTTCGCGGTCCAGGGTGTTGCCGTTGACGTGCCCGGCGGGCGACCGGAAGACGGCGACGCCGCCGGTCGTCTCGTCCCAGCGCAGCAACCGGTCGTTGGGGATGTCGCTCCAGATCAGCTGGCGCCAGGCGGGCAGGTAGAGCGGGCCCTCGGCCCACCGGCACCCCCCGTACAGCTTCTCGAAGCGGTCGTCCCCGTTCGCGCACCTTCCAGTACGGAACCGTTCGTCAAGAATCTCGTACGGAGAAGTGCTGTCGTCGCCGGACATGGATACCCCTTAGCGGCCTTGGTGCGAATGTTGTTCGGTCGATCATGACTGTGGCACGACCGTCGACGTGGACCCCGCGGCGCTCGACCGCGAGGAAGCACGCACGCAGGCCACGGTCTCCCTGGAGACGTTCTTCGAACGCCCGGTGTCGCCCCTTCCCGGCTGACCCCGCACGCCCGTCCCGCGGAGCCGGACGCTCTCAGACGCTGCCGCCGCCGTCGACGGTCAGCACGGAACCGGTGATGAAGTCGGCGTCGGGCCCGGCGAGGAAAGCGACCGCTGCGGCTATGTCCTCGGGCGTGCCGATCCTGCCCAGCGGGCGATCGGCCGCTTCGGCGAGGAACTCGGCGTCGCACTGGCCGAGTTGACGTGCCTCGCGGGCGAGCATGGGGGTGCGGGTGTCGCCCGGCGCGACGCAGTTGACCCTGATGCCCGCGGGGCTGTGGTCCAGCGCCATGGCCTGGGTCAGCATCACCACACCGGCCTTGGCCGCGCAGTACGCGGCGGCCTTCGCCCCCGCCCGCAGGCCCCAGCCGGAGGCGACGGTGACGATGCGGCCCTGCCCGGCCCGCTCCATGAGCGGGAGCACCGCCCGGCACACCAGGAAGACGGAGTCCACGTTGTCCGCGAAGGACCCGTGCCAGTCCTCGAGGGAGAGGTCCGGCACCGTGCCGCGCCGGATGCTGCCCGCGACACAGCACACGTCGGTGATGCCGCCCAGCCTGCCGGTGACCTCCTCGACGAGGGCCGCGACCTCGCTCTCGGCGGAGACGTCGCACAGGAACGACTCGGCGTGCCCGCCGGTGTCGCGGATGGCTCCTGCCACCGCCTCGGCCCGGTGGTCGCGGTCGACGACCGCGACCCGGGCGCCGGCGTCGGCGAGCCGCCGCGAGACGGCGCTGCCGATGCCGCCGCCGCCCCCCGTGACCAGCGCTACGCGCACGTCGGACCGTGTATCCGTCATCGCGCGCCTCCCGAGAGCGTCCCGTCGAACAACTGGGTGAGCAGGGCCTTCTGGGTGTGGAGGCGGTTCTCGGCCTGCTGGAAGATCTTCGAGCGCGGTCCGTCCTTGACCTCGGCGTCGACCTCCTCGCCGCGGTTGGTGGGCATGCAGTCGAGGAACACCGCCTCGTCGTCGGCCCGGCTCATCAGCGGCGCGGTGATCCGCCACCGGTCCGCGAGCCGGGTCCTCGCCCGGATCTCCTCCTGGCCGACGAGCGTGGGGGACTTCCAGCTCAGGGTGTACACGGCGGCGCACCCGTCGACGGCCTCCGCGAGGTCCTGCGTGAGCTCGATGCGCGCGCCGGTGCGGGCGGCGACGGCCCGGGCGGCGCGGGTCACGCGTTCCTCGGGGGCGAAGCCCGGCGGGTGCGCGACGGTGATGCGGTGGCCGAGGACGGCGGCGGCCATCATGGAGGAGTGCAGCACGCCGGGGGTCTTCTGGCGCGGCGAGTAGGACCAGGCGTACACGATCCGTTTGTCCGGTACCTGTGCCCCGAACAGTTCGCGCAGCGTCATCAGGTCGGCGAGCACCTGGCAGGGGTGCTCCTCGTCGTCAAGCGCGTTGATGACGGGGATCGTCGCCCGTTCGGCCATCGCACGCAGGCGGGCGTGGCCCGCGCCGTACTCGTTCATGTCGTACCAGCGCACCACGAGCGCGTCGAGGTAGCGGTTGAGTACGCCGATGGTGTCCTCGATCGACTCGCGGTTGGCGAGCCGGAGCTCCTCCACCCCGTACGGGTAGCTGTGGGCGCCGAGTTGGGACGCGGCGACCTGGAAGGAGACCCTGGTCCTGGTGGAGGGTACGTTGAAGAGCAGGCCGATGCAGCGGCCCGCCAGGTGGGCGCGTGTGTCGTCGCCGCGCTTCATCGCTTCGGCGAGATCGAGCAGGGCGCACATTTCGTTGGCTGAGAGGTCCTGTATGCGCAGGATGTGTCGCGCGGTCACGTGAGGACTCCTGTCTCGGTGGGTGGGGAGACGCGCTTGCGCAGCCACCGCTCGGCGATGACGGAGAGGAGCAGCATCGCCAGCGCGATGCCGAGACTGCTGCCGAAGAAGGGCAGCATGGCGAGGGTGGCCGCGATGACCGCCAGGTTCAGGTACGCGATGCCGCCCCGGGGAAGCAGCCGGGTGGCGGAGAGGAAGGCCATCAGGAAGATGAGCACGTAGGTGGCCGACGACGCCTTGATGAGCGTCGACTCACTGGAGTCGGTGACCAGGAGGAGCACGACCGGCACGGCGTAGCCGGGCAGGAGCGCGAGGACGGCGCGCGCCGGGACCCTGCCCCGCGCGGAGAGCCTGCTGAGCCCGGCGGGCAGGATGCGGTCGCGGGCGAGTGCGAAGACGACGCGCGAGGTACCGAGGCACCAGGCGTTGGTGGTGAGCAGCAGCAGAATTCCGGCGACGAGAAATCCGCCGCGCTGCAGGCCCGCCCCGGTGGCCACTTCGAGAAGTCGCACGAACGCCGTCAGATCCGACTGCCCCGCGGAGGTCCCGGGCAGCGCCACCGAGACGGTGAACGCCATGGCGAAATACAGGAGGCCCACACAACTGACGGCGTAGAGAATGCCTTTGGGAAAGGTGTGTCCGGGATTACGCACCTCCTCGGCCACCGGGGCGGCGTTCTCCCAGCCGATGAAGCCGAAGAAGCAGATGAGCAATGTACTGCCCAGGGCGCCCCAGCCGTGCGGCGCGAACGGTGTGAGGCGTGTGTAGTCCCCCTCGGGCAGGGCCAGGCAGATGACCGCGACCAGCAGCAGCACCACGGCGCCGAGAACCACCATCTGGGCGCGCGTACTCACTTTGATTCCCCAGAGGTTGAGCGCCACGCAGAACACGATGACGGCGGCGCCCGCGAGGAGAGCGGCCCGGTTCGAGGCGGTGGGATCGGCCGCCGAGAGCAGATAACGGCCCGCCGCGAGTCCCAGCACCGGATTGCCGGCGAGCAGGGTGAGGAGAAGGAAGACGGCGGCGACCCGGCCGGCCCGGACCCCGAACGCCGCTTCCACGAACTGGGCGACGCCCTTGCTCGTGGGATGCCGTACGGACAGCTTCGCGAAGATGAGGGCGAAAGGGTAGCTGTAGAGGATCAGCACCCCCCAGGCGACGAGGGACAGCGGTCCTGCCTCGGCCCAGGCGAGAGAGGGAATCAGCAGGACGCCCGCGCCCATGACGGAGGTGATGTAGTGGGCGACGAGCCCTGGAGTGCCCAGCCGGCGAGGTAGTTGAGGGGGCTCGGGCGCTTGTGCAGGAGCCCCCTCGACCGACGTCATACGATCTGTCCCGCCTGTTCTTCGCGCGAGCCGTGCCAGAGCCCGTCCATGGTCTCGTGGCTGATCTGTTTGTGCAGGTCGGCATGGGAGGCGTACCCCATGTTGATGATGAGCCGACGGCCGCGGCTCAGCGGGTAGACGCGGTGCAGGGTGGTGTCGGTGCGCATCAAATAGAGGTCACCCGGCCGTAGTTCGAAGGAGTGGATGGGCTGCGCGATGAACTGGCGGTGCAGCTGCGGATCCTCCTTGTTCCAGTACGTGCGGGGCACGCACTGGACGAATCCGCCGTGCTCGGCGGGCGGGCAGTCGACGATCCAGACGAGCGCGAAGCTGTAGTCGTCCCAGTGCCATCCGTGCGTGTCGCCGGACTGCTCCAGCTCGGTGATGACATACCGCTCCGGCTCGTAAGGGCACAGGAGCACCGGCTCGCCGGCGACTCTGCTCAATACGCCGAGGAGATCCGCGGAGGCGTACACCTCCGGAATGACGGAACCGTGCTCGCGTATTTCCTTGTGGCGGACATTGCGCATGTGCCGGGGCGTGTGCCCGGTCTCCTTGAAGCTCATTCCGCGGCGGACGCCGTGTTCCTCGATGAGGCTTTCGATTTCGTCCGCGATCGCGGTTTTGACATCGTCAGGCGCGAGGAAGGGCAAGGTGGTGAATCCGCGCTGGAGGAAATCGCGGCGCGCTCCCTCGATGCGGTGTTCCTCGACATTCCTGACCAGGTGTTCCGAGAGGGACTGAACGAGGCCCCCGATCCGCTCGTCCGGTCGCATGACCAGCTCCCAACGTCGTCGGCAGGAGGGTGTGCCACTTCGGCCTATTTCAAAGACGGAAGCCTACCGGGTCGTCCTGTGGGGACCAAGGAAAGGGGCGCATTCAAGCCAGCTGACAGGAGAGACGGTGTGCCGCGCCCTACCGTGCGCGCAGAATATGAGGATCCGTTTTGCATGATTCAATGATTCAATAGAAATTGTTGCGACATTGTTTTTGACGCAACGTTTCCTTCTGTCAGCCGACAGGACGGTCCGCGACCCGCACCGAGAGTCCGTAATCCAGCTCGGCCCCGTCCACGAGCAGTGCCTCGACCGCGCGGGTCACCGGGTCGATGTCCGCTTCCATGCCGTCCCCCGCATACCGCGGATAGCCGGAGGCGCCGGTCTCCCCGGTGGCCACCAC
This sequence comes from Streptomyces sp. NPDC044106, assembly GCF_056433985.1. Classification (NCBI taxonomy): domain Bacteria; kingdom Bacillati; phylum Actinomycetota; class Actinomycetes; order Kitasatosporales; family Streptomycetaceae; genus Streptomyces; species Streptomyces sp. NPDC044106. The sequence continues at coordinate 36,946 of NZ_JBWKFZ010000024.1, forward strand.
CACCGCGGAACGCAGGGCGCCGTCGGTACCGCCCGTGCCCGCCCCGCCCTCGGCGAACTCGGGGACCAGGAGCAGCTCGTACCTCTGCGGATGAGTCTTCATGCCAGTGACGCTAGACAGGAGTCGCGTGCGCCGCACGTCCACGCGGCCGCTCGTGGCCGCGACTCACCGGTCCAGAGCACCGGCGGCCGCCCGCGCCACCGCGTCCGCCATCGCGGCGAGCGCGGGCGAGTCGAGCTTCCACTGCTGCCAGAACAGCGGTACGTCCACGACGCGTTCGGCGTCGAGCAGGGTCAGCGTGCCGGCCCGCAGCAAGGGCTCGGCCTGCGCCCGCGGCACCACGCCCCACCCGAGGCCCGCCTCGATCGCCTCGACGAAGGCACGCGATGAGGGAACGTAGTGCCGCAAACGTCCTGCCCCGCGCCCGCCCGTCACCTGGCGCGCGAAATCGTCCTGCAGGCAGTCACGACGGTCGAAGAACATCACGGGCGCGTCCGCGAGGACCTGCCCCAGCGGCACCCGCGGCCAGTCGCCGAGCCACCGCGCCGCGAACGCGGGCGAGGCGACCGGCAGATACCGCATCCGCCCCAGCCGCCGCACGGTGCACCCCGCCACCGCGTCAGGCGACGACGTCACCGCGGCCATCACCGACCCCTCGCGCAGCAGCGACGTCGTGTGCTCCTCGTCCTCGCGGCGCAGCTCGAAACAGACCCGCAGCTCGGCGGGGATCGCGGCCAGCGCCGACAGGAACCAGGTCGCGAGCGAATCGGCGTTCACCGCGATCGGCAGGACGGCGGCCTCACCCGTGTCGCTGATGCCGAGCTCGGCGCGCGCGTCCCGTTCGAGGCGGGCCAGCTGCCGCGCGAACCGCACGACGACCTGCCCCGAATCGGTGGGCCGCACCGGCTTCGTACGCATCAGGAGCACCCGGCCGGTCCGCTGCTCCAACGCCTTCACGCGCTGGCTGACCGCGGAAGGGGTGACGTGCAGGGCGGCCGCGGCGGCGTCGAAGGTGCCCTCGTCGACGACGGCGAGGAGGGTCCGCACGTGATCCAGCGGCAGCTCCGACACGGCTCCCGGCAGCGACCTCACCGGCACGTCCGCACCTGTCACCGGCGCTCCCCTCCTCCACTCACGCCATTAGTTCTGCTTAAGCTACATGACAATCTTTAGCTGTACGCAGGCGTCAATGATCCTTAACGTCGGTGTCCATGGGATCAGCACTCACCGCCACAGCCGCCGGGTTCGGCACCGGACTCTCGCTCATCGTCGCCATCGGCTCGCAGAACGCCTTCGTGCTGCGCCAGGGCATCCGTCGTCAGGCGGTGTTCAGCGTGGTGGCCATCTGTGCCCTGTCCGACATAGTGCTCATCGCCGCGGGCGTGGGCGGCATCGGCACCGTGGTCACCGCCTGGCCCCCGGCGCTGACCCTCGTCGGCCTGATAGGCGGAGCCTTCCTCCTCTCGTACGCCGTGCTCGCCGCACGCAGAGCGCTGCGCCCCACCGCGATGACGGCCACCGGCGCGACGGCCGGGTCACGGCGCGGCGCGCTGCTCGCCTGCCTCGCCATGACCTGGCTCAACCCGCACGTCTACCTCGACACGGTGCTGCTGCTCGGCTCCGTCGCCGCCGGGCACGACGGGCTGCGCTGGGCCTTCGGGATCGGCGCGATGCTCGGCAGCGTGTGCTGGTTCGCCGCGCTCGGCTACGGCGCCCGCCTGCTCAGCGGCTTCTTCGAGCGCCCGGCGTCCTGGCGGGCCCTGGACGTCCTGATCGCCGTGACGATGGCGGTCATGGGAACCACGCTCGTCATCGGCGTGCTCTGACCACCGCCCACCGCCGCTCCCCTTAGGTGATCGTTCGGGGTAAACCCCTACCCGTACCGGGCAGTTGGGAGGATGTGATCACCCTGGAAGATCGGCGAAGCTCTTCCGCATGACGAAGATCAAGCGCAACACCGCCCTGCTCGCCGCCTCCGCGGCCGTCCTCACCCTCACCGCGCCGCTCGCCGCCTCCGCGTCGACCCCCGCCACGGCCGCGCGGACCGCGAAGCTCGTCTGGACCACGTGCCCAGGTCAGGGGCTCGACCCCCGGCAGGAGTGCGCGACGCTCGACGTCCCGATGGACTACGCCCACCCCGAAGGCAGAACGATCGAGCTCGCGATCTCCCGCATCCCCAGTGAGAAGCCCGCCACCCGCCGCGGCGCCCTCCTCCTCATCGCCGGCGGACCCGGCGGCTCCAGCATCAACGACCCCTCCCACAAAGGACAGAAACTGCCCCAGAGCGTGCGGGACAGCCACGACCTGATCGGCTTCGACCCCCGCGGTCTCGGCCGCTCCACCCCGGTCACCTGTGGTTTCGAGCACGCCGACATGGCCACCTCCAAGCTGCGCCCCTGGCCCGCGCCCGACGGTTCCGTCGACGAGAACATGGCCGTCGCGAAACGGACATCCGAAGCCTGCGCCCGCAACGGCGGCGAACTCCTCCGCCACATCAGCACCCCCGACAACGCCCGCGACATCGACCGCATCCGCGCCGCACTCGGCGAAGAGAGAATTTCCGCGTGGGCGGTCTCGTACGGCACCTACGTCGGCGCCGTCTACAGCCAGCTCTTCCCGCGCCGCACCGACCGCATCGTGCTGGACAGCAACGACAACCCCGACCCCGCCCGCGTCGGCCGCGGCTGGCTCGCCGCGCACGAGCAGGGCGTCGAGGACACCTTCGCGGAGTTCGCCAAGTGGGCCTCGGAGCCCGGCAACCAGTACCGCGTGGCCGACACGGCGGCCGACGTGCGCACGGGCTTCCTGCGCCTCGCCGAACGCCTCGACCACGAGCCGATCCCCTGGGACGGGGCCAATCCGGCGGAACTCGACGGCAACGTACTGCGCCAGACCATGCTCAACGCGATGGACGACCCCGACGGCTTCCCCGCCCTCGCCCAGCTGATCCTCGCCGCCCGGCAGGGCAGCCTGCCGCCCGCGCCCCCGGCGCCGCCCGAGAGCGCGATACAGAACTCCGTGGCCGTCGGCTCCGCGACCCTCTGCAACGACGTCGCGTGGCCCAGGACGGCGGCCGTGTACCAGAAGGGCGTCACCGCGAGCCGCGCCGCGTTCCCGCTGACCGCGGGCATGCCGAGGAACGCGATGCTCTGCGCCGCCTGGCCGTACGAGCCCAAGCAGGCCCCGGTACGCATCACCGACCGCGGCCCGTCCAACATCCTGCTCGTCCAGAACGAGCGCGACCCCAACACCCCGCTGAAGGGCGCCCTGAAGATGCGCGACGCCCTCGGCCGCCGGGCCACGATGGTGACCGTCGACGCCACCGGCCACGACTCCTACCTCGCCAACGGAAACGCCTGCGGCGACCGCACCGTCTCCCGCTTCCTCGCCACCGGCGAGCGGCCGGACCACGACACGTACTGCGCCTGACCAGCCGCTGACCTGCCGCTCCCGGGGCGCCCGCCGCGTGTGAAGGTCATCACAAGCGGGCGTCTCATGATCGGGGTCGGTCCCACCGGGGCACTGAGTTCGCGTAAGGTCGCGGGTCGGCCGCACACGGCCGCCCGAGTACGCAGTCCCCGAACAAGGAGCCGCAGGTCATGCCGGCCAATGACGCCACCCAGGCGCCGATATACCACACCCTCGTCCAGGAGCACGGCGACGTCGTCGCCACGGCCCGCAAGGCGGCGGAGGAGACCCAGCAGACGGCCGAGGACCTCCTCGACTTCGGCACGTCCGCCCCGGCCGGCACGCCCTCCTCCGGGCCCGCGTCCTGACGGCAGCGGCGCGGCGCACAGGCTCTCCCGTACGCCTCGGACGCGGCCCGGGTGCCCGAACGGGTTCTCGGGGCCGCACCGCCTCGCGCGGGCCCGCGTCGATCGGCCAGGATGACCCGATGGACTACGAGTTCTGGAAAGAGATCCACGCCCGCGGCGGCATCCCCGCGGTCAAGAGCGCGCTGGAGGACCTTCCCGGCGACCTCCCTGCCAAGGAGGCGGACGCGGCCACCGAGCTGGCCCTGAAGGTCATCGAGGACGACATCGCCCGCATCAACGCCCGGGCGGACCGGGCCGAGGCGCGAGCGAGCCAGCTGGCCGCGCAGGCCCGCGAGGTGAACCAGCAGCTGAGCGCGCACGCGAACCGCGAAACGGGCGGGACGGCGGGCGCAGTGATTGACGAGGGCGACGGGCGGGGCGACTGAGCAGGACGGGACGTCTGTGCCGGGCGGCCTCGCAAGGTGAGACGGTGCCGCAAGGTGCGGCGGCCCCACGGGGTGAGCGGCCCCGCGGGCCGAGACGACCGGCCACCGACGCGGACCGCCGGAAGACGGCCGTCGCGTCGCGGCCCGTCGAAGGGCTCCACCCTCACGTACGCGCCATCAACCGCACCAGCGCCATGTCGTACCGTGCCTGCAGCCCCGCGTCCGCCGATACCCGCAACAGCGCCCCGAGCGCGCGGACCGCGCCGTCGTCGTAACCGCACCCCTCCGCCTCGCGCGCCGCGGCCTCAAGGCGCCGAATGCCCTCGGCCTCGTCGCCCATCCCCAGCAGCGCCTCCCCGATCACGATGCGCAGCAGCACCCGGGCCGCCGCCGAGGCCTGCGAGGAGTTGTCCAGGTCGAGGGCCGCGACCGCCGTCTCGAAGGCCGGCTGCCACTCACCGGCATCGAGGCGGTGCCGGGCCAAGTGGTAGAGCGCGAGCCGTTCGGTGTTCCGGTCGCCGACGCTGTGCGCCAGCTCCGCCGCGAGCGCGCATCCCTCGGAGGCTTCCTCCGGGCTGCCGAGTTCCGACTGCGCGAGCGACAGGTTGATCAGCGCGGTCGCCTCCCCGCGCGCGTCACCGGCCCGGGCAGCGAGCACGGGCGCGGCCTCCAGATGGGCCAGCGCCTCTGTGGTGCGCCCCTCCTCCGTAAGCACCCAGCCGAGCAGCGCGAGCACCCGCGACTCGGCGCGCGCGTCACCATCGGCCCGCGCCGCCTCAAGTGCCGTACGCAGCAGGGAAGTCCAGCCGTCCCGGACCCGCCACACGATCTGCGGCCACAGCGCCAGGACGATCCGCCACGTCCTGGCGTGCAGCCCGGCGGCGTGTGCGGCGGCCGCCGCCAGCGTCAGGTCGTCGCGCTCGGCCGCGTACCAGTCCATGGCCTGCTCACGGCCGGTGAACTCCCGTGTCGCCTGCGGCGGGTGGAAGTCCGCGGGCAGGGCGAAGCACGACTCGTCGCCGGGCTCGGCCGCGTCCGCGGCGGCCAGCGCCGTGGCGACCGTGTGGTCGAGCCCCCGCACCAAGGTGTCGGGCCCGGCGTCGAGCCCGCGCGCGTACAACCGGACGAGGTCGTGCAGCGTCCAGCGGTCCGGCGCGGTCCGGATCACCAGGTGCGCGGCGGTGAGCTTGTCCAGCGCCGCCGCGGCCGTCTCCGGATCCGTACCGGCGAGAGCCGCGGCCGTGTACCGGTCGACATGCGTCCCAGGGTGCTGCCCGAGAGGGGCGAAGTGGTGCGCGGCGTCCGCCGGGAGCCGGCGGACCGTCAGGCGCAGCGCGGCCCGGACGCCCGTGTCCTCCACGTCCAGGAGGTTCAACCGCCGTGACTCGTCGGACAGTTCGCCGCACATGGCACTCAGCGACCACTCCGGCTGATCGGCGAGACGGGCGGCCGCCACCCGCAGCGCGAGCGGCAGCCCGCCGCACAGCTCCGCGAGGCGCCGGGCGGCCACCTCCTCCGCGAGCACCCGTTCCTTGCCGAGCACCGCGGCGAGCAGCGCCGTGCTGTCCTCCGGTTCCAGTACGTCCACGGGGACGGGCCGCGCGGCGTCGGACGCGATCAGCCCGCGCAGCCGGTACCGGCTCGTGACCACGGTGACGCACTGCGCACCGCCCGGCAGCAGCTCGCGGACCTGCTCGGACGCGCGCGCGTTGTCGAGTACGACAAGGAGTTCCCGCTCGGCACAGAGGGAACGGAACAGCGCGGACGCGGCCCCGGCCGACTCAGGTATCCGACGCGGCGCCACACCCAGCGCCAGCAGGAACTCCCGCAGCACTTCGAGGAGGGCCGGTTCGCCCGTGTCGCTGAAGCCGCGCAGGTCGGCGTAGAGCAGACCGCCGGGGAACTGGTCGCGATTGCGGTGCGCCCAGTGCGCAACGAGCGCGGTCTTGCCGACGCCGGCGGGCCCGGTGACCAGACAGACGGGCGCCTCGCCCGCGGCGGCCCGGGACAGCGCGGTCAGCTCCCCGGCCCGCCCGTGGAAGCCGCGCGGCATGCGCGGGAGCAGGTCGATCGTGCCTGGCGGAGGGGCTGTTGGCAGCCCGTGGACGGGTGGTGGGGCGGGGGCGGCCACGGGGGCAGGGGCGGGAACCACGGCGTGTGCGGGAGCCGGAGGCGAGGCCGACTTCGCGGTGTCGGTCACGGAGGCGGCCGCGACGGAAGTCGCAGCCGTGGTGGCGGCAGCGGTCGATGCGGACGACGTCGATAGGGAGGTCGACGTCGAGTGCGAGGCCGGACCTGGTCTTCGCGCCGCCTCGTCCCTGTCGTCCTCTCCGCGCAGCACGACCGTGTAGGCGTCGGCCAGCTCCCGTCCGGGATCGACCCCCAACTCGTCGGCGAGCAGCCGTCGCGTGCGGTGGAACCAGTCGAGCGCCTCCGAGCGGCGGCCCGCCCGCTGCAGTTCCCGTACGAGCGCCGCGGCCAGCGATTCGCGCAGCGGGTGGACGCTCGCCTCCGCCCGCAGCACGGCCGCGGCGCGCGCGTGCTCGCCCATCCCCGAGTACGCCGTGGCCAGCGACTCGACGGAGGCGAGGCGGAGCTCTTCCAGGGCCTGGGCGGCCGCCTGCAGGGGCTGACTCGGATGCGCGCCGGTCAGCGCGGGACCCTGCCAGAGGGACAGCGCCTCCTGGTACATCGCCACGGCATCGGCGGGGGCGCGCTGACTGCGGGCCAGCGTCACCAGCTCTTCGAAGCGGTGGGCGTCGAGCAGCGATTCGGGCATCCGCAGGACGTACGCCGAGCCCTGGGTGAGCAGCTCGACGCCGAACATGTCGGCGTCCGCGCCGGCGAGCAGGACCCTGAGCCGCGACACATGGCCCTGGATGACGCCGCGGGCCCGCGCCGGCGGCTCGTCGTCCCACAGCGCGTCCGTCAGCTGGCTCACCGGGACCGGATGATTGGGCCTCAGCAGCAGGGCGGCGAGCAGGCTGCGCCGCTTGGCGGGTCCGAGCGGCACCACACCGACCTCAGTGGCGACGGAAACCGCTCCAAGCAGCCGGAACTCCACTGATGCAACTCCTCCTGCGGGAAAAGATCCAGATTACCGGAGGGGGCGCGGGGCCCGAGTACCGTCTACGCGGAAGCGGCCTCCGGCCCGGCGGAGTCCGGAAGGCAGGCGGCAGATCTGGGCCGGCGGTAAGAGGGGGCCGGTCAAAAGTGTGAGAGGTGGCGAGCGGGCATGGTGGCCGGCTGGGAGTGGGACGAGACGTTGTTCGCGGGGGCGGCCCCCTATTACGCGCGCGGAAGACTGCCCTACGCGCCCGGCCTGGCGGACGTACTCGCCGAGGTGCTCGGCCTCGACGTGCGGGGGCGTCTCCTCGACGTGGGATGTGGTCCGGGAACCCTCGCGCTGGCCCTGGCCCCGCTGTTCGGCGAGGTGGTGGGCGTGGACCCGGACGGCGGCATGATCGCCGAAGCGGGTCGCGAGGCGGTCCGGCGGGGCGTGGCCGCACGGGCGCGATGGGTGCGGGCCCGCGCGGAGGACCTCCCCGCGGGGCTCGGCACGTTCACCGTCGCGGTCTTCGCCCAGTCCTTCCACTGGATGGACCGCGACCTGGTCGCCGCGACCGTCAAGGAGATGCTCCGTCCCGGCGGCGCGCTGGTCCACATCTCGGATGTGAAGACGGAGGCTCGGCCGGTCGACGGGCTCCCGTACCCGGCGCCACCCCACGAGGCGGTGGGGGCGCTGGTCAGGCGGTACTTGGGGCCGGTCCGCCGCGCCGGGCGGGGCGTGTTGACGCAGGGCACCCCCGGCGGCGAGGCAGCCGTGTACGCCCGGGCGGGCTTCTCGGGGCCGGAACACCACGTCGTGCCCGGCGGACAGCCCCTGGAACGGTCGGTCGACGACGTCGTGGCCGGTGTCTTTTCCATGTCGAACTCGGCCCCGCACCTGTTCGGAACCGGCCGCGACCGTTTCGAAGCCGATCTGCGCGCAATGCTTCAGGAGGCCTCCGCGTCGGGCCGGTTCTCCGAACGTGTCCCGAGCACGGAGGTCCACGTCTGGCGGAATGGCGCGCCCAGGGACTGATGACGGCGGGGGCCGACGGATGGCCAACGACCAAGACCACGAAACGACGACGGCATGCGTTATCCGCGAGCCACATGCGAATGCCGCCCGCCGGTTGGCTAGGCTGAGGTCATGGGTATGTCTTCCGTCGAGCGACTGCGTGCGGCTGTGGCCGCGCTGATGCAGATCACCGGTGACACACAAGCGGGCCTCGCCTCCGTACTGGGCGTCGACCAGACGCAGGTGTCACGTCGTCAGTCCGGCGCCGCCGCCTGGGGCCTGGACGACTGCGACGCGATCGCCGTGCACTACGGCATCGATGTGCTCGACCTGCTCGCCGGCCCCACCCGGGCCTGCGAGGCGCTGCCCGTCGACCGCCGTCGTACCGTTCCGAGGCGCCGTACCGCCGCCGGACCCGCAGCGAGGGGTGCGGCCCGGCGATGAGCGACTTCGACGCCATCGACGCCCTGCTGGCCGTCGCGGGGCCGGAGGTGGAACTGCCGTCCGCCGAGGAACGCCGCACGCTGCGCGAGGCCCTGAACCTGTCGCAGGCCCAAGTGGCGCGCGCCATCGGGGTGAGCCCGAACACGGTCGGCGGCTGGGAGTCCGGCCGCGAACCGACGGGTGGCGTCCGGGAGAAGTACGCGTACTTTCTCGACGCGGCGCGTACGAGGCTCGCGCCGCAGCCTTCGGGGACCGACCCCGACCCCGAGCCCGAAGCCGAACCGGAGTCCGAGCCGCAGCCCTTCGCCCCCTCCCAGGCGCCGACCGGGGGACGAGGCGAGCCCGCCGACAGCACGGCCGGGCGCCTGGCCCACCCTGAACCGTGTGTGCTGTGCGGCAGGCCCGCCACGGAGGAGGTGGAGGGCTTCCCGCAGCACCTGGACCCCACCCAGTGCGGCACCACGAACACAGCGGTCACCCCCGCGCTCGCTCCCGCCTCCACCCGCCCGGCGCGGCAGGTGAAACTCGTCCCGGTGGGACGCAGGGCGCAGACGCCCGCCGACATGCCCGACGTGATCGGCCACGCCGTGCGGGAGGCGCTCGCCGCGCACGCGGGCGACGTGGATGCCGCCACGGCCGCCCTGGTCAAGCGGGCCATCCCGGACGCGATGGCCCTGCTCGACGAGACCCGCAAGGGTGGCCGTTACGACATCGTGGCGCACCCCTGGATCCCGGACATCCTGCGCAAGCAGACCTCGCGCGGCGCGGACCAGATCTGGGAGGCCCGACCCAAGTGGACCCGCCCCGAACTCCCGCCCGGTGCCCACGAGGTGACGGCCCTCGACATCAACGGCGCCTACCTCTCCGCGCTCAAGACGCATCTCCCGATCGGCCAGCTGGAGCACTCCACCGGCTTCGCCCACGACCGCCGCCGCGCCGGAGTCCACCTCGTCACCCCACCCGTCTGGGACCACGAGGATGTCCTGCCGAACCCGATCGGCAACCGCGACGAACCGGGCCCTCTCTGGATCACCGAGCCGACCCTGCGCCTGCTCCTGCGCCTTTCGTCGCCGAAGTACGGACTGTGCGAGCCGCCCCTCATCCACGAGTCGTACACCTCTGGCGCGACCGAAGGCCTCCTCGAGAAGTTCCGTGTCGCCCTCAAGGACGCCAGGGACCTGGCGATCGCCGAGGACGACGAGGTGACGCTGGAGTACGTGAAGGCGATGTACTCCAAGTTCGTCGCCACGATGGGGGAGTCGAACTACAACCGCGAGCTCTACCGCCCCGACTGGATGCACCTCATCCGCTCCCAGGCTTTTTCCAACCTCTGGATGAAGGCCTACAAGGCGTACGAGGAAGGTCTCACCGTCGTCCGCGCGATGGGCACCGACGAGCTCCATGTGATCGGCGACTGGCGGAGTGTCTTCGCCGAGGGACGGTCGGTCACCGAGGTCAAGGTCAAGGACCGGTACACCCTCGGGAGTCAGCGATGAGCGAACAGCAGGAGCGGGACCGTGAAGAGGAGATCACGTGGGGCTCCTTGAGCGCCACGGGGAAAACGCTGGTCGCAGCCGGAATGACGGCTCTGGGTCTCGGGGTCGCGGCCGTCGTCGTGCTCGTCCTGCTGCTGATGGTCCTGATCGTCACCGCCGCGTTCAGCGACCTGATCGAATTCGACGGCCTGGGCACGCTGCTCTGGGCCGCGCTGCTGAGTATCCCCTGCGGACTGCTCGCCGGGGTGTTCACCACCCCGGTACGACTCCTGGTGCGGCTCAGCCGGCCCGCGGAGCGCACGAAGCAGGCGGCAGAGACGGTCACCTCCTGCCTGACGACCTTCATCGCCGCCATGTTCGTCCTGCAATTCACGCCGGGCCTGCACGCCACCAACCCATGGCTGCCCTCCGCGGCGGCGACCTTGCTGGGGATCGTGGCGAACCTGGTGATGGACCGAAGGAACCGAGTGGAGTCGCGCAAGAGGTAGGTGTGCGAGGCCGCCGCAAGGACGACGGGGCGGACCGTGGCCGGTCCGCCCCGCCGCGCGGGCGTTCGCTACGGAAGGCTGTGCACCTTCGGGCCGACGGTGTTCGACCATGTGCTGCCCGCCGTCGCGTCCCAGTTCGTGGACCACGTCATGGCGCCGCGCAGTCCCGGGTACGTCTTCGACGGCTTGAAGGAGCCGCAGCCGGTGCCGCGGGCCAGGCAGTCCAGGGCGTTGTTCACGACGGACGGGGCGACGTAACCGCTGCCCGCGCCGCGCGTCGACGCCGGGACGCCGATGCCGACCTGTGACGGGTCGAGGCCACCCTCCAGCTGGATGCAGGCGAGCGCGGTCAGGAAGTCCACGGTGCCCTGGCTGTAGACCTTGCCGTCGCAGCCCAGCATCGAACCGCTGTTGTAGTACTGCATGTTGACGATCGTGAGGATGTCCTTCACGGCGAGCGCCGTCTGGAAGTACCCACCGGAGGTGGACTGCATGTCGATGGTCTGCGGCGCCATCGTGAGCACCAGCTTCGAGCCCGCCTTCGCGGAGAGCTGGCGCAGCGCCTTCGTCATGTAGGTCGGGTTGAGGCCGTTCTCCAGGTCGATGTCGACGCCGTCGAACCCGTACTCCTGCATGAGCGCGTAGGCACTGTTGGCGAACGCCGTCGCGGAGGCGTCACTGTTGACGGAGATGCTGCCCTTCTCGCCGCCGACCGAGAGGATCACGGACTTGCCCGCGGCGTGCTTGGCCGCGATGTCCGCCTTGAAGTCGGCGGGGGAGGAGTAGCCGACGGCCGGGTCCAGGTTGAAGGTGATCTGGCCCGGTGTGGTGGTGGCGTCGGCGAAGGAGACGGCGATGATGTCGTACTGCGAGGACACGTCCCGCAGCTTCTGCACGGTCGCGCCGTTGTTGAAGTTCTGCCAGTAGCCGGTCAGCGCGTGCTTGGGCACGGTGCCGCCGTCTCCGCCGCCGCCCTTGGTGGTCCGTGCGGACACCGCCGCCGACTTGGCGGACTCACCCGCCGCGTTCGAGGCGCTCACCTGGAAGCTGTACGTGGTCTCCGGCGTGAGGCCGGTGACGGTCGTGGAGGCGCCGCTTGTCGAGGCGACCTTCGTGCCGTCGCGGTAGACGGTGTACGCGGTGGCCGTGGACACCGGGGTCCAGGACAGGTCCACCGACGTGGACGTCGTCGCGCCCGCCGTGAGGCCGGCCGGCACGGCCGGTATCTCCACCGGATCGGTGCCGCCGCCTCCGTCGGGTCCGAGGACGCTCACATCGTCGACGTAGTACGCGCTCTGCCCGTACCAGCCGTGGGTGTACACGGTGACGGACGTGGTGTTCGCGCCGGTGGTGAAGCTGGTGGAGAGCTGCTGCCAGGAGGAGGTGCCCGGCGTCCACGTCGACACGTCGGTGGTACCCGTGCCGCGGGCACCGAGGTAGGCGTAACTGCCCTGCACCCAACTGCTCAGTTTGTACGTGGAGTTGGGCTTCACCTTGACGATCTGGGAACACTCGGCGGTGTCCTGGCCCGACGGGGTGGCCTTGAGCGCCTTCGTACCGCCGTGCACGGGGGAGGTGACGGCGGTACCGCTGTTCGCTGCGCAGGTCCAGTTGCTCAGGTCCGATTCGAACCCGGCGTTCTTGGCCACGTTGACGTCCGCTGCGACGCCGGCGGCCTTGGCGTCGGCCGACTGCGCGGGCGCGGCGAGCGCGGTGACGGCGAGTGCGGCGGCCGCACTCACGGCGATCGCTGCGCCGAACCTCCGACGAAGGCCGGGTCTGCCCTGACGTACACGGTCCACGGGGTGCCTCCAGGGAGGAGAGAAGGAGGGGAGCGAACGACGGTGGCCACCGCTGTTGTGCGCATAGTTGGTCCAGACCAATTGAGTTGTCAATAGTTTTGACACGTACCCGTGGGTGATCGCCGGGTGGGCGAGGTGGGTACCGACCGGATGAGGGCGGGCGCTGCCGTCAACGCCGACGGCAAGCGAGTGAGCGAGGTCGCCGCCGCGAAGGAACCAACCGGGCTGCGCGACGGTTCACCGTCCTGGAACAGGGACGGCCATCCGACGGGTGGGGCGGCTCACCTGGTGGGAGGGGTGCGCCAGGGAGACCGCTGCCCCACCCGTCGGGCAGTTCCCGGTGGTGGGCCGACAGCCGGTTGCTCCCGCGGTGGCTGCCAGCCGGTTGATGCGTACACCGGGACCCTGTAGTGGTGATGGGGGTGTGAAGTCACTGACCGGGCCGGGACAGAAAGACCGGTCTGTCTCGTGGGCCGCTACTTAGACGATGGCAGGGGGCGGCGGCTCTGTCCAGGGCTATTCTGGACGGTGATGGACAGCGGACCGCCGGCAGAGACGTGCCAACTGGCACCTCGTGAACGGATCTTGCGAACCGCGTACGAGCTCTTCTCGCGACGCGGCGTCCGCGATGTCGGCATCGAAGAGGTCATATCGCGTTCGGGAGTCGCCAAGGCGACGCTCTACCGGCACTTCGAGTCGAAGGACGCGCTCGTGCTGGAGTTCCTCGCCCGCCGTGAGGAGCAGTGGACGCTCGGTCTCGTCATGGCAGGTGCCCGCAGCCGTGGCGGTACGCCGGAGGAACGGCTGCTCGCGATCTTCGACGTCTTCGACGATTGGTTCCGCAGCGACGACTTCGACGCCTGCACGTTCATCAACGTCCTGCTGGAGATGGGCGGCGAGCACCCCCTGGGCAGGGCGAGCATCGGCTACCTGCAGAACATCCGCTCTTTCGTGTCCGGCATGGCCGAAGAGGCGGAGCTGCGCGACACGGACTCGTTCGCCCGCTCCTGGCACATCCTGATGAAGGGGTCCATCATCTCGGCGGCGGAAGGGGACACCGACGCGGCTCTCCGGGCCCGGCGGATGGCACACCTGCTCATCGCCCAGCACCGCTGAGCGCAGGTGCGTCCCGCGCCGCGAGAAGATGAGGTCTCGGTGACCCACCCGAGCGGACGGAGTCGGCAGCCCATGACGAACGAGTGGCGCGAGGACCGGATCGCAAGCGCCCTGGCCGGCGAGAACCCGGCCGTGATGCGGCGGTTGACGGCGGGGTTCGCGGCGATGGGGGACGTCCAGTTCCTGCCGGGCTACTCGGTCCTCCTCGTCGACGATCCGCAGGTGGAGCGATTGTCCGAGCTGCCCAAGCCGAAGCGACTGGCCTTCCTCTCCGACATGGACGTCCTGGGCGAAGCCGTCGAGTGCGCTTGCCGACGCCTCGACCCGGAGTTCCGGCGGGTGAACCTGGAGATCCTCGGTAACACCGACGGATACCTCCACGCGCATGTGTGGCCGCGATACGCATGGGAGCCGGCCGACCTGGTGCGGATGCCGGTCTGGCTCTACCCGCGGGAGAACTGGAACGACGAACGGTACGCACTGTCGTCCAGGCACGACACGCTCCGGACGCGGATCACCGCGGAGTTGGACCGCCTGACCGGGCAGAACTGAGTCGGTCAGCCGGGGATATGGCACGGGCTCTGAGCGCACGAAGGTGAGCGTCCGGGACCGAAGAGGCTGCCGACGGGTGCCAGAAGCGGGCACCCGGCGCCCGACGCGGCCTGTGCGGTCCTACGATGAGGCCATGCCGGAGCGCGACGCACCCTCAGCCGCACACCGCGAGACCAGCGGTCACCAAAGCAGCCCGAACCGGGTGCAGTTGGAGGCCGCCACAACGGTGTTCGCGCTCCTCGCCGACCCGACGCGCCTGCACCTGCTGTGGGTGCTGGCCGGGGGAGAGGCGGACGTGACGGAGCTGGCGGGCGTCAGCGGCGCGGCGCGTCCTGCCGTCAGCCAGCACCTGGCCAAGCTGCGGCTCGCCGGTCTCGTCCAGTCCCGCAAGGACGGGCGCCGCATGGTGTATTCGCTGCGCGACGGCCATCTGCGCCGACTGGTCACGGAGGCGCTGAGCCACGCGGACCATCAGGTGACCGGAGCACCCTGGCACCCCTGAGAGCCTGTACTTGAATCCTCCTCATGGGGTCCTTGAGGCTGGATGTGGCTCTGGTGGCGCGGGGCTTCGGCCTTGGGCTGCTAGGGAGCTGGTAGCGGGATGGCGCTGCTGTTCAAGGAGGGCCGGGGCTCGTCGTCGGCGAAGTGGATCTCTCCTCAGCGGGCATCGCGCCCACCCCCAAAGGCCAAGGCGCGGCGGAGCGCCAGGTCACCAATCCGAAAACTGCCCCTTGGACTGCTGCTCGACCACGTCCCGCAGCTCGGCCACGATCTCCTCGTAGCGCTGCCGGGTCACACACCCGACCTTCTTCGCCGCGATCCGGACGCCGCCGGAGGGCAAGAGTCGCCGGACGCCGGACGACGCCGGCCGGCGGGTGGGCCAACGCAATGCTCCAGCTCACCCAGACCTCCTCCACCACCATCTCGATCACCTGAGGTCCCGAGGACGACCCCGCGGCTGGCTCGCCAGCGCCGTCAGCCTCGGGCACCTGGAGGACGCGCTGCGCGTGCTCGGCGACCCCATGGAGATGGCCAACGTCGCAGCCGACGACCGGCAGGCCAAAAGGGAGACCCATGGTCTCGCACACTGAAGCCATCGCCACGTTCGCCGCCGCCTTCACCATGCTCTGGGTCGGTCACACCGTCGCAGACCACTGGGTCCAGCAGTCAGCGCACATTGCCGCCAAGGCAAAGCCCGGATGGGTCGGACGTCTCGCCGGCACCCGCCACGTCCTCAGCCTGACCCTCACCAAGGGCATGCTCCTGGCCCTCGCAGTCCTCGCCCTGGACCTGCGCCTCACCGCCCCTGGCCGCACCGTCGGCCTGGCCTCAGACGCGGCATCACACCGGTGGGCGGATCGACGCTCCACACTCGCCTGGCTTGCCACGGTTACCGGCAAAGCCGAGTTCTACGCCCTCGGCACATCTGCCCACCCGGCTCACCCGACCACCGCCGACAACAAGCCCGCCGCGCATCTGGGGACCGGTGACTACGCGCTGGACCTTCTCTGCGCCCGAGGTCGTCGCGGACGATGCGCCGGCCCCGATGGAGCAGGCTCGCGCCCAGCGCCGCCGCCGCCAGGCCACGGCGACCGAGGCCGCCGCGCTGCGCCGGGCTCGGCAAGAGCGTGCGGCGCGGGAAGCCGGGACGCCGGCCATCGGCCCGTCGGCTGCACTGCGGACCACGGCCTGAACTGGCGGATCCGCTGCGGTAGCCAGCGGCGAGGAGACGGCGCAGCTCGGCGCGCCCACCCGCGCAGGCCGCGACGGTGAACCGGTGGGTCACTCCGGTCCGCCCAACAGGTCATGAACCCTCTGGAGTTGGGGATGTGAGGTGTGCCACACTCGTTGGGTGGTCACATGGATGGGGGCAGCGGGCCCGGCGGGTCATGCGGTGTCGGAGGCGGCGGGCCGGGTCGGCTCCGTATCGGAGCTGGGCGAGGTGGTGTCGAGCCACCTGAGCAGGGCCGTACCGCACGACGGCTATCTGCTCACCGGCTATGACCCCGTCACCGGCGCGCGCTGCTTTCTGGCCTGCGAGAACACCTACGACGCGCGGGCGCGGCGCCGTATGGACAGCGAGGATGCGCTCGGCTGGACCCAGAGCCCCGTCGCCGAGCTGATTCGCGGGGCCTGCCCGGTCGCCGTGCTCGGTTCCGGCTCGTCGGACGAGCGCCCGCAGGTGCGCCGACTGCACAGCATCATGGCCGCCGACTCGTACGGCAGTGAGATGTGTGTCGCGTTGGCCCAACGTGGCATTGCTTGGGGCGCGTTGGTGCTGTTGCGCGAGCGGGGGGCGAGGCCGTTCTCGGCGGTGGAGATCGCGCGCGCGGCGGAGCTTGCGCAGCCGCTCGCCCTGGCCGTGAGGCGGTTTGTGACGGGCAGGTCGTTGCGTCCTCGGCGTACCCCGTTCCCGCCGTGTGTCGTCTTCATCGGGCCGAGCGATGAGATCACAGGGGTGACGGCAGGGGGTCGCGAGGCCGTGCGCAGGCTTCTGCCTGGCGTCTATCCCGCCTGTGACCAGGAGCTGTTCGGCTTTCTCTGGCACATCACGTACACCGCGCGGCGTACGGGTGCACCGGCGATCACCCGCGCGCCCACCTCTCAGGGATGGTTCTCCCTGCAGGCCCAGCTCCTCGACGGGGGGACGGCGGGGGATGTGGTAGTGACCCTCCAACCTGCCCCGGCCGCCGACCTGTTGCCCGCTCTCGTGCAGTGGTACGGCATCTCCAGCA
Organism: Streptomyces sp. NPDC044106; assembly: GCF_056433985.1. NCBI lineage: Bacteria > Bacillati > Actinomycetota > Actinomycetes > Kitasatosporales > Streptomycetaceae > Streptomyces > Streptomyces sp. NPDC044106. The sequence goes on from NZ_JBWKFZ010000024.1 coordinate 53,843, forward strand.
GGGAGCGGATGGTCATCGCGCAGGCCATCGAGGGCCAGTCCGCCAAGCAGATCGCCCGCCGTCTCGACCTGTCGCCGCATACGGTGAACGACCACTTCAAGGCGGTGTATCGGAAGACGGGCGTGTCCGGCCGGGAGGAACTCATCGCCCGCCTGTCCTAGATGCCGGGCATCTCGTGCCTGTGCGAGTCGGCTTGAGTCGCCGCGGCCTCGGCCGGGTGGGTGGAGCGGGCCCTCGACATCGCCGCGCAGCGCCACACCCTGGAGCAGCGTCACGATTGCGGCGGTGCAATCGACGTCCACGGTGGCGAAGGCCGACAGCCGATCGCGCACTGCACAGGTTGCGGTCGCATCTGGACGGAGGGTGGACGCATCGCCGCATGAACGGGAAAGCCGCAGGAGCGCAACAGCGAGGGGTAAACATCAGAACGGCTCGAAAATGCAAGGACTAAGGTCCTAACGGGGCAGCAAATACAAGGACCAAAGCCCTCAATTGCGCCGACCTCAGTTGAACACCCTTCCCGTGATCATTTGCGCATGCCAAGGTCATCTCACCCTGGCGCCAGCCCCCTCCCTCCATCGGCTGCGCCGGGGCCCAATGCACCATCCACGAAGGGTTTTCATGAACCACCGTCAGCGCATAGCCAGCGGCATCGTCACCACCCTCAGCGCGGCCGCGCTCACCCTCGGAACCGCCTCCGTCGCCTTGGCCAGCGACGCCCCCTCTAAGACCGAAAGCACTGCGGCCGCGGTCGAGAAGGCCACCGGCACCGGTGACATCGCCCCGACCCCGGCGTCAGGCACCAGAATCCCCCAGCGCTCCACCGGGGACGCGAAGACTGTCACCGCAACGGGTGACGCCGTATCCATCGCACTTCCCAGCAGCAACAACGTCATCGGCACCAGGGCCGGCAAGAACACCACCGTCTACCCCGGGGCGGCCAAGGGCACCGACCTCGCGATCCAGCCCACCGCCGACGGCGGCATCCGCGCCCTGGCCGTCCTCAAGAACGCCACCGCCCCGCGCGAACAGCGCTACGACATCGGCCTGCCCGACGGTGCCCACTTGGTCAAGCTCAACACCGGCGCCGTCGCCGCAGTCGCCAAGAACGGCACATTCCTCGGCGGTTTCACTACACCCTGGGCCAAGGACGCTACCGGCAAGTCCATACCCACCAGCTACCGCATCGACGGCAACACCCTCATCCAGTCGGTACAGACCACGGGCTCCACGGCCTTTCCCGTCGTCGCCGACCCCAAGTGGGTGAACGACGCGGCCAAGGGCACCGCCATGGGACTTGTCAGCGGGTGCGTGGGGGGCGCCGTAGCCGGAGGAGGAGCTGGATGCATCCCCGGGGCTGTCGCAGGAGGTCTGGGTGGAGCCGTCGCCGGAGTCGTCGGCGGTCTGTTCGACTGACAGGCGATGCTGTCGCCCTTCCCGCGCCGACGACATGACTCGTGAGGAGCACTGCGATGACAGATGACTTGAAGAACCGTCACACCCGAGCCGAACGGACCGCCGCGCTTGCGGTGTTGGCCGGCATGGGGGTGTTCCTCGGCCTTACTGTGAGCGATCAGTCCTGGGCAGCTTGCATGTTGTGGGCACTGGTCGGGGGGATCGCCGTAGTGCCCGTAGTCCTGGGCGCCCAACGAGTCGCCCGATACGTGAGCAGACGGCGAACACCCTGACACCTTCGAGCCGGTCCACTCCTGACAACCGCCAAGGCCGACGCCAGGAGTGGACCGGCGCAAGGCCACGGCCTGCCCGTCTGACACGGCCGCGGGCATGTGGAGTCAACTCACCCACCCAACATCGAGCACCTCGACGATGATGTCCGCCACCGTGCACGTGACCCAGCTCGACGCCCCGAACACCACGGTCCGCCCCGGTCGCGAGTGCGGGGCATCGGCCACGGAGTCGATGAGCGCGAGCAGCTCCTCGTGCACGTCGTCCGGCATCGCGGTCAGCACCTCGTCGGCCACGCGCGTGAGCTCCACAGGAGAAGCACGGTAGGGCGGATCACCAATCCCTGCAGAGCCCTGTGGACAACCCGCGCGGTCGCGCACAATGCAGTACGTGGATGCGGCTCTTGCAGGGCTCATAGGCGTTCAGGCGGATCTGCTCTGGGTGCGGCAGGCGCCTGGGGCGCTGCCCGGATCGCTGCCAAGGGTGCCCGCTAGCAAGCGGACAGGCAGGCCCAGAGTGCACATGGGCAATGGCTGCGTCAGATCCGGCGCGAGGCGTACGCGACGTACCTCTCCGAAATGCGCTCCGCGGCCCGCTCTCGGAAGTCGTCCGGATCCGCACGCTTTCAGATGTGGATGCTACGCGGGTTGGACGCGAGTGCGTTGACTTCCTTCGACGGTTCCCGAAGGCCGCTGAGGCCTTGAAGCTCGAAGCCCCCGACGACCTTCGACCATCCGTCGATCAGTTCACAGGACAGATCCACCGTTTCGTGGGCTTTACAGCTTTGGCGAGAACGGGCGACGAGGAGTACGACCTCGCGGCGGAGCACGAACGGCTCCTGGCCATTGAGCAAGAGATAGCCGACCGATGCCGCCGCTCGCTCCAACTGGCGTGATCTGAGAGGCGTGCGAAGCGCTCGCAGCGCGGTGACCGTACGTGAACGAGCTCGTTATGCAGTGGTGGGCCCACTGAACCAAACCTCGGGCCCGCCCCCGCGCCACTCGATCAGCGACGACCGGATGACGTCCATCTCGTCGAAGTCCTGGAGCCCCGCCGTCTGCACGAGAGCGGCGATGTCCCCACGGCATCGTCGGCGTGAGGGGCGAACCGGCCCGGCAGGTGGTCGAGTACCACGTCCGACCCACGTGGGCGGTGCCGTCCTTCGCCGCGTTCCTGACGGCGCTCGACGAACTGGGCCTCGCCTACGATCCGGCCACCCGCACCGGGGTGATCGTCTCCATGCCCGCCATCCCGCTCTCCGCCGGGCAGCCGGTCCAGTTCGTGTTCTGCCTCGCTTGCGACCCCGCTCACGGCCACGCCGACGCCTTCGACCGGCTCGACGCGCGGTTCGCGACCGTGCCCGCCGGCGCCTACGACGCCAGCCAGCACATCGGCACCGCCACCGTGTCCTTCTCCTCCTGACCCCGGGAGCTCCCCTTGACCACCACTTCGCCCGCAGCGGCACTCCGGCCCGTCTTTGACTCCGACCGGCTCGCCGCCGAGCTCACGGCCGTCACCTCCCACACCTGGAACGTGCAGCGCACCCACACCTACGGCGGGCAGGTCGGTCAGCCCGCGGCGATCGACTGGCGGGTCCTGCCCCTGCGCAGTCTCGGCGGCGATCCGGACCGCACCGACCCCGGCGGCCCCGGCTCGCAGCCCTTCAAGGCAACCCGCTGGCTCGTCCAACTGCCCTACCTCGCCGAGACCCTGGACTCCCTCCCCGCCCCGCTCAACGCGGTAGGGGCTGATGGCGCTGGGTCCCGGGGCCGTCTCCACCGCGCACAGCGACCCGAAGTACCGCCTGGACCGCGGCATCGTGCGCCTGCACATCCCCGTCGTCACCGCCCCGGGCGCCGTCCTCGTCCTGGACGGCGTCGAACACTGCTGGCAGCCCGGCACGTTGTGGTACGGCGACTTCTCCCGCGAACACCTGGTGCGCAACACCAGCGAGAAGGTGACCCGGGCCCACGTCGTGATCGACGCCCTGCTCACCGCCGAGCTGGCGGCCTGGTTTCCCGAGGAGTGGCAGGAATTGCTGACCCACGGCGAGATCCTCCTCAATCGCGCGTGCCCGACCGCGCCGCCGCCCGTCTGGCCCGGGCACCTGCCCTACGAGGCGCTGCTGCCGTCCGGGTTCGCGGACTTCGACGCCCCCGCCCCGCTGGACGGCTCGCTCCTCGCCGCCCGGATCGACCGCGAGAGCGGTGACGTCCTCACCCTCACGATCGCCGGACGCACCCTCGCCCTCGTTCCGGCCGGCGACACCGGAGAGTTCCGGTTCTCCGGCTGGAGCGAACAGCGCACCTTCCAGCCGGACGCCACCGGGCTGGCCCTGCGGGTGCGCCGCGGCCGGGCGCTCGCTGACCGGCACGTGACCGCACCCCCCGGACCCTCCTGACTCCCAGCCTTCCGAGAGGAGCCCCCATGTCCCGCCTGCACAGCCACGACGACTTCACCCCGCTCAAGGAGGTCATCGTCGGGTCCGCCGCCAACTACCTCTCCCACGAGCGTGACGTCAGCTTCGAGCTGTTCCACCACCAGAACCTGAAGGGCTTCCGGTCGGACTGGGCCTACCCGCGCCTGACCCGGGTGGCGGCCGGCCACCGGGAGAGCTGGGCCATCAAGGAGAGGTATGCCGAGGAACTGCACGAGGACGTCGAGGACCTGGCGGCCGCGCTCGCCGGGCTCGGGACCACTGTGCACCGGCCGCTGTCCCTGCCTGCGGACGCGAGGGTCATCGCGGGCCTGGGCTGGGAGGCCGCGCCCACGCCGGCGCTGAACATCCGCGACAACACGCTGATCCTCCTGCGGTACAGGCAGACAATGGCCTCGCCGGTGCGGTAGAGGTTCCCGCGAACTCGGCGAGCGCCTCGGACGGCGCCCCCACGCCGAAGACGGAGGGAACTACGAGGATCACGCTGAACGCGGCGAGCGCAGATACGCGCAAGAGAACGATTCGCGCGTACTGCAATATCACGGCGGACGCCCCCCCACTGGTCAAAAAAGGGGAAAAGTGTCATCTATAAGACCCGCGCCCAGTGTTACGGCAATATCCCCTCAGTCCAGTTGAAGGTCACATCCAAGTTGATGCGTGCCGGTGCGCCGAAGCCGCTTGTCGCCGCGACGGCGAAGGAAACGCAGACGGTGAGGACCGGTGGTGGCAGGGCGACGTTTTACGCTCCTGTCCCCCACGGCAAGAAGGTGAAGTACGCTGGGCGGTTCTGGGGGCAGAGCACCGCACAGATCGTCTCGCCTATCACTGGTACGAAGACGCAAGTTGTCAGCAAGGCCGCTGATGCAAAGCCCAGGTAGACAGATTCGGATGAGGATGCACCGCAATGGCCAGTGACTGGGAAGTCGACGTGCAGCTACTGCTGGACGTCACCGACGATGAGTGGGCACGGCTTCGGGAAGGAATGGCCGAGGCGATGGAGAAGGAACCGCAGTACGAAATAGTGCCGACCGCTACGTCTAACAGTCCGACCGGCGCCTTCTTTTCCGTCGGCGCCACCGTGCAGGTCTCGGCTGAAACCCCCGGCGGAGCAGCGGACATCGCGGTCGCTGTGACACGGCAGGCCATCCGGATTGCCGGAGGTGGCGCTGATCGCGGTGTAGCGGAGGTCAACATTCGGCAAGGTGATATCGATCCCCGGCTTTTGGGCCGGTAGGCCGGTACACCACCCTCCGAGAAGCCTCGCGACTATGTCGCGAGGCTTCTCGGTTCTTCACCGCAGTTAAGGAATCGATGTAACAGCCCCATTCAGTGCCGTCTCACGAGACTCGGCCTCGACCTCCGCGCCCGAGTCGCGGGGGCGCGTTCGACGCCGTAGACCGGAGGTATGAGCGAGCACACGGAGCCCGGCGAGATCGTTCCCGAGTCCGGGATCTATGAGTGCGAGTGCGGGCAGCACCACCGATACAGCACCGATGTGCGTGGCCACCGCTTCCCGCCCCCGCACGAGGGATGCGTCGGCACCGGCTGGAAGCTCGTGACCGTCGCGCACGACTGAACCGCGGCGGCGAGCTCATGGTCCTGCGGCCGCCGGTGGAGCCGATGCTGGCGCAGGCCCGCGAGACCCTGCCCTCGCCCGGCGAACTCCCCGGCGACCTGATCTATCAGCCCAAGTGGGACGGCTTTCGCGCGATCCTGTTCACGCCGAGCTCCGCGTCCCGGGCGGTGTTCCTGCAGTCCCGCCGCGGCGCGGACTTGGCTGACCGCTTCCCGGACCTGGTGCGCGCCGCGCCATGTTCTCTGGGGCTCTGGGCTGTGGCGTTAGTGAGTAGTTCACGTTGGTGCAGCTCAGCGCCATTGATCGAGAGTCTAGCCACTGCGACAGGTGTGGTGCTGTAGCCCGAAGGGGCTGTTGGGCGGCCATCTCGTTGACGGGGCTGCCGTGGAGCCCGGGTGGCGCTGCGGGGCCAAGTGTCGCGAGAGTGTCCATGTCGTTTGCCATAAGACGATCTTGGACACCCTCAGCATGGACCACGCGTCGAGAACGACACGCGCGCCACCAGGCACCGACCGGCCCCATGCACACCAGCGGCGCCCGAGACCCGTATCCCGGACGCCGCTGAAGACTGCCGCTTGACAGACCGGCCCCACATATCAGTGCTGTGACCGCATAGGCTGGCCGGTTCGGGTGCCTTACAGGTTGTTCGCATAGAAGCTGGTGAGTCGTTCGACGGCGGCGTCGACGTATGCGGGTTCGTCGTACATCTCGTAGTGGCCGGCGCCGTCGATCACCATGAGGTCGACGGGGTTGGGGGCCAGCTTCCACAGCTGCATGCCCATGTCGTAGGAGCCGGTGTTGCCGATGCGTCCGGCGACGATGACCTGGAGGGGCTGGGTCATGAGTTGATCGGCCAGGTGGAAGGCGTCGTAGCCCAGCAGGAGGGAGTCGCTTCGCAGGAGGCGCCGGCTCGTGGAGTGTTCGTTACCGCCGCGCTCGGTGCGGTAGTAGGTGATGGCCTGAGTGGTGTCGATGTCGGTCAGGCCCGCTGCCGCGGCGTCCTCGAGGGTGTCGGGCAGCCAGTTCACGCGGGTCGTCTCGCCGGAGCGGGCCTCTTCGGTCCGTGCGTCCGCGAGGGCGTCGAGTGCTGCGGCCGGACCGTCGGGGGAGAAGCTGCGGAACGCGTTGCCGATGTTGACGGGGACGACCGTGCCGACCGCTTTGATGCGGTGGTCCGTGCGGGCGGTATGGACGGCGTAGCCGCCACCGGCGCAGATACCGAGGACGCCGATGCGCTGCGGGTCGATGCCGGGGGTCGTGGTGAGCACGTCGATGGCGTAGGAGATGTCCTCGCCTCGGCGGTAGGGGTCTTCGAGGTCGCGGGGCTCGCCCCCGCTCTGGCCCTGATGGGCGGGGTCGAGGACGAGCGCCGCGATGCCGCGGGCGGCGAGACGGGAGGCGTAGTTGGCGCCGATCTGCTCCTTCACGCTGCTGCCTGGGGTGGAGAGCACCACGGCGGGCAGCGGTGTGCTGCTGTCGGCGTTGTCGGGCAGGTGGAGGTCCGCGGCGAGGTTGATGGGACCGCGCGGGATCGCGAGGTGCTGGATCATCCCTGGCTTCCTTCGTGAGATTGTTGTTCCATAGGAGTCCAGTACAAGGCTGCATCTTGTACGATACAGAACTAATACGAAACTGTACCACATGGATGGAGGGCCCGCATGTCGGTCGACGGGGCGCAGCTGTGGACGCTGAACCAGCGGCTGCTGGCAGTCGTGATGGATGCCTGCACGGAGGAGCTCGCCGAGCTCAGGTTGGAGACGAAGGAGTTTTTCGTCCTGGCCGAGGTGGAGGCATCGCCGTACCCAGCCGAGATCGCGACCGCGCTGCTGTTGCCCAAGGCGAGCGTGACGGTCTACGTCCGCAACCTCGTCACCAAGGGCTTCATCCGCCGCGAGATCGACGAGGCGGACCTGCGGCGTCACCGGCTCGTACTGACCGACGAGGGCACGCAGGCGCGCGATCGAGCACTTGCAGCCCTCGCGGCGGAGTACGACCGCAGGTTGGCGAGGGTCACTCCCCAGGACCGCGTTGAGCTGCAACGCATCCTCAAAGCGATGCTCGCCTCGCCCGCGTCAGGCCGTATGCGTGAGTGATCGTCTGATGAGCCGCTGGAGCCACATTCTGCTGCCGCTGGTGCTGATCGCGATCGGTCTGCTCATCCTGATCGAGGGCGGGGCCTTCGGGCTGTAGGCGGGCCCGTTCCCTCCGGCGTATGGTTCAGCGCCCGGGTCAGTTCACGGTTTGCGGCGCGTGCCGCGTCCAGTTCCCCAGTTCTTTCGTCCAACTGTCCTTTCACGTCGGCGAGTTGTTGTTCCGGTTCGGTGATGCGGCGCTGAAGCTGGTCGAGGTCGGCCGGGGCACCGAGGCCGGATTCGCTCCAGACCGTCGTGCCCAGCTCCTCGGACAGGCGTTTTCCAGCTGCCGGACGCGTGCCGTCAGCCGGGTGTTGCGTTCCAGGGCGTTGGCGAGGTCTGTCTGGAGTGAGACCCTGCTCACGGCCGCTGTTCTGCCTGCCTCGGCAGGGGCGGTTGCTGCGGCGTGGGCGCGTTCGAGCAGGTCGCGGTGATGTCCTGACCGCTGCGCAGGGCCGCGTCCAGGGCCTGGAGGACGCTTTCGCGGCGGCGGGCGGAATCGGCTCGTTTCCCCTCGATCATCGGGCTGGTCACGCGGTGGGCCTTTCGGGACGCAGGTCGGGCAGGGGCTGACGGACTCTGGGCAGGCCGAGAGAGACGACCTGGCGTGTGCGGCGGACGACCTGGACGGCTTGCTGGATCTGGGCGCGGTCCTCGCCGGTGAGCTCATCGAGGTCGGCGCGGACGCGGCTGATGAGGCGACGGACGCGGGTGATCTCCTCGTCGGACGGCATGGCCTCGCCCTTGGCCCAGTCATCGGCGCTGAAGGCGGCCAGGCGTTCGCGGTTGCGCAGCAGGTCGGCGAGGTAGGACTCCAGGTCGGGTAGGTAGGAGACGTCGGTGCGGAAGTGGCCGCAGCCCACGCATCGGAAACGGACGGGGCAGTCGTGGCCACCGGCGGCGACGTTGGACGGCTCGGTGCACAATCCGTAGGGAACGGCGACCTCGCCGACCGCCCGCCGCGCGTGCTCGGAGTCCAGGACGAGTTGGGCCTGGCGCCAGATCCGGCGGCCGTGCCGGTCGAACTGCATGGCCGTGACTCGCTCGACGGCCTCCCGCCGTCGTTGCTGGCCCACCCGGTAATAGCCCTGTGTCGTGCTGAGCTGGCGGTGGTCCATCAACTCCTTGAGCACGTCGGGTACGACGCCGGCGTCGGCGTGCCGCTGGGCGTAGCTGTGCCGGTAGGCGTAGAGGAAGACGCGGGCCTTGTCGAAAGGGATCTGCTGGTTTGTGCGCCGCCCGTCGGTTTCCACGACGACGTTGACGTAGAGATCGGGCAGTCCGTTGGCCCAGGTGCGGTGCCACTGGGCGAGCAGGTCCTCGCTGATCGTCTTGATGCCGTGGGGGTTGCGCATCTGCGTGGGCAGCAGCGCCAGGTCCTTCGTGGGAGTGTTCGGGAAGCGCCGCCGCACGGTCTCTTGCTGCCTGGTGATCAGCGCGGCGGTCGCCGCGGCGATGGGCAGGCGCCGACGCAGGCGGTGGGACTTGTAGTTGTCGTAGATGAGGACGGGCTGGCCGTGCTCCAGGTCGTGGAGAACTGGAACTCCGCCAACCACGACCTGTTCTACGGCAAGGACGGCGACCTGACCGGCTCCGACAAGGAGTCCCAGGAAATTTCGATGCTCGCCCTGCACCTGCTCCAGCCCGCGCTGGTGCACGTCAACACCCTGCTGCTCCAGGACATCCTGAGCGAGGAGATGTGGCAGAGGCGGCTCACCGACGCCGACCGGCGAGCTCCGTCCCCGTTGTTCTGGACCCCCGTGAACCCTTACGGCCGGTTCGAGCTGGACATGAATTCCCACCTCGACCTCGCCGCTGTGGCACCAGCCTAGGTGGCCTGACCTGAATCGTCGGTCAGAGCAGCCGCGGTCAAGGTGAGGTGCTGGACCAGGACCGCGGCTGCGGTGTCGGCGTCGCGGGCCAGCGCCGCCTCTTCCAGCCTGCGGTGTTCCTCGGCGCCGTCCCGGTCGGGGTTGCGGTGCGCCGACCAACGGCGGGCCAGCTCGCTCGCGGTCCACATCCGGTCGAAGGTCTCCAGCAGTGCGCGGTTGCCGCACCCCTCCAGCAACGTGCGGTGGAAGGCCCTATGAGCTTCGGCCCAAGCGCCGGTGTAGTAATCGCCCTCCTCCGGCACATACGCCGGAGTGCGCACCAGACGATGGTGGGCGGCCCGTACACGGGCCTCCCAGTCGACGTCGCCGCGCTCGATGGACATGCGTAGTACGACCGGTTCGACAGTCCGACGGGCCTCCGCGATCTCCTGCCAGCGGCGGTCGGAGAAGGACGGGACTGTGAAGCCGCGGTTGGGCAGCCGGTCGGCGAGCCCCTCGCCGACCACCCGCACGAGCGCCTCGCGCACCACGGCCAGGCTCACGCCCTGCTCCTTGGCAAGATCCTGCGGCTTGAGGGGGGCGCCAGGGGAGTGGTCCCCGCGCATGATCGCGTCCCGCAGGTGTGCATAGACCTGCTCGGAAAGCATCTGCTTCCCCGGCGGGGTCGAGGAGTGCGCCGTCTGAGTCATGAGCCCATCCTAGACGATCCATCAGATAATCGATTATCCATGTTATGGTCGATTCAGTAGCCGATTAGACCGCCCTCGTCCGAAATGGAACGACCACTGTGCCTGCCAACGACCCCTTCGCCCGCCTCCCCCAGGCGGCCTCGTTCACCGTCACCAGCACCACCGTCACCGACGGTGCCGCGTGGCCGCCCGAGCAGCACTCCTCCGGACTGCCCGGCGGGAAGGACACATCCCCGCAGCTGTCCTGGAGCGGCGCCCCGGACGGCACCAAGAGCTACGCCGTCACCGTCTACGACCCCGACGCCCCCACCGGGTCCGGGTTCTGGCACTGGGCAGTCGCCGACATCCCCGCCACCGTCACCGAGCTCCCCGAGGGCGCCGGCGACGACACCGGCTCACAACTACCCGAGGGCGCCTACCAGTTGCCCAACGATGCCCGTGTGGCCCGCTACATCGGCGCCGCCCCGCCGGCCGGACACGGACCGCACCGTTACTTCATCGTGGTGCATGCCCTGGACATCCCCGCCACAAATGTTCCGGCCGACGCCACACCGGCCGTCCTCGGCTTCACCATGGCCGGTCACACCCTCGGACGTGCCGTGTTGACCGCCACTGCCGAAACACCCGCCTGACAGCGCCGCCCGCCCCCCCGACCCCCGGAGACACCACCGCCATGCACCTCGACGCCCTTCCCGACTCCGCCCGCACCGGCGACGGCCCGATGGACCTGAACGCCGTCCGTGACGTCAGCCGCGCCATCAGTGCCGCTCACCTGTTCATACATCTCGTCCCCGAGACCGCCGAGGAGGCGGCCGGGCTCGGCGTGACCGACCGCGGGCCGGCCTATCTGGCCTTCCGGTCGGCCGCGATGGGCGCGGTCCCGTGGCAGGTCACGCTCGCGGCCTTCTACAACTTCAGCCCGCGGGCGGTGAGGGCCATGGCGGGCGTGTGGAAGGCCGCGTCGCCCGAGCGGTGGCAGGCCGCCCGCTTCCTGGCCGCCGGACGGGCGATGCGGCGTGTCAACGTACATCTCACGGACGACCACCTCGCCGAAGCGCGCTCGCTGATCGATCCGGTCGTCGCCGGCGCCGACTACGCCGGCAAGGTGCTCGCCGCCGCGAACGCCTCGGTCGCGCCTCCATCCGATCCTCTTGTCGCACTGTGGCAGCAGATCACGGTGGCGCGCGAGTGGCGCGGCGACGCCCATCTCGTCGTACTCGCCGACAACGGCCTCGGGCCATGCGACTGCCTCGTTCTGCACACCGCAACCGGCCGCCTCCCGACAGCTCTCGCGCGAGCGACCCGTCAGTGGGACGACGAGGAGTGGAGCGCGGCGACAGCACGCCTCGTCGAGCGCGGCTGGCTCGACTCCCACGGCGTTGTCACCGACGCCGGCAGTACGGCACGCGAGCGCATCGAAGTGGAAACGGACGAGCACTGCGCCGCGCTGTGGGCGCCGATCGGCACCGCGGGTGCCCGCCGCTTCGCCTCGCTCATCGCGCCGATCACAAACGCGTTCACTGCGGCGGGGACGTTCCAGGCCGTTCGCGGACAGTCTGATCTCGCATAAACGGTCCTTTGCTCGAGCAAGATCGGAACCGGGCCGCCGGACCGCCGCCGGGCCCGGTTTCGTTCTCAGAACCCGTTCTCACCCGAAAGCGGCACGGACCCCCTTCTGAGACTTGCATTGTGCGAAAGTCCGGTCTCATGACGGACCCTCAGCACCCTCTGAAGACCGACCGGTCGGACGGCGACGACGTCGAACAGCACACCTGTCCGAAGTGTGACGCGCAGCCCGGATCACCGTGCCGCTCGCGCGGCGGCGCGGTCGTCTCCGCCTACCACACCCGCCGCTTCACCATGGTGCCCCGACTGAAGAAAGCGCTGCGGGTGCCGACCCCAGCCGACCGCGGTCCGGGCCGACCATGGCGGGCCGGCAGCCCGCCGCCGGCGCCCATCGACCCGGACCTGCCGAGCGCGGACATCCGCATCGGCTACGCGCGATGCTCGACACTCGGGCAGGAACTTGACTCCCAGCTCAACGCGCTCAGCGAGCACGGCGTCCCGAGGGACAAGATCTTCAGCGAGAAGATCAGCACCCGCGTCCGTGTACGGCCCCAGTTCGAGGTGGCGCTGCGGACCGCGCGGGAGGTCAAGGCGCACGCCCCGCACTGCCCGGTCATCTTCACCGTGTACGAGATGGAGCGGCTCGGCCGCGACGCCGCCGAACCCACCGCGCTCGCTGACCACCTCACCGCCCACGGCCTCATCCTGGAGATGCTCGCCGGGCCACTGCCCGGCATTTACGCCCCGACCGGTCCGGGGAAGCTGCTGTTCGCGTTCTTCGCCGCGATGGCGGAGACCGAGCGGGAGAACATCCGCGAGTCCACCCTGGAAGGGCTCGACACCGCCGCCCGCAAGGGCAAGCACGGCGGCCGGCCCCCGTCATCACCGACGACATGCTCCACACCGTGCGCCGGCGCCGCGCGGGCGGCGAGCCCGTCGAGCAGATCCAACCCGACCTGTTCATCCCCACCGGCAAGCGCAAAGGACTGAACCCCTCCGTCGCCAGCATCTACCGGGCCCTCGCCGAGCACGCCAGGCGCGAGGCGTATCCCGAAGCCGTCGAGCAGGCCCAGGCCGACTTCGCTGCCGACCGGACCGCCCCGGTCCCTGAGCTTTGCCCCGCCACCTCGGACCGAGCGGCACTCTGATCACAGAGCGCTACTTGTCACTTCGCGGCAGCTTCGGGAGGACAGGGCCCTGTCCTTGGCGTATAGCGCCGAGCAGCTGCCAGCCGCTGTCGTCCGGGGTGGCAGTAGTGAAGCGGCCCAGCACGGCCAAGACTTGCGCTTGATATTGCGAAGGCCGAGCGATGTACACGGCGTGGACTCACCTCGGGTCGTGCGACAGGGGCAGCCGAACCCGCATCCATAAGGTAAGCAGAACCGGGTCGGAAGACGTGTTCCCGGATTGCCTCCTGCGAGATTGTGCGAACCCGCGCGCCTCGGTCTTCGACGTCCTCCAGGCCGACGGCCACGAGCTCCTCGCCGTCCCGTACGCCCAGCGCCGCACCCGGCTGGAGAAGCTGTTCTCCGAGCGGGCCGCGCCGTGGACGCTCTGCCCTGAGACGGCCGATGTGGCAGTCGCGCGTGAGTGGTTCACGACGTGGACCGACGTCCCGGGCATCGAGGGCCTGGTGGTGCGCGGCAGCCGCCAGCGCTACCGGCCCGGCGCTCGCGCCCTGATCAAAGTCCGCAGGGGAGATACGACGGAGGCCGTGATCGGCGCCATCACAGGGACGCCGAGCCGCCCCCGCAGCCTGGTGCTGGGCCGCCTGGACCAGCGCGGGGTGCTGCGGTCTGTGGGCCGCAGCGCCCCGCTGCGGGCCGACGTCGCGCGGCAGTTGGCCGGGCACCTGACCCCCGCCGGGGCTGGGAGCGGGCACCCGTGGGAGGGGGTGCGGTTCACCGCGGCGTGGGGCTCCCGCACCCCGCTCGATGTGGTCCTGGTGGAGCCGGAGCTCGTCGCGGAGATCGAGGTGGACACCGCCCGCGAACGAGGAGCCTGGCGCCACCCAGTACGTGTGGCCCGGCTGCGCACGGACCGGGCACCGGCCGACGTGCCCCGGTTCTGAGCGGTCCTTTCGGCTGTGGGCCAAGAATTGCCATCGAAGTTGGACCGGCCTGGAGTTCGGTGGCCCGAGAAAAGACCAAGGAAGATCGCGGATACCGAAGGGGCGGGGCCGTGGGGCAGGGGAACGAAGCGATCACGCGAGATTGGCACGGTGCTGGGCAGGGTGGTGCGGGCCGCTCTGTGCGGTGTCGGACCGTGACGGACCGGGCATGCCATGGGCGAAAGAGTGGTGACCACATGGGGGATGGGCGATGACGAAGCTCGGCCAAGGGGTACTGTTCCTGTTCTACTACCTCGACGTGGTCGCTGTTCTCGCCATCGGGGACTGGATTTCCGACGTGGGTCCTCTGCTTTATGGCAGCCCGGTCGCTTTCGTCGCTGGGTTCGTCACCCAGGCGGCACATGACGTCTATCGGCGAAATGCGGAGCGCAACGCGCGTCTGTAAGAGGGAAACTGATCTGTTTTGAGGGCGGTTTGAGGTGTTCTCTGTGACTGCAGTGGCGGTGGTTCGTTGCTGTTCTCGTGAGCCCTCGACGGCCGTACCGCAGTGATGTCTCCGATGCCCGCTCGGCATTGATCGAGCCGGTGTTCGGAGCCTGGCGGGCTGCCCGAACTGGACCGGGTACCGCGGCACGAGTCCATGATCTGCGGGACACCGTGAATGCCATCCTCTACATCAATCGCACAGGGATTCCGTGGGAGTACCTGCCCCACGACTTCCCCGCGCACACCACTGTCTTCTCCCACTTCAGCGCCTGGACCACCGACGGCACCATCGAGAAGCTCGGCATCCGTCTGCACCGCCTCGTCCGTGAACAGGAGGGGTGCAAGGGCGAACCGACCGCCTGCACGATCGATGCCCAGAGCGTCAAAACCGCCCCCGGCGTCCCCACCAGCACCGAGGGAATCGACGCCGGGAAGAAGATCGTCGGCCGCAAGCGCAGCATTGTCGTCGACACCCTCGGCCTGTTGCTGCTGGTCATGGTCACCGCCGCCGGCGTCTCCGACAACGAGGCCGGCAAACAGCTCCTCACCCAACTCGCCGCCAACCACCCCACCGTCACCAAGGCATGGGTCGACACCGGCTACAAGAACCAGGCCATCGAACGCGCCGCCCTCGGCATCGACGTGGACGTCGTCCCCAGGAACACCTAGGTCAAAGGCTTCTCGGTGACCCCACGGCGCTGGGTGGTCGAGCGCAGTTTCGGGTGGATCATGATGCACCGCCGACTCGCCCGTGACTACGAGACCAAACCGGAGCACTCCGCAAGCATGATCCGCCTCGCGATGATCTCCAACCTCGCGAAACGAGCAACCGGCGAAACCACCTCAACCCGGCGAGACGCATAAAACGCAATCAGTCATAAACTTCGTGAACCAGACGCCCTCTGAGAGCCTGTCGTTGCCCCCACCTGCGCCCCGACGGCCGACGGCTTCTGTTGTACTCCGGTGGGTCATCCGCATTCGCTGCCGATGTGTGCGCAACTGCGCACGTGTCGTCTAACGTTGTGGTGTCCGGGCCGCCGACCCAGGGGACGCCGTCATGCGTTCAGTGCTCCACAACCGCGCCTACCGCCGCCTGTTCACCGCTCAGGCCCTGGCCCTGACCGGCACGGGCCTGGCGACCGTGGCCCTCAGCCTGCTGGCGTACGACCTCGCGGGCGCGGACGCCTCCGCGGTTCTCGGCACCGCACTCGCGATCAAGATGGTGGCCTATGTGGGCCTCACCCCGCTGATCGGCGCCTTCACCGAACGCCTGCCGCGCCGCGCCCTGTTGGTGGCGATGGACCTCTCCCGGGCGGGGATCGCGCTCGCCCTGCCGTTCGTGAACCACGTGGGGCAGGTCTACGTCCTGATCTTCCTGCTGCAGGCCGCCTCGGCCGCCTTCACGCCCACCTTCCAGGCGACCATTCCCGAAATCCTGCCTGCCGAGCGCGACTACCTCCGCGCCCTCACTCTCTCGCGACTCGCCTACGAAGTGGAGAGCCTGCTCAGCCCGGCGCTCGCCGCCGTACTGCTCGCGCTGATCACCTACAACTGGCTCTTCGCCGGTACCGCCCTCGGCTTCCTCGCCTCCGCGACGCTGGTCATGTCGGTCGTCCTGCCGACACCGCGCCCCGTGGAGCGCGTCGGCGGAGGCTACGCCAAAGCGACGTTCGGCATCCGCCTGTGCTGGGCCACGCCCCGGTTGCGTGCCCTGCTCGCGCTCGACCTCGCCGCGGCTGCCGCCGGCTCCCTGGTCATCGTCAACACCGTCGTACTCGTCCGCGACCACCTGCACCGCGGCGCGGGCGACGTATCACTGGCGCTGGGTGCGTTCGGGGCCGGTTCCGTGGCGGCCGCCCTCGTCCTGCCACGGGCTCTGGAGCGGTTCGGGGACCGCGCGGTGATGCTGCCCGCCGGGTTCGGGCTCGGCGCCGTCCTCGCCGTATACGCCGCAGGACTCGCGTACGGAACGTATGGAAAGTACGCAATGGACGGGAGCCGCGGGATCCACGGTATCTACGGGATCGGGCCCTGGGGCGGACTGCTGCTCGCCTGGGCCCTCCTCGGCATCGGCACGTCCATGGTGCTGACCCCCGCGGGCAGGCTGATCCGCCGCTCGGCCGCACCCGCCGACCTGCCCGCCGCGTTCGCCGCGAGGTTCGCCCTCACCCATGGCTGCTGGCTGTTCACCTATCCGCTCGCGGGCTGGCTGGGCTCCACCGCCGGCACGAGCACGGCCGCCGCGACGCTCGCCGGGGTCGCGCTCACCGCCGCGACCACGGCGCTCGTGCTGTGGCCCGCCCACGACCCGGCCCGCCTCACCCACTTCCACAGCACCCTGCCCGCGGGCGACCCCCACCTCGCCGACGCCCACGCCGGGCCGCACGGCTGGCAGCACGCGCACGACTACGTCATCGACGCCCGGCACCCGCGCTGGCCCGCCCCGGGCCATGCGGCGGGCGCACACTAACGCCCGTCGGCGCGCCCCACTTCAGCCACTTCCTCGCCGCTCGCCAGACGTGCCCGTACCGTCGCCCGCGCGTCCTTGGGCGCACGGACCGCCAGGAGACGGCCGCGCTTCTCCGCGTCGACCGTGCCGGTCACGGAGATCCGGGCAACCTCGCGGCTGCCCGCGGCGAGGAGGAACCGGTGCCCCGAGCGGGCCGTCCAGCGGGTACTGGCCACGACATGCTGGCCGAACCGGCTGCAGGCGGCCGTCGAACGGGCCCGCCCGACGACCTTCGCCGGCGCCGTCGCTGACCCTGCGGACGTACGGAACTGGAGCAGCACGCTGCCGGTGCCCCGCCAGGTCGTGGCGCGGGTGCAGGACCACACGGCCCGGCCGCCGTCCTCGGGCAGTTCCTGCTCGGCGAAGTCCCACTGATTGACCGCCCGCACCCCGCTCCCGCGCAGATCGGAGAGACGGCACGCGCCGTGGGCCCAGCTCAGCAGCGCCGCGCCGCTGGTGGCCTCGCGCGGCTGGCGGGCCGGGGCGCCGGTGCCCGGCGGCGGCGTGTAGCTGAGGTGCGCCGGGGAGAGACCGCCCAGGTCGGTGACGAGGAAGGCATGCTTCTCCACGATCCTTTTCGACGAGCGCAGTTGGAGCACCGGCAGGGCGATGCAGGAGCCCGCGGCCGACGGTACGTCGACCGCCTCCAGGAGGCCGTGGCCGGAGACGGTGAGGGGGTGGCCGGGCGCGTCGGGGCGCAGCAGGTCGCGGGTCCGGGCCTCCGCGATCCATGGGGCGGTGAGGTAGCGGACCTCGCCGTTCCCACGGCTGACGGCGAGCGCCGCCGCGGTGGTCACGTCGGAGTCGTCGGCGCGCGAGAAGTCCAGGGACGCGGACGTCGACGCGGTGAGCGGCTCGGTGTAGCGGACGACGCGGCGGCCGTCGTGGAACAGTACGACCGCGTTCCGGTCCACGACATCGGCGTACAGCAACTGTGTGGTCCTGGGCGGTGGTTCGGTGGTGGTGGCCGCGGCTGCGCCGACGCGGGTGCCGCGCGGCGGATCGGTCCAGGTGGCGAGCGCACGGGTGAGCAGGGCGCGGTCGTCCACGCGGGAGCCGCGCGCGGGCCACGCGGTGAAGTCCACCCGTGAGGTGTCGGCCCAGGTGCCGGAGGAGGTGCGGAGCAGTGCGTCGGCGCTGATCGCGGGGTGCCCGGCGGGGCGCCGGGACGGCTCGTTGCCGGGGGCGGAGCCGAGCGACGCCAGTGCCGCGCAGCTGATGGCGGCGATTCCCGTGGCGCACCAGAGAAGACGGAACCGGCGTCGGCGGCGCAGGAGATCGGTGGGACGGGTCTGGACGGAACAGGCGTCGAACTCCTGCGAGCGCAGCAGAGCCCCTGCCGCGTCGCCCACCCTCTCCTCCAAACGGCAGGCGGCATCCAGCGCTTCCTGCGGCTCGGACACACCGGCGCTGAAGAGCAGGTGCACGACCTCGGTGCGGGGCAGTCCGTCGAGGCTGCACAGGACGAACGCCGCGCGGGCGGGCGCGGAAACCTCCGACAGGAGCTGCGCGAGCGCGATCTCCTCGGCGCCGCCGGCGCGGGGAAACAGACGCAGCCCCCAGACGAGGGGCAACGTGAGGCGCAGCGCCCCGGGCGGGGGCAGCCGGTTCGGCCACCCGCGCGGCCGACGCTCATGTGCGAGCGCCGCGCCCACCACTCGCGCCGTCACCCACGCCGCCCCGGTCCTGCCGGGCCCCCGCGCCCCGGCCCGCGCGCCGCCCGCCCTCGGCAGCGGAATCCCCGCCGACGCGTGCCGCGCCCGGAAGCCGGGCAGCGCACGCTGCACCAGAGCATGGGCGATCAGGACGCGCCGGTGCCGACTGAGGGCACTGGGCAGGGTGAGGTAGGCGAGGCGTACGAGCCGGGTGTACTGGTCGACGATGACGGCCTCGGCATGTTCGAGAACCACCGGCTCGGCCCTCTTCACCCGGCGCGGCCGTTGCGATGTGCTCATCGGTCAAAGCGCCTTCCGAAGGCTGACGACGTTCCGTCCTGACCTCCGTCAAACGAGTGAATCCTGCGATGGTCACAGCCGGGGAACGGCGGGCGCCGACACAGAGGCGTGACGGCGGGGCGAGCCTTCGCGCAGTGCCCCCTGTTGCCGTTCGGTGACACGTAAGACAGAGCTGTGACGTGGGCGAGGGCAACGAGTCCGTAAGGTCGCGGGTCGTATGAGGCGTGGGAATCAAGGGCGGCGTCGTCCGCTCGAACGAGCAAGTCGGCCACATGAGTTGGGGGAGACAATGAAGACGAACACGCGTGTGAACAACGGACTGCTGGCGATGGGTGCCGCGCTGGCTGTGGTGGGTGTCGCGGTCGGTACGGTGCCCGCCGCGGCGGCCGGTACGCCCCGGTTCCTGGCCCCGGCCGAACTGCCGCCGCACGCCACGTCGCAGTGGGCCGCCGGTCCGGTGACGGCCGGGCAGCCCGACCCGCTGCCGATGTGCGTCGGCGAGGCCCTGCCGTCGATCTCGGTGCACCGCGCCTACCGCACCGACCTCGACACCAGCGCGCTGCAGGTGACCGTCGTCGAGCGCGACACGCAGCGGGCCAAGGACTTCGCCGCCCTGCTCCGCAAGGACCTCGACGGCTGCGCGAAGACGGTCATGAAGCAGAACCCCGACATCACCGCGGAGCAGAAGTACTACGGCAAGGTGAACGTCGAGGAGGGCGCCCACGTCTACGGCGTCCACACCAGCGCGACCTGGGGCGCATCCGACATCAACATGTTCTCGGTGGGCCGCGACGGCAGGACGGTGACGCTCGTGCAGTGGGGGCAGATGGGCGGCTTCGCCGACGCCCAGGTCGCCGACTTCAAGACCACCACCGCCACGGCCGTCAACAAGCTCTACTGACACCCGGCCCCGGCCGGATCCGCCGTGTGCGACGGCGCCGGTACCGACCTCGGCATTCCCGTGCAGGGGTGGGACAATCGGCCGACGCGGCCGCACTCGTGCGCCCTCACCGGCGCGCCGGTGCCGTCGCGCGAGGATTTGGCCGGGGTGAGGCAGGGGGCGGGGGTCGTACCCGGCGCCCGGTGGTGGGGAGGAACCGACGGTGCTGGAGTGGCGGTACATCGCCAAGGGGGCAAGGGCCGTCCCCGAGCCCATGGCCACACCGTTCGTCTGGACGACGGCCTGCTCGGGCTCCCTCGTGCTGGTCATCACGTTCGATCTGCTCGGCGCGCTCGACCGCACCGGCCTCGCCCTCGCGGCACTGTCCGTACTCGCCGCACTCCTCAGTACGCTCGGCCGCTTCGTCGCGGCGCCGGGAACGGCCCTCCTGTGCTGGGCGCTGCTGAACGTCTTCGCCACCCACCCCACCGGGGAGCTCTCCTGGGCCGGCCACCGGGACCCGGGTTGGGTGGCGTGCTTGCTGGCCGCCGCTCTCATCGGCACCGCGACGGCCCGGGTGCGGTACGCCCGGGCCGCGTACCGCCGCCTCACCCCGTTCGACGGGACGCGCTGACGTCCCGTCGGGCTCGCTTGCTCGCACGAGCCTCACCTCGTCGCGCCTCCGCCGACGCGGACCGGCCCACTCAGACCACCTTTGCATGACCATGCGCGATGATGCATACTCTTCCTATGTCTAAGGTCCTCACCTCCCTTCCCGCCGGCGAGCGCGTCGGCATCGCCTTCTCGGGCGGTCTCGACACCTCCGTCGCGGTCGCGTGGATGCGCGACAAGGGCGCCATCCCGTGCACCTACACCGCCGACATCGGGCAGTACGACGAGCCCGACATCGCCTCGGTGCCCGGCCGCGCCAAGACCTACGGCGCCGAGATCTCGCGCCTGGTCGACTGCCGTGCGGCGCTCGTGGAGGAGGGCCTGGCCGCGCTCACCTGCGGCGCGTTCCACATCCGCTCGGGCGGTCGCGCGTACTTCAACACCACGCCGCTCGGCCGCGCCGTCACGGGCACGCTGCTCGTGCGGGCGATGCTGGAGGACGACGTCCAGATCTGGGGCGACGGCTCGACGTTCAAGGGCAACGACATCGAGCGGTTCTACCGGTACGGCCTGCTGGCCAACCCGAAGCTGCGGATCTACAAGCCCTGGCTGGACGCCGATTTCGTGACCGAGCTCGGCGGCCGCAAGGAGATGTCGGAGTGGCTGCTCGCCCACGAGCTGCCCTACCGGGACAGCACGGAGAAGGCCTACTCCACCGACGCCAACATCTGGGGCGCCACCCACGAGGCCAAGACCCTGGAGCACCTCGACACGGGTGTGGAGACGGTCGAGCCCATCATGGGCGTCCGCTTCTGGGACCCGTCGGTCGAGATCCCCACCGAAGACGTCACGATCGGCTTCGACCAGGGGCGCCCCGTGACGATCAACGGCAAGGAGTTCTCCTCCGCCGTCGACCTGGTGATGGAGGCCAACGCCATCGGCGGCCGCCACGGCATGGGCATGTCGGACCAGATCGAGAACCGGATCATCGAGGCCAAGAGCCGCGGCATCTACGAGGCACCCGGCATGGCCCTGCTGCACGCCGCGTACGAGCGCCTGGTGAACGCGATCCACAACGAGGACACCCTCGCCCAGTACCACAACGAGGGACGCCGCCTCGGTCGGCTGATGTACGAGGGACGCTGGCTGGACCCGCAGGCCCTGATGGTCCGCGAATCGCTGCAGCGCTGGGTCGGCGCCGCCGTCACCGGCGAGGTCACCCTGCGGCTGCGGCGCGGCGAGGACTACTCGATCCTCGACACGACCGGGCCCGCGTTCAGCTACCACCCGGACAAGCTGTCCATGGAGCGCACCGAGGACTCGGCCTTCGGCCCGGTCGACCGGATCGGCCAGCTCACCATGCGCAACCTCGACATCGCCGACTCGCGCGCCAAGCTGGAGCAGTACGCGGGCCTCGGCCTGATCGGCACGTCCGACACCTCCATCGGCGCCGCCCAGGCGGCCGCGACCGGCCTGATCGGCACGATGCCGGAGGGCGGCGCGCAGGCCATCGCCTCCCGCGGCGAGGTGTCCGAGGACGACGAGATGCTGGACCGCGCCGCGATGGAGTTCGGCACGGACTGACCCGTCCTCGCCGGGGACGATCCCGACGCCGCGCCTCGGCGAGAGGCCGGTTCGACGCCTTGATACGGCGCCGAACCGGCCTCTTCCGTCTCTCTCCGTCACCGTCGGACCGGATCGCCGTGCGGCGCCTGCCTCGAACGGGTGAACCTGAGACCGGAGGGGTTTTACGCGACTGTAGAAGTATGGCTAGGGTGCCGCAGACGTACTGCGACGCCGCACCACTCGCATCTCGCGCAGAAGGCGGCCTCGCAGGCCCAAGTTGACTGCGGGAGGCACCTTGCAGGAGCCGACACGGCCGACAGGCCGCCAGACGATGCCGCTCCCTCCTCGGCGGCCGACCACGGGACCGGCTCCGCCCCGGAACGCGGGCCCTGGCCGAAGCCCCGCGCACACCGCCGAAGGCACGGTCGCTCCAAGCGCGGCAGCGGCCCCGTCCGCGCCACCGGCCAAGCGCCGCGACGCGTTCTTCGACAACGCCAAGTACCTGGCGATCGTCCTCGTCGCCATGGGGCACGCGTGGGAACCGCTGCGCGGGGACAGCAGAGCCGCCGCCGCGCTCTACCTCACCGTCTACACCTTCCACATGCCGGCGTTCATCGTCATCTCCGGCTACTTCTCCCGCGGTTTCGACGCGAGCCCGAACCGGATCAGACGCCTGATCACCGGGATCGCCGTGCCCTACGTGATCTTCGAAGTCGCGTACACGTTCTTCAAGAGGTGGGCGGGCGGCGACCCGGGCCACCCCATCAGTCTGCTCGATCCCTGGTACCTGACCTGGTTCCTGGCCGCACTCTTCATCTGGCGGCTCACGACCCCGGTCTGGAAGGCCGTGCGGTGGCCGCTGCCGCTCGCGCTCGCCATCGCCGCCCTCGCCTCCGTCTCCCCGGACATCGGCGACGACCTCGACCTGCAGCGCGTACTGCAGTTCCTGCCCTTCTTCGTCCTCGGCCTCACCCTGAAGCCCGAGCACTTCCAGCTGGTACGCCGCCGCGAGGCGCGGATCCTGGCGCTCCCGGTCTTCGCCGCCGCGCTGGTCTTCGCCTACTGGGCGGCGCCCCGGATGAGCGCGGCATGGTTCTACCGTCGCGACAGCGCCCAGGAGCTGGCCGGTCCCGGCTGGTCGGGCGGTGTCATGACACTCGCGATGTTCGGCTGCTCCCTGGCCCTGGTCGCCTGCTTCTTCGCGTGGGTGCCGGAGCGCAAGCTGTGGTTCACGGTGCTGGGCGCCGGCACGCTCTACGGCTACCTCCTGCACGGCTTCCTGGCCAAGGGCTCCCGCTTCTGGGACTGGTACGGGGCCGACTGGCTCCACCGGCCGCTCGGTGAGATCACCGTGACCCTCGTGGCCGGGGCAGTGATCACGCTGTTGTGCACACCGCCGGTGCAACGGATGTTCCGCTTCGCGATGGAACCGAAGCTGGAGTGGGCGTTCCGGCAGGACGCCGCCACGCTCGCCAAGGGCCGCGGACACGGCGGAAGAGCCGCGTGAGCCGCCCGGCCCGGCCGCCCGCCGTCCACTTCGAGCACGTCGTCGAGACGCTGCCCGCGGGCCGCCAGGCGCTCACGCTCCTCGACCCCGCCGACCGGCCGGTGGGCTGCCTGGAGTACCAGGTCTGCCACCCCTGCCGGACCGGATACATCGGCAACGTCGCCGTCGCCACGCACTGGCAGGGCCAAGGCCTCGGGCGCCACGCGCTGCACACGGCCCTGGCCGCGTGCGCGGGCTACGCCTGGTCCACGTCACGCCAGTCCGCCGAGGGCAAGCGATTCTTCGCCGCCATAGAGGACGAGCTGGAGACCGCCTTCCCGCCCAGCGGGGTGCGTTGCCCGCACATGGAGGCCTGAAGGGAGTCCCGACACGGGTGGGGCGGACCCCTCACAAGGAGTCCGCCCCACCCGGCGACACGCGCTTCGACCGACCGGCCGAACCGGTGCTCCGTCGATTAGCGCTTACCGATGTCCTTGACCTTCTCCTTGGCCTGGCGGGCATCGCCCTGCATGCGCTCCGCACGGCCCTTGGCAGTGAGGCGTTCGTTGCCGACGGCACGTCCCGCGGCTTCCTTGGCGGCGCCGGTGGCCTGCTCGGTCTTGCCCTTGGCCTTCTCGTTGGCGGTCATGATCCGCTCACGCTCCCTTGGCGTCGACATCAACTGCTGTTGATTCGCCTGGCCGCTCAGCGGGATCGCAAACATCGTTCCGGAGATCGCATGGAGATCGCGTCACCAGACATGACCGGAGCGGAACGGGGCACTCCAGCGGGCGCAGGCGGCCGGTCACATGCCCTGCACAATGTGAAAGAAACACGACTTATGCGTGTTTGTGGGGGGCCATTGAGAGCACATGATCGCCAGGAGGTCGATAACGATGGTTCCCCTGATTCTGGTTCTTCTTCTGGCTCTGATCCTCTTCGGCGCGGGCTTCGCACTGAAGGCGCTCTGGTGGATCGCGGTCATCCTGCTCGTGGTGTGGCTGCTGGGCTTCGTGATCCGTCCGACGGCGAGCGGCGGTCGCAAGGGACGCTGGTACCGGTGGTGACACCCGCCGTTGGCTGAAGACGGCGCACGGCGGCGCACCCACCGACCCTCGTTCGCCGGCATCCGTTTAGTGATGTCCGTGTCGGACAGTCGGGGGGTGTCGCCGGAAAGGACGCACGGTGCGGCCCCGCACCGACCGACCGCAAGCGACTTGAGTACGGAGGTACCACCATGACCGAGAACATCTGGAACTACCCGGCCAATGCTGGTCACACTCCTGACGCCGACCTGACGGGCTACAAGGTCGAGGCCACGGACGGCCACATCGGCAAGGTGGACAAGCACTCGCAGGACGTGGACTCGCAGTACATCGTCGTGGACACCGGTGTGTGGATCTTCGGCAAGGAGGTCCTGCTGCCCGCGGGCACCATCATCGGGATCGACGCCGAGGCGAAGACGATCCGGGTGGCGCGCACCAAGGACGAGATCAAGAACGCCCCGGAGTTCGACAAGAACAAGCACCTCGGTGACGCGAACTACCACGACCAGATCGGCTCGTACTACCACTCGCACGGGCCGAACACCCCCGGCTCCCCGGGCACGCCCGGCGCGGGCCCGAGGCACCCCGGTCCTGCCACCTTCTGAGCGGGAACGGGTCGACGCCGCCCTCCGATGAGGAGAGGCGGAAGACAGATCGCAGAAGAGACCGGGGCCGGACCGCGAGCAAGCGGTCCGGCCCCGGCGCGTTCGGCCCCGGCCCTGATGCGAGCGGAGCCGTCACCCGAGTGACCTGCCCCAAGGGTGACGCATACGTCTGCCGCATAACGTGACAGACCTGCCCGAATTGCTCTTCCCCGCTGAGCCCAGGCCCCGGCCCTCGGCCCGACCGGCGACTGGCGGCAGGGTGCGTCGGCCGTCGTGGTGATCAGTGTGGACGTCGACGGGGAATCCGCCGTCCTGTCGCACGGCGCCCACTACCGCCGACACCTGTCCACCATGTCCCACCAGGCATATGGCCCGCGCGTGGGTGTGCCGAGAATTCTCGACCTGCTGGACCGCTACGCCCTTCCCGCCACGCTCTTCGTACCCCGGGCCACGGCACTCTCCTGGCCGCGAGTGGTGGAAGACGTGGCGGGGCGCGGGCACGAGATCGCCGTGCACGGCCACACCCACCGTTCCCCGGCCGGGCTTTCGCGGACCGCACAGCGACAGGAGCTGGAGGAGGCCCGCGCCGCGCTCTCGGACCTCGGGGTGTCGCCGCGCGGCTACCGCGCACCGAACTGGCAGGCGACCCAGTACACCTTGGACCTGCCGCCCGGCTTCGGCCTGGCCTACGACTCCTCCCTCATGGACGACGACCGTCCCTACGTCGTCTCCCGCGACGGGCAACGGCCGGCCGAACTGCCCGTGCACTGGCTCCTCGACGACTGGGAGCAGTACGCCTACCTGCGAGCCTGTCTTTCAACCCCCGCCTGCGCCCCGACGCCCGGCACGCGCCCTCGGCGCACGGAGTTCCAGGAGACAGGTGGCTCCGCCACATGACCTCGAACTCCGCACACCGATCGCACGCTTCCCCAAGCTCTCGGCTCTGCTCGAGCAGGGGAGGCCCCAATCCGCCGCTGCGCCCGCGCTTCGCGCGGACGACGGGGGTTCAAAGACAGGCTCTGCCGGAACCGGACGTCGGCCGGCAGATCTGCCCGCCCTCGACGGTGGTGGAGCTGTGGACCACCGAACTGGCGGCGATGCGGGCCTTCGGCAGCCTGTGCCTGCTGACCGTCCACCCCTGCCTGACCGGAAGACCCTCCCGGCTGCGGGCGCTGGAACAGTTCATCGAGTTCGCCCTCGCCCTGCCGGACGTGCGCTTCGCACGGGCCGACCAGCTCGCGGAGTCACTCCTGACGCCGTCCTCCGCGCCCGCCCCGCCCGAAGACCTCCTCGCGCCGGAGTCACGGCGATGAACCGGGCGACGACAGGCATGGCCGGAGTCAGCCCCATCGATGGCACGCGCGACCACCGGCTGTACCGGGAGTTCCTGCGCGCGGACTGGCCCCTGGCCTCCTACGCCAACAGCTGGAGCTACGTCACCCAGGCATGCCGCGGCCAAGGATGCGGCCACAAGTACCTGGGCGCCGCCACGCTCATCGGGATCGGCCGGCACGGCCCCGGCTACGTCCTCGTCCGCCCGACCGGCGAGCAGGTCTCCTTCACGGTCGCCGCCCTCGCCCACCGCCTGGCAAGCCATTCCGCCGCCCCGGTCCACCTCAAACACGTCCGCCCCGACGACGCGGCCGTCCTCGTCGACGACGCGGGCTTCCGGCCGATGGCGGACCATCCCTGGTCATCCGCGGCCCCACAGGACGATTCCACCTACCCCGACGTCGTCGTACGCACCACCGATCTGGTCGGGGACGCGCTGCTGCACCCCTCCAAGAGCAAGCTCCGCAGTCGCCTGAACCGCTTCCACAACACGGGCGCGGCGCACCCGCCGGACCTGACTGTCCGCCTGTACCGCCGCCCCGAGGACGCACGTGACGGGGCGAAAGCGGCTCGTTCCGTCGTCACCGCCTGGTCGGCCCAGCGCCGCAAACCCGCGGCGGCGTACGCGAACATGATCGCCTTCCCCGCCGAACACGCCTGGGTCTACCTCGTCGACCTCGACGGGCAGCCCTGCGGCTTCT
The DNA here is from genome assembly GCF_056433985.1 of Streptomyces sp. NPDC044106. Taxonomy (NCBI): domain Bacteria; kingdom Bacillati; phylum Actinomycetota; class Actinomycetes; order Kitasatosporales; family Streptomycetaceae; genus Streptomyces; species Streptomyces sp. NPDC044106. Next base: position 81,010 of record NZ_JBWKFZ010000024.1, read on the forward strand.
ACCTGTTCGAGCAGATCGCTGCGACCCCGTCGGCTGCTACGCCAACCTGTGCGTCGACACGGGCCACCCCGGCCTCTCCGAAACGGCCCTGCACGCCGTCCTCGTCGACCTCCACCACCACGGGATGACCACCGTCCACCTCGGCGGGTCCGAAGACCGCGCGCTGCACACGTACAAGCTCAAGTTCGGCACACCGCGCCCTTCCCCCACCGTCCACCTCGTCGGCTTCCCGCCGCGTTGAGGACGGCGGGTCTCAGACGCCGTCCACCATCGCGGGACCCCAAGGCGCCGGCCCCGAGCCCTCCGCCCACGCGGTGAGCGACTCGCCGTCCACGCAGCGGATGCCGCACGAGTCCGCGTACTCCCGGGCGGGCTCGGTGAACTGACTGGTGGTCACCACGGCGGCCAGCTGCGCTCCGTGTACGGTCCAGCAGGTGCCGCCGAAGCGCTGGAGGTCCTGAGAGCCGACCTTGTTCGTCGGGCCGTACTGCTTGCACTGCACGACGACCCGTCGGCCGTCGGGCGCGATGGCCAGCACGTCGGCGCCGAGATCGCCAGCGCCACCGACGACCTCGATCTCACGGCAGCCGTCCCGTTCGCACAGCGCGGCGACGGCGGCCTCGAAGCCGTCGGGGTCGAGGGCCGTGAAGTCGGGGACGGGCGGGGGGAGTACGGCGGTGCGTCCGTCCTGCGCCTCGACGGCAGTGGCGGGAACGGTGGGGTCCAGGAGAGCGGATGCCCCGGTTCCGGCGGGCGTCAGGGGCGCGGGAGAGCCCTCGGCCCGCGCCGCCTCGGCCAGTTCGCGGTCGGCCTGGGCCATCCCTTCGCGGGCGGCGCGGCGCAGTTCCCGTGCCCTCGGCATCGCGCGCAGCAGGACGTACAGCACCGGAACGGCCAGCAACCCCAGGAGAGCGGCGGCGAGCGGATGCGCCCCCGCCCAGTGGGCGAAACGCACGAAGAGCAGGATGGCGGCGCAGATCACGGCGCCGATGAGAGCCAGGATCACGACCGGCCCGGACAGGGCCCCCGTCGCCCCGGCCCGGCCCGAACCGCCTTTGCTGTCCCGTATCAGCACGGGGCCTCCTCCGTGTCGTCATGAACCTGTTCGAGCGACACGTGCCCCGAACGGCGCAATCCATGATCGACAAGGTGGCGCCCGCGCCCCGTCAGCGGCAACTCATGACAGCCTCACCGGCCCTTGAGAGGGAGAAGAGGGGGGACCGGCGCCGCGCAGTCCGTCCGGCCAGGCGGTGGCGTCGGGTCCCCCGATTCCGCACCGGCCGTGGTCAGCACCCGGACGTTCAGCGCGCACTCGACCTGCTTCACGGTGTGGAACACCACCAGGTCCTCGGGCCCGTGCTCCTGGCGGGGGCCGCCGCCGATCAACATGCCGATGAGCATCGCGCCGTACACCTTGTGCCCGTCGATCTCGGTGTCGACCGGCACGAACACCGGGGAGCCGGAGTCGCCCTCGTGCACGATGTTCACCCCTTCCTTCCCCGCGAGGACCAGTCCCCTCGTGCACCGGTGCGGTCCCTCCTCGCACGACTCACCATTGGTGAGCGAGTACACCTCGACATCGCAGACCAGCTTGGTGACCTTCCCGGTGAGGCACACCTTCTGGCCGACGACAGGCGCGTCCGAGGATCCGAGCACCCGGCGGGCGACCGGTGTGCCGGGCGGGCCGCCGTCCGTCCAGAGGGTCGGGGCGTACACCTGGGGCTTGATGCGCGTACCGCTGAGCAGCGCCGCGTCGACTTCGTTGTCGTAGAAGGCCCGCACGAACGTGCCGAACCGGAATTCTCCCGAGGTGGCGTCCACGCCGATCCGGCCGTCGGTGCAGTGGCCCGCGGAGGTCATGGCGCGCTTCCCGTCCTCCACCCTGCGTACGGCGAACCCCGACGAGCAGGCGAACGTGTCCCCGCTCAGGGTCACTTGGTACTCGGCGCCGCCGCGGTGCGGCTGCGGGTCGTTGAATCTGCTCGCCGGCGCGGCGGACGCCGGGGAGCACCACGACAGGGCCAACAGGACCGCCATCAGGCAGTAGGTGAACGGACGTCCAGACATCCTGGCTCCTAGAGCTCGAAGTCGATCCGGCCGAGCAGGCCGACGATCAGGCCGAAGTAGTCGGCGTGCACCAGACGGCGGGCCGCAGGCACCGCGGTGCCGTTCACGGTGACGGTGTCCGTGGCCGTGTCCTTGTCGGTGCGGTAGAGCTCGTACTCCTGCACGAGGAGCCGGTAGGAGGTGAGAAGCTGGCCTGCCGGGGCGGCGATGCCACCGGCCCAGGCGAAGGAGCCACCGTCGGCCGTGCAGGTCAGCTCCACCGGCTGGCCCACCTCCTTCCAGTCCATCTCGTCCTCCTGCAGGCTCGCCCGGCTCTGCACGCTCACGACGACCCGGCGGCTGGCCGCCGCGGCGACCGCGCCCGCGCCGCTGAGCTCACCGAGTTCGTTGTAGGTCGCGGGCCCCGAAAGACGGACGGTCAGCTTGTTGCCCTCACGACGGCCGACGACCGTACGCGGCGGGACGAGCTGCGCGAACTCCGCCCGCTCCACCTTCGACAGGTGCAGCGGATCGACCGAGTACGGCTGGTAGCGGGCCAGGGCGAGCCGCACGTACGGGAAGTACGCCGTGCCGGTGGCCGACGCGTTCGCGAAGTCCACGTCGATGTCGACGAACCACAGCCGTCGCTCGGGGTGGTACGTCGGGGCGAAGGCGACCGCGTCGACCGCGACCGGCGCCGTGTCGGGCGACTCCGCGAGGCGCAGGCCCGTGAGGCTCCGCGCCGCGTTCGGGAAGTGCGCGGCGGAAGGGCTCGGCAGGACCGTGGTGTCGGACCAGACGGGGTCCACGCCCCAGCGGGTGAAGAAGGTGTCGGCGGAGGCGTCCGGGACGCTCGTGCCGCCCGGGTCGAGGAGCACGGCGAGCATCTCGTCGTCCCCCGAGGAGAACCAGGGACGCTTCAGGTAGACGCGGAGTCCTGCGGGCCGGCGCCGCCGGGTGACGGTGTCGTTCTCGCTGTCGACCGAGCGCTGCCAGCGGAACGTCGGCACGACGTACGCCACCGCCGGCGGCTCGGGCCTGCGCGAACTGGGAACGGCCAGGGGAGCGGCGGCCGGACCGACGCGGGTGACGTTGGCCCGCTCCTCGGTGAGGCTCGGGTGGAAGTACTCGCGGAACCGGGTGACGGCGGTCGGGGTGTAGCGGACGTCGCGATGCCTGGTGTCGCCGAACTCGTGCGTGCGGCCGACGGCCGCCTCGTCCGCGGTGTAGGCCAGGGTGATGTCCTCAAGGTGCGTGTGCCCCTCGATGCGCTGGGGCGCGGGCCGGGTGACGTCGTCCAGCCACTCGCTCCAGTGCGCGTCCAGCTCGACGTGACCGCTGCTCGCGGCATGACTGCTCAGCGTTCCCGTCAGCTGTGCCGCGGTCTGCTCGGCCGTGCGGAAGGAGACGAGGCCGGCGAGCTCGGGGCGGTGGACGGGCTTCTCCACCGCGTGGACCAGCGTCAGTTCGGTCCACGGGGTGAGCATCCAGTTCTCGCCGTCGGCGCTCGCCCGTGTGACGAAGTCCTTGTCCTGCGCGGAAAGACCGGCCCAGAACGGCGAAGCGGTCAGCAGGCTCCACTGCCGCAGCAGCGGCAGCTTGCGCGCGTCGACGTAGCAGCTCAGCCGGACCGTGGCGATCTCACCCTTGGTGAGGAACACCTCGAGCACCCGCTCAAGGAGTCCATCGTGCCAGTGTGGTTCCCCGTCGCCCTCCCTGACGCGCAGCTTGAACGGCTTGGCCTGCGGCCACGGGCCCGGGAACGGGATTTTGCGGTTCTCCGTGTCACCGGGCAGACCGCGCAGCATGACGCCCTCGGCCATGACGTCCGGGAGGTAGGGCAGGATCAGCTGGTCGGCGCTGTGCACCACGAACTCGCCCTGCTTCAGCTCGCCCCCGCGCCGGGGGAGGGGAAGCGTGGTGACCGGCAGCGGATCGTGCACGTCGTGCTTGGCGATGTGGATGTCGCCCGACCGCAGCAGGTCGTGCTCGCGGTACGGCCACTCCGGGTCCCGCACCTTGGTGTCCAGGAAGGACCCGCACTCCCGGGACGCGACGGTGACGTACTCCTCGCGGAGCCGACCGGGCTTGTCCGCGCCGAACACGGCGTCGAACACACCGTGTTCCTCGGCCATCTGCAGGGCGGTCTTCGGCGGTGCCACGTGCCGCTCCGAGACCGGCTTGTACCGCCGGTCCAGATCGTCCACCTCCGAGTGCGCCTCGTGGTCGGGGACGTTCGAGTGCCGCGCGGCGTACTCGTCGGTGGAGATCTCCCTGCCGTCGTCGGTGACCGTGCTGCGGATGACCAGGCGCTCGGTGGACTCGCCCTCGTTGAAGGGCAGGAGCGGCAGCACCACGGGTTGCGGGACCGGCTCCCAGCGGCCGTAGGTGAGGGCGTCGGAGTGGACGGCGTCCGGTGTGGTCGCCGTGTGGTCGAGGCCGTTGCCGGCCAGGTCGACGACCCTGGCACGCATGCGGTACGTATGGCCGAAGCGCAGGGCGGGCAGCGAGCCGGGCTCCGCGGCGAACGTGGTGGACAGCGGCACATCCGGCGACACCGACGGATCGGGCGCCTCCAACTGGTCCTCCAGACCGATGGTCCGGCCGGGGCGCGGAGCGGCGAGGCTCCAGCCGTGCCAGCCGAACACGGCCTGATGCCCGTAGAGCTGGCGGTCGTCGGCCGCGTCGACGGTGACCGTACTGGCCCGTACGAGACCCTCGTCCGGGCGGACCTGGATCTCGACGGGCTGTTGCCCGGGGCGGCGAACGGTGTAGCGGCCCCGGCGCCGCAGCAGCGAGCGCCACTGCGCGACCCGGCCGCTGGCCGCGTCGACGAGCCCGATGTCCACGCGGTACCCGCGCACCAGGTCCATCGCCGTCAGGACGGCCGCTTCGGCGGCGACCCGGCGTCCGACGTCGGCGCCGATGAGTCCGGCCAGGTGCCGGTCGCGGTCGGTGTGCAAGAGGGTGAGGCCGGCGCCGCGGGCCGCCGGTGTGCCGGTGCCCGAGACCAGTTGGGCCACGGATTGCGGCCCCGACGGCAGGTCGCCGCGCTGCATACCGGCGATCGAGCGGGCGTAGTCCAGGTGCTTGAGGGCCGCGCCGTCCACGTCGAGTTCGGTGAGGTGCCAGGTCTCGGGGTCGCCGAGGTTCAGCATGCGCTCGCTGATCACGGCACCGGCCTCGACGGACGCCTGGAACACGCTGCCCGGGGTGAAACGGATCTTCGTCCAGGGGCGCGCGCCCGGAGCGTTCAGCGTGCCCGCGTCGGCGATGCGGTCGTTGAAGCGCACGCGGACCTTCGCTCCGTCGGCGACCCCGGCCGGCATCGCGAAACCCAGGTCGAGCACGAGGCCGAACCGGCGTTGGAGCTCCGGATAGTCGCCGAGCAGCCCGCACGCCTCGTGGAAGTCGATCCGGTGCGTCGGCTCCTCGGCGAGCGAGGCCGGTTGTTTGCCCCGGTCGTAGAAGCGGGCGGCTTCGGCGAGTGGCAGGACCCGCTTGTTGTCGCCGGTGTACACGTCGCTGGTGCGGTCCATGTATCGGGGCTCGTGGCCGTCGTCGGCGGCGCGGGCCCCGTGCGGGTCGAAGGCGTCCTCCACAAGCGCGTACCCGTGCTTGAGGTCCCGGCCGAGATCCAGCACCCGGTCCGAGATCATGTCGGTCATCCGGAACAGCGCGGGCAGTTCCCAGCCGCGGTGATCCGTCGGCGGCTCCTCGCACAGCAACCGCTCCTCACGTGCCCATTCGGTGCGCAGCCTGCTCTGCGTGGTGTACACCGCGACCGCCTCGTACACCCCGGTGACCTCGTCGTGCACCAGTTTCCCGGGATACGAACGCAGCGTGCGGCGTTCCTCGGCGGCGAGCGCCGGGGGACTCTGCGGCGGCCGGACGTAGGTGTCGTCGTGGAACAGGATCCGCCACAGAACGGGATCGGCGGCGGGGTAGCGGCCGGTCGGCCGCAGTTCCTTGGCGACGGCGCCCGCCGGGCCGTCGAACTCCAGCCAGAGCGCGGGCAGCAGGGCGGCGAGCCGCTCCGGCCACTTCGCGAAGTACGCGGACTGCCCGAGCGTACTGATCCCGGTCAGGGTGGGGCTGACGAGCACGGACACGCGCACCGTGCCGGCGTCGGCGACGCCGTCGGGGAGAACCGTCCATCGGATGCTGTCCATGTCAGCGCACCTCCGCGAACGCCGTGCAGTAGTCGAAGACCGGGTCGACGCGGAGACCGGTCACCGGGTCGTCGTACGGGGACATGAGATCCATAAACGTGGGCGGGCCGAGGGCAGGTTCGGCCGCGCCGGACGCGAGCGCGGCGGTGCGGGCGCCGCTGCCCGCGAACTTCCGCTCGCAGCTGATCGTCACCGACGTCTCGAAGAAGCCGATCTCGATGCTGATCGTCAGGGTGGCCCGGCCGATCGCGTAGCCGTCCTTGTAGCCGAGCTCCATGTAGAGCTCGATGGATGCGGAGACGATGCCGAGGACGTCGACCTCGCCGCGCGCCCGGAGATAGCCGACGAGGGTCACGCTGTTCTGGGCCAGGTCGAGCCGGAAGTAGATCCCGGCCATCACCGAAAGGCTGCCGCTGGCCACCCCGAAGTTCATGGACACGGCGGCCCCGAACTCGATGGCAGCGTCCAGTACGGCGATCTCCTGGGGATTCAGGACGATCCCGAAGTAGCCGCCGCCGCCCAGCATCGACACCGTGAGGCGGAAGGGCGCCTCACGGCGGCAGAACGCGAAACCGGCCTGGAGCGGGGTGTCCCCGATGAAGGGGACCGACAGAACGGCGTTGAGCGAGAGGTTCTCCAGGCTGAAGACGCCGATGGCCGCGCTCGGCAACTGCATGGAGTAGTTGGCGTGGATCCCGGATGCGTCGACCGTGATCGCCGGTGGATCACTGAACCCGTCGAGCGGGATGATGTTGCGCAGGGTCTGTACGAAGTCCAGGTTGCCGACGAAGTCGACGCCGCCGAACTTGACCTCGACATCGGGTTTCTGGCCGGCGCGCATGCTGAACCGGATCTGGTCGAAGTGCAGCACGATCGCGTCGAAGCCGGGGACCATGCGCAGGTCGAACTTGCCCAGGGTGCATGTGACGTCGGCGGCCTGTGGCACGTCCGGGCGCAGCGAGCCGCGCAGGTCGGTGACGAGCGTCAGCTTGCCCGTCGGCCAGAACACGGCGTCCTCCGCCCTGGTCGGCGTCGGCTCGTTGGGAGTCCAGGCCTTGATGTCGGGCTGCCACTGCAGACGCGAGTTCACGACGTCCGGCAGCTTGGCTCCGGCAGCGGCGAGTTCGACCGCCTTTTTCAGCGCGAGGGCCTGGCCGACCGCGCTGTCCCAGGTGGCGGCCTGCTCGGCGATCCGGGTGAGCAGCTGTCGCACACCGGTGACCACGCCCGCGGGCAGGCCGACACGCAGCGCGGTGAGAGCGTCGGTGAACCCGTAGAAGGCGTTCTCCACCTCCTCGATGGTGGTGGGGTCCGGCGAGTCCGCCAGCTGGCTGATGATGTACTCCACCAGGGTCTGTGCGAAGGCCGCCGCGGCGTCGGTCACGCGGATGATCAGATCCACGGTCTCCGGGAACTGTTCCTCGACGGACGTCAGCAGATCACGCAGTCCGAGGAGGTCGCCGAGGAAGCCGGTGACCGCGTCGACCGTCGCCGTGAAGAAGTTCGGCGCCTTGAGGTTGTCGAGGCCGATCTCGCTCAGGATGTCGGTGAGCGGGAACATTCCGAACAGCTTGGCGCCGGCCAGTTCGCCGAAGTAGTCCAGGGGGTTGAACCTGCCCTGCGCGAGCTTGGCCCACTTGTCCAGCGGGTCGGCGCCCGCCTGCCCGTCCGCGGCCGCGGACGGCGGGCCCGTGCGGGTGGCCGCGACCGGTCCGGTGAGACGGGAGAGCCCGGCGACCGGGAAGTTGGGCTGGGCGAGCGCGCCGGACGTCTGGCCTTCGTCGCGGAACGTGAGACCGACGGGCTCGGCCAGTTCGACGAACACCTGGCCCTTGTTCGCCTCGGAGAAGGCGTTGCGTACGTACGGCTCGGGATAGAACACCGACTGCGTTCCGTCGGCTCCGAAACCGCCGCCGAGCTGGGAGAGCGCCGGGACCACCGCTCGTGCCCAGCGGACCGTCGGCACGAACCGGGGGTGGTCGGTGGGGTCGAGCGCGAGGATGGAATCGGTGGTCGCGGCGCCCCAGACCAACTGCCCGGTGGACAGCGTCGTGTCACCGGGCTTGCGGCTCGGCGCGTAGGCGAGGGACTGGCCGCGCACATCCGCGACGACCCGCCGGACGCCCGGATCACCGGCGTCGGGCGATTGCGGAGACGGATCGGGGCACAGGCTCCGGTAGTGGTCGATGATGGTCCGCACATCGGCCTTGTTCTCGTGCACCAGCTTGCCGACGAAGGCCATCGGGGTGCGGAAGTCCAGCAGGCGGCCGGCGAGGTCGACCATGCTCACCTGGAACTGGAAGGGATCCTCGGCGGCGGACACCGGGAAGAAGGCGAGCTTCTCGTTGGGCTCGCCGCCGGCGGAGGACAGACCGGGGATCGTCTGCGGCTCCCGCAGATCGGGCGTGACCAGGGTGAGCAGCCGGACGCTGGTGAACGGGAACAGCCGGTGCAGCCGCTTCTGGTCGTCGTTCTCCTCGGGCCCTCCGTAGCCGCGCACCGGTTCGCGGACCATGATGAAGAACCGCTGGTTGAGGTAGGCGGCACGGTCCGGACGCGTGTGGTCGAACTTCCGCTCGGTGACCTTGACGAGGTCCGCCAGATGCCCGAACGGCCACAGCCTGCCCCGGTACATGACGCGTACGTAGTGATCCCGGCCCAGCGCGGCGCGGTGCCGCCACTGGGTGACGTCGAAGCCTTCCGGGAGCCTCTCCCACTGGCCGAAGGAGTCGAGCCAGCCGCCCATGGTGGACAGTACGAGGTGCTCGACGCTGAGCGGCGTGGGCTTGAAGCCACCCGCCAGGTTGTGGTTGGAGCTCAGATGCACCACCGACGAACGGTCCTTGCGGTCCATCGCCATGGTGAACTCGTTGCCCCCGGCGGGCAGTGCTCGCGGCACGGCCGGATCGAAGCCGGGATCCCGGGTCCACACCGCGCGGGCGTGGCCGGCCGGCATCCTGGTGTGCCAGAGCTCGACCCGGTCGCCCGGGTCGGGGAGTTCGACGGCGTGCGTCCATGTCGCCGTGGGCGGCGGTGACAGCAACAGGCGGTACGGCAGTTCGATGCCGGTGCGCGGGTCGGCGGCATCCGCCAAGGGGTTCTCCGGGCCGGGGCCCGCGGCGGCCGTCGGTGCGGGCACGGCGAAGAGTTCGGCGGCGGCGAGGCCGTCCGGACCGTGCCGCGCGGCCAGTTCCGCCGCTGTCCGGGCCAGTCGCAGCGCCTGGAACACGTCGAGGGACCGGTCGGTCACGGCGTGCGCCGAGCGGGCCGCCGGTGCGGGCTCACTGGCGGCGTCCACGACTCGCAGCGGAAGTGTCCGCATGGCGGTGAGCAGGCCTGCTTCGGTGTACTCGACGACGGTCCCGGCGGCGACGGTGAACACCAGAAGGCTGCGCCCGGCGATGCGTGAGGCGACGGGCGGCGGCTTGTGCGGTTCGCTGCCGGAGGGGGCCGCTTCCGGCAGGCCGGGGCTCAGTTCGAAGAAGGCCTGTTCGGCGACGTGCTGAGGGCCGAACGCGACCACCAGGTAGGCCGGTTGGTCAGGGTCCTTGCGGACCAGCTGGCGTGGGCCGAGGAGTGGGCGCTCCAGACGCAGCCCGAGGAAGGTGAAACGCAGGTCCAACAAGTCGGTCGCCCGCAGTAGCCGGTACGGCTGAGGCGATGGGGAGGCGGCCATCTGACTCTCCCGTCAAGGGAATCCTTTGGGGCACGGATCCATCCCTCGATCGGCAGGGACGCGGCTCAGGCCCGAGAAGCGGCCGGAGTGCGCCTGCACGAGGTGGATGGATTGTCCTGTATCGCGTGGCGCCGGTCTCAGAAGCGCCATCTCGGAAATGCCGACCTCGTGGGTACCCGGCCCCCGGAGAGGCCTGGCGTTGCACCGGCCTCAGCGGAACGAGGCCTCGGAGGTGTCGCGGAGGGAGACGGCCGGGCGGTTCGTGCGGTGGGTGCCGGAGGCACCAGGTATCGGCAGGGCCCCAAGTATCAGCAGGTCCCTACCGCTTGTGGCGACCGCGTTTCCCACGCTTCTGCCCCCTGCCCGCTGTCCGCACAACGGCTCTCACCTAGGCTCCCGGACCCACGCGACACCCGTACGGAAGCATCCCCCTATCACTCGAACGAGTGAATGTGGTCGTGGGGCCGTCAAGGCGAGGGCGCGGCAGCGCGGAATAGCCGCTGTGGGGCGCGAGTTGGGGAAGATGACCGAACCACTCCGCCAACGGAAGAGATCCGCAATGCCTCTCAGTGTCGACGAGCGCGAGCAGTTTCTGGCCGAACCGCACATCGGGGCCCTGGCCGTGGACGCGGGCGAGGGCCGGGCCCCGCTCACGCTGCCGATCTGGTACCAGTACGTCCCGGGCGGCGAGCTGTGGGTGATGACCGGACGCGATTCCAAGAAGGGAAAGCTCATCGCCGCCGCGGGACGCTTCTCGCTGATGGTCGACCGTCTGGAGCCGACCATCCGCTACGTCTCCGTGGAGGGTCCCGTCGTCCGTACGGAGGAGGGGACCATCGAGCACCTGAGGGAGATGTCGGCGCGCTACCTTCCGGCCGAGAAGGTCGAGTCGTACGTGGAGTTCGCCTCCAAGGAGCACGGCGAGCAGGTCGCCTACTACCTGCGGCCCGAACGCTGGTACTCGTCGGACCTCGGCTCCGTTTGAGAGCCTGTCTTTGAACCCCCGTCGTCCGCGCGAAGCGCGGGCGCAGCGGCGGATTGGGGCCTCCCCTGCTCGAGCGGAGCCGAGAGCTTGGGGAAGCGTGCGATCGGTGTGCGGAGTTCGAGGTCATGTGGCGGAGCCACCTGTCCTGGAACTCCGTGCGCCGAGGGCGCGTGCCGGGCGTCGAGGCGCAGGCGGGGGTTCAAAGACAGGCTCTGAGGGACCCCAGAACCTGTCTTCGAACGGTCGGCCGCGGTCAGGGTGTCACGGCTTGCGGGCGAGGCCGCCGTGTTCGCCGATGGGCTCAGGGGTGGGGGAGGCGGGGTCCGGGCGCCAGAAGGGCACCGAGACGACTCCGGGGTCAAGGAGTTCCAGGCCGTCGAAGAACGCAGTGATCTGGTCGACGGGGCGCAGGAAGTACGGGACCGCGCCGGAGGCGTTGTAGGCGTCCTGGGCCTGCTCGTAGGCGGCGTCAACCCCACGCGACCCGTCGTTGACGGAGAGGTAGCTGCCGGACGGCAACCCCTCCATCAGCCGGGTGACGATGGCGCGTGCCTGGTCGTAGTCGGCGATGTGGCCCAGGATGTTGCTGAGGATGAGCGCGGTGGGCCGGCTGAGGTCCAGCGTCTTGGCGGCGGCAGCCAGGATGCGGTCGGGGTCGGACAGGTCGGCGTCGACGTAGGCGGTCGCCCCCTCCGGGGTGGAGGTGAGCAGGGCGCGGGCGTGGGTGAGGACCATCGGGTCGTGGTCGACGTAGACGATCCTGGCCTGCGGGGCGAGCCGCTGGGCGACTTCGTGGGTGTTGTCCACGGTCGGCAGGCCTGTCCCGATGTCCAGGAACTGCCGGATGCCCGCCTCGGTGACCAGATGGGTGATGTTGCGCTGGAGGAAGGCGCGACTGCTGCGGGCGACGGTGACGATGCCGGGGAACACGGCGCTGTACGCGTCACCGGCGGCCTCGTCGACGGGGTAGTTGTCCTTCCCGCCCAGCCAGTAGTTCCAGATCCGGGCCGAGTGGGGCACCGACGTGTCGATCTTGTGGCGCGCCGCTGAACCGGGCGTCGTGGCAGGGTCGGTCATGGGTACCGTCCGTCTTTCAGCCGTGGCGTGAACTGTTCCGTGGACAACCTACGTCGCAACCGGCGCGGGACGCACACCAGTTCGCGCTGTCGAGGCGTACAGGTCGCTCCCGGACGTCGAGAGGCCCCCACCCGGCGTGCGGGTGGGGGCGATGCTTCCCTGACATGGTGCTACTTCTACCCCTGCACCTCTACCTGTACGTCTGACTTCGGCCCGCACTTTCTCTGCTTCGCCCCTGCTTCGCTCCCGGCTCAGCGGATGTTGACGTCGATGCACGCGTAGAAGGCATTGGAGGTGTCGCCGATGTTCCACACCGCGAGGACCTTGTGCCTGCCGGTGGCGCTGCCGAGATTGACCTGGTGGGTGACGGTCGCGGGCGGCTGCTGGTTTCCGCCGTCGATGGTGGCGACCTTCGTGCCGTCGACGAAGTACTCGTAGTTCGCGGTGCGGTGGCGTGCGGTGAACGTCCAGGTGAAGGTCTGCGTCCTGCTGACGTCGCTGACGCGCCAGCCCTTGCTGTCGTTGTCCAGGTCCGCGAACCTGGCGTTGCCGCCACTGCAACTGCGCAGCCCCTTCGGGCCCTCGACGCTCTGTGGCTCCCACTTGATCTCGCCGCAGGACACCGTGCCCGAGGCGCATTGCGCCTGACGGCTCGGCGGTGCGTTGACGTATCCGTGCGCGCTGGCCGACCCGGTCGGCAGGGTGAGGGCGAGTATCGGTGCCAGACCTGCGCCGATCGCGGCGGCGACCTTCCGCTTCTTGTCCATGCGTACTCCTTCACTGCATTGCTTCATGGGGGTGTGCAGCGTGAAGTGCTCTTGTGTGGGCGAGGGGTGGGGATGAACGTGGGGCCAGATGTTCATGACTGTCGATTAGCCCGGACCATAGACTTTGGCGGGGCGCGGTCAAGGTCGGTTTCACGCCATGTGGTCCGGTGGGCCCAAGACCTCAACGGGTCGTGTAGGCGCCCCCGTTGACATGCAGCACCTGCCCGGTGATGTGTCGTGCGCCGGGGGAGGCGAGGAACGCGATCGTTTCCGCGATGTCCGCGGGCGTCCCGGCACGGCCCGTCGCGGTCGCGGCCACGAGCTGCTCGCGCCTCTCGTCCGGGAGGCGGCCCCGGAAGAACTCGGTGTCCGCGATGTAGCCGGGTGCGACGACGTTGCAGGTGATGTCGCGCGGCCCGAGCGTACGTGCCAGATCGAGGTTCCAGGTGGAGAGCCCGGCCTTCGAGGCGCCGTACGCCCCGTAGGAACCGGACCCTCGGTTCGCGGCGATCGACCCGATATGGACGACCGCTCCGCCGGCCGCGAGCCGACTGTCCACGGCCCTGGTGGTCAGCGCGGCGCTGACGAGGTTCGCGTCGAGGTTGGCGCGGAAGGCCTGCGCGTATGCGACCAGGTCGGCTTCCTCACCGAGTTCGAGATCCTGTGCCGAAGCGTCGTCGAAGTCGGTGTTTCCGCCGGCGTTGTTGACGAGGACGTCGATCTGGCGCGGCAGCTCCGCGAGAAGGGGGGTGAGCGCCTCGGGCCGGGTGTGATCGCACACCAGGCCCCGTACGCCGGTCTCCGCGGCGAGGCGGTCGAGCGGTTCGGACCGGCGGCCGGTGACGAACACGGTCTCACCGCGCTCGGCGAAGTGCCGGGCGGACGCGCGGCCGATGCCTGTGCCGCCGCCGGTGATCAGGACGGTGCGTGCCATAAGCTGAACTCCGCATTCTCGTTGAGGCCTAAATTTAGAGCTAAACGTACCACTGGTGCGAACGCGAGGGGAGAGAGACCGTGGAAGCAGGAGCGGACGCCGGAGCGGGAGTTGGAGCGGAGGTAGAGGCGGAGGCGGAGGTAAGGGCAGAGGTGGAGTCGGAAGGTGCCGCCACGTACACCGCACGGGACATCGCCGCCGCTTGGGAGCGCGAGCGCCCCGGCACCCCGGCCACGTCGATCGGCATCGTCACGCCGATCTGGCAGCTGGCCAAGCTCTTCGGCGACGACCGGCGCCGGGTCCTCGCCCGCGCGGGTGTGGACACCGCGACCCTCGACCTGCTCAGCGTGCTGCGCCGCAGCGGTACGCCCTACACCTTGACCACCCGCGAACTGGGCCGCCGCTCCATGGTCACGGCGGGCGCCGTCTCCCAGCGCGTGGCCCGCGCCGAACGCGAGGGCCTGGTCGTCCGCCGTCCCGGAGAGGGCCGCCCCCGTACGGTCGAGGTGACCCTCACCGAAGCCGGCCACGCACTTGTGGAGGCGACGGTGGATCAAGTGCTCGGCAGGGAGGCCGACTTGATCAGCGGCCTCACCTCCGAGCAACAGGAGCAATTGACCGCGCTGCTCGGCGTACTCCTGGCGGACGTCCAGCGGAGCCTCGGCGACGAGCGGATCACGCAGGTGGGCCTTGAGTGACGGGGCCTGGGGCCCGCGGCTCGCGGCTCCTGTGCACGGTGCTGAGCTGCGCTGTTGCTGGGGAAACGATCGTTTCTCCTGGTCAGCCGGGCGCGTTGGACGTTCTGCTGAGAGGAGCCGGCGACCATGGTCCGTACAGCGCATTGCGTGCAGCAGGTGTCGGCGGTTTGGGTGACCAGGTCAAGAGGAGTGAAGCGAATGGCATCCATACTCGACGGCTGCACACCCTGGCCCGAGGCGCTCATCGACCGCTACTGGGCGGCCGGACACTGGCGTGGCCAAACGCTGGACAACCTGCTGCGCGGCTGGGCCCTGCAGCACGGACCGCGCACCGCCCTCATTCATGGCAGCACCCGCATCACGTACGCGGGCCTGAACCGGCGCGTGGACCGCATGGCCGCCGGCTTCCGACTGCGCGGGATCGGCCCCGGACAACGCGTCGTCGTCCAGCTGCCGAACGTCCCCGAGTTCGTCATGACCGTGTTCGCGCTGATGCGCGTCGGCGCGATCCCCGCGTTCTGCCCGGTCTCACACCGCGCGCCCGTGGTGTCCCATCTCATACGGGTCACCGAGGCCGTCGGCTACGTCGGCCCGTCGACGTACGCGGGGTTCGACCACACGGCGATGGTCGCGGACATCGCGGCCCAAGGGGTGTTTCTGCGGCGGGTGTTCACCTACGTACCGCCGGACGTCTCATCCCCGTACGGCGAGTACGGCGGCCTCACCGTCGACTCGGTGGGCTGCCACTACTTCCCGCTGAGTTCCGTTGACGCCCCGCCCGAGCGGGGGCACGCGCGGGGCGCCGAGCAGGTGGCGTTGCTGCTGCTCTCCGATGACCTCGATACAGGTGAACTTGGTACAGCTGACCTCGATGCAGTGCTGAAGATCATTCCGCGTACCCACAACGACTACGCCTACCAGGCGCGGGCCGCCGCCGAGCCGGTGTCGCTCACCGAGGACGACGTCCACCTCATCCCGTTGCCCGCCGAGTCCAACTTCGCCTTCGGCTGCCCCGGCATCCTGGGCACGCTCTCCGTCGGCGGGACCGTCGTCCTGGTCGAGAGCTCGGAGCCCCACGAGTGCCTCTCGGCCATAGAGCGTGAGCGGGTCACCGTCACCTCGGTGACGCCCTCCATGGCCCAGAGCTGGGTGGACGCGCTGCCCACGGCCCGGGCCGACGTGAGCAGCCTGCGCCTCATGCAGATCGGCGGCGCACCCGTGCACCGGGCGACCGCCGAACGAGCGGTCCCGGAATCGGTTCCCGACTTGGGGTGCCGTCTGCAGCAGGTCTTCGCGATGGCCGAGGGAGTGCTGACACTCACCAGGCCCGCCGATCCGGACGAGACCGTGCTCGCCACGCAGGGCCGCCCTCTCTCGCCGGACGACGAGATCCGCCTCGTCGACGCCGACGGCAAGGATGTGCCCGCCGGAGAACCCGGCGAACTCCTCGCCCGCGGCCCTTACACGTCGCCGGGCTACTACCGCGCACCCGACCACAACGCACGGTCCTTCACCCCCGACGGATACCTCCGCACCGGCTACCTCGCGCGGCACACGCCGGACGGCAGCATAGTGGTGACCGGCCGTCTCTGAGGGGCGGCGAGCGGACCTCCTCTACACCGCGGCGATAGCGATGTCCTGCCCCCAACAGCCGCAGCAGGGACCGGCCGAAATTGGCTTGCCCCACGAACAGGGCTCGCCATAAAGTCGGATCACTTCGATGAGACGTTCCCCGGAAGCATGCCGCAGAGCGGGAGCGTCCCACCTCGTTGAGGTGCCGGAGGGGCGGCCACTGACTTTGTCGACCCTTCCTTTCGGAGGCTCCTTTCATGAACGTCGGTATCGGCCTGCCCATCGGCGACCCCCATGCCCTGCTCACCTGGGCGCAGCGCGCCGACGCCGGACCCTTCAGCACGCTCGGCCTGCTGGACCGGCTCGTCCACGACAACCCCGAACCCCTGGTCGCGCTCGCCGTCCTCGCGGGCGCCACCTCCCGCATCCGCGTCCAGACCGAGGTGCTGCTCGCCCCGCTGCGCGATACCGCCCTCCTCGCCAAGCAGGCGGCCACCTTGGACCGGATGACCGGTGGCCGCCTGGTCCTCGGCCTTGGCATCGGCGGCAGGGACGACGACCACCAGGTCACCGGGGTCGACAAGCGCACCCGAGGCCGACGCCTCGACGAGCAGATGGCGGTGATGCGCCGCCTCTGGTCCGGCGAGCCGTACGGCGACGGCGTCGGCCCGATCGGCCCCGCGCCCGCCCGGCCCGGCGGCCCCGAGGTGCTCTTCGGTGGCTTCAAGCCCGTCGCGCTCGAACGCGTCGCTCGCTGGGGGGACGGATTCCTCGCCGCCGCGGCGCCCTCGTGGGCAGGCGGCCTGTTCGACACCGTCCGCACCTTCTGGAAGGAGTATGGCCGCGACGGCGAACCGCGCATCGTCGCGCAGGTCAACGTCGCCCTCGGCCCTCAAGACGTCATTGACGATGCCCGGGCCCGCATGCACGCGTACTACACCTTCACCGGCATGGCCGACCGGATGGTCGCCGGAATGCTCACCACGCCCGACGAGATCCGCGATGCGATCGCCCGCTTCACCGACCTGGGCGCCGACGAGGTCATGCTCTACTGCTACGGCCTCGACCCGAATCAGGTGGACCGCCTCGCGGACGTCCTGTGACGGCTTGAGCGCGGGGGAGGGGAGGTGCCGGATGGTCGTCGAGGTTCAACCCCCGGCCGCCCCCCGCCATGCGCTCCTTGGCCGCCCGGCTTTCCATCACGCGCTACGAGTGACCCAGGCGGCCACCACCGCGGCGGCCTCCGCGGGACTGCGGCCGGTGGTGGTGAAATCCCGGCCCACCACGCCCCGGAGTTCTTCCGCATCCTTGATCGCGTCCTCGATCTCCTCGTGGCCCCAGCCGCGGGCGGCGAGGCGGGCACGTCTGTCCGCGTCGGCGCAATCGAGGCGAGCCCAGGAGACTCGTGGCGGGTCCACGGTGTCCGCGGCCGCACTGGCCCATTCATCGGGTGTCAACGGAGACAGGACCAACACGGGTCCACCGGACCGCAGCAGCATGGTCGCGATCTTCACCCAGAGCTTGTTGTAGGCGGGCCATACAGGGCTCGCCGAGGAGGAGGTGATGTCGATGCCCAGCAGGTTCCCGTCCGGGTCCGGAAGTTCGTCGAAGTCGACGGTGCCGAACGGGTACGCCTTCAGATGCCGCAGAAGTGTGGACTTTCCCGCACCGGGAGCCCCGGTGACGACGTGCAGTTTCGACAAACCCAGCCTTCCGTGATCCCCGATGACCCGCCAGCAGGTCTTTCTCGACCTATCGTCGGCCCAGTTTCACGCGGGGTCGGGTACCGGGACCCGCCTGAGGGGCGCGTCCAGGGCGCCGGGGTCGCCGGTGTGCGCGAAGCGGAGCCAGGCGGTGCGCAGGGCGAAGCCCAGGCGGTCCGTCTCCTCCCAGGGGGTACGGCCCAGCATCGGTGAGTCCTGCCAGGCAGCCCGGGAGCCGAGGAGCAGGGGCAGTTCGAGGCAGTGCGTGGCGCCGAACGGTGATCCGGTGGGGCGCCAGTCCAGGCGGTAGGCGTGCACCTGGGCGCCCGCCCGCGCGAGGCGTGCCCCGAAGCGGCCGAGCGGTTCCTGGTAGACCCGGCGGGTCGCGTCCGCCGGGTCGTCGCCCTCGTCGGGGAACGCGGACATGTCATCGGCGTTCCATCCGTACAGGACGTCGAGGCCGCGCACGTTGTCGTCGAGGTACGCGCCCAGGGCGGTGAGGGGAGCCGCGCCCTCCACAGGCAGGAACGCGGGCTCCATCGGACTGCCTGACCTGCGGAGATTGGCCACGGCCGTCTCGCGCTGCGCGGCCAGGACCGCGGGGACGGCAGCCGTGCGCGGGTCTTCCTCGAGCGCGTAGGCGAAGACGCGTCCCAGTTCGAGGGCCTGCTCGCGGGGGCGGGCGCTGAGAATGAGCGGGGCGCTCTGCAGGATGGCCCGGCGGAACAGCCCCTTGGCCTCGGGGAGTTCCATCAGAAGGCGGACGGAGATGGCGCCGGCGGACTGGCCGAGCACCGTGATGTTCCCCGGGTCGCCGCCGTACGCGGCGATGTTCCGGTGGACCCAGCGCAGCGCCTCCACTTGGTCGTAGAGGCCGAGGTTGCCCTCGGCGACCCCGTCGAGGCAGAGGTAACCCAGTGCGCCCAGACGGTAGTTGACGCCGACGACGACCACATCGCCCTGGACTGCGAGGGCGCCACCGTCGTACCAGTCCATGAGGCCGGCGCCGCTGCTGAAGCCGCCGCCGTGGAACCAGACGAGCACGGGCCTGGCCGAGGCGTCCTTCGCCGGAGTGACGATCGACAGGTTCAGGCAGTCCTCGCCCTGCGGCCGGGCGTCGCGGGGCGGGCCCATCACCGCGTCGAGGCGGGAGGGCAGCTGGGGGCAGATCTCGCCGCTCGACGGGCGGCTGTCGCCGTCCGGAACAGGCCGGGGGCGACCGAAGCGCTCGGCCGTGGCGTAGCGGATCGGGCCGGTACGGAACGGGTTGGTGCGGTCCGGTCCGGTGACCAGGGTGGCGCTGACCGGTCCGGTGCGCACCAGGTTGGGGCTGTCCGGTCCGGTGCGCACCGGGTTGGCGTTGACCGTTCCGGTACGGGCCAGGTTGGCGTCGACCGTTCGGGTACGGGCCGAGTCGGTGCCGGGAGAAGCCGCGCGCACCGGCTCCCCGGCTGCCGCCTCCCCGCCCGCCGCCTCCCCCGTCCGGTTCATGCTCGGATCCGTCATGCCTCTGCTCCCTCCGAAACGAGCACGGTCGCCCCTGGCGCAGTCTCCGGCACCACGCGGAACAATGCCACCACCCCTACTAGCCTGACCCCGCACATCGCCACGAGTTACCCAGTTCACGCCGGTCGACGAGGCCGAACGGATTGGTCGCGAACCACAGCCCGGCGGCCGCCGTGACGTTCAGAGCGAGGAACTGCCGGCCGGGCGCGCGGGCCAGGCTGGACGGAAAGGATCAGGTGTCAGCGCGGTACGCCGAGGCCGTCGAGGACGATGCCCACGGCCCGGTCGAGTGCCTCGCCTTCGCTGAGGTCCGTGGCGTATGCGAGGGCGCGCAGGAGGAGGGAGACGTCGTCACCGGTGACGTCGGGGCGCGCGGCCCCGATGGCCTGGGCGCGGCGGGATGCGCCGTCGAGGGCCGCACGGAAGGCGTCGGCCGTCTCGGTGACCGGCCGGTACAGGCCCTGGCTGTCGTCGTGCGGGGGCAGCAGGCGTGGTTCATGCCGCAGACCAGGTCGGGGGCCTGGGCGGCGAGTGGGTGAGACGCCGTGACCACGGCAGTGCTGGTCCTGCTAGCCAGAACCAGAAGCCAGTAGCCAGAGACCTTCAGCCGGTCTCACGTGGGCCGTGCGGTGGCACATCGGAGCCCGTTCGGGTGGAGAGCGGGTGCTGCCCTGTTACTCGGCGCTGCCGCCGCGGCAAGTGACATCGCGACAGTAGCTGCATATTCCAGGAGGAATATACTCATGCGCGTTCGCTCGACCATCCTCGCCGCCGCTCTCACCGTGTCCGTCCTGGCCGTCGGGGCAGGCGCGGCCGTCGCCAACGAGGACGACCACTACCCGCACCACGAGGTGGGCTACAACCACAAGGGGTTCGCCAGTAAGTACGACAGCGTCGGCGGCCCGCTCGGCATCGTCTGGGCCGAGGCCGCGGGTTACAGCCACGAGGGCATGGGCTACGAGTCCGGCGGCCGTCACTGACGCACGCGCTCGGCACCCGCACGATGACGCGGTGGTGAGGAGGGCTTCGGCCTTCCTCACCACCGCGTTTTTGCCGCGTGCGGCCAGGTGCCAGGGGCACCGCTTCCCGCAGGACCCCTGCTCCCGCCGAGCGAGTACCTCGCACCCGACCAAAGCGGTGCGGACAATGTCGTGTGACCGGGGCCGGTGCCACCGCACGATGGGCGCATGGACGACACGACCTTGGTATCCCGATTCCTCCGCGACGGCTTCGTGAAGTTGGAGGACGCCGTCGCGCCGCGCGTGGCCGCGGACTGCGCGCGGCTGCTGTGGCGGGAGACGGGCTGCGCCCCGGACGACCCGTCGACCTGGACGCAGCCCGTGCACTGGGTGGGCGGCATGGCACAGGGCCCCTTCGCCGCCGCCCCCAACTCCCCCTCCCTGCACCGCGCGTACGACCTGCTCGTCGGCCCGGGACGCTGGGAGCCGCGCTACTCACTGGGTACGTTCCCGCTGCGCTTCCCGCACGAGGAGGAGCCGGACGACGCGGGCTGGCACATCGAGGGGAGCTATCTGCCGGAGGGCGAGAGCTGGTACTTCACGAACCTGCGCTCCCAGGGCCGGGCGCTGCTCATGCTGTTCCTGTTCAGTGAGGTCGGCGAGGAGGACGCCCCGACCCGGATCCGGGTCGGCTCACACCTCGACGTACCGAAGGTGCTCGAGAAGTACGGGGAGGACGGCGCGAACGGGCTGACCCTCGCCCCCGACCTGGTGACGGCGTCCGACCACCGACCGGTCGCTCTCGCCACCGGCTCCCCGGGCGACGTCTTCCTGTGCCATCCGTTCCTGGTGCACTCGGCGCAACCGCACCATGGCGTGCGCCCGCGCTTCATGGCCCAGCCGCCGCTGATGCCGGCCGCGCCCTACGAAGTGGAGCGGGCCGACGGCGCGTACTCACCCGTGGAGATCGCGATCCGCCGGGGCCTGGGACAGGACACCCCCGGCCCGGACGGGAACGGCACCGACCATCGGCTCCAGGAGTGAACGGGCCCCCGCAGCGCATGCGGACACGGCGCGTTGCGCCTGTGCGCTTTCGACGCGCCCTTACGGGCGGCGCGGGAATTCCTACCGTGGTGAGGGTGGCCGGTCCACGGCCACGGTCACGTGCACATCAGCCGAAACGACGGAGGGATGCGTCATGGGTGCATCCGGTGGCGACATGGCGGTTGCGCAGCGCTCGGACAGCACGCCGCTGACGGCGGAGGAAGAAGCGCTGGCATCGGAATGGGCGAAGAGGGAGGCGGGCCCGGCGACCGAGGAGGCGTAGGAGATGCCGGCCGGTGGGCGGGGCGACGGCGCCGTGATGCCCTGGCCGACGGGCGGGACGGTACGGGCGTCATGCCCACCGCCCGACGACCGTGTCAGGACGGACACCGCGAGCATCGCCATCCCGGGCGTCGACCCCGCCAGCATCGACACCCCGAGCGTCGATCCCGCGAGCATCGACACCATAAACGTCGAAAGGGCGGCCCTGAGCCGGGGCAAGCGGCCGTGCTGGCGGCAGCAGGCCCACATCGAGGGCGTCATGTCCCTCTGGGCATGTGACCTGACCGACGTGGCCAACGGCGTACGAACACCCGGTGCGACGGGTGTCGGCAAGGGGCGGACACGGGCGGAGGCCCGGCTCCGTGCGCTGTGCGAGGCTCTGGAACGGCACCTGTCCGGTCCCGCGGCCATCGGCGCCACCGCCGTCCACTTCGCCGGAGCCGAGAAACTGGCCGACGGCCCGTTGGCACGCGAGGCGAGCGCACCGCTGCTGAGGAAGATGCACGGCAGTAAACTCCTCTGCCACACCTACCGGGCACTGCACCCCGGACACAAGGACGCCGCCGTACCGCTCTACCTGGGCGCGCCCTGGTACGCGGGCGACGAGGGGCGCAACCACCGGATCCGGCTCGGTGACCGCACCGATTACCGAGCCCTGTCCAGGTACTCCGTCAGCTCCGGCTACGGACTCGCCCCGACCGAGGACCAGGCCACCGTCCACGCCCTGCTGGAGACCGTCGAACGCGACGCGTGCTCGCTCCTGACCATCCGCACCCTCGTCCTCGGGCGAGCGCCGACCGGCCTGGACCCGCGCACCTTGCCCGGCGACCTCGCCAGCCTCCACACCGAAGCGCAGCGTGAAGCGGGCGCCCCCGTCCACCTCATCGACGCGACGAACGACCTGAACGTCCCCACCGTTCTCGCCTACGCCGCGCCTCGCGAGGGACATGGCCACCTCCGTGGCCAGGCCTCGTCCCTGACCGCGTACGACGCCGTGGCGGGCGCGCTCGCCGAACTCATCGAGTGCGCCGTCGCCCGCCGTCACACCCCACCTCCACCAGCCTGCCTCGACGCGCTGAAGCCCTACCCGGCACTGCACCGCTGCGCCCGCTTCGACCTGACGGACGTCCTCGCGCAGATGACCGCCACGGCGTACCGCGATCAACCGCCGCAGGCCAACGCCGGACCCATGGCCGGGGCCAACGCCGGAGCCCAGCTCGACGAGCTGCTCGCCCGCCTGTCGGCACGCGGATTCACCGCTTACCGGCGCCACTTGGCGGCCCTGCCCGGCGAGGTCAGTGCGGTGCACACTGTGGTACCCGGCCTGGAACGTTTCTTCGCCGTGGTCAAAGGAGCACTCATACTTCCCGGACAACGCGGCCAGACCTGCTGAGAACGCCAACGGCCGCGAGGGACGCCGTGACGGCGTGCCCTACTGCTGCCGGACGTACCGCCAGAGCACCTCGTCGCTCTCCCGGAGAACGAATCCGCACTGCTGGAGCAGGCGGTCGGCTGTCTTCTGCGGGAAGAGCCGGAAACGCAGGCTCTGGTGGGCGAGAACCTTCTCCTGCCGCTTGATGAAGTAGTCCTTGGTGTACCGGCCCTCATCGTCGACGACGACATGCTGGGCGTACAGGAGCCCCCCGGGCAGCGGCCTTTCGTGGGGCCGGTGCGGCCCTTGGACGCTGAGCAGCAGTGAGCCGCCCGGCTTGATGGAAGCGGCGGCATTCGCCATCCCGACGAGGTTGTCCTCCTCCTCCAACAGATGGCTGCTCAGCCATGACTCGTTCCCGTCCTGGACGATGTACCAGACGCCGCCGACCGAGTAGGCGGCGTCGAACGCGGAGGGAAAGGACATGTCCAGGACGTCATCGCGGAGAAGCCGCACCTGGCCGTCCAGGCGCTCGCGGGCCTGCGCCAGCATGCTGTCGGTGTGGTCGATGCCCGT
The DNA here is from genome assembly GCF_056433985.1 of Streptomyces sp. NPDC044106. Classification (NCBI taxonomy): domain Bacteria; kingdom Bacillati; phylum Actinomycetota; class Actinomycetes; order Kitasatosporales; family Streptomycetaceae; genus Streptomyces; species Streptomyces sp. NPDC044106. The sequence continues at coordinate 104,379 of NZ_JBWKFZ010000024.1, forward strand.
GATCCGCAGATCGGAAGGCCCCAGTTCCAGCAGCCGCTCGCAGACCAGGCCGGTGCCCACTCCGAGTTCCAGCAGGTCCCGGCCGTCGCCGACGCGATCCAGGAGTGTCCGCGCGTAACGGTCGTAGTTGTAGTAGCCCGAGGTCATGACGAGGTCGTAGTACCGCGACAAGTCAGCGTAGGAATCCGGCATTTGCGGGACCGTAGTGGTGCCGCGTGGAGCAGGGCAAGGTGCGGATTCAGGCCGCATCCGGCGCGGGCGGCGACACGCGCGGCACCCCCGCACCCAGTGGCACTCACAGGCCTCCATGCACCAAGATGGGCGAGAAAGCTTTCCGGTAATGCCGCGCCGGTGTCTGTGGTGGGAGACCGGCAGGCGGAGAGGGGTTGAGGCCGTGGTCAGTGAGAACAGGGGATGGATGTTCCTGACGAACCACGCACGGGTGCTGCTGGCCATCGCGCACGATCCGGCCGTGCAGTTGCGGCAGATAGCCGCTTCCTGCGGGATCACCGAGCGGACGGCCCAGGCCATCGTGGCCGACCTGGAAGAGGCCGGCTACCTGCACCGCCAACGGGTGGGGCGGCGCAACCGATATACGCTCCACCTGGACAAACCCTTCCGGCATCCGGCCTATGCCGGACTTCCCGCACGCGCCCTACTGAACATCTTCGCCGACCAGCCCGCGGACACCGGGCCGCCTGCGGGCTGAGACGGAAAGCTACGGACATGGATCAAGAGACCGAGGCCCGGCTAGTGATCCGCCATGTCCCGGCGGCCCGGTCCGTGGTGCTCATATGCCTGTCCGGGGAGCTGGACCTCGACACCACCGCCGTACTGCGCGAAGCGATCGTGCAGGTCGCCTCGCGCCCCCGCGGTGGCCGCCGGCTGATGCTGGACCTGTCCGCCCTCACCCACTGCGACAACGCAGGCCTGTTCACCCTGCTCGGCATCTGCCAAGCGCTCGACGCGGTCGGCATCACGGTCGCCATCGCCTGGACCGGAACCGTCGCCGACACGGCCATCGAACGAGCCGGACTACGGGAGCGATTGCCCCTGCGCGTCTTCTGACCGGAAATTGAATAGAACGCAAATTCAAACTTGGTAATCCGTTCGGGGCGCGCGCCTGATCGTGCGTCAATCCTGAACGGGGCATACAGAAGTGCAGGGGTATACAGAAGTACGAGGGGTATGCAGAGGCGCCAAGGAAGAACGGGAACCTACGGCTGTGATGTATGTGACCGGCACGCACTACAGGCAGCGCGTCATGCCGTACTACCGGGCGTTCGGGTCTCGCCTGGGGTACACCGCACTGCTCGGACGCACGCGCCACTTCGGCTGGTACGAGGCCGGTGACGCACCCTGGAGATTCGCGGCGGCCATGCGGCGCATGGAGGTTGTCGCAGCCAGGAAGCTCGCCCTGCCTCCCGCCTCGTCCGTGCTCGATGCCGGATGCGGTGTCGGGGACACGGCGCGCACCGTCGCGAGGGTGAGCGGCGTTCATGTCACCGGGATCGACGGAATCGAGTCGGATATCGCCATCGCCCGGCGACGGTCGGCCGATGAGGCCAAGGGTGGCGGTGGCGGCGGCGGTGATGAGGAACGGCGCGGTCGCACGAGGTTCCTCCGAGCCGACTACCATGCGCTGCCGTTCGCGAATTCCTCCTTCGACGGCGTTTACACGATGGAGTCCTTCGTCCATTCACCGGACCTCTCACAAGGCCTCGCCGAGTTCTTCCGCGTACTGCGGCCCGGCGGGAAACTGGTGATGTTCGAATATTCGAGCACTCCCAGAGCCGAACTCACACCCGCTGCCCGCTCCGCCCTTCTCCGAGTCTGTGATCGTTCGAGCATGCCGGGAATGCTGACGATGACTCATGGCGAATTGGGGCGCCTGCTCGGTGAGACCGGTTTCACCCTGGAATCGGTCGATGACGTCTCCGCCAGGATCCTGCCCATGCTGCGGTCCTTCTCGACGCTCGGCTGGCTGCCGTACACCGTCGCACGCGGGTTCAGGTGTGGGGACCGCCTGGTCAATGCGATGAGCGGAGTGGAGATGTACCGGCACCAGAACACTTGGCGCTACACCATCAACGTCGCCACCAAGCAGGTGCCTCGGGACGGGCATACGCGATCATGACCCCATGAACTCTCGCTTCCTCGGTATACCCGAGCTGGCCGACGCCCCATCCGCCCCATCGGTGGCCGTCGTGATCGATGTCATGCGTGCTTTCACGGTGGCAGCCTGGGCCTTCGCCCAGGGGGCGGAGAAAATCGTTCTCGCCGAGTCGCTGGACGAAGCACTGTCGCTCAAAGCTCGCCACCCGGACTGGGTGGCGCTCAAGGACGGCCCGCCCGCGCCCGGCTTCGACGCCGTCAACTCCCCGGGCCGACTGCGGTCCCTGGACCTCGGCGGACGCACCGTCGTGCAGACCACGGCGGGAACGGTCGGCGCCCTTGCGGTCAAGGAGGCATCACTGGTCCTTTGCGCCGGTTTCGTGGTGGCGGAGGCGACGGCTCGGCTCTTGCGGATACGTGAGTGCGGCAGCGTCACGTTCGTGGTCACCGGCGAGGACGGGCGCGCCGACGAGGACCTGGCATGCGCGCAGTACATCGCTTGTAGGGCCACTGGGGCGGGGACGGACGCGGCCGCGTACCTCCGCCGTGCCGGAGAGTCTCGCGCGGCCGCGGAGCTGACGGAGGGGGTGCGCCAAGGAATCCACCCCGACGACGTCGCACTCTGCCTCGAACTCGACCGGTTCCCCTTCGCCATGGTGGCGAGCGAGGAGGACGAGCTCATGGTCCTACGTCCGTGCGCCGTACCCTCTCCCTTTCCCTTTTCGTCTCCCTCCACCTCTCCCTCGCCGATCGACGAGGCTACGGACTGATCACTGGCGTTGTCGGCGTCTCACGGGCCGTTCCGGTCGGAGCGGGGACGGCTGGCGGGCCTTGGGGGTCATGCCGTCGAGGAGCCGATGCCAGGTGGGGGAGAGCACCTCGTACGGCAGGTGCATGCCGCGGGTGCATCCCACGCGAGCATCGACGTGGCGAGGAGGCCGCGCTGATCGAGGCACTCTCATCTCCCTGCCGCGGCACCGATCTCGGTCATCCAATGCTTTCGACGATGCGGAAGTCGCGCTCGACGCCGTCGGAGAGGGCGACCAGCGCCTCCTGGTAGGCCGCACTCTCACGGGCCGCGACGGCCTGCTCGAAGCTGTCGAACTCGATCAGGATGGTGCGCCCGGCGATTCCGGCGTCGTATGCGGCGACCCGACCATCACGGGCGAGGAGCCGCCCGCCCCCGAGCCGGACGGCCGGACCGGCCAGCTTGTTGTAAGCAGCGAGCTTCTCGGGGTCTGAAATGGTGCGGTAGACGCTGACCCAGTAGGCCTTGGGCATGGAACCTCCAGTGTGGGGATGAGTGCATTTGATTTGCAGGTTGATCTCGAACTGCTTCGATTTTCGAATCACTATGATGCTTCGAGAAGCGAAGCGCAAGAGTGAGAAGGAGTGAGTATGGGAGCCAGAGCGCCACGTCCGGGTGTGCCGGTGCGGGGGTCCGAATCGGGTCGTCCAGTGATGGCCGCGCTCGACCTGCTCGGACGGCGTTGGACGATGCGGATCCTGTGGGAACTGAGCCAAGCTCCGGCCGGCTTCCGTGAGTTGCAGCGCCGATGCGAGCGCATGTCCTCCAGTGTGCTCAGTGCCCGGCTCGAGGAGCTGTCCAACGCCCGCCTGCTCGCCCTGGACGGTGATGGCTACCGCCTCACCCAGCTCGGCCGGGATCTTGTCGAGGCACTGAACCCGCTGGACGCCTGGAGTCGACGGTGGGCCGAGGAAATGGGTCCGGCGACGGCAGGAGGGCTGGAGTGATCACCGCGTAGCGCGACGTCAAGGAGTTCATGCTGCACGCCGGAGTCGACCATGGGGCTTACCGCTGGAGGGCCGAATACTCCCGGTCACGGCGTACTGGCGAACCAACTTGACGCTGCGTCAGCTTGCCCTGCGTTCGGGGCCTCGAAGTCGTCAGCCGACCGCATCGTCGACCACCTCGGCCTTCTGCCCGCACTCCAGCCCCCGCATAAGGTTCCGACTCAACCCCCGCTGCCCCGCGCACACTCACCCGGAGATCATTGCGGGGCAAGCCTTACGACCCTGTGCATGGTTGTCGGCGGGACGCTGATCGCGGGATTCTGGACGGGCGAGGAATGCTTCGCGTGCGGTGATCGTGGGCAGCCCGCAGATCACCGGGCTGTCAACGGATGTGATTGCCCAACTCATCGCCGAGGTTGGGCCGTTATGGACTGAGCAGAGGAAGTGACGTCTTCAGGCGCGGCCGCGACAGCGCGCCCTGGGGGCGGGTGCTCGGTACAAGCTGGTCTTCGTCGACCGGCTGCTGGCCACGCTGGTCCACCTCCGCCATGGTGTCACGCACCACGTGCTGGCCTCCTGGTTTGGCGTCGACCGGTCCACTGTCACCCGTGCGATCGGTGAAGTGAGACCGCTGTTGGCAGAGCGAGGCTGCACCGTGGCACCGGACATCCGGCTGCGGACGATGGCCGATGTCATCCAGTACCTCGGTGCAAGTGGACGGACAGCGATCATTGATGCCACGGAGATCCGGGTCCGTCGGCCCATGCCAGGGGCCGACGGACGCGACCGGTACATCTCGGGCTCGTCCAACTCCGCGCGACGTTCCGCTCAGTCACCTCGGGATCCACCATGCGCCAGATCGTAGGGAGGGGAATGAGGCGGCTGACCGGATCGGATGAACCGCCCTGCCCGACGATCTACATGCTGGACACTGCCCCACCACCAGCTGTCCCCGTACTCGTCTGAGTGCACCACCGAGTACAGAGTTATGTGCACCACTGCTCAGGCCACGTCGGTGTCCCGCTCGATAGCTTGGAGACGGTTCTTCAGCCGGTAGCTGTTGCCGTTAATCGTGACGACCTCGCAGTGGTGCAGGAGACGGTCGAGGATTGCGGTGGCAAGGACCTCGTCGCCGAAGACCTGACCCCACTCGCTGAAGGTCTTGTTCG
>NZ_JBWKFZ010000025.1:0-108565 GCF_056433985.1 Streptomyces sp. NPDC044106
TCCCGCTCCGGCCTTTCGGCTTTCGCGTTTCCCTTTCCGGCGGTTCCGACTCTATCAGATCCTTTCGGGCCTGACTCCCAGTCGAAGTGGGGTTGTCTTCCCGGCTGTTGGGCCGTTCCGACGAGTGAGACTTTAGCGGAATCGCGGCTCCCGACCTAATCGGGGGCGTCCTTTCGAACGCCGATTCCTCATTTCGCAAATACGCATGAAAGCAGAACGAAGGCGAGTCCCAGAAGGGCGCACGACGTCGATCGCTTGAATGGTTCTTGCGGAATGGCTGCCCGGGGACCGACCATGTGGTCGACGCTCACGTCGGGCAACTCGGAGAACACTACGTAGCAGCCCCATGCGTGTCAACCCCGGACAACGGGCCTCTGGCGGGTCTAGTCTGGGGGGCGTGACTACACGTGCGTACGCCCAACTGTGGTGGGCCGCCTGAGGGCGGCCGTACATACGCATGTACTTGACGGCCGCCGCCTCGGCGGCCGTTCTTGTTTCTCCCCCTGGAGGACCTGGAGCCCGGCGGCCGGGCCGGCGGTCCTGACCAGAAGGCGGAGAGATGACGAGGATCTTCAGCGGGGTAAAGCCGACGGGGCACCTGACCTTGGGCAACTACCTGGGAGCCATCCGGCAGTGGGCCGAGGTCGATCAGTACCGGGCCGACGCGCTGTTCAGCATCGTGGACCTGCACGCGCTGACGGTGGACCACGATCCGGGCCGGGTGCGCAGGCTCAGTCGTCAGGCGGCGACGCTGCTGCTCGCCTCCGGCATCGATCCCGAGCGGGCCACTGTCTTCGCCCAGAGTCATGTGGACGAGCACGCCCGGCTCTCGTATCTGCTCGAGTGCGTCGCGACGGACGGCGAGATGCGCCGGATGATCCAGTACAAGGAGAAGTCCGTGCTGGAGCAGGCGCGGGGCGGGAGTGTGCGGCTGTCGCTCCTCACGTATCCCGTGCTGATGGCGGCGGACATCCTGGCGTACGGCGCCGACGAGGTGCCGGTCGGCGATGACCAGACCCAGCACGTCGAGCTGACGCGGGACCTGGCGGTGCGGTTCAACCAGCGGTACGGACAGACCTTCGTGGTCCCTCGGGCCACCCCGCCCAAGGTGGCGGCGCGCGTCATGGACCTCCAGGACCCGACGTCGAAGATGGGCAAGTCCCACGAGTCCGGGGCCGGGATCGTCTACCTGCTCGATGAGCCGGAGGTCGTACGCAAGAAGATCCTGCGAGCCGTCACGGACAGCGGGACCGAAGTCGCGTTCGACCGGGCGTCAAAGCCGGGGGTGTCGAACCTGCTGGAGATCCTGGCGGCTTGCCGGGGTGGGAACCCAGAAGCCTTGAGCGGTGTATATGAGTCGTATGGCGCGCTGAAGAAGGACACCGCCGACGCCGTGGTGGAACTTCTCAGGCCCGTACAGGGGCGGCACAAGGAGCTGATGGCGGACCCCGCCTATGTGGAGGAGGTGTTGCGAAGGGGAGCTGAGCGGGCCAGGGGAATGGCCAAGCCGACGGTGGACGGCGCCTATCGGTCGATCGGGCTGCTGCCGCCGGTGCCCGAGGCACGGTAGGCGTTCGGGGCGGGGTGCGTGCCGTCAGTTGTTTTTGCCGGAGGCCAGTTCGCGGCTGCGATCGCGGGCTGCTTCCAGGGCGGCGATGAGGGCTGCGCGCACTCCGTGGTTCTCCAGCTCGCGGATCGCGTTGATCGTCGTGCCCGCGGGGGACGTGACGTTCTCGCGGAGCTTCACGGGGTGCTCGCCGCTGTCGCGGAGCATGACGGACGCGCCGATCGCTGCCTGGACGATGAGGTCGTGGGCGTTGTCGCGGGGCAGGCCGAGAAGGATGCCCGCGTCCGTCATGGCCTCGACGAGGAAGTAGAAGTACGCGGGGCCCGAGCCGGACAGGGCCGTGCAGGCGTCCTGCTGCGACTCGGGGACACGGAGGGTCTTGCCGACCGCGCCGAAGACAGCCTCCGCGTGGGCAAGGGCGTCGCCGGAGGCGTGACTGCCGGCGGAGATCACGGACATGCCCTCGTCGACGAGGACAGGCGTGTTCGGCATGACACGGACGACCGGAGTGCGCTCGGGCAGGCGCTCCTCGATGAAGGAGGTGGTGATTCCGGCGGCGGCGCTGATGACCAGGCGGTCAGGGGTGATGTGCGGGGCGATTTCGTCGAGCAGCTTGGCCATGTCCTGCGGCTTGCAGGCGAGGATCAGGGTGTCGGCCTGCTTGGCGGCGTCGGCGTTGCTGAGGGGGGTGACGCCGTAGCGGGTGCGGAGCTCGTCGGCGCGTTCTTGGCGGCGGGTGGTGACGAGGAGGTCGGTGGCCGCCCAGCCGCCGCGGATCATGCCGCTGAGCAGGGCTTCACCGATCTTTCCGGTGCCGAGGACTGCGACTTTCTGGCTGGTGTTGCTGCTCATGAACGGTGGCCTCCGGGGTTGCGTCGTCCGGGGACCATCCTCGCATCGGGGAGCCGGGGGCAGCGGCGGTGTCCGGTGGGCGGAACAGCGTGGAGAGAGGGGAGAGGAGGGAGAGCGGAGAGAGGAGAGGGCGGTCAGGCCGTGCGGCGGCGCAGGTGCGGCGGAACTGTTCCGCCATGCCGGCTCCTGGCTCAACCGCGACGACGTGTGCCCCTCGTTCGACCAGCGGGGCGGTGGCGATCCCGGTGCCCGCGCCCACGTCCACCACGCGTGCGTCGGCGAGGGGCTGCCCCGCGAGGCGCTCGACGGCGTCGAAGAGGGCAGGCGGGTAGGAAGGGCGGTGCTCGGCGTACTGGGCGGCGGCCGCGTTGAAGGAATGGGCGCGGGAGGCGGAGGGAGAGGGAGCGCTTGCGCTCTTCTCTAGCGCTTGCGCTTCTTCTTTCGGGTCGGGTTGCCTGTTCGTCGGGCCGTGCGCTTCTCGTACTCGGTGCGTGCCGTTTCGTACTCCTCGCGGTGCAGTTGTTCGCCCGGGGCCTCCTTCAGGGAGCGGAAGAAGTAGGCGAGGAGGCTGCCGACGAAGCCGATGGTCATCAGGCCGCGTGTCGAGGACTGCGAGGCCGGGTCGTGGCGGCGGGAGAACCCTTCCCAGGTGCGGCGGAAGGCGACGGCGCTGCAGATCGCGAACATCAGGACGACGAGCAGGTTCACGAACTTGCCCACCGCGGCGATGGCCAGGCCCTCGTAGGCGAAGCGCAGTACGAAGCAGCCCGCGGCCGCCGCGACCAGTGAGCCGACGGCCACACCGGCGCGGCGGGCGCCGTAGCCGCCATCGTGCGTGACCCAGGTCGTTCCGAAGAAGCGGAGGGGCTCGGGCCGGGGTCCCGGGGCCGTGGCGGTGGCGGTGGCGGATGGGTTCGCCGTGGCGGATGGGGTCGCCGCGCCGGACGTACCGGTGGGGCCGGGCGTACCGGTGGGGCCGGGCTTACCGGACGTACCGGTGGATGGGCCTTGGGTGCCGGGGTCTTCGCTCACCGTTTGATTATTGCCTGCCGTGCCGAACGGTCGGCGAAGCGCAGGCTCGCCCTTTTCGTCCCCCGCCTTGCCAGGCCGCCCCGCCCGGCGACTAGTTTGGTTGGCGTAAAGACGTAGCGGGGGCACACGGGAGGTCGGTGAGTATGACGCTCCGTGGCGGGGACCCGGAGGAGATCGGCGGTTATCCGCTCGAGGCGCGTCTCGGTTCGGGCGGCATGGGCACGGTCTACCTGGCGCGCACGGCGTCGGGGCGTCCCGTCGCGATCAAGCTGATCCATCGGCAGTTCGCGGACGACGACGAGTTCCGAATCCGGTTCCGGCAGGAGGTGGCGGCGGCCCGCCGGGTCAGCGGTGCCTTCACCGCGGCCGTGATCGACGCCGATCCGGAGGCCGAGCACCCGTGGATGGCCACGACGTACATCGAGGGCCACACGCTCGCGCAGCACATCTCCAAGAAGGGCCCCATCGGCGGCGCCGAGCTGCGCACGCTCGCCATCGGTCTGACGGAGGCGCTGCGCGACATCCACCGCGCGGGCGTCGTGCACCGTGACCTCAAGCCGTCCAACGTGGTCCTCTCCCCCGAGGGCCCGCGCGTCATCGACTTCGGGATCTCGCGCGCGGCGGACCAGCAGACGCTGACGATGACGGGGCGGGTGATCGGTACGCCGCCGTTCATGTCGCCGGAGCAGTTGCAGGCGCCGCGCGGGGTCGGTCCGCGCTCCGACGTGTTCTCGCTGGGCACGTTGCTGGTGTACGCGGCGACGGGGCAGGGCCCCTTCGACGCGGACAGCCCGTATATGACGGCCTATCAAGTGGTGCACGAGGCTCCGTCCCTCGGCGAGGTACCGGACGCGCTGCGCGCGGTGGTCGAGCCGTGCCTCGACAAGGAGCCGGACGCGCGGCCCTCGGCCGACGAACTCCTCGTACGGCTGCGTGATCTGCCCTCCGATCTGGGCGGCGCGGCGGGTCCTGTCGACGGGGCGCGGCGCAGCACCCGGGAGACCGACACGCAGCACCATCTGGCGACGGACGACCACACTCCGGTGCCGAGTGCCGTAGCGGCGCGCACCGGCACCGAGGAGGCCCCGGGGGCCGCGGGATCCGACACCGGTACGTTCCTCGGCCGTCGGCTGCGTCGGCGCTGGCGTCCGGTGCTCGCGGCCGCCGTGGCCGTGGCCGCGATCGGCGGCGGGGTCGCGGTGGTGCGGGCCGGCGGTTCGGACGGGGCGGGCGGCGCCGGTGACGAGGGGCGCGATCTCGCGGCGGCCGGGGCGCGGCTGCCGGGCGGTTTCGCGCCGTGGCACAAGACCGTGCCGGGCGGCCGTGCGGACATTCCGGACGAGTTGCGCTGTGTGGCGCGCGGCGACGCGCTGTTCTGCGGGGGCGGTGGCGTCGTCGCGACCCGGCTGAAGCTCTCCGACGGTTCCCGGGTCTGGACACAGAAGAGTCCCGGCGTACCGGTGCAGGGCATGCATCTGGTGGGCGCGACCGGCGACACCGTTCTCGGCTACCGCTTCGGGGCCGAGGGGGCGCCGGACGACGGCGTCGCCGAAGTGGTCGCCATCGACGCGGACAAGGGCGACGAGCTGTGGTCGGTGCCGTCCGGTGCCCAGTCCACGGCGGTGACGGGCCGTACGCAGGACGCCGTGGTGATCGACTCGACCGTCGTGACGGTCGACGCGTCGAACACCCGGTTCGAGGCCCGGCGGGCGCACAGCGGCGAGGTGCGCTGGAAGGAACCATTCCCCTCGGGTGAGCAATGCGCCCCGGTCCCTGCGGGCACGCGGCTGTACGCGATGTGCGCGCCGAGCGCCGAGGTGGCCAAGGGCGAGGGGGTGCGCCACCCCACCCTGCACCTGGTCGACCTGGCCTCCGGAACACTCGGCAGGGCCATCGCCGTCAAGGGTCCCGCCCAGCCGGTCGGCACCGCCGACGGCAGCCTCGTACTCCTGCACGAGCGGCGGGAGGGGCCCGCGACGACGGGGTACGACGGCGTGCTGCGGGTGGACCGGGACACGCGGAAGGTCAGGTACGCGCGGCTGCCGAAGACGTACGCGGGGACGCCGGGGCTGGCGGGCGGCAGCGTCTTCGTGAGCGGGCAGACCGGGCTCGTCACGGCGTTCGACCCGGCGACCGGCAGGAAGAAGTGGGACCGGCAGACCGGTGTCGAGGGTGTGTCGGGGCCGGTGGCCGGGGACGGCGACGGGGTCCTGTACCTCAGTTCGGCCAGCGGGCGGGTCGTCTCGCTCTCGTCGCGCGACGGCGAGCTGCTGGGGACGACCGACCCGCGGGCCGAGGGGCTCGCGGGCGAGGTGAACGCCAGTCCGCGCGTGACCGTCGCGGGGAGCGTGGTGGTCGTGGCGGCCGCGCGGAACACGGTGTTCGCCTACGACGCGACGAAGCCGCCGAAGTCCGACTGAGAGCCTGTGTCATATCCCCGGCCGGGGCTCCGGCGGCGACAGGCCGGGCAGGTTCCGGTGGGTTCCGGTGGGCTCCGGTGGGTTGCTCATGGCTTCCCGCCGCTCCCCCGGTGCCCGGTGCCGCGGTGCCGCGGTGAGGAGCGTCAGCAGCGTGGTGCCACGTACCCGTCGCTGCCCGTACGGACGTACGTGTCCGAGACGTAGCGGCCGCTGCCGATCCTGTCCCACAGCTTCGATGTGCCCGTCGGGCCCTTGACCGTCTCGCCGGGCTTCTGGCAGGCGATGGTGACGCGGGCGCCGGCGCGCAGGCGGCCGACCTTGCCGTACGAGGTGCCGGGCCCGGAGCGGACATTGACGTCCGCGGCGATCGAGTAGGTCCTGGCGGCCGTCGCCGCGGCGAGGTCGGCCTGACCGAGCCCGTCGACGATTTCGGGCGCGATGTCGGGCGTGATGTCGGGCGTGATGTCGACTTCAGCAGCGGCGTCGACCTCAGCCGCGATGTCGACTTCGGGCGTGATGACGTTCTCGCTCACTGTGCTCTCCCCCGTGACAGGGGCGCGGGCGCGCCCTCGGCGTGTTCTCACACCAAGGACGCGCCCGCGTCGGAAAAGGTTTCGGGACTCGGCTGAGACCGGTCTCGGCCGAGCCCGGTCTCAGCCGAGCTTCGACACGTCCCGCACCGCGCCCTTGTCGGCGCTCGTCGCCATCGCCGCGTACGCGCGCAGGGCGGCGGAGACCTTGCGCTCGCGGGCCTTGGGCGCGTAGACGCCGCCCAGGGCCTCGCGGCGGGCGGCCAGTTCGGCCTCCGGCACGAGGAGCTCGATCGAACGGCCGGGGATGTCGATGCGGATCCGGTCGCCGTCCTCGACCAGCGCGATCGTGCCGCCGGACGCCGCCTCGGGCGAGGCGTGGCCGATCGACAGACCCGACGTACCGCCGGAGAAGCGGCCGTCGGTGACGAGGGCGCAGGCCTTGCCGAGGCCGCGGCCCTTGAGGAAGGAGGTGGGGTAGAGCATCTCCTGCATACCGGGGCCGCCCTTGGGGCCCTCGTAGCGGATGACCACGACGTCCCCTTCCTTGACGACCTTGTTGAGGATCTTCTCGACCGCTTCCTCCTGCGAGTCGCAGACGACCGCGGGGCCCTCGAAGGTCCAGATCGACTCGTCGACACCGGCGGTCTTCACGACGCAGCCGTCCTCGGCGATGTTGCCCTTGAGGACGCCGAGGCCGCCGTCCTTGGAGTAGGCGTGGGCGACGTCGCGGATGCAGCCGTTCGCGGCGTCCGTGTCGAGGGTGTCCCAGCGCTCGGACTGCGAGAAGGCCTCGGCGGAGCGCTTGCAGCCGGGGGCCGCGTGCCACAGCTCGTCGGCCTCGGCGGAGGCGGCTCCCGAGCGGATGTCCCAGGTGTCCAGCCACTCCTTGATGGAGGGTGAGTGGACCGTGTGCACGTCCTCGTTGAGGAGGCCGCCGCGGTAGAGCTCGCCGAGCAGCGCGGGGATGCCGCCCGCGCGGTGCACGTCCTCCATGTAGTACGTGGTGGTGGGCGCGGCGTTCGGCGCGACCTTGGCCAGGCACGGGACGCGGCGCGAGACGGCGTCGATGTCGGAGAGGTCGTAGTCCACCTCGGCCTCGCGGGCCGCGGCGAGCAGGTGCAGGATCGTGTTGGTGGAGCCGCCCATGGCGATGTCGAGGGCCATGGCGTTCTCGAAGGCGGCGCGGGTGGCGATGTTGCGCGGCAGGACGGAGGCGTCGTCACCGTCGTAGTAGCGCCTGGTGATGTCGACGACCGTGGCGCCCGCGCGCTCGTACAGCTCCTTGCGGGCGGTGTGCGTGGCGAGGACCGAGCCGTTGCCGGGCAGGGAGAGACCGATGGCCTCGGTCAGGCAGTTCATCGAGTTGGCGGTGAACATGCCGGAGCAGGAGCCACAGGTCGGGCAGGCATTCTCCTCGATACGGAGGATGTCCTCGTCCGAGACGCTCTCGTCGACGGCGTCGCTGATCGCGTTGACCAGGTCGAGCTTGCGGACCGTGCCGTCGACCAGCGTGGCCTTGCCTGCCTCCATCGGGCCGCCGGAGACGAACACCGTCGGGATGTTGAGGCGGAGCGCCGCCATCAGCATGCCCGGGGTGATCTTGTCGCAGTTGGAGATGCAGATCAGGGCGTCGGCGCAGTGCGCCTCCACCATGTACTCCACGGAGTCCGCGATCAGGTCGCGGGAGGGCAGCGAGTACAGCATTCCGCCGTGGCCCATCGCGATGCCGTCGTCCACGGCGATCGTGTTGAACTCGCGGGGGATGCCGCCTGCCTCGCGGATCGCGTCGGAGACGATGCGGCCGACCGGCTGCAGGTGGGTGTGGCCGGGCACGAACTCCGTGAAGGAGTTGGCCACGGCGATGATCGGCTTCCGCCCGATGTCGGCCCCGGGTACACCGGAGGCGCGCATAAGGGCGCGGGCGCCCGCCATGTTGCGGCCGTGGGTGACTGTGCGGGACCTGAGCTCGGGCATCGTCGCTCGCTCCTTCAGGAAATCGGCGATCTACGGAGAGACGGAGAGACAAGACTGCTGTCGAGCGTACGCCGCCGCTCCAGGATCTGGACAGGCTGTCCGAATGTCGGGACGGACGTCTCGGTGCGCGATCGTGCGCGGGGCGCGGAGTGCGCGGGGCGCGGAGTGCGCGAGGTGCGCGAGGTGCGCGAGGTGCGCGAGGTGCGCGAGGTGCGCGAGGTGCGCGAGGTGCGCGGAGCGCCCTCTCCGGCGTACGCACCCGGCTTCACGCCCCCGGCTTCACGCCCCCCGCCTTCACGCCCCGGTCAGATGCCCCTGCACCACCGGTGCCACCCGCGCCACGATCTGCTCCACGTCCGCCGAAGCCAGCGGTTCCACCTTGATCACGTACCGCAGCATGGCGATCCCCACCAGTTGCGCGGCGGCGAGCTCGGCCCGCAGTTCCGCGTCGGGGAGGTCGAGGCGGTGGGCGATGCGCCCGAGGAGCTGGGCGGCGACGAGACGGCGGAAGACGGCGGCGGCCGTGTCGTTGTTCATCGCCGAGCGCACGATGGCGAGCACCGGCGCGCGCGTCGCGGGGTTCTCCCAGATGCCGAAGATGAAGCGGGTCAGGCGCTCGCCGACCGCGTCGAGTGGGCCTTCCTCGATCGCTGCGGGCGCGTCGAGGGCGGGCGCGAAGGCGACCGTGATGGCCGCCTCGAAAACCTGCTCCTTCGTACCGAAGTAGTGGTGTACGAGTGCCGGGTCCACGCCCGCGGCCTTGGCGATGCCGCGCACGGACGTCTTCTCGTAGCCGCGTTCGGAGAACTCCTCGCGGGCCGCGCGCAGGATCTGATCGCGCGTGGCGGGCGCGGTCTCGACCTGCGTACGGGACGGGCGTCCCCGGCGGCGCGGAGCGGTGGCCTCCGGTCGCGCGCCGGCGGTCACGAGCGGGGCACCTTCACCGCCGACGCCAGATGCAGCCGGGTGAAGGCGAGGGCCTCGGCGAGGTCGGCCTCGCGCTCGGCGCTGGACATCGCGCGCCGCGTGTTGACCTCGATGACGACGTGCCCGTCGAAGCCGGTGGCCGCCAGGCGCTCCAGGAGTTCGGCGCAGGGCTGCGTGCCGCGGCCGGGGACGAGGTGCTCGTCCTTGGCCGAGCCCTTGCCGTCGGCGAGGTGGACGTGGCCGAGCCGGTCGCCCATGCGGTCGATCATCTCCATCGCGTCCGTGCGGGCGGTCGCGGTGTGCGAGAGGTCGACGGTGAAGTGGCGGTAGTCGTCCTTGGTGACGTCCCAGTCGGGGGCGTACGCGAGCATCTCGCGGTCGCGGTAGCGCCAGGGGTACATGTTCTCCACGGCGAACCGGACGTCCGTCTCGTCGGCCATCCGCCAGATTCCGTCGACGAAGTCGCGCGCGTACTGCCGCTGCCAGCGGAAGGGCGGGTGCACGACGACGGTCGAGGCGCCCAGCTTCTCGGCGGCGGCCTGTGCGCGCCGCAGCTTGACCCAGGGGTCCGTGGACCAGACGCGCTGCGTGATCAGGAGGCAGGGTGCGTGGACGGCCAGGATCGGGATCTGGTGGTAGTCGCTCAGCCTGCGCAGAGCCTCGATGTCCTGGCTGACGGGATCCGTCCAGACCATGACCTCGACACCGTCGTAACCGAGGCGCGCGGCGATCTCGAAGGCCGTCGCCGTCGACTCCGGATAGACCGAGGCCGTCGACAGGGCGACCTTCGCATCCGGGATGCGCACCACTGGTTCTGCCACGAAGGACAGCGTACGGGCCGGGTCGGCGCGCCGGGGAGGTGGCCTCGTACCGCGCTGGTCAGGGACGGTTCCGGTCTCGCCGCGGCCTGTGCCGGTCCGCCCGTTCCCGCTTCGTTCAGTTCGTTCAGTACGCCCAGTTCGTTCGGTTCGTTCGGTACGCATAGGGCCTCAAGGCGCCGGAAGGTGGTCGAGCCGGCGCAGGATCACGCCCTCGCGCAGGGCCCACGGGCAGATCTCCACCGTCTCGACCCCGAAGAGGTCCATCGCGCCCTCCGCGACGAGCGCCCCCGCGAGCAGCTGTCCGGCCCGCCCCTCGGAGA
Source organism: Streptomyces sp. NPDC044106 (assembly GCF_056433985.1). Lineage (NCBI taxonomy): Bacteria > Bacillati > Actinomycetota > Actinomycetes > Kitasatosporales > Streptomycetaceae > Streptomyces > Streptomyces sp. NPDC044106. Next base: position 10,447 of record NZ_JBWKFZ010000025.1, read on the forward strand.
CGCCTGGCAGCTCCGCGCGCTCCCCCGTGGTCATCGCGGCGAGCTGCGGAACCCAGTCCTCCAGGGACCTGCGCTTCAGCTCCCGCTGTACGTAGAGGCCCTCCGCGGAGCGGGCGGCCCCGGCGAGACGGGCGAGCTGTTTGAACGTCTTCGACGTCGCCACGATGCGGTCGGGGGCGCCGAAGCGGGCGAACTCGCCCACCGTGCGGGCGATCTGGGCGCGCACGTGCCGCCGCAGCGCCTTGACGTCGGAGGGGTCCGGCGGGTCCGTCCGCAGCCAGGCGGCGGTGAGGCGGCCCGCGCCGAGCGGCAGGCTGGCCGCGGCGTCCGGCTCCTCGTCCAGGCCGTACGCGATCTCCAGCGAGCCGCCGCCGATGTCGAGGACGAGCAGCTTGCCCGCGGACCAGCCGAACCAGCGCCGGGCGGCCAGGAAGGTCAGCCGGGCCTCCTCCTCGCCCGACAGGACCTGAAGGTCGACGCCGGTCTCGTCCTTGACCCGAGCGAGCACCGCGTCGGCGTTGCTCGCCTCGCGCACGGCGGAGGTGGCGAAGGGCAGCACTTCCTCCACGCCCTTGTCCTCGGCGGCCTCCATCGCCTCGCGGACGACGGTGACCAGCCGGTCGACGCCCTCGGGGCCTATGGCCCCGGCGGGATCGAGGAGTTGGGCAAGGCGCAGTTCGGCCTTGTGCGAGTGGGCGGGCAGCGGGCGCGCACCGGGATGAGCGTCGACCACGAGCAGATGCACCGTGTTCGACCCCACGTCGAGGACACCGAGTCTCATGTACGGAACGCTACGCCGCGTAGGGCGATTGGCTGGCCCCGGGCGGTCGGCCGCCCGCATACCCTGGAGACGTGCCAAAGACGAAAAAGGCGAAGACCGACAAATCGAAGTCGGGGAAGCCGTCGACGAAGCAGGCCGCGTCGGAGAAGCCGACGAAGCAGGGAGAGCCGGAGAAGGCCGAAAAGGCGGCAAAGGGCGCGAAGACCGACAAAGCCTCAAAGGAGGCGAAGGCGGGCAGGCCGGAAAAGGCGGAGAAGCCTGGCAAGTCCGGCAAGCCCGCCAAGCTGCCCAAGCAGGGCAAGTCCGGGAAGCCGGAGCCGGACGAGAAGGGGCTCGACTTCGCCCGCGCCTGGGTGGAGTTCCCCGATCCGGCGGACGACGAGCAGGTCTTCCGCTGCGATCTGACCTGGCTGACCTCCCGGTGGAACTGCATCTTCGGAAACGGCTGCCAGGGCATCCAGCCGGGCCGCGCCGCCGACGGGTGCTGCACTCTGGGTGCCCATTTTTCGGACGAGGACGACGAGAAGCGGGTCGCCGGATACGTCGAGCGGCTCACGCCCGACATCTGGCAGCACCACGACGTGGGCCGGGAGACCGGCTGGGTCTCCACGGACGAGGACGGCGACCGCCAGACCCGTCCGTACAACGGCTCGTGCATCTTCCAGAACCGCCCCGGTTTCGCGGGCGGCGCCGGCTGCTCGCTGCACATCCTGGCGCTCAGGGAGGGCCGCGAGCCGCTGGAGACCAAGCCGGACGTCTGCTGGCAGCTACCGGTGCGACGGACGTACGAGTGGATCGACCGGCCCGACGACACACGCGTCCTGCAGGTGTCGATCGGTGAGTACGACCGGCGTGGCTGGGGCCCCGGCGGCCACGACCTGCACTGGTGGTGCACGTCGGCGACGTCGGCGCACGGCGCGGGCGACCCGGTGTACGTCTCCTACCGTCCCGAGCTGATCGAGCTGATGGGCAAGGAGGGGTACGACCGGCTCGTGGAGCTGTGCGAGGAGCGTCTCGCCTCCCAGCTGCCGCTGCTGGCGCCGCACCCCGCGGATCCCGCACGTCCCGCGAGCCCTGCGAGCCCCCCGGCTTCTGCGGTTCCCGGGTCCTCCGCGTGACGCGTTCACGGTAGGCGCGGCGCTCAGCTCGGGCGCGGCGCTCAGCTCGGGCACGGCCCTTCGTCGGGGCTCGGCCCTCAGCCGGGGCTCGGCCCTTCGTCGCCGTTGCCCGGTGGCGGTGACGAGTCTCCCGGGTCCTGCGGGTCCGAGGGCGTGGGCGTCGGGTCCGTGGGCGTCGGCGTGGGGCCGGGGTCGGAAGGTCCGGGGTCGGAGGGCCCCGGGTCCGAGGGTCCGGGGTCGGTCGGGTGGGGGCGGGGCCGGCCCGGGTCGGTGGGTTTCGGCCTCGGTCCCGGGTGGCCCGGTGGCCGCCCGGCCCCGTAGCCGTCGATCGAGACGAGCGCGCCCGTAGGGGCGATGGAGACCCGTGCGCTCCAGTGACCCGCCGGTTCGCGGGCGTGGTCGACGTACACCTGGAGGGTGACCGACTCGCCCGGCGCGAGCGTCCCCGACGAGCGGCTCAAGTAGAGCCAGTACGCGCTCTCGCTCGCCGACCAGTGGACGGGGGCGCCGCCCGACGCCGTCAGCGTGATGAGTGTCGTGTCGCCGCTGGACCGGGCCCGGACGGTGAGGCGCCCGGAGCCGGTCGACGAACCGGACGAGGACCCGCCGCTGATGACCTCCACGGAGACGTCGGGCGAGTGGCTGCCCGCGGTGAAGCGGGGCTCGGGGCCCTTGCGGGCGTTGCCCGCGTTCTCGTAGCTGTCCCGCGCGCGGTCGCTGCCGAAGCCGTCGGAGCCTTCGTCGCTCGCGCTGACCGAACGCCCGTCGTGTCCCTCGCCGGTGAGCGGCGCCCCGCGGTAGGCGGCCCAGAGGGCGAACACCGGGGCGGCCACCACGGTGGCGACGACGGTCGTCGTGACGGCACGCGCGCGGATGCGGTCCCGGCGGGCGGCATGGTCCTTGGGGTCCATCGGGAAGCCGCGCCGGTCGTAGCGGGGGACGGCGCCCCGCGCGCGTGGGAGGTGCGCCATCGCCACGTGGAGGGCTGCGCGCGGGGCCTCGACGACGGGGAGCGTGGCCGGGCTGACGGCCGTGCCCGGCCAGGCGCTGGACCCGGCGCGCTCGGCGGTGCGGCGGCAGCGCGGGCAGTCGTCGACGTGCCGGACGAGCTCGCGGCGCAGGGCGGCGCCGAGGAGCAGCTGGTTGTCGCCGGTGAGGCGGGCCACGATGGGGCAGCTGCCGGTCTCCACGACGGCGAGCGCGGCGCGGGTGCGCTCCACTTCGCAGGCGGCGGAGGCGAGGAGGCTGCGGGTCTTGGTGAGGTCCATGCCGAGGACGGCGGCGACCTCGGCCGGGGTGAGCTGGTGGCGTACGGCCAGTTCGAGGGCTTCGCGCTGCTCGGGCGTCGTACCGGCGGCCTCCGGCCAGGCGAGCTTGGCGAGTTCGCGGTGCTGCTGACGGGCGGTGTCTTCCGAAGTGCCGGGTTCTTTCGCCCCGCTCGCCTCTCGCTCGGCGCTTTTGGGGGCGTGAGAGGCGTGGGAGGCGTGAGAGGAGTGGGAAGCGCGGGAGGCGTGCGCGTGTCTGCCCTCGCGGCTGCGTTTGGCCTCGGCGAGCCGGCGCAGGCAGACCCAGCGGGCGAGGGCGTAGAGCCAGGCCTTGAGGTCGCCGTCGGCCTCGGGTCCGCGGGTGCCCCGGCGCTCGGCGAGATGCAGCACGTCACCCAGGGCCGCGGCCGCCGCGTCGTGATCGCAGAGCACGGACAGGCAGTACGTGAACAGACCGTCCAGGAACGGCTCGTAGCGCGCGGGCAGAGTGGGGCCGGGCGCCGGTCGTGGCACCACGCGCTTGTGCGCGTCACGGTGCGCCCGGTGTGCGCCGGTTGCGTTCGTGGAAGTTTCCGCCCTGCTGCTCGTCACCCGTGCGAAGTTAGGTGGCTGCTGCAGTTCCCTTCCTCTCTCTCCAGCACTTTTAACCCTTACGGGTGAACAGATCCCTCAAAAGGGGACAGGAACCCGCGATTCCGTGGCCTTGGCTAGTACTCCGGGCGAGGACGGAGTGGACGAGGTACGACGCCGGGACGCGTTGTCAGTGGGCTCGGCTACGGTTTCGAGCATGGCTGCCCGTACGAAATCCACCAAGGACCGTCCGTCCTACCGCTGCACCGAATGCGGTTGGCAGACGGCCAAGTGGCTCGGCCGCTGCCCCGAGTGCCAGGCCTGGGGGACGGTCGAGGAGTACGGCGCGCCCGCGGTCCGCACGACCGCCCCCGGCCGGGTCACCTCGTCCGCCGTCCCGATCGGCGAGGTCGACGTGCGCCGGGCCACCGCGCGTTCCACCTGCGTGCCCGAGCTGGACCGGGTGCTCGGCGGCGGCCTCGTCCCCGGCGCCGTCGTGCTCCTCGCGGGCGAGCCGGGCGTCGGCAAGTCCACCCTCCTCCTTGACGTCGCGGCGAAGGCGGCCAGCGAGGAGCACCGCACGCTCTATGTGACCGGCGAGGAGTCGGCGAGCCAGGTCCGGCTGCGCGCCGACCGCATCGGCGCGATCGACGACCACCTGTACCTGGCGGCGGAGACCGACCTGTCCGCCGTCCTCGGCCACCTGGACGCGGTCAAGCCCTCGCTCCTGGTCCTCGACTCGGTCCAGACGGTCGCCTCGCCCGAGATCGACGGGGCGCCCGGCGGCATGGCGCAGGTCCGCGAGGTCGCAGGGGCGCTGATCCGCGCCTCCAAGGAGCGCGGCATGGCCACGCTCCTGGTCGGCCACGTCACCAAGGACGGCGCCATCGCAGGACCCCGCCTCCTCGAGCATCTCGTCGACGTGGTCCTGCAGTTCGAGGGCGACCGGCACGCGCGCCTGCGCCTCGTACGAGGCGTCAAGAACCGGTACGGGACGACGGACGAGGTCGGCTGCTTCGAACTGCACGACGAGGGCATCACCGGACTCGCCGACCCCAGCGGCCTCTTCCTCACCCGCCGCGCCGAGCCCGTCCCCGGCACCTGCCTCACCGTCACCCTGGAGGGCCGCCGCCCCCTGGTCGCCGAGGTCCAGGCGCTCACCGTCGACTCGCAGATCCCGAGCCCGCGCCGCACCACCTCCGGCCTGGAGACCTCCCGCGTCTCGATGATGCTGGCCGTCCTGGAGCAGCGCGGCCGGATCACGGCCCTCGGCAAGCGCGACATCTACAGCGCGACGGTCGGCGGCGTGAAGCTGACGGAGCCCGCCGCAGACCTCGCCGTCGCCCTCGCCCTGGCCAGCGCCGCCAGCGACACTCCCCTGCCCAAGAACCTCGTCGCGATCGGGGAAGTGGGCCTGGCGGGCGAGGTCAGACGGGTCACGGGCGTCCAGCGCAGACTGGCCGAAGCGCACCGCCTGGGCTTCACCCACGCCCTCGTACCGGCCGACCCCGGCAGGATCCCCGCCGGTATGAAGGTCATCGAAGTCGCCGACATGGGTGACGCCCTGCGTGTCCTTCCGACCTCCCGTCGCCGAGAGGCCCCACGGAAGGAGGAAGAGCGCCGGTAGACTTTGCCCTGGTCTCGCCCATCCGTACGAAGCGCCGCATGACGCTCCGTACGAAACAAGGTGTCGGCAGAGGCTTGGACAACCTGCGACCGAGGGAGTGCAGTGGCAGCCAACGACCGGGCAGCGGTTCCCGGCAAGCCGGGTTCAGGCTCCGGTGCCGATGGGCTGATGCGCGCCTCCCTGAGCGCCGTCGCGCCCGGCCAGGCACTGCGTGACGGACTCGAGCGCATCCTCCGCGGCAACACCGGCGGCCTCATCGTCCTCGGCTGGGACAAGACGGTCGAGTCGATGTGTACGGGCGGCTTCATCCTGGACGTCGAGTTCACGGCGACGCGCCTGCGTGAGCTGTGCAAGCTCGACGGCGGCATCGTCCTCGACAAGGACATCACCAAAATCCTGCGCGCCGGCGTGCAGCTGGTGCCGGACCCGACGATCCCCACGGAGGAGACGGGCACGCGGCACCGCACGGCGGACCGGGTGAGCAAGCAGGTCGGCTTCCCCGTCGTCTCGGTCTCCCAGTCGATGCGCCTGATCGCGCTGTACGTGGACGGGCAGCGCCGAGTCCTCGAGGACTCGGCGGCGATCCTCTCCCGCGCCAACCAGGCGCTAGCCACCCTGGAGCGGTACAAGCTCCGCCTCGACGAGGTCGCGGGCACGCTCTCCGCGCTGGAGATCGAGGACCTGGTGACGGTGCGGGACGTGACCGCGGTCGCCCAGCGCCTCGAAATGGTGCGGCGCATCGCCACGGAGATCGCCGAGTACGTGGTGGAGCTCGGCACGGACGGGCGCCTTCTCGCCCTCCAGCTGGACGAGTTGATCGCGGGCGTCGAGCCCGAGCGCGAGCTGGTCGTCCGGGACTACGTTCCCGAGCCGACGGCCAAGCGGTCACGTACGGTCGACGAGGCGCTCGCGGAGCTGGACTCCCTCACGCATGCGGAGCTCCTCGAACTGCCGACGGTGGCACGGGCGTTGGGTTACACGGGCTCGCCCGAGGCGCTGGACTCGGCGGTCTCCCCCCGGGGCTTCCGCCTCCTCGCCAAGGTCCCCCGGCTCCCCGGCGCGATCATCGACCGCCTCGTGGAGCACTTCGGCGGCCTGCAGAAGCTGCTCGCCGCCAGCGTGGACGACCTCCAGACGGTGGACGGAGTCGGAGAGGCGCGGGCACGGAGCGTACGGGAGGGGCTCTCGCGGTTGGCGGAGTCCTCCATCTTGGAGCGGTACGTCTAGCCTTCGGCGGGTGCGGGGGGCGGGTTCCCTTTGGTGGCGTGCGCCCCCTCAGTCCCTCAGCCCCTCAGTCCTTCTCAAGGACGAAAGACGCCCGCACAGTGCCAAGGCCCGCCGCCTTCGCCTCGACGAGATACGTTCCCGGCTCCGCGACTCCCGCCGAAGGCGTAGCGCAGTGCGGAGCGCTGGGCCGCCGGTCCCACTGGACGGAGTGCGTGACCCGCCCCTCCGACGGCACCCGCAGCAGCAGGATCCCGTCGCCGGAAGGGCAGTCGGCCGACGACCAGAACTCGTCGTCGCCGTCGGCCTGAGTGATCGTCAGCACCGTGCCCTTGCCGCCGAGATCGACCTTGCAGGCCTTGTCGCCGCTGTTCTGGGCGATCAGCTCGAACTTCGGCTTCTCGTCGATGCCGTACGTGTTCCGGATGCTGCGCAGCTTCAACTTCACGTCGCCGCTGGTGCAGTTGGGCAACCGCGAACCGGCCGAAAGCCGGTCACCCGACCCCCCGCCCCCCTTGGCGTCATCACCGGAGCCACCGCCCACAGCACCCGCCGAGCCACCGGAGCCGCCGGAACCACCGGCCCCGCCCGAGCCGGAACCGGAGCCCCCCGAACCGCCCGAGCCCGAGCCGGAGCCCTCGCTCGACTCGTCCCGCCCGCCCGGGTGTTCACTGATCGCGGGCCCGGACCCGGTGGGGCCTGGAGTGATGGACGTGGCGGGTCCGTTGCCGCCCGGCCCGTCGGCATCGTTCTTGCCGCCGCCACCACCGGAGACGACGATCCAGACGACGAGCAGTACCAACAGGCCGAGTACGGACAGCAGAACGGCCCTCCGACGCCAGTAGATGGTGGAGGGAAGCGGCCCGACCGGATTGCGCAGAGATCCCACGCCCAAACCTTACGAGAGATCCGGTACTTCTCCCGCCCCACCCGCCGCCTTGAGCCACAAAGTTTGCGGATCATCATCCTGGAACCGCCCGCCACCCCTGTCCATGGACAGGGTCTGTGACGGGTCGATCGCCAGGTGTGACGATTCGGCCCCACTCCGTACCGTCCGCAATCATGGACACCATGACGGACGACCTCTACCGCGACATCACCGACTTCGCCCACGACACGCCGTCGTGGTTCCAGCACCTCGCCGAGGTGTGGACGGAGCTCGGCCTGCTGCTCTTCGGCGTGCTCTTCATCGTCGCCTGGTGGCGGGCGAGGCGCGGGGAGCCCCGTGCGCTGGCGATCGCGGTGCTCGCTCCGCTCGCCACCGCGGTGGCGTACGTGGGCAGTGAGTTGCTCAAGTCCGCGATCGACGAGGAGCGTCCCTGCCGTGCGGTGTCCGGCGCGCTGAACCCGCTCGTCCAGTGCCCGCCGCACGGCGACTGGTCCTTCCCCAGCAACCACTCGACGATCGCGGGCGCCGCCGCCGTCGGCCTCGCGCTCGCCTGGCCGCGCATCGCGGCGCTGACGGTGCCGATGGCCGTGCTCATGGCCTTCTCGCGGGTCTTCGTCGGTGTGCACTACCCGCACGACGTGGCGGTGGGCCTCGTCTTCGGCGCGGTGGTCGTGTTCGTCCTCGTACGCATCACCACGCGCGCCGTGGCGCGGGTCACGCTGGCGATGCGCGGGTCGTCCACGGGGATCGTGAAGTGGTTCGCGGGCCCGGGCCCCGTACGCGCCACCGCCCACGCGCACGCGCACACCCCGGCCCCGGCCGCGGTACCCGCTCACGGGCCCGCGACCCACCGGCCCGCCGCCCACGGAGCCGCCCCCCAGGACCCCGTCGCCTACGACCCGGCGGCGTACGACTCCCCGACGATGTCGTTCCGCCGCGACGACTCGAACTGGAGCTGACCCGGCCGCGAGGGATTCGCTCCGTCAGTCCGTCTCAGTCTTCGTCTTCGTCTCCGTCTCCGTCTCCGGGACGAGCCCCGCTTCGTACGCGACGATCGCCGCCTGCACGCGGTTCTTGACGCCGAGCCGATCGAGGACCGTGCTGACGTACGCCTTGACCGTGCCCTCCACCAGATGCAGCCGGGCCGCGATCTCCGGGTTGGACAGGCCCGCCCCGGCCAGGCCGAGCACCTCGCGCTCGCGCGGGGTCAGGGCCTCGACGCGGGCGCGGGCGGTGGCGCCGCGTTCCATGCGCCGGGCGCCGAAGCCGTCGATGACGTGCCGGGCGACCTTGGGCGAGAGGAAGGCGGCGCCGCCCGCCACCGCCCGTACCCCCGCGATGAGTTCGTGCGGGTCGCCCGACTTCAGCAGGAAGCCCGTGGCTCCGCCGCTCAGCGCCCGCGCGATGTACGCGTCTTCGGAGAACGTCGTCAGCATCGCGACCGCGGCGCCCGGCACGGTCCGGACGATCTCCTCCCCCGCGGCGAGGCCGTCCAGGCGGGGCATGCGGATGTCGAGGAGCGCCACGTCGGGGCGGTGGGCCTGCGCCAGCGCCACCGCCTCGCGCCCGTCGCCCGCCTCCGCGACGACCTCGATGTCCCGGCCCGCTGCGAGGATGGCGCGCACGCCGGCGCGGATCATGGCCTCGTCGTCGGCCAGGAGAACGCGGATGGCAGACCGCGTCCCGTCCGTGCCCTCCCCTTCCGCGCCCTCCCCTGCTCGGCCCGCCGCTCGGTACTCGTTCACCGCGTCCTCTCCCTCTCCCCGTCCCTCATGTTCGTCACCGTAGGAATGACGGTCTTGTCCACGAGACGGCCCTCGCCCTCGGCTCGTCCGTCCTCGGCGCGTCCGTCCTTGCCGAAGCAGATCCTGAAGTGCGCCACGGCGGTGAAGAGTTCGCCGCTCGCGCGGTAGTACACGCAGTCGGCGTCCGCGGGCGGCGGCGTGGGCGCCCGTTCCAGCGGTGGATCGGCGACGGTCCTGTCCGGCAGGACGCGCTCCGCGTCGGCGCGGCTCTCGCCGACGCGCAGGCGCGCGTAGTCGGCGGGGTCGAGGACGGAGTGCGTCCGTGAGTACGCGTACCAGGCGAAGGTCCCCCCGACGAGCAGCGCGCCCGTGCCGACGGCGACGCCGAAGGCCAGGACGGTGCGGCGCCGGGCGTACGCGAGGCGGACGCCGGCGGACGGGGGCCTCGTGGGGGCGGGCCGGTCGGCCGGGATGCGGGCGGTGACCCGGAAGCCGTCGCCGTACGGGCCGGCGGAGAGGGTGCCGCCCGCATCCGTCACGTACGTACGCAGGGCACGCAGGCCGGAGCCGCCACCGGGCGCGGACGGGGGCGGCCCCGGAGTGTGTGAATCCCCCTCGCCCTTACCCCCGTCACTGGTACTCCCGTTGCCCGTACTCCCGTCACCGGTACTCCTGTTGCCCGTACTCCCGTCGCGCGGCCCGCCGTTCGTGACCGTCACGGTCGTCGCGGAGTCGTCGCGCGCCACCGTCACGGTGACGTGGGCGCCCGGCGCGTGCTTGGCGGCGTTGGTGAGGGCTTCCTGGACGACGCGGTGGGCGACTCCGCGAGTCGGCTCGGCGGTGCCGTCCGGGGCGCCGCCTCCGGCATCCGCGTACGTGATGCTCAAACCTGACTCCCCGGCACGCGCCACGAGCGCCGCGACGCTCTCGCCCGCCGGGGCCAGCGGCGCCTGCTCGTCGCCCTCCTCGCGGAGCAGGCCGATGATCGCGTGCAGCCGGTCCGTCGCCTGCGCGGCGGCGGCGCGGAGGTCGGCGGCGGCCTCGCGGTGCGGCTCGGGCAGGTCGGGGGCGACCTGGAGGGCGCCCGCCCGTACCGCGATCAGGCTCAGCTCGTGGCCCAGCGAGTCGTGCATGTCCTGGGCGATACGGGCCCGTTCGCGCAGCCGGGCCCGGTCGGCGACGATGCGCTGCTCCCGCTCCAGCTGGTCGGCGCGGGCCCAGCCCGCGGCGGCCAGTTCCCGGCCCTGGCGCCAGTAGCGGCCCGCGAGCCACGGGAAGGCCGCGCCGAACACCAGCGTCGCCATGAGGACGAGCCACTCCACGACCGGGTCGACATCACGTGCGGCGATCTTGACGGTGCCGACGACGGCGATGCCGCCCAGGGCGAGCAGCGCCGGGCGGGCGTGGTCCGCGCGGCGGCCGAGGAGCAGCGCGAAGACGGCGAAGGCCGGGCCGAAGCCGAGGGTGAAGAGGGAGGGCGCGGTGAGGAGGCCGGGGGCAGCCGCGAGGAGGAAGGCGTGGAGCGGGCGGGTCCGGCAGACGGCGGCGCCGATCGCGAGGACGGCCAGGCCGGTGAGTTGCTGTGCGGCGGAACGCGGCTCGTTCAGGCCCAGCCGGTCCACGGTCACGACGGGCACGGCCAGGACCGCCCACAGCAGCGCGTCCCCCGTTCGTCTCCCCACGCCCCCGACGCTACTTCCCTCGCACGCTCACCCGCCCCTGCCGATCGTCAGGTCCTCCCCGAGCAAGCACGCCCTCCCCGAGCACGCACGCCCTCCCCACCCCAACGCCACTCCACCCCCCACCCCCCGCGAAACCCCCGAGCCGAACCGCGCGGTTGGCCCGCGCCCCGCCGCCCCCGTGGCAGGATCGGGTGTGCCATGACTGCGCCCACGAAGCCCATGCCAGACAGCCCCGCCCAGCGTCCCGCCCAGAGCCACACCGAAGGTCCCGCCGCCGGAGACGTTCCCGGGTCCGCCGGTGCGGACCTGCACACCCCCGTCATCGCGTGGTTCGACACACACGCCCGTGATCTGCCGTGGCGTCGTGCGGACGCCGGGCCGTGGGGCGTGATGGTCAGCGAGTTCATGCTCCAGCAGACGCCGGTCAGCCGCGTCCTGCCCGTGTACGAGCAGTGGCTCGCCCGCTGGCCCCGGCCCGCCGATCTCGCCAAGGAAGCGCCCGGCGAGGCCGTCCGCGCCTGGGGCCGGCTCGGCTATCCGCGCCGCGCCCTGCGGCTGCACGGCGCCGCCGTCGCCATAACGGAACGGCACGGCGGCGACGTACCCGCCCAGCACGCCCAGTTGCTCGCGCTGCCCGGCATCGGGGAGTACACGGCGGCGGCCGTCGCCTCGTTCGCGTACGGACAGCGGCACGCCGTGCTCGACACGAACGTGCGGCGCGTGTTCGCGCGGGCCGTGACCGGCGTGCAGTACCCGCCGAACGCGACGACCGCCGCCGAGCGCAAGCTCGCCCGCGCCCTGCTGCCGCAGGACGAGCGCACCGCGTCGCGGTGGGCCGCCGCCTCGATGGAGCTCGGCGCCCTGATCTGCACCGCCAGGAACGAGAACTGCGCGCAGTGTCCGATCGCGGCGCAGTGCGCCTGGCGCGCGGCGGGGAAGCCCGCGCACGAGGGCCCGGCCCGCCGGGGTCAGACGTACGCGGGGACGGACCGGCAGGTGCGGGGCAAGCTGCTCGCCGTGTTGCGCGAGGCCGTGGTGCCGGTGCCGCAGGCCGTCCTCGACCGGGTGTGGGACGAGCCGGTGCAGCGGGCCCGCGCGCTGGACGGACTCGTCGCGGACGGTCTCGTCGAGCCGCTGCCCGACGGCCTGTACCGGCTGCCGCTGACCTGAGAGCCTGTCTTTGCACGCCCGGCCGCCGAGCCGAAAACCGTAGTTATCCGGCGGATTCCTGCGACTGTTACACAACCTACGTACAGCCGTGCGTCCGCCGCTGGCTGCTCCGCACAACCTCGTGACAACGCCTCCGTACCTTCGTATCCGTACCGCAGAGCAGGGACAGCGGTCGGCATTGGGGACGGAACGGAGGCGGTTTGGTATGGCGCACGGCGAGGTGCTCGAGTTCGAAGAGTACGTCCGCACTCGGCAGGATGCCCTGCTGCGCAGCGCCCGGCGCCTGGTTCCGGACCCCGTGGACGCGCAGGACCTGCTGCAGACCGCGCTCGTGCGGACGTACGGCCGCTGGGACGGCATAGCCGACAAGCGGCTCGCGGACGCCTACCTGCGCCGCGTCATGATCAACACGCGTACGGAGTGGTGGCGGGCCCGCAAGCTCGAAGAGGTGCCCACCGAGCAGCTGCCCGACGCGAGCGTGGAAGACTCCACCGAGCAGCACGCGGACCGCGCGCTGCTGATGGACATCATGAAGGTGCTTGCTCCCAAGCAGCGCAGCGTCGTCGTGCTGCGACACTGGGAGCAGATGTCCACAGAGGAGACGGCCGCCGCCCTCGGCATGTCGGCCGGAACGGTCAAGAGCACGCTGCACCGGGCGCTCGCACGGCTCCGCCAGGAGCTGGAGAGCCGCGACCTGGACGCCCGCGCGCTCGAACGTGAGGAGCGGGAGAGTTGCGCGGCCTAGGCCCTCGGGTCGGACGAAGCGTGCAGGCGGCGACCGCGGCGATGACCGCGGTCGCCGCCCTCGGCCTTTTGCTCTCCGCCTGCGCGACGGGCGGCTCCGGCGCGCGCGACGAAGGCCCGGCAGGCGGTGAGCCCGTGGTCTCCGCGGTGCCGTCCCCGTCGCCCTCGGCCTCCACGCCGATGCCCGCGAAGAAGATCGACGCGGTGCGGCTCGTCAAGAACGACCCGCAGGTCAGTCCGGCGATCAAGCGGGATCTGAAGCCGTGCGCGGGAAAGGCGTACCCGGTCGACGTGTCGTACGGCAACCTGACCGGAGGATCTGTCTCCGATGTGGTGGTGAACGTGCTGACCTGCGGTGACGCGGTGGGCATCGGGAGTTACGTCTATCGCGCCCAGGGCGATAAGTACGAGAATGTCTTCAAGGCCGAGGAACCCGCCTCCGTCTACGCCGAGATCGACCGGGGCGACCTGGTCGTGACGAAGCAGCTGTACGCGAAGGGCGACTCGGTGGCCTACCCCTCCGGCGAGGAAGTGATCACGTACCACTGGTCCACCAACCGCTTCACCGAGTCGGGGCGCACGCACAACGACTTCGGCAACGCGGTGGACGGCGAGTTCGAGCCGCCGTCCGCGGACTGACCCCGCCTCCCCACCGACGACTCCCCCCACGTATACGGAACACCGCACGCCGCACCGAAAAGGACTGAGAGCATCCGATGGCAGAACAGACCCACGTCCTGTTCGTCGAGGACGACGACGTCATCCGCGAGGCCACCCAGCTCGCTCTGGAGCGCGACGGTTTCGAGGTGACGGCGATGCCCGACGGCCTCGCGGGCCTGGCGGCGTTCCGTGCCGATCAGCCGGACATCGCGCTGCTCGACGTGATGGTGCCGGGCCTCGACGGGGTCTCGTTGTGCCGCCGCATCCGGGACGAGTCGACGGTTCCGGTGATCATGCTGTCGGCGCGTGCCGACTCCATCGACGTGGTGCTCGGCCTGGAGGCCGGCGCCGACGACTACGTGACGAAGCCGTTCGACGGCGCCGTCCTCGTCGCCCGCATCCGCGCCGTCCTGCGCCGCTTCGGGCACGCAAGCGGTCCCGGCTCGGCGGGCTCAGGGCCCGAGGACGGCGGGGGCACGGACGGCGGAGTGCTGCACTTCGGCGATCTCGAGATCGACACGGTCGGCATGGAGGTGCACAAAGGCGGTGCGCCGGTGGCGCTGACGCCGACCGAGATGCGCCTGCTGCTCGAATTCTCCTCCGCGCCCGGCACGGTCCTCTCCCGCGACAAGCTCCTGGAGCGCGTGTGGGACTACGGCTGGGGCGGTGACACCCGCGTCGTCGACGTCCATGTGCAGCGGCTGCGTACGAAGGTGGGCCAGGACCGCATCGAGACGGTCCGCGGCTTCGGCTACAAACTCAAGGCGTGAGCACACGCGTGACGGGCATCCGCTGCGGCACCAGTACGCGCACCACCACACACACCGACCACAGGGCACTCAGGGGACGACGCATATGAACGGGGGGCGCAGGGCGATCGAGCGTGTCCGCGAAAGGCTCCGGTCCGGCCCGCACCTCCGCAAGGGCCCGCGCTTCCGCCGGAACCTGAACTTCCGCACCGGCGTGCGCTGGAAGATCGCCGCGGCGATCGCGCTGGTCGGGGCGCTGGTCGCCGTCGCCCTGAGCCTGGTCGTGCACAACGCCGCACGTGTCTCGATGCTCGACAACTCGCGCGACGTCCAGGACGAACGCATCCAGTTCGCCCTGCGGCTCTACTCCTCCGCCTCGCAGCGCCAGACCCTCCAGTTCGGTACGAAGGTCGACGACCCGGAGCTTCCGCAGGAGCTGCGCCAGAAGGTGCTCAAGGGCCGCCGCGCCACCTTCGTCGAGCAGAAGCCCGACGGTGTGCCCGACATCTGGGCCGCCGTACCGCTCGCCGACGGGCACGTCCTCTCGCTGCACTCCCGTTTCACCGACCGCAGCGCCACTGTCATGAAGGACCTCGACCAGGCCCTGGTCATAGGGTCGATCGCGGTCGTCTTCGGCGGCTGCGCCCTCGGCGTGCTGATCGGCGGCCAGCTGTCGCGGCGCCTGCGCAAGGCGGCGACGGCGGCGAGCGAGGTCGCGCAGGGGCAGACGGACGTGAGTGTCAGCGACGCGATCGGCGGTGTCGTGAAGGACGAGACCGACGACGTGGCGCGCGCCGTGGACGCCATGGCCGACGCGCTCAAGCAGCGTCTCGAGGCCGAGCGCCGGGTGACCGCGGACATCGCGCACGAGCTGCGTACGCCGGTGACCGGGCTGCTCACGGCCGCCGAGCTGCTGCCGCCCGGCCGTCCGACCGAGCTGGTCAGGGACCGCGCGCAGGCGATGCGTACGCTCGTCGAGGACGTACTGGAAGTGGCGCGCCTGGACTCCGCCGCCGAGCGGGCCGAGCTGCAGGACATCACGCTCGGCGAGTTCGTGTCCCGGCGCATGGCGATACTGACCACGGACGTGACGGTGACGGTCGTGCACGAGTCGGAGGTCACCACCGACCCGCGCCGCCTCGAACGCATCCTCGGCAACCTCGTCGCCAACGCCACCAAGCACGGCAAGCCGCCCATCGAGGTCAGCGTCGAGGGCCGGGTGGTCCGGGTGCGCGACCACGGCCCCGGTTTCCCCGAGGCGCTCCTCGACGAGGGGCCGAGCCGCTTCCGCACGGGCAGCACCGACCGGGCGGGGCACGGGCACGGTCTGGGCCTGACGATCGCGGCGGGCCAGGCCCGGGTGCTCGGCGCGCGGCTCACCTTCCGCAACGTACGCCCGGCGGGCGCGGCGCCCGACGAACCGGCCGAGGGCGCGGTGGCGGTGCTGTGGCTCCCGGAGCACGCGCCGACGAACACGGGCAGCTATCCGGTGCTGAAGCTGCCGGACAACTTCTGACCCTGCCGCCGCGTACCGGCACGCCGTATACCGACACACGCCGCATACCGACACGACAAGGCCCCCGGCGTCTCGCGCCGGGGGCCTTGTTCGCTTCGCCGAGGAGGCGGGCGGTGGGGACTACATGGGTTCCGCGACCGTCTTCGCGTCCGCGGGGCCCGAGCCGCGCAGCGGGATCTCCTTCACGAAGAGCGCCGCGAGGAGCGCCACGACGGCGATGGCGGCGCCGAGCAGGAAGGCCGAGTGCGTACCGGACGACACCGCGTGCTGGTAGGCGTCCTTGACGGGCAGCGGCAGGTGCTTGAGGCTCTCCGCGTCCAGCTGGGCGGACGACTCGGTGACCTTGCCGCCGAGCGCTCCGGCGCGGTCGGTCATGACTTCCTGGACGCGGTTGTTGAAGAGCACGCCCATGATCGCGACGCCGAACGAGGAGCCGAGCGTACGGAACAGGGTGGCCGAGGACGAGGCGACGCCCATGTCCTTCATCTCGACGCTGTTCTGGGCGACCAGCATCGTGATCTGCATCAGGAAGCCCATGCCGGCGCCGAGCACGGCCATGTAGAGGCCCGAGGTGAGCCGCGAGGTCCCGGTGTCCATCTGCGCGAGCAGGAAGAAGCCGGTGATCATCAGGATGGTGCCGATGATCGGGAAGGACCGGTACTTGCCGGTGGAGGTGGTGACCCGGCCCGCGACCATCGAGACGGCCATCATCGACAGCAGCATCGGGAGCAGCAGCAGACCGGAGTTGGTCGCCGACGCGCCCTGCACCGTCTGCTGGTAGAGCGGCAGGAAGAGCATCGCGCCGAACATCACGAAGCCGGTGATGAAGCCGATCACGGCCATCAGGGAGAAGTTGCGGCTGCGGAAGATGTGCAGCGGCATGACCGGTTCGGCGGCCTTCTTCTGTACGAAGAGGAAGCCGATGAGCGAGGCGACGCCGATCCCGATGAGCTCCATGATCACGGCGGAGCCCCACGCGTACTCCGTACCGCCCCAGGTGGTGACGAGCACGAGCGAGCTGATGCCGACGGTGAGCAGGGCTGCGCCGAGGTAGTCGATGCGTCCCTGCGCCTTCTTCTTGGGCAGGTGCAGGACGGAGGTCACCATCACGAGGGCGACGGCGCCGAGCGGCAGGTTGATGTAGAAGGCCCAGCGCCAGCCGAGGTGGTCGGTGATGGAGCCGCCGACGAGCGGGCCGCCGATCATCGCGACCGCCATGACGCCGGTCATCATGCCCATGTACTTGCCGCGGTCCCGCGGCGGGATCAGGTCACCGATGATCGCCATGACGCCGACCATCAGACCGCCCGCGCCGAGCCCCTGGATCGCGCGGAAGCCGATGAGCTGGTTCATGTTCTGCGCCATGCCGCTGAGCATGGAGCCCGCGAGGAAGATGACTATCGCGGTGAGGAACGAACCCTTGCGCCCGTACATGTCGCCGAGCTTGCCCCAGATGGGGGTGGAGGCGGCGGTGGCGAGGGTGTACCCGGTCACGACCCACGACAGGTGCTCCATGCCGCCGAGGTCGCCGACGATGGTCGGCATCGCGGGGCCCACGATCATGTTGTCGAGCATCGCGAGCAGCATGGCGATCATCAGCGCCATGAGGACGACGCGGACGCTGCGGGGCTGCGGCTCGTCCTTGGCCCCGGACTTGGTCCCGGACTCGACCGTCACCTCCGCTAGTGACTCTGCCTGCGTCTGCGCCTGTATCTCCGCCTGCGTCTCCGACTCGTCGGCGTACGCCGTACCGGGTCCGGCGGTCGCCGCCCCTGGCCCGGCTTTCTCCCTGGTCCTGGTCTTGTCTGACGACATGTTCCCCACTCCCCGTGCTCCCCGCACTGTCCTGACTCCCGCCGACCCCCGGCACTTACTTGCCGACCGGCTAGTTGACTACACTGAGGGAAGGTAGACCCCCAACTAGCCGGGCGTCAAGTAAGTTATTCGAAGTACAGTGGAGCCGAGGAGCATCCCGATGGGCACGGGCACGAGCATGAGCAAGCAGCAGCGCCGCGGGAACACACGCCAGCGCATCCAGGACGTGGCCCTCGAACTCTTCGCCGAGCAGGGGTACGAGAAGACGTCACTGCGAGAGATCTCGGAGCGCCTCGACGTCACGAAGGCGGCGCTGTACTACCACTTCAAGACCAAGGAAGACATCCTCAACAGCATCTTCGAGGACCTGACCAGGCCCATCGACGAGCTGATCGCCTGGGGCCACGAGCAGCCGCGGCCGGTCTCCCTGGAGGTCAAGCAGGAGACCCTGAGCCGCTACAGCGAGATCCTCGTCGAAGCGGCGCCGCTCTTCCGCTTCATGCAGGAGAACCAGGCGACGATGCGCGACCTGAAGACCGGCGAGAGCTTCAAGGACCGCATGTTCGGGCTCTACGAGATCCTCAAGGATCCGGACGCGCCGATGGCCGACCAGGTGCGCTGCTTCAGCGCGCTGTTCACCATGCACGGCGGGATGTTCGCGCTCAAGGACGCCGAAGGCGACCCCGAGGAGAAGCGCAAGGCCATCCTGGAGGTCGCCATCGATCTGGTGACACGGGCGCACACGGGCGCCTAGTACTCACATACTGCTCAGACCTTGACGCCCACCGAGTGGAGGAAGGCGACCGGGTCGACGGCCGTGCCGTAGTTCGGGGTCGTGCGGATCTCGAAGTGCAGGTGCGGGCCACTGGAGTTGCCGGTGTTGCCCGAGGCCGCGATGTGCTGGCCGGTGCCGACGGTCTGGCCCACCCGGACATCGATCCTGGAGAGGTGCGCGTACTGGGAGAACGTGCCGTTGCTGTGCTTGATCACGACGGCGTTGCCGTACGCGGGTCCGTCACCGGCGCCGTTCGGGCCGGCCTTGACGACGGTGCCGCCGTGCACGGACGCGACGGAGGTGCCGATCGGCACGGCGAAGTCCTGGCCGGAGTGCTTGTGGGCCCACATGTTGCCGCCGAGACCGAAGGCCGCGGAGAGCGTGTAGTTCTTGACCGGGTCGATCCAGGCGGCGGCCTTCGCGGCGGCGGCCTTCTTGACCTCGGCGGCCTTCTTGGCCTCGGCCTCGGCCTTCTTCGCCTGAGCCTCGGCCTTCTTCGCCTGCGCGGCGGCCTGCGCCTTGACCGGGTTCGCGGTGACGCCGGACAGCGCGCCACCGCTCTTGGTGTCCCCTGCGGCGACCGAGACCCCACCACCGAGGACCGCCGACGCTCCGATGCCGAGGGCGAGCACGGCCACACGGGCACCGAGGAACGACGAGCCGGGGCGGGGAGACTGGGTGCGCTTGAGCATGAGGATGTCCTCCGGGGTGTACGACGGCGACGCCTGACGCGACGACCGAGGGGGGCATGAACGGACCCGGCGGGCGGGGCGGGTGGATCACCCGCCGACCGCGCTTCGCCGGGCCGGCCATCCCTTGGTAACCCCCCGCCCCACGGATGCTCAAACCCCCCTTCTACTACCCGAAGCCGTAGCGGCGCGGGAGCATTTAGCCCTCTTGAGGAGCTGAAATCCGGACAATTACCCCTTAGTCCGATAGGGCCATGTTCGACCCCGCCCCCGGCTCAACCGCACGTCGGGCGGCCCGCGAGTTCCTGACCCCCCGGTCACGGACCAGGCTCACTCGGATGCGACGGAGGTCCCCGGGCTTGCGGGCCGAAGGTCCCGAGCGGGCGCCTCTCGGCATCGACTATTCCGCCTAGTACGTGACGTAGGTCCTGTGCGCCATGTCACCGCCTCCCGGGATCCACTCCGCCGCGAGTGTGACCGGGGCTACGCTCACGCCCATGGATCCCGCGGTCATCGGCACCCGCCTGGCATCGAGCGCCATCACCCCGCTGATCAAGAAGCTGTTCGTGCGGGAGGGGCCGGGGGCGGGCCTGGTGGAGAGGCCGGTGCGGCTGTCCGCGCTGGTGTCGTTCAAAGGGGAGAAACGCACGCTCGGCGAGCTGGACGTGCGCCGTCTCGCGGAGCGGCTGGTGCGGCAGTCCCTGGCCTCCCCCGGTGAGCGTCCCTTCCCGCCGGACGAGGACAGGGTGGTCACGGATGCCCTGGCCCGGGTGCTGCTCGCGGTCGGTGACCTGGACATGGACGACGTCCAGGCGGTCCGACTCGGCCACCAGAAACTGGCCCGCGACCTCCTGCGCGCCGCGGCGGCCGGCGGCCCGCACCCCGCCGCCGGGCTCTCCCGGGACGCCGCCCTCTACCTCGACTCGGTCACCGAGTGGGCCTGCCTGCACATCCTGCAGTTCTTCACCCAGCGGTCCACGTTCGTGGCGGCGACCCTGGTCGCACAGGGCCGGGGCCAGGACGAGCTGATCGCGAAGGTCGACGAGTTGATCGCCCGCGGGGCGACGCCCGGCGCGGAGGACCTCGCCTTCGAACGCCGCTATCTCGCGTACGTCGCGAAGAAGCACAGCAAGCTGACGATCTTCGGCATCGATCTGACGGGCTCCCCGGGGAAGTGGCCGCTGGACGCGGCCTACATGTCACTGGAGGCGGTGGCGCCCGGACGGCTGGAGACGGTCCGCTATGCGACGGGGGCCGAGCACCGCACGGAAGAGGTGGCGGTCGTCGAGCTCACGCCCCCGCTCCCCGCGGACCAGGCGCTCGCCACCCACGACCGGGTCCTCCTGCGGGGCGAGGCGGGCTCCGGCAAGACCACGCTCGTGCAGTGGCTGGCGGTGGGCGCGGCGCGCGGGGACATGGCTGACCCCGGCGGCGCCGGTAAGCACATGACGTACCTCGACGACCGCGTCCCCTACGTACTCCCCTTGCGTACCCTCACCCGCCACGGCGAGCGCCTGCCCGCCCCCGCGGACTTCCTCGCCTCAGTGGGGTGCCCCCTCGCGGGGACCCAGCCGAAGGGATGGGAGGCACGCGTCCTGACGGCAGGCCGTGCCCTCGTCCTGATCGACGGCATCGACGAGATCCCGGAGGCCGAGCGCGCCCGGACCCGCGCCTGGCTGAGCGACCTCATCGACGCGTTCCCCGGCAACCGCTGGCTGGTGACGTCGCGCCCCTCGGCCGTGCGCGAGGACTGGTTGACCGAGGAGGGCTTCACGGAACTGACGCTCTCCGCGATGCGCGGGACGGAGGTGGCGGCTTTCGTCGAGCGATGGCACGCGGCGGCGACCACCGGAGTCCCCGAGGAGGACGCCGCGCTCGCACGGTACGAGGCGCAGCTCCTGGAAGCGGTGCGGTCCAAGCCGGATCTGGGCCGGCTCGCGACCAACCCTTTGATGTGCGGCCTGATCTGCGCCCTGCACCGGGACCGGCGGGGCTTCCTGCCGCTGGGCCGCAAGGACCTGTACACGGCGGCCCTCTCCATGCTCCTGGTACGCCGCGACCGCGAACGTCACATGGCGGTGCCGGAGTTGCGCGAGGAACCGCAGCTCCAGCTCCTGCAACGGCTCGCGTACTGGCTGATCCGCAACGGCCGTACGGTGATGGACGTTTCGCGGGCGGAGTCGCTCATCGCGGACGCGCTGCCCGCGGTGCCCGAGCTGGTCGTGCTCGGCGACGCACGGGCGGTCTACACCCACTTCCTGCACCGCAGCGGCCTCCTGCGCGAACCCGGCCCCGGCACCGTCCACTTCGTCCACCGCACCTTTCAGGACTTCCTGGGCGCGCGGGCCGCGGTCGACGAGGGCGACTTCGGGCTCCTCGCGCGCCACGCCGCGGACGACCAGTGGGAGGACGTCATCCGCATGGCGGTGGCGCAGGCGCGTCCTCGTGAGCGGGCGGAGATCCTGACCGGACTGCTCGCGTACGGGGACGGCCACCCGGACGAGCGGGCCAGGAAGCGCATCCATCTCCTGGCGGCGGCCTGCCTGGAACACGCGGCGGAGCTGGCGCCGGCGGTGCGGGAGGAGGTGGAGCGGCGGACGGCGGCACTGATTCCGCCGCGCAACGCTTCGGAGGCCCGCGCGCTCGCGGATGCCGGCCCCGTGGTGCTCGACCTGCTCCCGGGACCGGACGAACTGACCGACGACGGGGCCCGGCACGTGACCATCACCGCGACCCGCGTCCGGTCGGACGCGGCGATCCCTTTCCTGGCCCGGTTCGCGCGGCACCCGAGTCTCGCCGTACGCAGCCAGCTGATGTGGGGGTGGCACCGGTACGACTGTCGCGCGTACGCCGACCAGGTCATCACCCAGCTCGACGACGGGGAGACACACTTCACGATCCTCAACGACGACCAGGCGGCGGAACTGGAGCGGCTGGGGGTGCGGCCGAAATATCTGGACCTGCGTACGGGAGTCTCCCCGCAGACCGCCTCTCGGCTGCTCGTGGCCTGCGCGCCCACGTTCCTGATGCTCCAGACTCCTCCGGCCCGCCTCACCCCGGAAGCGCTGGCATCCCTGCGGGACCTCACCGACCTGCGCATCATCGACGTCGACGAGCCCTGGGACCTTTCCCTGTTCCCCTCCGACGCGCCCCTGCGCACGCTGGGGCTGCTGGACGCCGTCGACAGCGTGACCGACATCCACCACATGGAACGATGGAGGGAGTTGGACTGGGTCATCTTCAGCGCCTCGATCCGCCTGGACGCCGCGCAGTGGGGTGTCCTCGCCCGCCTCCCTCATCTCTCGAAGCTGACCATGTCGTCCGACAGCCTCGCAGCCGCGCCGCCCGGACTGACCCTGCCCGGCGTCACAGAGCTGCACGTGTCCCCCAAGGGCGTGTGGGATGCCGCGGTAGCCCGCCTCGTGACGCTCCTGCCCGCACTCATCGACGTGAACGTGCTCACCCCTCCGGGGCACGAAACGCTGGACGTCGCGCCCCTGGCAGGCCTTCCGTCCCTCAGCCGCCTGCGCGTACCCACTCCCACGGCCACCGGCCTGGAAGCCCTGCCCGCCCGGGTCGGGGTGACCGCCTACGACCCCCTCACCGATTGAGCTGAAACCACACGCCTTTGCCAACTCCCGCGGGTGTCACCCCGCAAGCTCGGAGGTGCAGAGAGCGGCGGCGTCCCCCAGGTGGCCGAGGCCGAGGGTTTCCGCCTCGCATGGCGGCGCGCTGGAGACCGTACTGATGGAACATCCCGCGCAGTCGATGTTCCTCCACGGGGAAGACACCGTTACCAAGTACCGCCGCCAGTTTGAACGGCTCGGCGCAGCAGCACTCCCGGCGATCGACACGACGGTGATCCCCGTCAAGCACGGAACACGGGATTCGCTGGGCCTCGTCCAACACATCCTGTACACCCTCCTGGGAGCACAAGCATGAGCACTCTCGACTGGCAGAAGTCCTCCTTCAGCGGCGACCAGGCGAACTGCGTCTACGTGGCCGCACACCACACCGGGCGGATCCACCTCCAAGAGAGCGACGCCCCGGCCACCACACTCACCACCAGCCCCACCGCCTTCGCCGCCCTGATACGCACCCTCACCTCGTCCGACCACACCGTTCGGGTGACGTGACCCCAATCGCGCCCCAGCCCCAGAAGATGGCCCGCACGTGGCCGCGAGCAATTGCGCAACAACCCGTTGCACAATTGCCCTGGGGACACATCACCGTCCTCATGACCAAGTTGGACACCCCGTCCGAGCTGGACTTCTACGCCGCCCAAGCCGTCCGCAACGGCTGGTCCCGTGCCATTCTGGACCGCTTCATCCACCAGGGGCTGCACCTCACCCAGGGCGCCGCCACCAACAACTTCGCCGCGACCGTGCCGGACGGACGCGACCATCGGGTTCCTCATCGGGGCCCGCCACAACAAGGCCGCCGTCCAGCTGGCCCTCGACGCCGGCAGCAACCCGATGGCCCTCACCTCGTACTCCACGCTCGCCCCGAAGGAGCGGGAATTGGTGCCCAGTGAAGAAGACTTGGCCCGCGTGGTGCAGGACGCCATCGATGGGGTCCAGCCCTCGCCGGGTGCCGCCCGCGCATGACGTAACTGCGGCGACCACAAGCCCCGTTGGCCTACCCTCGGTACATGGTCGACCCCGGAGCCCTCGGTGCCCGTCTCGCCTCCAGTGCGGTCGCGCCGCTCGTGAAGAAGCTCTTCGTGAAGGATCAGCCGGGGGCGGGGCTGGTCGCCAAGCCCGTGCGGATATCCGCGCTCGTTTCGTTCAGGGGCGAGAAGCGCGGCGTCACGCCGAAGGACGTCGAGAAGATCGCCGATGAGCTGGTGCGCAGGGCGTTGAAAGCCGCCGGACCCGGCGAGCGGCCCGTGGACGCCGGGGAGGCCGTCGCCGTCAGGGACGCGCTCGCGCGGGCGCTCGCCGGGCTCGGGACGCTCACCATCGAGGACTACGAGGCCGTCGCCCTCGGGCCCGAGGAGTTCGCGCGCAGGCTGAGCGCGAACTCCGCCGTGGTCGTCGTCACGTTCGCGCTGAGCGCCGACGCCGAGATCTTCTACGAGCGGCTGCTGCACACCGCGTCCCTGCACATCCTGAACTTCTTCACGCAGCGCTCCACGTACATCGCCCGGCTCCAGACCGCGCAGAGCCAGCAGCTCGCGCGGCTCGTCACCGCCATCGACGTACTCCTCGAACGGCTGCCGTCGCAGTCGAGCGCGGACGCCGCCTTCGAGGCGCGGTACGCGGCGTACATCGTGGAGCGGCACGGCACGCTCACCATCTATGGTCTCGACGTCTACGCGGGGACCAGCGAATGGCCGCTGGACGCCGCCTACCTCAGCCTGGAGGCGACCAAGGAGCAGCCCGAGGAGGGCGGGACGCGGGTGGCCGCCGAGCGGGTCCTCGCCCACCACGACCACGTGCTGCTGCGCGGCGTCGCCGGGTCGGGCAAGACCACGCTCGTGCAGTGGCTGGCGGTGACGGCCGCCGACCGGACGTACGCGCACGGGCTCACGCACCTCATCGGCCGCGTGCCGTTCGTGCTGCCGATGCGGCGGATCGTCAGGACGGGGGCGGAACTGCCCATTCCGAGTGACTTCCTGGCCGCCGTCGGATGCCTGGTCGCCGGGGAGCAGCCGGCGGGCTGGGTGGAGCGGGTGCTGCGGGCGCGGCGCGGCGTGCTGCTCGTCGACGGCCTCGACGAGATCTCCGAGGACCGGCGCGCGGCGGCCAAGCGCTGGCTGCGGGATCTGACACGTACGTTCCCGGGCAATCTGTGGCTCGTCACGTCCCGCCCGTCCGCCGTCCCCGACAAGTGGCTGGACGCCACCGGTTTCGCCGAGCTCACGCTCTCGCCGATGGGGCGGGACGACGTCGCCACGTTCGTCCACCGCTGGCACCGTGCGGCGGGCGTCGAGGAGTCGGTCGGCGAGGCGCTCCTTCAGTCGGTGCGGGCGGCCTCCGAGCTGAACCGGCTCGCCACGAATCCGCTGATGTGCGGCATGCTCTGCGCCCTCCACCGCGACCGGCGGGGTTTTCTGCCGCAGGACAGGAAGTCGTTGTACGAGGCCGCGCTGACGATGCTCCTGGAGCGCCGGGACGTGGAGCGGGAGCTGTATCCCTCGTCCGGGTCGCGGATCCCGTTCGCCATCCAGATCCAGCTGCTCCAGAAGCTCGCGTGGTGGCTGATCCGCAACAGCCGGGCGGAGATGGACCGTTCGGACGCCGTGCACATCCTCGGCGACGCGGCGCCCTCGATGGGTCTCGACGGCGGCGGCGAGGGCGTCTACGGCTCGCTGCTCCTGCGGTCGGGGCTGCTGCGCGAGCCCGCCGAGGGCCGGGTGCACTTCCTGCACCGCACCTTCCAGGACTACCTGGGCTCCCGCCTCGCCGTGCAGGAGCTGGACTTCGACCTGCTCCTGAGCCACGCCGACGCGGCCGAGTGGGAGGACGTCATCCTGCTGGCCGTCGCGCACGCGCGGCCGAAGGAGGCGGAACAGATGCTGCGGCGCCTCGTGGAGCGCGGCAGTCCGCACGCCAAACTGCTCGCGGCGGCCTCGCTGCCGTACGCGGCGGAGGTGGCGCCTGCCGTGCGGGCGCTGGTGGAGGAGGGCCTGCGCTCGCTCGTGCCGCCCAGGTCGGAGCGCGAGGCGTACGACCTGGCGGAGGTGGGCAGCGAGCTGGCACTCGGCCTGCTGCCCGGGCCCGGCGAGGTCGACGACGAGATCGCGTACCTGGTGCCGCTGGCCGCCGCCAAGGTCGCGAGCCCGGCCGCGCTGCACTTCCTGACCCGCTTCCGCGACCACCCCGACCGCAAGGTGCAGCTGGCCCTCGCGGCGTCCTGGACGTTCTACGACCGGGAGCTCTACCTCCGGGAGATCATCATGCGGCTTTCGCAGCGCCCCATGGTCCCCGCGCACGGCCCCGACGACCTGCGCGCCCTGCGCTCCATCGGCGGCTGGCCCAGCATCAAGGTTGTCGGCGCCTACCGCGTCGAGGACCTCGTCGAACTCATCGTGCCCGAGCAGCTCGTCCGCCTCGCCCTGGACGCGCCGCACCCCGTGGAGGGCCTCGCCTGGCTCTCGGCCTTCCCCCACCTCGCCGTCGTCGACATGGGCACCGAGGTGAGCGCCGCGACCGCGCAGCGGATACCGCCCGGTGTGCAGCTCAACCAGCCCCCGCGCAGGCGCGCTTGACCTAGGCTTGGCTCCTGCGGCAGGCCCGTCTGCGGCACGCCCTCTTGCGGCACACCGGACCACGCACGACCACGGCACCACCAGACCACGGCACCACCAGACCACGGCACGACCCGACTACGGCACGACCCGACCCAGGGACCGCGATGCCCATGGAGCCCGTAGTACGCACCCCGTCGACCCTCTCCGCCCCCCTCGTGCAGCGGCTGTTCCGCGTCCCGCCCCGGCCCCCCAAGACCCCCGACCTGATCGCCGCCCTCGCCACCTGGCGGGGGCCCGACGCCCCGGCCGACCCGGACGAAGTCCACCGCACCGCCGCCGAGTTCATCCAGCTCGCCGCCGAGACGCACTCCACGCCCACCCGCGAACTTCCCGCCGTGGCCGACGTGCTGACCCGCACCCTGCTCGCCATCGGCGAACTCGACCTCACCGACGCCGACGCCGTGCGCCTGGGGCCCCAGGACTACGCCAGGCGGCTGCGCGGCGCCGTCCAGGGCGCCGACCGCCGCCTCTCCCCCGACGCCGCCTGGTTCCACGACGAACTGCTCGTCGCCGTCTGCCTGCACGTCCTGCACCACCTCGTGCGCCGCTCCCCGTACATCCAGCGGCACCTGCCCGAGCGCGCGAGCCGGGTGCGCCAACTCGTCGACCTCAACGACGCCGAGGCCGCCGCCGCGGCCCGCCGCCCCCAGCCCTCCCAGGAGGACGCCGACTTCGAGGCCGCGTACGCGCAGGAGGTCGTGCGCCAGCACGGCTGGCTGACCATCGTCGGCGTCGACTTCGCCAACGCGCCCGACCGCTGGCCCCTGGAGGACACCTACCTCAGCCTCCAGGCGGAGGAGCACCCCGGCGGCCCTGTGACAGGCGCCCAGCAGCGCACGGTGCTCCTCGCCGACCGGGCGCTGGAGGGCCACGAACGGGTCCTGCTGCGCGGTGTCGCGGGCTCCGGCAAGACGACCCTCGTGCAGTGGCTCGCGGTGGCCGCCGCCCGCGAGGGAGCCAGGGTCCCCTTCGTCCTGCCGGTACGCCGCTTCGCCCGCGAGGGCTTCCCCGCCCCGGACGACTTCCTGCGCGCCGTGCGCCATCCGCTGGCCGGGCGGGAACCCGAGGGCTGGGTCGTGCGCACGCTCCTCGCGGGCCGCGCCCTGCTCCTCGTCGACGGCATCGACGAGGCGCCCGAGGAGACCCGCGGCGCCCTGCGCGACCAGCTCCGCCGGCTCCTCCGCGTCTTCTCAGGCACCGCCTGCCTGGTCACCTCGCGCCCCTCCGCCGTGGAGGACGGCTGGCTCGCCCAGGAGCGCCTCGCCGAGGAGGGCTTCACGGAGCTGTCGCTCGCCCCGATGTCCCGCGACCAGGTCACCCGCTTCATCCGCGACTGGCACAGCGCCGCGATGGGCGACGACCAGTACGGGGAGCAGCCCGACCGCGACGACCTCAAGGAGTACGAGCAGCGCCTCCTGCACTCCGTACGCATCTACCGCGAGCTGCGCCAGCTCGCCACCAACCCGCTGATGTGCGGTCTGATATGCGCCCTCAACCGCGACCGCTCGGGCTCCCTGCCCAAGGGCCGCAAGGAGCTCTACGACGCCGCCCTGGAGATGCTCCTGCAACGCCGCGACCCCGAACGCGACGTGCTCTACGCGGACGACGTACGCCTCCAGCAGGGCGCCCGGGAACTCCTGCTGCGCAAACTCGCCCACGCCATGCTCGCGGAGGGCGTCTCGGAACTGCCGCGCGGGCGGGTCGTCGAGGTCCTCGACGCGGCGCTGCCCGCCATCCCCTCGGCCCGCGCCGCGGGCGACGGCGAGAAGATCTTCCGCCATCTGCTGCACCGCACCGGACTGCTGCGCGAACTGGCCGGCATCTCCGTCGAGTTCATCCACCGGACCTTCCAGGACTACCTGGCCGCCAAGGAGATCGTGGCCCGCGGCCATCTGCACACCCTCGTCGACCACGCCCACCAGCCGGAGTGGGAGGAGGTCATCCGGATGTCCGCGGCCCACGCCCGCCCCGACGAATGCGCCCACTTCCTGGAGCACCTGCTGGCCGCCGCGCCCCACCTGCGCAGGCCGCACGTGAACCACCGGCGCCTGATGGCCGCGGCCTGCCTGGAGCACGTCAGCGAGCTGGACCCGGCCATGCAGGAACTCGTGCACCGGCGCACGAAGAACCTCCTGCGCCCCACCACCGAGCAGGGCGCCCGCAGTCTCGGCTGGGTCGGCCCCATCGTCCTTGAGCAGCTGCCGGAGCCCGAGCAGGTACCCGGTGACCAGCAGGCGCTGCTCCTGGCCATCACCGCGACCCGCGTGCAGGACGACGCGGCGATCGACTACCTGGCCCGGCTGCGCACCCGCTCCTCACTGGCCATCCGCACCGAGCTCGCCCGCCCCTGGCGCCACTTCGAGACCGAGCGGTACGCGCGCGAGATCATCGCCCACCTCGACCCGGAGGGCCTGTACTTCCCCGTGTCCGACGCGGCCGAGCTCGCGGCCCTGCGGGAACTCGGCGGGCGGCCCCGCATCCAGGTGGCCGGCATCATGCGCACCGAGGAGCTGCTCGCGGGCCTGGTCCCGGGACCTCTCACGCACCTGTGGATCAACGCCGAGCTGCCCGACCCGGACATGGCGTGGCTGGCCCGCCTCCCCGGCCTGCGTGTCCTGCGCGTCAACCCGCGCCTGCCGCGCGTACGGAACGTGCCGGAGGGCGTCACGATCACGGCCTGAGGGCCATCGCGCAGACGCAGACGCAGAAAAGGGGCTGCCCCGGACCGTTCCGTACGGAACGGTCCGGGGCAGCCCCTTCGAAGCGTGCCCGGGGGCTACGCCTCCTTGCTCAGGTTCGGGCCCGCGCCGCCACCGGCGGCCGACTCGATCGGCGGCACGTCGGGCAGCGCCGCCTTCTCCTCGCCGCGGAAGGTGAACGTGGCGGTCTCGCCCTCGCCCTCCGTGTCGACGACCACGATGTGACCGGGACGCAGCTCGCCGAAGAGGATCTTCTCGGAGAGGGTGTCCTCGACCTCGCGCTGGATCGTGCGCCGCAGCGGACGCGCGCCGAGCACCGGGTCGTAGCCCCTCTTCGAGAGCAGCTCCTTCGCGGACTGGGAGAGCTCGATGCCCATGTCCCGGTCCTTCAGGCGCTCATCCACCTTGGTGATCATCAGGTCGACGATCTGGAGGATGTCGTCCTGCGTGAGCTGCGGGAAGACGACGACGTCGTCCACGCGGTTCAGGAACTCCGGGCGGAAGTGCTGCTTCAGCTCGTCGCTGACCTTGTTCTTCATCCGCTCGTAGTTGGACTTCGTGTCGCCCTGGGCCGCGAAGCCGAGGTTGAAGCCCTTCGAGATGTCCCGGGTGCCGAGGTTGGTCGTCATGATGATGACCGTGTTCTTGAAGTCGACGACCCGGCCCTGGGAGTCGGTCAGGCGACCGTCCTCCAGGATCTGCAGGAGCGAGTTGAAGATGTCCGGGTGGGCCTTCTCGACCTCGTCGAAGAGGACGACGGAGAACGGCTTGCGGCGGACCTTCTCGGTCAGCTGGCCGCCCTCTTCGTAACCCACGTAACCGGGGGGCGAACCGAAGAGCCGCGAGACCGTGTGCTTCTCGCTGAACTCCGACATGTCGAGGGAGATCAGCGCGTCCTCGTCGCCGAAGAGGAATTCGGCGAGCGCCTTGGACAGCTCGGTCTTACCGACACCGGACGGGCCCGCGAAGATGAACGAGCCGCCGGGACGCTTCGGGTCCTTCAGACCCGCTCGCGTACGCCGGATCGCCTTCGAGAGCGCCTTGACGGCGTCCTTCTGGCCGATGACACGCTTGTGGAGCTCGTCCTCCATGCGCAGCAGGCGGGACGACTCCTCCTCGGTCAGCTTGAAGACCGGGATGCCCGTCGCCGTGGCGAGGACCTCGGCGATCAGCTCGCCGTCGACCTCGGCGACGACGTCCATGTCGCCGGCCTTCCACTCCTTCTCGCGCTTGGCCTTGGCGGCCAGGAGCTGCTTCTCCTTGTCGCGCAGCGAGGCGGCCTTCTCGAAGTCCTGCGAGTCGATCGCGGACTCCTTGTCGCGGCGGACGCCCGCGATCTTCTCGTCGAACTCGCGGAGGTCCGGCGGCGCGGTCATCCGGCGGATGCGCATCCGGGAACCGGCCTCGTCGATCAGGTCGATCGCCTTGTCGGGGAGGAAGCGGTCCGAGATGTACCGGTCGGCCAGGGTGGCGGCCTGCACCAGCGCCTCGTCCGTGATGGAGACCCTGTGGTGGGCCTCGTAACGGTCGCGCAGACCCTTGAGGATCTCGATGGTGTGCGGCAGCGACGGCTCCGCGACCTGGATGGGCTGGAAGCGGCGCTCAAGGGCCGCGTCCTTCTCCAGGTGCTTGCGGTACTCGTCGAGCGTGGTGGCGCCGATGGTCTGCAGCTCACCGCGGGCCAGCATCGGCTTGAGGATGCTGGCGGCGTCGATCGCGCCCTCGGCGGCGCCCGCACCCACCAGGGTGTGGAGCTCGTCGATGAACAGGATGATGTCGCCGCGGGTGCGGATCTCCTTGAGGACCTTCTTCAGGCGCTCCTCGAAGTCACCGCGGTAGCGCGAGCCGGCCACCAGCGCGCCGAGGTCGAGGGTGTAGAGGTGCTTGTCCTTGAGGGTCTCGGGCACCTCGCCCTTGACGATGGCCTGGGCGAGCCCCTCGACGACGGCGGTCTTGCCGACGCCGGGCTCACCGATGAGCACCGGGTTGTTCTTCGTACGGCGGGACAGCACCTGCATGACCCGCTCGATCTCCTTCTCGCGCCCGATGACCGGGTCGAGCTTGGACTCACGAGCGGCCTGGGTGAGGTTCCGGCCGAACTGGTCGAGGACCAGGGACGTGGAGGGCGTGCCCTCGGCAGGACCGCCGGCGGTGGCGGTCTCCTTGCCCTGGTAGCCGGAGAGCAGCTGGATGACCTGCTGCCGCACCCGGTTGAGATCGGCGCCCAGCTTGACCAGGACCTGGGCGGCGACGCCCTCGCCCTCGCGGATCAGGCCGAGCAGGATGTGCTCCGTGCCGATGTAGTTGTGGCCCAGCTGAAGGGCCTCGCGGAGCGAGAGCTCCAGGACCTTCTTGGCACGGGGGGTGAAGGGGATGTGCCCGGACGGGGCCTGCTGGCCCTGACCGATGATCTCCTCCACCTGCTGGCGGACCGCCTCGAGCGAAATCCCGAGGCTCTCCAGGGCCTTAGCGGCGACACCCTCGCCCTCGTGGATCAAGCCCAGGAGGATGTGCTCGGTGCCGATGTAGTTGTGGTTGAGCATCCGGGCTTCTTCCTGAGCCAGGACGACAACCCGCCGCGCGCGGTCGGTGAACCTCTCGAACATCGTTAATCGCTCCTCAGAGCGGTCAGGCAGTAAGGGGTCGGTCCCCTCCCTGTCCTTCCGCAGCTTAGTCCCGCAAGCGGGGACCGCTCATTCCAACTGCCGACACCCGGCCCCCTTCGCAGGGGAAGTCCTGACCTCGAACGCCGACAACAGCATCAACCCGATGGTGCGAGACGATGTTCCCGCAGGCCAGACAGTTACCCTCACCAGCACTACGCCGATGGCGAACGTACGGCGTCCGAGACTGCGTGTCGCCCCTTCCCACTAGGGATGTCTTACCCGTCGGGACTGACACTCCATGCGGCGCGCCCCGGTTCCCTCAGCTACGGGCGAACACCCTTGCATCCCCGGATACCCCTTTACGCCCCCTCATCGACCACGTAACGCATCCGGGCCGATACTTTCCGTAACCCTTGCGCCCTCTCGGCTGTTGCCAGGACATGGCCCCCACAGTTCCTCAGCCCCGTGTGCCGGTCGAGCAGAGCGACCCGGTGCGGCAGTGGTACGAGAACGAGCTCGGCTGGGCGACGGTCCCCGGCCCCGGCCCGGTGTTCCTGGTGACGGGGCTGCGCTTCGACGTCCTGGAACTGCCGGCGGAGGCGGGCTTCGCTGCGCTGCGCCACCTCGGGCCGAAGGCTCCGGTGGCACTGCGCGGGGAAACGATGCGACTCCTGGTGAGCGCGGGGAGCGCGGAGGAGCTGCCGGGCCTGCTCGACTGGCTGGAGTGGGGGGACATTCCCCTCGGCCTCACCGCGATCGGGGCGGGTGGGCGGATCGAGGCGCCCGCACCCCCGGGCTTGTCCGGCTCTTGGGGGGCCGCCGTCTGGCTGCGGCCCCCGGAGCCCGGCTGTGAGGTGGAGCCGACGCTGCCCGCGCTGCCGTCCCTGTCC
The DNA here is from genome assembly GCF_056433985.1 of Streptomyces sp. NPDC044106. Lineage (NCBI taxonomy): Bacteria > Bacillati > Actinomycetota > Actinomycetes > Kitasatosporales > Streptomycetaceae > Streptomyces > Streptomyces sp. NPDC044106. Next base: position 42,916 of record NZ_JBWKFZ010000025.1, read on the forward strand.
CCGATGGGGGGTGACGGGTCCGCGCTCCACAGCGACCCCGCCGTGGGCTCCGGTCTCGTACGGCTGGTGGACACGGCGGCGACTCAATGCCACCGGGTCCGGTTGCGGCGTCGCAGCCGTCAGCCGTTGGCCTTCTCGTAGGCCTCGCGAATCGAAGCGGGAACACGGCCGCGGTCATTGACCTCGAAACCGTTCTCCTTCGCCCAGGCGCGGATCGCGGCGGTGTCCTGGCTGCCGCCCGACGTCGCCGCGCGGGCCTTGCCACGGCCGCCGGAACCACGGCCTCCGGTGCGCCGACCAGCCTTGACGAAGTCCTCAAGGGCGCCACGGAGCTTGTCCGCGTTGGCCGTGGTGAGGTCGATCTCGTAGGACTTGCCGTCCAGCGCGAACGTCACGGTCTCGTCTGCCTCGCCACCGTCGAGGTCATCGACAAGAAGGACCTGAACCTTCTGTGCCACCGGATTTCCTTTCATCGATAACTGTGAGACCGGGCCGCACGACGTACGCCGCCGATTCCCCGGCCCCTGTTATATGCAGTACTGCAGTACGTCGGAAAGCAAACCGCTTTTGCCGGAAAAACACAAACCCCTGGGAGAGACCTGGCACCCCTAGAAGCCTGGAAACGTGCGCGTTTCGGACATAGACGACCGGGGCATGCTGGCTGCCAGGAATACGGACGTGCCGATACCGGGGGCCGATACGGGGCCGATACGGGGGTCGATACGACGTGACGATACTGGTGCTGATACGGGGGTCCGATACGGCGTGACGTTACGTCCCCGCCTTACGCCCGGGCGTTACGGTCGGACGATCACAGGTGCAGAAGCATCCGACTGTTGCCCAAGGTGTTCGGTTTCACTCGTTCGAGGCCCAGGAACTCCGCGACGCCCTCGTCATAGGAACGCAGGAGCTCGCTGTAGACATCTCCGTCGACCGGAGTCTCACCGATCTCCACGAAGCCGTGCTTCGCGAAGAAGTCGACTTCGAAGGTGAGACAGAAAACCTTGCGGACTCCGAGCCAACGGGCGGTCTGCAGCAACTTGCCCAGCAGCTGATGCCCCACTCCGGCCCCCTTGACCACCGGATTCACCGCGAGCGTGCGCACTTCCGCGAGGTCTTCCCACATCACGTGCAGAGCCCCGCAGCCGACCAACTCCGCGTTGTCGTCGCGTTCCGCCACCCAGAACTCCTGGATGTCCTCGTAAAGCGTGACCGTCGCTTTGTCCAGGAGGATCCGCTCGCGGACGTAGGAGTCGAGGAGCCCGCGCACGGCCGGCACATCGGAGGTTCGCGCCCTGCGGACCGAGACCGCTTTTGCGCTGAGTTCGCTGAGTTCGCTGCGTTCGGGGACCTCTGCTGGCATGAGCGGACGCTATCGCTCTGCGGCGCGCTCCGCGGCACCGGGGTTCTCCGGGCCTTGGACGATACGCATCGCGTCGCTCAGCGCTTCGCGCTGGCTCTCGGACATCATGCCGAAGAAGGCGACCAGCGCCGCCGCCGGGTTGTCGCTCCGCGACCAGGCTTCGTTCATCAGTGCGGCGGCGTAGGCGGCGCGAGTGGAGACCGCCTCATATCGATAGGCGCGGCCTTCCGCTTCGCGGCGCACCCAGCCCTTCTGATGGAGATTGTCCAAAACGGTCATCACGGTCGTGTACGCGATGGACCGTTCCTGCTGAAGGTCTTCCAGGACTTCTCGAACGGTCACGGGGCGGTTCCACTTCCACACCCGCGTCATGACTGAGTCTTCGAGTTCTCCCAATGGACGAGGCACAGTTGAACAATAGTGGGAGACGTCACTATTGGCGTGATGCGTGAGGGACGTGGCGTACCACTAATTTCCGCAACAAAAAGGGCGTACGACTCGAAAGGCACGCGAGTCGTACGCCTGGGTGCGGGGTGGGGCAGGGTGGGGCGGGATGCGGCGGCCGTTCAGGCGCCGCCTGCCTCCGGGGTCCGGCGGGCCGCTTCGGCGCGGCTGATCGCGGCGTCGACGGCCGCGTCCTCCTTGGCCTTGTTGGCACCGCCCTGGGTCTTCACGATCGTCACGATGAGACCGATGAAGAACACGGCCATCACTACGGGGGGCACGAGCGCGGAAACGTAGTCCATGCCCCCAGGGTAGCTAGCCCGCCGCGAGCTGACGCGGCGGACCCTCGGGTGTCTCGGGGCGGCGCTTGGGCGGGAACACCTCCGCCGGGGTCGGGACCGGGCGCGGCGGCGCCGGGGCGGGGGCAGGGCGGCGCTCGGCGGGCTCGCTCTTGGCGCCGGGCAGGGCGAGGAGGCGGGTGGTGCGGGACGCGGGGGCCGGGACGGGGAGGGCGGCCCGCTCCTGTGCGGGGACGGCGCGGCCCGCGAGGCGGGCGCGCACGGACCGTTCGGCGAGGACGCGGCAGCGGTCGAGGAGGGCGGCCGCGACCGGGTTGCCGCGCAGGGCACGCAGAGCCGCGAGGTCGTCGACGCCGGGCTGGTAGCCGGTGGCGAGGACGTCGTCGAGGAGGGCCAGGTAACCGGACGCGGTGCCGGGCAGGGCCGCCCGGTAGCGGGCGAGGTCGGCCACGAGGAAGGCACGTAGCCTGGCGCCCTCGCGCACCGCTTCGTCGACCGATTCGGCTAGACGGAGACAGTCCTGGACGTCGTCGTCGCAGGCGGGGCTGGGGTGCAGGGCGAGCGCCAGAGCGCGACGGAGCACACGCAGCTCCTCCGCGCTGAAGGCCATGCCGCCCCGGGATCCGTATGGCGTGGGCATGGACTGACGATACGCGCTAAACGGACAAAATCGGCTTAACGCCAATTCACGGCGCGTTGGGTGGGGAGCGGGGCCAGGGCAAGCCAATGCACTCCGACCGGGACGGCCACTCCGACCGGGACGGCCACTCCGACCGGGACGGCTACTCCGCCCGGCGGGCCACCGCGTAGGCCACCGCCCCGATGCCCAGCACGGCGACCGCCGCCACGGCGAGCCAGGGGAGGATCCCCGCGCCCGCCCCGGCCATCGCGGGGGAGGCGGACCGCGCCATGGCGGACGTCGGGGCGCCGATGACAGCCACCAGCGCCAGTGCCGGCGCGGCCAACGCCACGCTCACTCGTCTCTTGCGCCTCATCCGTACCAACCCGCCCACACCCGCCAAGTCCCGTCCCTGCGCAGACTCTTGCAGATGGCGGAGGGTTGTGCACACGACGGCGTCGGCAATCGGTCAGGTACGGGTGATGTTCCGTTCGTAGACGAGGCGGAGACCGATCAGCGTCAGCCACGGTTCGTGCTCGTCGATGACCGAGGCCTCACCGAGCACCATCGGCGCGAGACCGCCCGTCGCGATGACCGTCACGTCGTCGGGGTCGCCGCCCGCGCCCGCGAGTTCGCGCGCCATGCGGTTCACCACTCCGTCGACCTGGCCCGCGAAGCCGTACAGGATGCCCGCCTGCATGGCCTCGACCGTGTTCTTGCCGATGACGCTGCGCGGGCGGGCCAGCTCGATCTTGCGGAGCTGCGCGCCGCGTACGCCGAGCGCCTCCACGGAGATCTCGATGCCGGGCGCGATGACACCGCCGGCGTACTCCCCGCGCGCGGAGACCGCGTCGAAGGTCGTGGCGGTGCCGAAGTCGACGACGATCGCCGGGCCGCCGTAGAGCTCGACCGCCGCGACCGCGTTGATGATGCGGTCGGCGCCGACCTCCTTGGGGTTGTCCATGAGGATCGGGACGCCGGTCTTGATGCCCGGTTCGACGAGGACGGCCGGCACATCGCCGTAGTAGCGCCTGGTGACCTCGCGCAGCTCGTGCAGGACCGAGGGGACCGTCGAGCAGATCGCGATGCCGTCGATGCCGTCGCCCAGCTCGTCGCCGAGCAGCGGGTGCATGCCCATCAGGCCGTTGAGCAGCACGGCGAGTTCGTCGGCCGTGCGGCGCGCGTCGGTGGAGATGCGCCAGTGCTCGACGATGTCCTCACCGTCGAAGAGGCCGAGGACGGTGTGGGTGTTCCCTACGTCGATCGTCAGCAGCATCAGTCCCGCACCGCTTCCCGCAGGTCGAGGCCGATGTCGAGGATCGGGGAGGAGTGCGTGAGCGCGCCGACCGCGAGGTAGTCGACGCCGGTCTGCGCGTACGTGCGGGCGTTCTCCAGGGTGAGGCGGCCGGAGGATTCGAGGAGCGCGCGGCCGGCCACGAGGGCGACGGCCTCCTCGGTCTCGCCGGGCGTGAAGTTGTCCAGGAGGATCAGGTCGGCGCCCGCGTCGACGACCTCGCGCAGCTGGTGCAGCGTGTCGACCTCGACCTCGATCGGCAGGTCGGGGAAGTGTTCGCGGACGGCCTTGAAGGCCTGCGTGATGCCGCCGGCCGCGACCACGTGGTTGTCCTTGACCAGGGCCGCGTCGGAGAGCGACATGCGGTGGTTGACGCCGCCGCCCATGCGTACCGCGTACTTCTCCAGGGCGCGGTAGCCGGGCGTCGTCTTGCGGGTGTCGCGGACCTTCGCCTTCGCGCCGTCGAGCGCGTCCGCCCACGCGCGCGTGGCGGTCGCGATGCCGGAGAGGCGGCACAGGATGTTCAGCGCGCTGCGCTCGGCGGTGAGCAGGTCGCGGGTGCGGGTCGTGACGCTCAGCAGGACGTCGCCCGCCTCGACCCGGTCACCGTCCTCCGCGTGCCGCTCGACCTCGAACTCGTCCTCGCACACCACGGAGAGGACCGCTTCGGCGACGCGCAGGCCCGCCACGGTGCCCGGCTCGCGCGCGGCGAAGTCGGCGGTGGCCACCGCGTCCTCGGGGATGGTGGCGGCCGTGGTGACGTCCACGCCGCCGGCCAGGTCCTCCTCGATGGCCATGTGCGCGATGTCCTCGATCTGCAGCGGGTCGAGGCCCGCCTCGGCGAGGAGTCGCGCGAGGGCGGGGTCGAGACCGCACTCCAGGGGGTCGAACGCTTCGTCACCGCCGCCGCAGCCGCAGGCGTCGCCGCAGCCGCCGCCGGCTGCTGAGGGGGTGGCGAGGGGGAGGTCGTCGGGGGTGCTCACGGTCACTGCTCCTGGGGACTGGGACGGGTCGGAGGGAAGTCGTGGGTCTCGGTCGTGTGCGCCGCCAGGGTCCTGTCCGGATTCAGGCGTACGACGATGTGGCGCCGCCAGGCCGCGTCGTCGCGGTCGGCGTGGTCCTGGCGCCAGTGGCAGCCACGGGTCTCCTCGCGGCGCAGGGCGGCGGCCACCAGGACGCGGGCGACGCACAGGAGGTTGGTGGTCTCCCAGGTGTCGACGCCGGGCTCGGCGGTCTTGCCGTGCTCGGCGAGCGCGCCCGCCGCCTCGGCGTGGATGCGGGCGAGACGGTCCGCGGCCTCGGTCAGGGAGTCGGCGGAGCGCAGGACTCCGGCGCCCTCGGTCATGACGCGCTGGATGGCGAAGCGGGCCTCGGGCGGGAGCAGGGGGTGCGTCGGCGTCCCGGGCTGAGTTGCGGGGGCGGGCACGCGCGCGTGCAGGGCGTTCTCCGCGTGCCGCGCCGCGATGTCGTCGGCGATGCGCTCGGCGTAGACCAGGCCTTCGAGCAGGGAGTTGGAGGCGAGCCTGTTGGCGCCGTGGACGCCGGTGCAGGCGACCTCTCCGCAGGCGTACAGGCCGGGGACGGTGGTGCGGCCGTGCCGGTCGGTGCGGACGCCTCCGGAGGCGTAGTGCGCGGCCGGGGCGACCGGGATGGGCTCGGTGACGGGGTCGATGCCGTGGGCGCGGCAGGCGGCGAGGATCGTCGGGAAGCGGTTCTCCCACATGTCGGCGCCGAAGTGCCGGGCGTCCAGGTACATGTGCTCGGTGCCGTGCTCCTGCATGCGGCGCGTGATGCCCTTGGCGACGACGTCGCGCGGGGCGAGCTCGGCGAGCTCGTGCTGTCCGACCATGAAGCGCACGCCGTCGGCGTCCACGAGGTGCGCGCCCTCGCCCCTGACCGCTTCGGAGACCAGCGGCTGCTGGCCCTCCGCGTCCGCGCCGAGGAAGAGCACCGTGGGGTGGAACTGCACGAACTCCAGGTCGGAGACCTCGGCGCCCGCGCGCAGGGCGAGCGCGACGCCGTCGCCCGTGGACACGGACGGGTTGCTGGTCGCCGAGAAGACCTGGCCCATGCCGCCGGTCGCGAGGACCACGGCGGGGGCGTGGACGGCGCCCACGCCGTCGTGCTGGCCCTCCCCCATGACGTGCAGGGAGACGCCCGCGGTGCGGCCGTCGGCGTCCGTCAGGAGGTCGAGGACGAGTGCGTTCTCCACGGTGGGTATGGACCGGGCGCGGACTGCTTCGACGAGGGCGCGGGAGATCTCCGCGCCGGTCGCGTCGCCGCCCGCGTGCGCGATGCGGCGGCGGTGGTGGCCGCCCTCGCGGGCCAGCTCGATGGCGCCCTCGGCGTCCGTGTCGAAGTGGGCGCCGGTCTCGATGAGGCGGCGTACGGCGTCGGGCCCCTCGGTGACGAGGGTGCGCACGGCCTCCTCGTCGCACAGGCCCACGCCCGCCACGAGGGTGTCGTCCAGGTGCTGCTCGGGGGTGTCGCCCTCGCCGAGCGCCGCGGCGACGCCGCCCTGCGCCCAGCGGGTGGACCCCGCGTCCAGGCGGGCCTTGGTCACCACGACCGTCTTCAGGCCGGCGGCCGAACAGCGCAGGGCGGCCGTGAGGCCGGCCACTCCGGAGCCGACGACCACGACGTCGGCTTCGAGGGACCAGCCGGGGGCGGGCGCGTGCAGCCGGATTCCGGTGGTGCTCATACGGCGGCTCCGAACGTCAGCGGGATGTTGTCGATCAGTCGCGTCGAGCCGACCCTCGCGGCCACGGCGAGGACGGCGTCGCCGCGGTGCCCGAGGCGGACCTCGCTGAAGTCGGCGGGGTCCACGAGCGCCACGTAGTCCAGCTCCAGCGGGGGCCGCAGGCGGGCCGCTTCGTCGAGGACGAGCCGGGCGGCCGTGACGACGGCGGCGGGGCCGTCGCTCGCGGAGGGCTCCGCGGAGTGCGCCACGGCGTGCGCGTCGGCCGCCGCGCGGGACTCGCCGATCTCGCTCAGGGCGGCGGCCCGCGCGCGGGTGGCGGGGGCGCTGGCGGCCCGCGCGCGCAGGGCCTCCTGCGCGGCGTGCCGGTCGCGGCCCGCGAAGAGGGCCTGGGACAGGGCGAGGGCGGTGCGCCGCTCGGCCGGGGAGAGATAGCGGTTGCGGCTGGAGAGGGCCAGGCCGTCGTCCTCGCGGACGGTGGGGACGCCGACGATCTCCACGGGGAAGTTGAGGTCGCGCACCATGCGGCGGATCAGGGCGAGCTGCTGGGCGTCCTTCTGCCCGAACAGCGCCACGTCGGGCGCGGTGAGGTGGAGCAGTTTGGCGACGACGGTGAGCATGCCGTCGAAGTGGCCGGGGCGCGTGGCGCCTTCGAGGACGGTGCCCATGGGGCCCGCGCCGATCCGGACCTGGGGCTCGCCGCCGGGGTAGACCTCGTCCACGGAAGGGGCGAACACGACGTCCGCGCCCGCCTGTTCGGCGACCTTGATGTCGGCTTCGAGGGTGCGGGGGTAGCGGTCCAGGTCCTCGCCCGCCCCGAACTGCAGGGGGTTCACGAAGACCGTGACGACGACCTCGCCCTCGGGGCCCGCGATACGGCGGGCGGCGCGGACCAGCGAGGCGTGGCCGTCGTGCAGGGCTCCCATGGTCATGACGACGGCCCGGCGCCCGGCACGCGTGCGCGTGCGCAGGGACTCGGCGGTGTCCAGAAGGGTGGCGTTCACCGGTCTCCTCCTCCCGTGCCGCCGACGCCGCCCGGGCCGCCGGCCCCGTCGGCAAGGACTCCGAGGAGGTCCTCGGCGAGCTCCGGCTTGAGCAGGCCGTGGGCGAGGGCGCGGTCTGCGGTGGCGCGGGCCATCGCGATGTACCCGGCGACGGTCTGCGGGGCGTGCGCGCGCAACTCCGCGACGTGCGCGGCGACGGTGCCCGCGTCCCCGCGCGCGACGGGGCCTGTGAGCGCCGCGTCGCCCGATCGCAGCGCGTTGTCCAGGGCGGCGCCGAGCAGCGGGCCGAGCATCCGGTCGGGAGCGGCGACGCCCGCGTCACGCAGCAGGTCCATGGCCTCGGCGACCAGGGTGACCAGGTGGTTCGCGCCCAGGGCGAGGGCCGCGTGGTAGAGCGGGCGGCTCTCCTCGGCGATCCACTCGGGCTCGCCGCCCATCTCGATGACCAGGGCCTCGGCGGCGAGCCGCAGCTCTTCGGGCGCGGTCACGCCGAAGGAGCAGCCGGCGAGGCGCTGGACGTCCACGGGGGTGCCGGTGAACGTCATGGCGGGGTGCAGTGCGAGCGGCAGGGCGCCGGCGCGCAGGGCGGGCTCAAGGACGCGCGTGCCGTACCGCCCCGAGGTGTGCACGAGCAGCTGGCCGGGGCGGACGGCCCCGGTCTCCGCGAGGCCCTCGACGAGGCCGGGCAGGGCGTCGTCGGGGACGGTCAGGAGCACCAGGTCCGCGCGGTCGAGCACCTCGGCGGGCGGGACGAGGGGGACGTCGGGCAGCAGGGTGGCGGCTCGTCGTACGGAGGTGTCGGAGACGCCGGACGCGGCCACCGGGCGGTGCCCGGCGAGCTGCAGCGACGCGGCGAGCGCGGGGCCGACCCGGCCCGCGCCCACGACTCCTACGGTGAGCCTCGCGGGGCGGTCCCGCGGGTCTGGCTGATGCGATGCGTTCACGCGGCGGCGCCTTCCGTTCCAGTCCGCTCGGGGTACCGGACGATTTCTCGTCATGCTAACGCGATCGGTTGGTGCCGCGTCTTCGCTGTCCACAGGCTGTGGTTAATCATGTGACCGGTGGCGGTGGACGGGGTCATGCTCGGAGGATGCCCGCCCACAGCACGCCCCAAGAGCAGCCGGAGCCATACTCCGAGTCCGAGGCGACCCGTCGCCGTCGCGCCGTCGCCGTGAGCGCGCCCCGGACGCTGCACCGCGGCTCCGTGTACGTCCCGCTCGTCGAGCGCCTCTCCGCCCTGGCGGCCGCGGCCCCCGAGGTGGTCGGCCCTGACGAGCCCGCCGACGTCTACGGCGACGCCGTCGTCGCCACCCTGGAGAGCGAGGTCGCCCGCCTGCTCGGCAAGGAGGACGCCGCGTTCTTCCCGACCGGCACCATGGCCCAGCAGGTCGCGATGCGCTGCTGGGCGGGCCGTACGGGGAACGCGACGGTCGCGCTGCATCCCAAGGCGCACCCCGAGGTCCATGAAGGGGGCGCCTTCTCCGTGGTCAGCGGGTTGCGGACGGTGCATCCGACGGGTGAGCCGCGGCTGCCCACGGCGGACGAGGTGCGGGACTTCCCCGAGCCCTTCGGGACGTTGATGCTCGAACTGCCTCTCCGGGACACCGGCTTCGTCCTGCCGGAGTGGGACGAGCTCGAGGCGGTCGTGGCGGCGGCCCGCGAGCGGGACGCGGTCGTGCACTTCGACGGCGCCCGCCTGTGGGAGTGCACCTCGCACTTCGGCCGCGGCCTCGCGGAGATCGCCGGGCTCGCCGACTCCGTGTACGTGTCGTTCTACAAGTCCCTGGAGGGTCTGAGCGGCGCCGCGCTGGCCGGTCCGCGCACCCTCGTGGAGGAGGCGAGGGTGTGGCGCCACCGCTACGGCGGTCAGGTGTTCCAGCAGTTCCCGGCCGCGGTGTCGGCCCTTCTCGGGCTCAAGCACACGCTCCCCCGGCTGCCCGAATACGTGGCCCACGCGCGCGTGGTCGCCGAGGCGCTGCACAAGGGGTTCGCGGCGGCGGGGGTCGCCTGGTCCCGCATACACCCGGAGCGCCCGCACACCCACCAGTTCCAGGTGTGGCTGCCGTACGCGCAGGACGTACTGGACGAGGCCGCTCTCGGGCAGGCGGAGGAGACCGGGACCCTGCTCTTCAGGCGCTGGTTCCCTGACGGGCCGCCGGGCCTCTCGGTCACGGAGGTCACCGTGACCGAGGAGGGCCTGAAGTGGACGGCCGACGACGTCAGGGAAGCGGTCGCGGAGTTCGTGCGACGGCTCCCCCGCTGAGCCTGCCGCCGCGGGCGAGCCGGGCCAGGGCGGCGCGGAACCTGCCGTGCGCGGGGCGTTCCTCGACGACGGCGCGGAAGCGTCCGTAGTCACGGACCTCACGGACGGCCTGCCAGTCGTCCCGGCCGGGCGCCGGCGGCATCGGCGCACCGTGCTGTGCGGCGCGGTAGCTGTCGAGGAGGAACTGCTGGGTGACGCTCATGACGGAACACCTCTCGGAATAAATGGTACTTAACGGACACTCGTGGGCAGGTGGTGCCGCGGAATCCGTCATTGGACGCGGGTGGGGGTTCTCGGGCGGGGTGGCACCTGTGCGGGCCGTCGGCCACGGCGACGCTGCCGTGCCCTGCGATGACCTCAGCCTGCTCCGGCCACCCCGCGCGCGTCGCGTCGATTGACGAGCAACGTCAATCGACGGCCGCGCTGTCGGTGGGGAGGTGCACCATGGGGCCATGAGCGTGAGCATCGACATCACCGGGCTGTCCCAGGAGCGGATCCACTTCGTCCCCTCGCCCCTGGCCGAGCTCGGCATGGCGCTGCACGCGCTGTCCGAGCCGGGCCACCACCCGGGCCTCCAGGGCTGGGTGACGGCCGTCTCCACACGCCTGGACCCGTGCCTGGCGGACCGCTTGTGCGAGGCCGACTTCCTCTGGCGCACGACGTACTCGGACGTCTTCGCGCCGTTCGCGGGACTCCCCGGGCAGAACGAGCTCCCGGGGGCCACACTCGCCGAGGAGCTCGACCAGCTGGACAAGCTGACCGACGAACAGTTCGTGGACGCGGCCCTGGAGTTCACCTGCCAGTCGACGTACTCGGAGCCGGACAGGAAGCTGCTGTCCGACCCCGCCGTGCAGCGGCGCGCGCTGGACCTGGCCGCCGCCCGCGGCCCGCATCAGGTGCGCTTCACCAAGCGGCTGCTCGACGATCCGCCGGTCGTGCGCGCGTGGTTCCGCTCGCTGCTGGAGGACTGCGACGAAGCCTTCTTCGCCGACACCTGGGCCCGGGTGAGCCATCAACTGGCCGCGGACGCCCGGCACAGGACGGAGCTGCTGCGGCGCAAGGGGCTCGCCGAGACCCTGAACTCCATCTCGTCGGCGGTGTCCCTGGACGAGAGCGAACGGCTCATCACCGTGGACAAGATGAGCGTGGGCCGCACCACCACGGGATCCGGCGGCCTGTCGATCGTCCCGACCAGCCTCGGCTGGCCGCACCTGTGGGTGCTGCACCGCAAGGGCTGGCAGGCGACGATCACGTACCCCATCAGCTCCCCCGGCCTCACCGCCCCGACCACCGTGGAGCAGCTGACCCGCCGCATGTCCGCGCTCGCCCACCCGGTGCGGATGCGCCTGTGCCGCCACCTCGCGCGCGGGGCGTACACGACGAGCGAGCTGTCCGACGCGCACGGCATGACGGCGCCGGAGATATCCCGGCACCTGGGCGTCCTGAAGAAGGCCGGCCTGATCACCACGCGCCGCCGCGGCCGCTATGTCCAGCACCAGCTGGACATCGGCGTCGTGTCACGCCTGGGCAGCGACTTCATCGAAGGCGTGCTGCGCTGATCCCGGGGGGCCAGTACGCATCCAGGCGGATCGGGGACTAGGCGCCGCCCCCGGCCCGCACGATCCCCGTCTCGTACGCGAGGACCACCACCTGCACCCGGTCCCGCAGGTCCAGCTTGGTGAGGATCCGTCCGACGTGGGTCTTCACTGTCGCCTCGGAGAGGACGAGCCGCGCCGCGATCTCGCCGTTCGACAGGCCCTGGGCGACCAGGATCATCACCTCGCGCTCCCGGTCGGTGAGGCGCTCCAGCTGCTTGTGCTGCGGCTGCCCGCCTGCGTTCGGCAGCATCGGCGCGAAGCGGTCGAGGAGCCGCCGCGTGGTGGACGGCGCGACCACCGCGTCACCGCTGTGCACGGAGCGGATCGCGGCGAGCAGCTCGCCCGGCGGCACGTCCTTGAGCATGAAGCCGGACGCACCTGCCTTCAGCCCCGAGAAGGCGTACTCGTCGAGGTCGAAGGTGGTCAGGATCAGCACCTTCGGAGGGTTCGCGTCCTGGCAGATGCGCCGGGTCGCCTCCACGCCGTCCAGCTTCGGCATGCGGACGTCCATGAGGACCACGTCGACCTCGGTCCCGCGCAGCACCTCCAGGGCCTCGACGCCGTCGCCCGCCTCCGCGACGACATCCATGTCCGGCTGGGCGGCGAGCACCATCCGGAACCCGGTGCGCAGCAGCACCTGGTCGTCGACGAGCATCACGCGGATCGACATCAAAGGGATCCCTTCAAAGAGTTCGGTGACGGTGTCAGTGTGCGCTTTCGGTGACCGCGGCGGTGGGCGGGCCGGGCGTCAGTGTGCGGACGCGGCGTCAGTGTGCGGACGCGGCGTCAGTGTGCGGGCTTCAGCGGCAGCAGCGCGCTGATCCGGAACCCGCCGCCGGGGCGCGGCCCCGCGTCGAGCGTGCCGCCGACCATGCCGACGCGCTCGCGCATGCCGATCAGGCCGTGCCCGCTGCCGTCCGCCCCGCCGTCCTCGTACAGCTCGTGCGGCGCGCCCTTGCCGTCGTCCTCGACGAGCAGCCCGAGGCCGTCGTCGAAGTAGACCAGGCGCACGCTCGCACCGGCGTTCTCCCCGCCGTGCTTGCGGGTGTTGGTCAGCGCCTCCTGCACGATGCGGTACGCGGTGAGCTCCACGCCGCTGGGCAGCGGGCGCGGGGTGCCCTCCACCTTGAAGTCGACGGGCAGGCCCGCCGTACGCACCTGTTCGATGAGCTCGTCGAGCTGCTCGACGTCGGGCTGCGGCACGTACTCGCCGCTCTCCTCGGGCTCGCCGGTGCGCAGCACACCGAGCAGCCTGCGCATCTCGGCCAGCGCCTGCCGACCGGTGCCCGAGATGGTCTCCAGGGCCTTCCTCGCCTGGTCGGGCGCGCTGTCGAGGACGTACGCGGCGCCGTCGGCCTGGACGACCATCACGGAGACGTTGTGCGCCACGACATCGTGCAGCTCGCGGGCGATCCGGGCCCGCTCGGCCGCCACCGCGACCTTCGACTGCGCCTCGCGCTCCCTCTCCAGGCGGTCGGCGCGCTCCTCCAGCTGGGCGAGGTAGGCGCGGCGGGTGCGGATGGAGTCGCCGAGGACCCAGGCGAGCGCGAAGGGAACGATCTGGAAGATCGTGAAGAGCACGTTGCCGGAGACGCTGGTGTTCTCCACCGGCGAGCGCAGCATCGAGAGCGGAGCCGCGCACAAGCCGCCGACCAGCGCGAGCCGGGAGGCCCACGTCGACCCGACGGCCGCCGCCGTATAGATGATCACCAGCATCGCGAAGTCCGCCGGCATCGCCCCCACGTCGAAGATGAGCTGGACGAAGCCGAGGACCACGGCGAACACCAGCATCTTGTCGGTCGCCCGGCGGCGCAGCGCCATCACCAGGGAGAAGCCTACGGCGACCGGGACCGCCACCACGCCCGGGTCGCGGCCGCCCCCCTCGGCCATGGTGACCAGACCGAGCCCGGAGATCCCGAGGAGGACGAAAGCCCAGAAGCCGTCGACCCACGTCGGGTGTCTGCGGAGGAAGTCATAGAGGCGCTGCACATAACCCAGCGTAAGTAGCCCGGCGGCGCCCCAGGGTCAACCGAAGGTCCGATCCCTGTCGGGCACATGTACTCCCCAAGGTGGAGGCCGCTTAGCCTGCGGGCTGTGACGAACGACGACGATGAGCGGCCCCGCCCCGCCCCGCGCGGCTGGCGCGAGGCGACGGAGGCCGCGCTGTACGGCCCAGAAGGCTTCTACCGCCGCCCTGAAGGACCCGCGGCACACTTCCGCACCTCCGTGCACGCGTCGCCGCTCTACGCGCGCGCCGTGGCGCTCCTGCTGTGCCGCCTGGACGCGGCGCTCGGTCACCCGGACGAGGTGGCCTTCGTGGACATGGGCGCGGGCCGCGGCGAACTGACCGCGGGTGTCCTGGCCGCGTTGCCCGCCGATGTGGCGCCACGCGTGCGTGCGTACGCGGTGGAGCGCGCCGGGCGCCCCGCGGGCCTCGACCCGCGCGTCGAGTGGCACCCCGCTCCGCCGGCCGGCGTGACGGGCCTGCTCTTCGCCAACGAGTGGCTGGACAACGTCCCCGTGGACGTCGCCGAGGTGGCCGCCGACGGAACGCCCCGCAGGGTGCTCGTACGTGACGACGGCAGCGAGAGTCTGGGCGGCCCCGTCGAGGGGCCGGACGCCGACTGGCTGGCGCGCTGGTGGCCGCTGCCTCCCGAACCGGGGCTGCGCGCGGAGATCGGGCGCCCGCGGGACGAGGCGTGGAGGGCGGCCGTGGCGTCCCTGACGCGCGGTCTCGCGGTCGCCGTCGACTACGCCCACGACCGGGACGCGCGCCCGCCGTTCGGGACGCTGACGGGCTTCAGGGCGGGCCGCGAGACGGCGCCGGTGCCGGACGGCGGCTGCGACATCACGGCCCATGTGGCGCTGGACGCCTGCGCTTTGGAGGGGGCCGCGCTGCTCAGCCAGCGGGCGGCGCTCGGCGGCCTGGAGGTGAGCGGCGCCCGTCCCCCGCTCACGCTCGCCTCCAGCGACCCGGCGGCCTACGTACGCGCCCTCGCGCGCGCGACGGACGCCGCGGAACTCACCGCGCCCGGCGGCCTCGGTGACTTCGGGTGGCTGCTCCAGCCCGTCGGCGTACCCCTGGAGGCGGTGCTGCCGGTCGGGGAGGCCCTACTTGTCGATGTCGCCGACGACGAAGAAGAGTGATCCCAGGATCGCCACCATGTCCGCGACCAGCTGGCCGGGCAGCAGCTCGGCCAGGGCCTGGATGTTGTTGTACGAGGCCGAGCGCAGCTTCAGGCGGTAGGGGGTCTTCTCGCCCTTGCTGACGAGGTAGTAGCCGTTGATGCCGAGGGGGTTCTCGGTCCACGCGTACGTGTGGCCCTCGGGGGCCTTGAGGACCTTCGGCAGGCGCTGGTTGATGGGGCCCTGCGGGAGCTCGGCGAGCCGGTCCAGGCAGGCGTCCGCGAGGGCGAGGGCGTTGTGGGTCTGCTCCAGGAGGCACTCGAAGCGCGCCAGGCAGTCGCCCTCCTGGCGCGTGACGACCTTCAGGGTGTCCTGGAGTTCGCCGTACGCCAGGTACGGCTCGTCGCGGCGCAGGTCGAAGTCGACCCCGGAGGCGCGGGCGATGGGACCGCTCACTCCGTAGGCGTGCACCGCCTCGGGCGAGAGGACGCCGACGCCACGCGTGCGGCCACGGAAGATCTCGTTGCCGAGCACCAGCCGGTCGTACACGTCCATGCGCGAACGCACCGACGCGACCGCCGCACGCGCGCGGGTGGCCCATCCGGCGGGCAGGTCCTCCTTGAGGCCGCCGACGCGGTTGAACATGTAGTGCATGCGGCCGCCGGAGATCTCCTCCATCACGTTCTGGAGCTCCTCGCGCTCGCGGAACGCGTGGAACACCGGGGTGATGCCGCCGAGTTCCAGCGGGTACGAGCCGAGGAACATCAGGTGGTTCAGGACGCGGTTCAGCTCGGCGAGCAGCGTGCGCATCCAGACGGCCCGCTCCGGGACCTCCATGCCGAGCATCCGCTCCACACCGAGGACGACGCCCAGCTCGTTCGAGAACGCCGACAGCCAGTCGTGGCGGTTGGCCAGCATCACGATCTGCCGGTAGTCCCGGGCCTCGAAGAGCTTCTCCGCGCCGCGGTGCATGTAGCCGATGACCGGCTCCGCGTGCTGGATGCGCTCGCCGTCAAGGACCAGGCGGAGGCGGAGCACACCGTGCGTGGACGGGTGCTGGGGGCCGATGTTGAGCACCATGTCAGTGCTCTCGGCCGCGCCGCCGATGCCGAGCGTGGTCTCCGTGGTGGTCTCCGTCGTGGGACTCATGGCCACAGTCTCTCGCACGCGCCGGGCTACGCGACTGTCACACCGCGTACGTAGGCTTGAGCCATGGACACGGGGACGGCGGGGACGGCGGGGAAGGCGGGGACCGCAGGACCGGCGGGCGCGGCGGGTGCGGGCGAACCGGGTGCGGGCGAACCGGTGTGGACCGGGCTGCCGCGAGGGCTGCTGAAGATGCGGCGGCTCCTCCTGGTGGTCTGGCTGGTGCCGCTCGCGGCGCTCGTCGGCGTGCTTCTCGGCCTGTTCGCGGGCCCGGCCTGGGCCGCCTTCGCGCTGCTGCCATTGGCCCTCGCGGCCTGGGGCTGGCCGGTCCTCGGGCGCAACTGGCGCTCGTGGCGGTACGCCGAGCGCGCCGACGACCTGCTCATCAGCCGGGGCGTGCTCTGGTACGAGGAGACCGTCGTGCCGTACGGCCGGATGCAGCTCGTCGAGGTGACGTCGGGCCCCGTGGAGCGGCGCTTCGGCCTCGCCAGCGTCCAGCTGCACACCGCCGCGGCGGCCACCGACGCCCGCATCCCCGGCTTGCTCCCGGAGGAGGCCGAGCGGCTGCGCGACCGCCTGACGGAGCTCGGCGAGGCACGATCGGCGGGCCTGTGAACGCCGTACGGGAAGCCCGCGACGAAGGCGGCCCGGCACCGGACGGTGCGCCGCCCGGGCACCCGCCCGAGCGCCGGCTGCACCCCGTCACGCCGCTGCGCCGCGCGTGGGCGCCCTTCGCGCTCCTGGCCGGCTGGGCGGTCCACGACCCGAACGGCACACAGGAGCGCCTCTCCGAGCTGACCGCCACCACCCTGCTCCTGGCCGGCGCCGCCGTCGTCGTCGGCGGCGTCCTGTACGGCTTCCTGAGCTGGTGGTTCACCCACTTCTCCGTCACCGGGACCGAGCTGCGCATCCGCACCGGGCTGCTCTTCCGGCGCACCGCCCACATCCGGCTCGACCGCCTCCAGGCCGTCGACGTGACCCGGCCGCTGCTCGCCCGCGTCGCAGGCGTCGCCAAGCTCAAACTGGACGTCGTCGGCGCGGAGGAGAAGGACGAGCTGGCCTACCTCGGCGAGCGGGAGGCCGCCGAACTGCGGGCCGAACTCCTCGCGCGGGCGGCCGGTTTCGCACCCGAGGAGGCACGCGAGGTCGGCGAGGCGCCCGTGCGGGACCTGCTGCACGTCCAGCCGCGCATGCTCGCCGTCTCCCTGCTGCTGACCGGCGGGCCCTGGGCACTGCTTCTCGCCGCGACCGTGGTCCCCACGTTCCTCTGGTTCGCCACGCACAACGCGTGGACCGTCCTCGCGACCGCACTGCCCATGCTGGGCGGCTCGTTCGCGAGCAGCGTCGGCCGCTTCATCAAGGAGTACGACTGGACGGTGGGCGAGTCCCCCGACGGCCTGCGCATCGACTACGGGCTGCTCGACAAGGCCCACGAGACGGTGCCGCCGGGCCGCGTACAGACCGTGCACATCGTGCAGCCGCTGCTGTGGCGCCGACGCGGCTGGGTGCGGGTCGAGCTGGACGTGGCGGGTTCGGCCAACGGCGTCCTGGTGCCGGTCGCGCCGCGGGAGCACGCCGCGGCGGTGATCGGCCGGGTCCTGCCTGGCGTGCGCGTGCCGGACCCGGCCGACCTCGAACGGCCACCCGCGCGCGCGGCGTGGTGCGTACCGCTCTGGTGGAAGGGGTACGGCCTCGCGGTCACCCCCGAGGTCTTCGCGGCCCGCCACGGCCTGCTCAGACGCCGCCTCTCGCTCGTACCGCACGCCAAGGTGCAGAGCGTGCGGCTCTCCCAGGGCCCCTGGGAGCGGTACAAGGACGTGGCCGACGTATGCCTGGACACCGGCGCCGACAAAACGGTGACGGCCCGCCTACGACCGACCGCCGAGGCGAAATCCCTCCTCCAAACCCAGGCGACCCACTCCCGCACAAGCCGCAAGGCAGCCCGCCCGGACCGCTGGATGACGTGAGGCCCCCATCAGGGGCGCGGGGAACTGCGCATAGGGGCGCGGGGAACTGCGCAAACCCACGGACGACCCGCACACAACGACACGCCCCAACAAGGCCCACCCAGGAGCGCGGGGAACTACGCAAAGGGGCGCGGGGAACTGCGCGATCAGCCACGGCCGGACCCGCAGACGCCCCACAGCCCCCGGCAGAACAGCCGCCGAGGCCACCCGCAAGGCGCCCCCGCCAGCACCCGCTCAGCCCAGCAGAGCGCTCACGCCGTCCTCAACCCCGCCACATCGATCTGCTCCGTCTCGTCATGAGCCGTCAGATCGATGACCTGCCCGGCCCCCCGCACCGCATCGCCCTCAGCCGCATCCTTGAACTCGCTCTCGGACTCGGCCTTGTGGACCGCGAGCGCCTCCTCGCCCACCACATCGGCGAGGTCCGAGTTCTGCACGGACTCCAGCGCCGCGGGCGCCACGTTCTTCGTGCCGAAGAAGTCGAAGCCTCCCTGAGGCACCGGGCGGCGCGCCTGAACGGGCGGCGCGACGGCGACCGCGCGCTCGTGCCCGCCGTATCCGTCGGCCGCCCCGGGCTTCCCCCGCGACTCGTCCTCCGCTTCCGGCCGGGACGCCGACCCCGGCGCCATGCGGTCGAGCGCGGCATTGGCTCGCAGGAACAACGAAGGTGTGGGACTGGCACCCGACCGAGCGGAGCTCACGGAAGCCCCACCCTGCGCCTCGGCACTGACACCGGCACCGGCACCGGCACCGGCACCGGCACCCTCCGTACGCGCCCCCGGCACCGGAGCCCCGCCCCGAACCGCAGGCACCAAGTCCTCGGCACCTGACCCCGGACGCGGGCCCGAACCGGACCCGGGCCGAGCCTCCGCCCCCGACGGCAACGCAGGCGTCGGCGATGACGCCTCGATGGCGAGCAGCCGCCGCCCCTCGAGGGCGCTGGCCCGCTCCGTCTCCGCGGTCGCGTACCGCCGCAGGAGCGCCGCGTGCTCGTTGCGCAGCGCCGCCAGTTCGGCGCGCTTGGCCCGCAGCTTCGTCTCCAGCTTGCCCCGCAGTTCGCGGGACTCCTCGAGGTCGCTCTCGGCCTCGGCTATCCGTTCCTCGTAGCGCCACTCGTCGCTCGCGCGCGCCCGGCCCAGCTCGGCGACGCGCTTGCCCGCCGCCTGGTCCCAACGGCGCATGACGACCGAGCCGACGACGGCAGCGGCGGCCGCGGCCGCGACGAGCCCGCGGAGCACGATCGGTTCCGCGAACATCCAGGCGCTGCCGGCGCTGAGAACCGAGACGCCTGCGACCGTCGAGGGAGGAAGCAGCCTGTGCAGGGGTGGGGAATGGCGGTGACGTCCACGTGGCATGGCCAGAAACTTACCGCGCGTAGGCGAAGTCTGGTGCCCCGCCCGGCAAAAAGCAGGCGCCGCGTCCATAACCGGCCACAACTCCCCACCCCTCATCCACTTTGTTCCACCGGTCAACTTCCGCCGCGACCGCGCGACTTCTCGCCGGATTTCTTGATCAACTTCTACTGGGAACCCAGCCGAATCGCAGCCCCGACTCACAGCCGGAACCCGGCCGGAACCCAGAAGAAGCCCAGCCGGAACCTAGATCAGGCCCTTCGACTTCAGATACTCCTGGGCGACATCCGCTTCCTTCTGCCGCTCCTCGTCGACCTTCCGGTTGAGTTCCATGAGGTCTTCCGTCGTGAGCGTCTTGGTCAGCTTCCCGAGCGCGGCGGCAATCTCCTTGTCGCCGGCCTCCTTCTCGTTCACCACGGGAACGATGTTGTCCGCGTTCTGCAGCTTCTTGTCGTCCTTGAGGATCACGAGGTCGTAGTTCTTCAGCGTCGCGTCGGTCGTCGTGGTCAGCAGCATCTGGTCCGTGCCGTTCTTGACGGCCTGCTTGGACTGCGTGTTGCCGACGCCCTTGGGGTCGATTCCGGCGATGTCGATGCCGTACTTCGACTTCAGACCCGGCGCGCAGAACGGCCGGGTCTCGCATTCGTCGCCCGCCGCGATCTTGACCTTCTCACCCGACCTGCCGAGGTCCGAGAGCGTCTTGAGCTTGTGCTTCTCGGCGTATTCCCTGGAGACCGCGAACGCGTTCTGGTCGACCGCCCGGCCGGCCGGGAGCACCTTCAGGCCCTGCGGCTCCGCGAGCTTCTCCAGCGCGCTCACCGTGGCGACCAAGTCACTGGAGGCCACCGGCTTCGCCTTCGGGCCGTTCTTCTCGAAGTTGAGGAATTCCGCGAGCGTCGCCGCGTATTCGGGCGCGACGTCGATCGAGCCCTTCTTCAGTTCGGGCTTGTAGATCTCGCGGTTCTGCACGGTCTTGACCTGCGCGTCATAACCGGCGTCCGCCAGGACACCCGCATAGAGCTCGGCGAGCACCTTCTGCTCGGTGAACCGCGCGGAGCCCACGATGATCGAGCCCTTCTTGCCGTCGCCCGCCTTGTCCGATCCGCTGCCCTTGTCCTCCAGATCGTCCCCGCCGCACGCGGCGAGCCCCGCGGTCAGCGCCACGACGGCCGCGGCCGCCCCTGCCATCCGTCGCGCACGACGCGTTGTGCTGTTCATCGGTGAACCACCATTTCGAAAGGAAAGAATCACAAACTCGCTATCGCCGCATCGGGTCGAAGAGACGCCCCGCGACCACCAGGACCCCCTCCACGAGCAGTGCGAGCAGCGCCACGAGGACGGCGCCCGCCACCACCTGCGGCGTGTTCTGCAGGTTGAACCCGGCCGTGATGATCCGGCCGAGGCCCCCCTCGCCCGCCATCGCGGCGAGCGTGGCCGTCGCGACGACCTGCACGCCGGCGGACCGGATGCCCGTCATGATCAGCGGGTACGCGAGCGGCAGCTCGACCCGCGCGAACAGCTGGCCACCGCTCATCCCCATCCCGCGCGCGGCCTCCACCACCGCCCTGTCCACCTCGCGCATCCCCAGGTAGGCGTTGGTCAGCAGCGGCGGAACGGCGAAGAGCACCAGCGCGATCAGCGTCGGCGCGTCACCGTGCTCCCCGAGCGGGGTGAGCGTGAGCAGGATCAGCAGGGCCAGGGTGGGCACCGCACGGCCGACGTTGGAGATGTTGACCGCGAGGGCGCCGCCCTTGCCGATGTGGCCGAGGTAGAGCGCGAGGGGCAGCGCGATGGCGCAGGCGACCGCGAGGCAGACCCCGCTGAAGTACAGGTGCTCGGCGAGGCGGTGCCACACCCCCTTCTCGCCCTGCCAGTTGGCGCCCGTGGTCAGCCAGTCGTACGCACCGGATATCGCGTTCATACAGGATCGGCCACCTTGGCGACGTCCGCCTTCCGCGCGGCACGGTCCGTCCGTATTCGGGTCCGACGGGTCCTCGTCCAGGGCGTCAGCCACCGCTGGAGTCCGAGCAGCAGCAGGTCGGCGGTGACGGCGAGGAGCACGCAGAGCACCGACGCCGTGAGCACCTGGGCCTTGAAGGTCGTGTCGAGGCCGTCGAGGATGAGGGTGCCGAGGCCGCCGTAGTCCACGATGGCGCCGACGGTGGTCAGGGCGACCGTGGAGACCGTGGTGATGCGGACGCCGGCGAGCAGCGCGGGCAGCGCGAGCGGCAGCTCCACCTCCCACAGCAGCCGCAACGGCCCGTACCCCATCCCGCGGGCGGCGTCCCGCGCCTCCTCCGGGACGGCCTG
Source organism: Streptomyces sp. NPDC044106 (assembly GCF_056433985.1). Lineage (NCBI taxonomy): Bacteria > Bacillati > Actinomycetota > Actinomycetes > Kitasatosporales > Streptomycetaceae > Streptomyces > Streptomyces sp. NPDC044106. Next base: position 64,399 of record NZ_JBWKFZ010000025.1, read on the forward strand.
GAGGCCGGCCAGGATGTTCCGCACGAGGACCGTGAGGGAGTACAGCACGAGGCCCGTGACGACCAGTGAGGCCGAGAGCCCGAAGAGGGGCAGGAGCAGCGAGAACATGGCCAGCGAGGGGATCGAGTAGAGCACGGTCGTCACGCCGAGGATCGGTCCCGCGAGGAAGCGCCAGCGCCGCGCGAGGAGCGCGAGCGGCAGGGCCACCGCGACTCCGATCGCCACGGAGACGACCGTGATCCCCACGTGCTGGAGGGTCGCGTCGATCAACTCCTGGTCGCGGGTGCGGAGGTACTCCCCGCAGATCCAGTCGTTCGTCACCAGACAGTTCTGCTCGGCCACGCGCCCCACCTCCCCCGAATCCCCGGACGTATGCCGCACACACGTCCCCCCGTGTCTGGCGACCCTAACGCGCGGCACTGACAATCGCAGAGACTCGTTGTACGGCCGCAACACGGCCTTCACGCAAAGCCCGCCACCGCCCTCCACAATGGGGAACCATGATCCGGTTCGAGCACGTCACCAAGCGCTACGCGGACGGCACCACGGCCGTCGACGACCTGTCCTTCGAGGTGGCCGAGGGTGAACTGGTCACGCTCGTCGGCCCCTCGGGCTGCGGCAAGACGACCACGATGAAGATGGTGAACCGGCTCATCGAGCCGAGCGCGGGCCGGATATACGTCGACGGCGACGACATATCCGCCACCGATCCCGTCCAACTCCGCCGCCGCATCGGCTACGTGATCCAGCAGGTCGGCCTCTTCCCGCACAAGACGGTCCTCGACAACACGGCGACCGTCCCACATCTGCTCGGCGTCAAGCGCGGCAAGGCCCGCGAGCGTGCCGCCGAACTCCTCGACCTGGTCGGTCTCGACCCCGCCGTCTTCGGTGACCGCTACCCCGAGCAGCTCTCCGGGGGCCAGCGCCAACGCGTCGGCGTCGCCCGCGCGCTGGCGGCCGATCCGCCGGTGCTCCTGATGGACGAGCCCTTCGGCGCGGTCGACCCGGTCGTGCGCGAACACCTGCAGAACGAGTTCCTGCGCCTGCAGCAGGCCGTCCGCAAGACGGTGCTCTTCGTCACGCACGACATCGAGGAGGCGGTCCGCCTCGGCGACCGCATCGCCGTCTACGGCGAGGGGCGCATCGAGCAGTTCGACACGCCCTCCACGGTGCTCGGTTCCCCCGCCAACGACTACGTGGCCGACTTCGTGGGCGCGGACCGGGGCCTGAAGCGGCTCTCCGTGACGCCGATCGAGGAGGGCGACCTGGAGCAGCCTCCCGTGGTGCACCTCGACGACCCGCTGCCCAAGAAGCTCGACGCTCCCTGGGCCGTCGTCCTGGACGGCGGGAACAACCTGCACGGCTGGGTTTCCGCGGAGCACGCGCGCGTGGGCGGCGGCACGGTGCGCGAGCACGCCCGTCGCATGGAGGCATGGCTTCCGGTGGGCGCGAGCCTGAAGCAGGCGTTCGCGACGATGCTGCAGCACGACGCGGGGTGGATCGCGGTCATCGACAAGGACAGCGAGGGCCGCTTCCTCGGCGTGCTCACCCCGGCCCGGCTGCACGAGGCGCTGCGCCGCTCGACGGCGGCGGAGGCGCGCGACATCGCGCGCGCGGAGGTCGAACTGGAGACGGTGACGGCCATCGGCACGGACTGACCGTCAGCCGCCGCCCAGGCGCGACTCACGCGCGGCCCAGACGCGGCTCAAGCGCGGCTCAGCCGTCGCTCAGTCGTCGCTCAAGCGCCCGCTCATCCACGCCAGACTCGCGGGGATCTCCCTGCGCCAGGTGTTGAAGTTGTGCCCGCCGCTCTCCAGCGTGATCGACGAGACGCGCGTGGGCGCCTTCACCTTGTCGATGAACTTCTGCGTGTCGCGGTAGTTGCCCTCGCCCTTCTTGCTGGTGGTCACCAGCAGGGACGTCTTGGGCGGCGGCATGTGGTCGAGGTACCACATGAGGTCGGCGCGGTTCTGCAGCTCCTTGTCACCGTGGAAGAGATCACCGGTGGTGACGTCGATGGGCGCCTTGTAGTACGCGGACAGGCCCGCCCCCGCGGCGTACACCTCGGGGTGGTGCATGGCGAGCTTCAGGGCGCAGTAGCCGCCCGTGGAGTCGCCGATGATGCCCCAGTTCTCGGGCTTGACGCCCACCCTGTAGTGGTCGGACACGGCTCCGGGCAGGTCCTGGGCGAAGAACGTCTCGGTCTGCGGGCCGCCGGGGATGTCCACGCACTCCGTGTCGCGCGGCGGCGCCACGGTCGGCCGCATCATGATCAGGATCATCGGCTGCATCTTGCCGCCGGCGGCCTGCCTGTGGGCGGTCTCGGGGTAGTGGAGCCCTTTGATGAGCGCCTCCGCGGTGCCCGGGTAGCCGGTGAGGACCACGGCCGCGGGGAACTTGCGGTTCTTGTACTGCGGCTGGAAGTACTCGGGCGGCAGGTACACGTAGGCGGGGCTGGCGATCTCCGACCCCCTGCCGCTGATCTCGACCTTCTGGATCTCGCCTCCCGTGACGCGTCGGCTGCCGCCCGGCACGTTCACGGTCTGGGTGTCGACGACCTTGACGGGACCCGTCCCCTTGGCCGTGTCGTGGTCGACCACGAGGCCGGGTGCCGTCTCCTGTCCGAAGAGGTCCGCCCAGGTGGCGTAGAAGCCGAAGGCCTGGTTGGCGGCCAGACCCACCGAGGCGAAGATCGCGACCTGGGCGGCGAGGAGCAGCCCGACGCGGCCCGTGACCGCCTTCCAGCTGCGACGGGCAAGGCGTGGCCAGAGCCAGATCGTGCCGACGAAGAGCAGTACGGCCAGCAAGACCGCAAGGGCGAGGACCGTGTTGCTCGTGAGACCCATGGGGTGTTCCTGCCTGCGCTTTCTACCTGTGCCGGGCGCGTGCCCCGGCGGGACCGGACCCGGGCCCGGATCCTGCCGGCGCTCGCCGGGGACCTTGCCAGAGCTTTTCCAGCGGTTTCCGGTCGGGAATGAACCCGTGTCCCAGAAGGACCGTCCTAGAGAACGCAATGTTGCCGGATGCCGTTTTGGCGCCGGAATCAAGGTCTCTCGCAGAACTACGGGATGCGATGTCTGTCAGGATAGATGGGGAAATGTCGGGCGGGGTTCCGGGGAGTGAGGACCGCCACGACGGTCGGCTGCGCCGGATACTGCGCGGCCCACGGCCCGAGGCGGTGCCGATCCTCGTCGCGAGAGCCTGCACACTCGTCGGCCTACTGAACGTCGCGGCAGGTGTCTTCCCCCGCTTCCGGCACAGCCGCATGCACGCCATCGCCGAAGTCCTGCCGGGTGCGCTCGGCCCCTTCGCCGCCGCCATGGCGCTCAGCTCCGGCATCCTGCTGCTCCTGCTCGCACACGGCCTGCGCCGCCACAAGCGGCGGGCGTGGCGGGCCGCCGTGGTGCTGCTCCCCGTGGGCGCCATGGCGCAGTTCGGGTACCGGCACTCGATCATCGGCGTGGTGATCTCGCTCGCGCTCCTCGCGCTCGTACTGCGCCACCGGAGTGAGTTCACGGCGCTGCCCGACCCGCGCAGCCGCTGGCGTGCCCTGGCCAACTTCGTCCTCCTCGGAGCGGGTTCCATCGTCCTCGGCCTCGTCATCGTCAGCGTCCACCCGGGGAAGGTCATCGGCGACCCGAGCATCACCGAGCGCCTGGAGCACGTCCTCTACGGCCTCTTCGGCTTCGAGGGCCCCGTCGACTACTACGGACGCACGTCCTGGACGGTCGGCTTCTCCCTCGGCGCCCTCGGCATGCTGACCGCCCTGACCACCATCTACCTGGCCTTCCGCCCCGAACACCCGGCGGCGCGCCTCACCGACAGCGACGAGGCGAAGCTGCGCGTCCTGCTCGACAAGCACGGCGGCCGCGACTCGCTCGGCCACTTCGCGCTCCGCCGCGACAAGGGCGTCGTCTTCTCCCCCAGCGGCAAGGCCGCCGTCACCTACCGCGTCGTCTCCGGCGTGATGCTCGCCAGCGGCGACCCCATCGGTGACGTCGAGGCCTGGCCCGGCGCGATCGAGCGCTTCATGGACGAGGCGAAGGCCCACTCCTGGACGCCCGCCGTCATGGGCTGCTCCGAGACGGGCGGCGAGGTCTGGACCCGTGAGACCGGCCTCGACGCCCTGGAACTGGGCGACGAGGCGGTGGTGGACGTCGCGGATTTCTCCCTCTCCGGGCGTGCGATGCGCAACGTACGCCAGATGGTCAAGCGGATCGAGCGCAATGGCTACGAGACGCGCGTACGGCGCATCCGTGACCTCGGCGAACAGGAGCTCGCCAAGATCCAGCGCGCCGCCGACGACTGGCGCGGCACCGACACCGAGCGCGGCTTCTCCATGGCGCTCGGCCGCATCGGTGACCCGAACGACGGCGACTGCCTGATCGCGACCGCACACAAGGCCGACGAGGAGCCCGGCGCCTACGGCGACCTGAAGGCCGTCCTCCACTTCGTCCCCTGGGGCAAGGACGGCGTCTCCCTGGACCTCATGCGCCGCGACCGCTCGGCCGATCCCGGCATGAACGAGTTGCTCATCGTCGCCGCACTGCAGGCCGCCCCGAAGCTCGGCATCGCGCGCGTGTCCCTCAACTTCGCGATGTTCCGCGCCGCCCTCGCCCGCGGTGAGAAGATCGGCGCGGGCCCGGTCCTGCGCGCCTGGCGCGGCCTGCTGGTCTTCCTCTCCCGCTGGTTCCAGATCGAGTCCCTGTACAAGTTCAACGCGAAGTTCCGCCCCCGCTGGGAGCCCCGCTTCGTCGTCTACCGCTCCAGCAAGGACCTGCCCCGCATCGGCTTCGCCGCCATGCAGGCCGAGGGCTTCGTGACCCTCGCGCTCCCCCGGTTCCTGCGCAGGGGCACCGCGCAGTCCCGCCCCTGCCCGCACCAGGCCCACGAACGCGAGGTCCAGGCGGCGTAGCGGCCGCCTAGGCTGGAGACATGAGTACGTTGCGCGGGCGGGGAACGGTCCAGGGGCTGCCGGAGTGGGACCGCTGTGCGGTCATGGGCGTGGTGAACGTGACGCCGGACTCGTTCTCCGACGGCGGACGCTGGTTCGACACGACGGCCGCCGTCAAGCACGGCATCGACCTGGTCGCGCGGGGCGCCGACCTCGTCGACGTCGGCGGCGAGTCCACCCGTCCGGGCGCCACCCGAGTGGATGAGGACGAGGAGCTCAAGCGCGTCGTCCCCGTCGTCCGCGAACTGGCCGCCGAGGGCGTCACCGTCTCCGTGGACACCATGCGCGCCGCTGTCGCCGAACAGGCACTGGCCGCGGGCGCCGTCCTCGTGAACGACGTCAGCGGCGGCCTCGCCGACCCCCGCATGGTCCCGGCCGTCGCCGCCGCGCACGCCCCCTTCGTGGTCATGCACTGGCGCGGCTTCCTCACCGACATCAACGCCAGGCCGCACTACGAGGACGTGGTCGGCGAAGTCGTCACCGAACTGCACGCGCGCGTGCGGGCCGCCATCGAGGGCGGCATCGCCCCCGAGCGCATCGTCATCGACCCGGGCCTCGGCTTCTCCAAGGAGGCCGAGCACGACCTGGCGCTCCTCGCCCACCTGGACCGGCTGTGCGGGCTCGGCCACCCGGTTCTGGTCGCCGCCTCCCGCAAGCGGTTCCTCGGCCGCGTCCTCGCGGGTCCCGAGGGCGCGCCACCGCCCGCCCGCGAGCGCGACGCCGCCACCGCCGCGGTCTCCGCCATCGCCGCCCACCAGGGCGCCTGGGCGGTCCGCGTGCACGAGGTGCGGGCGACGGCCGACGCGGTCCGGGTCGCCCGGGCCGTGACGGGCGCGGCGGCTGGCGGCCACCGGTGACCGCCGCGAGGACCGACATCGAGCAGGTCGAACGCGCCAACACCGCCTTCTACGAAGCGCTGGAACGCGGCGACTTCGACGAGGTGGCCGGCCTGTGGCTGGACGCCGACACGGACACCGAGGGGACGGCCGCCGACACCGACACGGATGCCGGCGGCACCGTCTCCTGTGTCCACCCCGGCTGGCCCGTCCTCAGGGGCCGCGGCGAGGTCCTCAGGTCGTACGCGCTGATCATGGCGAACACCGAGTACATCCAGTTCTTCCTCACCGACCTGAAGGTCGGCGTGGCGGGCGACACCGCCCTGGTGACGTGCACCGAGAACATCCTCAGCGGCGGCCCGCCCCCGGAGGCCGGCGGCGAACTCGGCCCGCTCGTGGGCCAGCTCGTCGTCGCCACCAATGTGTTCCGCCGCACACCCGACGGCTGGAAACTGTGGTCGCACCACGCGTCGCCCGTACTGGCCGAAACTGACGACGAAGAAGGCGACGAGGCCCCCTCGTAGTGGGTAGGGGCCAGGAAACAGCCCGGGATCATGGGGGCCCGAATCCCCGTCGCGGGGCCCCGCGGGCAAGGACTGTCAGTGCTCGCAGGTAGATTCGATCGAGGCTGGTGTGCCGACCGCACTCGGTGCAGGCCTGCCGATACCGACGATTTCAGGAGTGATTCGCGTGGATCGTGTCGCGCTGCGCGGCCTCAAGGCCCGCGGGCACCACGGTGTCTATCCGCGGGAGCGCGAAGAGGGCCAGACCTTCATCGTGGACCTGGTTCTCGGCCTGGACACGCGAGCGGCCGCGGCCGACGACGACCTGGCGAAGACCGTGCACTACGGGATCGTGGCCGAAGAGGTCGTCGCCGTGGTCGAGGGCGAACCCGTCGACCTCATCGAGACGCTCTCCGAGCGCATCGCACAGGCGTGTCTCAAGCACGACGGAGTCCTGGAGGTCGAGGTGTGCGTGCACAAGCCGGACGCCCCGATCACCGTGCCGTTCGACGACGTGACCGTCACCATCACCCGGAGCCGAGTATGACTGCGCCCTTCACAGCGGGTCAGAGCGACCCCACCGTCCAGCCGGTGCCCACCTCCGTGGTCGAGCAGGTGGACGCGGCGGACCACACCCTGTCCAACCCGCACCGTGCCGTGATCTCGCTGGGCAGCAACCTCGGCAACCGCCTGGAGACCCTCCAGGGCGCCATCGACGCCCTGGAGGACACCCCGGGCCTGCGGGTCAAGGCGGTCTCCCCGGTGTACGAGACGGAGCCGTGGGGCGTCGACCCCGGCAGCCAGCCCTCGTACTTCAACGCGGTCGTCGTGGTGAAGACGACCCTGCCGCCCGCCTCGCTCCTGGAGCGCGCGCACGCGGTCGAGGAGGCCTTCCACCGCGTACGCGACGAGCGCTGGGGCCCGCGCACGATCGACGTGGACATCGTGGCGTATGCGGACGTCGTCTCCGACGACCCGGTCCTCACGCTGCCGCACCCGCGCGCGCATGAGCGTGCCTTCGTCCTCGCCCCCTGGCACGATGTCGAACCCGAGGCGCAGCTGGCCGGCCGCGGGCCAGTGGCGCGGATCCTCGAATCGATCACCCTCGAAGGGGTCGCGCCCCGCGCCGACCTGGAACTCCGGCTGCCCGAGTAGTCGTTGGAAGAGGCGGTCGAGGTAAGCAAGCCGATGAAGGGTCACCCGTGAAGCAACTGCGCATCAGGACGCTGGCCGGCCTTTTCCTCGCGGCCGGTGTGCTGTCCTGGTCGGGCGCCCGGCTGTGGGACTCCTTCGGCACGCTGCCGCGCGTCCCGCTGGCCGCGCCGATCGTGCTCGCGGTCATCGCCGTCGTCCTGTTCGCGACGGCGCTCTCGCTCCGCTCCCGGCTGCGCGCCCAGCGCGAGCGCCGCCCCGGCGCGAAGGGCGTGGAGCCCCTGATGGCCGCCAGGGCCGTCGTGTTCGGTCAGGCCAGCGCGCTGGTCGCGGCACTCGTCACCGGGATGTACGGCGGCACGGGCGCGTTCCTGCTCGAATTCCTCGACATCCCGGCCCGCCGCGACCAGGCGGTGTACGCCGGCCTCTCGGTCCTGATGGGCATCGCGGTGATACTGGCCGCCTTCTTCATGGAACGCGTCTGCCGGCTCCCCGAGGACGACGACGAGAACGGCGGCGGCGGGGCGGCTCCGGCGTAGGCAGTCACCACTGCTCAGGCCGGGGCCGGGTGACCGGGGCGGGCCATACCGGCCCGTGCTGACGGCCGGGCTAGCGGGCCATGATCAGGCTCATCGCCTCATTGCGCGTCGCGGGGTCCCGCAGCTGCCCGCGCACCGCGGAAGTGATGGTCTTCGCGCCCGGCTTGCGCACTCCGCGCATCGTCATGCACATGTGCTCGCACTCGACGACCACGATCACCCCGCGCGGCTCCAGTATCGACATCAGGGAGTCCGCGATCTGCGTGGTCAGCCGCTCCTGCACCTGCGGCCTGCGCGCGAACACGTCCACGAGCCTGGCCAGCTTCGAGAGGCCGGTGATCTTGCCGTCGGTCGACGGGATGTACCCGACGTGGGCGACGCCGACGAAGGGCACCAGATGATGTTCGCAGGAACTCATCACCTCGATGTCCTTCACCAGGACCATCTCGTCGTGTCCGAGATCGAACGTCGTCGTCAGGACGTCCTCCGGCTGCTGCCACAGTCCGGCGAATATCTCCCTGTACGCGCGCGCCACCCGGCCCGGCGTCTCGCGCAGGCCCTCGCGGTCGGGGTCCTCTCCCACGGCGATCAGCAGCTCACGCACGGCGTTCTCGGCCCGCTTCTCGTCGAACTCGCCGATCGAGCCCTCGCCGTCGAGTGTCACGGGGTCGGTCATCTGTGCCTCGTTCCTGTGCGTTCCCGCGACTGCCTGCGCGGGGTGAGCGTGCCTTCTGCGGGCGTACAAAACAAGCCGCGCCCCCCAGGCTAGAACCAGGGGGGCGCGGCTTACATTCCGGGCCTGCTGAGACGCGCGGGATCAGCTCTCGGGACGGTCCTCCGGGGCCACCTCGATGGGCTGCTCCGTGCCCGGGGCCGCCGCGGGGGTGGCGCCGTTCGTCAGGGACAGCTCCCGGGGGGAGAGCACCGGCGGACGGGTCGAGGGCGTACGCCTGGAGGAGCCGGTCCACGCCGGGCGTGCCGGGCGCTTGACGATGCCCGCGAAGACCTCGGCGATCTGCTCCTTGTTCAGGGTCTCCTTCTCGAGGAGCTGCAGGACCAGGTTGTCCAGGACGTCCCGGTTCTCGACGAGGATCTCCCACGCTTCGTTGTGCGCGGTCTCGATGAGCTTCTTGACCTCTTCGTCGACCAGCGCCGCGACCTCTTCCGAGTAGTCGCGCGGGTGACCCATCTCGCGGCCGAGGAACGGCTCGGTGTTGTCACCGCCGAACTTGATCGCGCCGAGCCGCTCGGTCATGCCGTACTGCGTGACCATGGCACGGGCGGTCGCGGTGGCCTTCTCGATGTCGTTCGCCGCGCCCGTCGTCGGGTCGTGGAAGACGAGCTCCTCGGCGGCGCGCCCGCCCAGCATGTACGCGAGCTGGTCGAGCATCTCGTTGCGCGTGGTGGAGTACTTGTCCTCCTCGGGCAGGACCATCGTGTATCCGAGGGCCCGGCCGCGCGAGAGGATCGTGATCTTGTGGACCGGGTCCGAGTTCGGAGACGCCGCCGCGACCAGGGCGTGTCCGCCCTCGTGGTACGCGGTGATCTTCTTCTCCTTGTCGGACATGATCCGGGTCCGCTTCTGCGGGCCCGCCACGACGCGGTCGATCGCCTCGTCCAGCGCGTGGTTGTCGATCAGCTTCTTGTCGCCGCGCGCCGTCAGGAGGGCCGCTTCGTTCAGCACGTTCGACAGGTCGGCGCCGGTGAAACCGGGCGTACGACGCGCCACCGCGCCCAGGTCGACGTCCGGGGCGACCGGCTTGCCCTTCTGGTGGACCTTGAGGATCTCCAGACGGCCCTGCATGTCCGGGCGGTCGACGGCGATCTGCCGGTCGAAGCGGCCGGGGCGAAGGAGCGCCGGGTCGAGGATGTCGGGGCGGTTCGTGGCGGCGATCAGGATGACGCCGCCCTTCACGTCGAAGCCGTCCATCTCGACGAGCAGCTGGTTCAGCGTCTGCTCGCGCTCGTCGTGGCCGCCGCCCATGCCGGCGCCGCGGTGGCGTCCGACGGCGTCGATCTCGTCGACGAAGACGATCGCCGGGGCGTTCGCCTTGGCCTGCTCGAAGAGGTCACGGACACGGGAGGCACCGACACCGACGAACATCTCGACGAAGTCGGAACCGGAGATCGAGTAGAACGGGACCCCGGCCTCACCGGCGACGGCGCGCGCGAGCAGCGTCTTACCGGTACCGGGCGGGCCGTAGAGGAGCACGCCCTTGGGGATCTTGGCGCCGACGGCCTGGAACTTCGCCGGCTCCTGCAGGAACTCCTTGATCTCGTGGAGCTCCTCGACGGCCTCGTCGGACCCCGCCACGTCGGAGAAGGTCGTCTTCGGGGTGTCCTTGGTGATGAGCTTCGCCTTGGACTTCCCGAAGTTCATGACCCGGGAGCCGCCGCCCTGCATCTGGTTCATCAGGAACAGGAAGACGACGACGATGAGGACGAAGGGGAGCAGGGAGAGCAGGATGCCGACGAAGGGGTTCTGCTTCGACGGCGAGACGGTATAACCGTCCGGGATGTCCTTGGTCTGGTACTTGGACTGCAGATTCTTGGCGAGGTCGACGCCCTGGTCGCCGATGTAGCTCGCCTGGATCTTGCTGCTGCCCTCGACCTTCTTGCCGTCCTTGAGCTCGGCCTTGATGATCTGGTCATCACCGGTGGTGATCTTGGCCGACTCGACCTTGTTGTCGTTGATCGCCTGGACGACCTGGCCGGTGTCCACCGTCTTGTAGCCGCCGGACGAGCCGACGACCTGCATCAACACGACCACGGCAAGGACGGCCAGCACGATCCACATGACTGGCCCACGGAAGTATCGCTTCACGTCCATCCATACGGAGCGATGACGCCCCGTCCCTCCTGCCATAGTGAGTTTGATAAAGACTGTTCTTCGGACGGTACCCCAGCATTGTGACCCGAAGTCGCCTGGGACTGCTGGCAAACCCGCCTTCGCCTACTTCAACGTCGGGAAACGGGTGAGGGTTCCCCGACGCCGTACGCGGCGCTACGGGACGTCAGCCGCCGTAGACGTGCGGGGCGAGCGTTCCGACGAACGGGAGGTTGCGGTACTTCTCGGCGAAGTCGAGGCCGTAGCCCACGACGAACTCGTTCGGGATGTCGAAGCCGATCCACTTCACGTCGATCGCGACCTTCGCCGCCTCGGGCTTGCGCAGCAGCGTGCACACCTCAAGGGAGGCGGGCTCGCGCGAGCCGAGGTTGGACAGCAGCCAGGACAGCGTCAGACCGGAGTCGATGATGTCCTCGACGATCAGGACGTGCTTGCCCTTGATGTCCGTGTCCAGGTCCTTGAGGATCCGCACGACGCCGGACGACTGGGTGCCCGCGCCGTACGACGACACGGCCATCCAGTCCATCGTGACGGGGGTGGACAGCGCGCGCGCCAGGTCCGCCATGACCATCACCGCGCCCTTGAGGACGCCGACGATCAGCAGGTCCTTGCCCGCGTATTCCGCGTCGACCTTCGCGGCCAGCTCGGCCAGCTTCGCGTCGATCTCTTCCTTGGTGATGAGCACCGACTTGAGGTCGGTGCCCATGTCTTTCGCGTCCACCCGCATCACTTTCGGTCGTCCCACCAGCCGACAGGGCCCGCAACGAACACGGGGCACTCGTCAGCCTTGCCGGATCACCAGTCTGCCACCCTGGCGCTGAGCCATGACTTTGCCCGGGAGATTGATGGCTCCCTGGCCGCGCCAGCCGGTGATCAGACGGTCCACCTCTTCGATGTGCCGGGCGAACAGCGAGCCGGCGGGAGCGCCCGCCTCGATGGCGGCCCGGCGCACGACGCGGCGGCGCACGGCGGGCGGCAGCGCGTAGAGCTTGGCGCACTCCAGGAGGCCCGCGGGGTCGCGCACGGTCGCCTCGGCCTGGGCCGCCCACGCGTCGAGGGCGTCGGCGTCGTCCCGGGACAGCTGGGCCGTGCGGGCGAGCGCCTCGACGACGCCCTTGCCGAGGGCCTTCTCAAGCGCGGGCAGCCCCTCGTGGCGCAGCCGGGAGCGGGTGTACGCCGGGTCGGCGTTGTGCGGGTCGTCCCAGACGGGCAGCGACTGGACCATGCAGGCCTTGCGGGCCGTCTGCCGGTCGATCCCGAGGAAGGGGCGGCGGTAACGGCCGGCGACCCCCGAGGTCTCGGCCATTCCGGACAGGGAGCGGATCCCGGAGCCGCGGGCGAGGCCGAGCAGCACGGTCTCGGCCTGGTCGTCGCGGGTGTGGCCGAGCAGCACGGCGGCCGCCGCATGGTGTTCGGCGGCGGCGTCAAGGGCCGCGTACCGGGCGTCGCGGGCGGCGGCCTCGGGGCCTCCGTCCCGGCCGACGTGCACCGTGCGGGACTCCACCGGGGCCAGGCCGAGCGCGGTGAGGCGCACCACGACCTCGGCGGCGCGCAGGTCGGAGCCGGGCTGCAGGCCGTGGTCGACGGTGATGCCGCCGGCGCGGATGCCCAGCTTGGGGGCTTCGAAGGCGAGCGCGGAGGCGAGCGCCATGGAGTCGGCGCCGCCTGAGCAGGCGACGAGCACGAGCGGTGTGGGGGCCGGCTCGTGCGGGGGGCGTGGGGTATCGGTTTCGGAGCTGCGCTGTACGTCGGTCAGTACGTCGTGGAGTACGCGGCGGACCGCCAGGCGTATCGCCGCGACCGCAGGATGGGGACCCATGTCCGGTTCCCTTCGTGAAGTTCGGGGGTGAGCCTCGGATCAGTCACCTGAGGACCACCCGGGGCACCCGGACCCCTCGGGGTCCTTCTTCCCTCAAGTCCGGTCACTCAGAGTGCGTCGATGGTGACAGAGCCGAGCCGTTCCCCGAGCATTGCACGCCTACCCATCGCCTACGGTCCCTCGGACGGGTGATTACGGGGGCGTTCTCCTGCCGTCGGCCGCATCCGGCTTCTCAGTCTCCCTTACGGTGCACCCTCGCGACCCAGTCCGCCGGTTTGGCGATCTCGGCCTTGGTGGGAAGTGTGTTCGGCGAGGTCCATACGCGGTTGAAGCCGTCCATACCGACCTCGTCGACGACCGCGCGCACGAAGCGCTCGCCGTCCCTGTACTGCCGCAGCTTCGCGTCGAGGCCGAGGAGTTTGCGCAGGGCCTGGTCGAGGCGGCTCGCGCCGCGCGCCCGCCGCTCCTTGAACTTCTCGCGGATCTCGCCGACGGAGGGCACCACGTCCGGTCCCACGCCGTCCATCACGAAGTCCGCGTGGCCCTCCAGGAGGGACATCACGGCGGTCAGGCGGGCCAAGATCTCGCGCTGGGCGGGGGTCTGCACCAGCTCGACGAGGGAGCGGCCCCCTTCGGTGGACTCCTCGCCCTCCGTCTCGCCCCGGCCGCCCGCGAGCGACTGGGCGGCCTCCCTCATCCGCTCGAGGAACGTCATCGGGTCGACCTCGGTCTCGCCGAGGAACGACTGGATCTCGCCTTCGAGGTGGTCCCGCAGCCAGGGCACGGCGGTGAACTGGGTGCGGTGCGTCTCCTCGTGGAGGCAGACCCAGAGCCGGAAGTCGTGCGGGTCCACGTCCAGCTCCCGCTCGACGTGCACGATGTTCGGCGCGACGAGGAGCAGTCTGCCGCCGCCGCTCGCGCTCGCGGGCAGGTCGCGGGTGGCCGGGGCGAAGGTCTCGTACTGGCCGAGGACGCGCGAGGCGAGGAAGGACAGGAGCATGCCCAGCTCCACGCCGGTCACCTTGCCGCCGACCGCGCCGAGGACGGCGCCGCCCGGGCCGCTGCCGCGCTTGTCCTGCATCTTGTCGAGGAGGGGCTTGAGGAGCTCCCGGAAACCGGCGACGTTCGCCTTGATCCAGCCGGCCCTGTCCACCACGAGGACCGGGGTGTCGTGAGTGTCCTGTGAGCCCATCCTCGTGAAGGCACGGACGTGCTCCTCCGAGGCCTTGGCGTGCCGACGGAGCTCGGCGACGACGGCGCGTGCCTCGTCCCGGCTCACTTCTGGGCCCGGCCGCACGAGCCGGGTCGCGGTCGCCACCGCGAGATTCCAGTCGACCATCTCCGCACCACCGATGCTCGTCATGCGTCAACGGTACGTGTTCGCTCCCTCTGGTGGAGGGGCTTGCACCCCTGACGTTGCCCGGGAGCGTGGCCCCTAGGGGACCGGAGTTCGGGTGGGATGGGAGGAGATGGGATGGGGAGGGGTGGGGTGGGGCGGAGTGGCTGGTGGGGTGTGGGGGTCGCTTCTTCGACTGTCCGCCGTGCGTGGCTGGGCGCGCCGTTCCCCGCGCCCCTGGAGGGCTCGCCTCTGTTCCTCGGCTGCCCGCCGTGCGTGGCTGAGCGCGCCGTTCCCCGCGCCCCTGAAGGGCTCGCCTCTGTTCCTCGGCTGCCCGCCGTGCGTGGCTGAGCGCGCCGTTCCCCGCGCCCCTGGAGGGCTCGCCTCTGTTCCTCAGCTGCCCGCCGTGCGTGGCCGAGCGCGCCGTTCCCCGCGCCCCTGGGGGGGGCTCGCCTCTGTTCCTCAGCTGCCCGCCGTGCGTGGCTGAGCGCGCCGTTCCCCGCGCCCCTGGCCGCGCCGGGGCGGAACCCGCTGGTGTGGCCGGGCTCCGGGTCCTCAGGGGCGCGGGGAACTGCGCGAGCAACCACACACCGCGGTCAGCCGCGCGACAAACAGCAAGTGGGCGCGCAGGCGCAGGGCCACCGTGCGGGACGCGCAGACGAGGTCAGCGGTCCGCGCGGCAGCCGCAGTTGGCGACGGTGGACGCCATGTGGTCCAGCGTGGACTGCGCCGCCTGGGGATCGGTCGTGCCCGTGGTCATGAAGGCGAAGACCAGGAGACGGCCGTCCGCGTCCACCACCGTGCCCGCGAGACTGTTCACCCCCGTGAGCGTGCCGGTCTTGGCGCGGACGACGCCCGTGCCCGGGGAGTCCTTGGGGTAGCGGTCGACGAGCGTGCCGGTGAAGCCCGCCACCGGCAGGCCCGTCACCACGGAGCGCAGGCCGGGGCGGGACGGGTCGGCGGCGCGGTCCAGGAGGGTCGCCAGGAGTTCGGCGGAGACGCGGTCCGCGCGGTCCAGGCCGCTGCCGTCGGTGAACTTGGCCCCCGAGAGGGGGAGCCTCAGCTCGGACAGCCGGGCGCGGACCGCCCGGCCCGCCCCCTCGAAGCTCGCCGGCTCCTTCGCGGCGACGGCCGCCTGGCGGGCCAGCGCCTCGGCGATGTCGTTGTCGCTGTGCGTCAGCATCCGCTCGACCAGGGCCGACAGGGGAGGCGACTCGACCTTGGCGAGGGCGGTGGCGCGGGGCGGGGCCTTGGCGGGGCCGGGGTCCGACGTGACGGTGACACCGTGGTCCTTGAGGAAGCCCGCGAACTTCTTCGCCGCGTCACCCGCCGGGTCCTCCGCGCGCGGGGCAGGCCCGCTGGAGGAGTCGTCGAGCCGTCCCTCGTCGGTCATCAGGGCGCTGACCGGCGTGATGTTCTCGTTGGGGCCGATGGGGTGCAGCGCGGGTCCGGAGTACAGCGACGTGTCGTACGAGAGCTTCGCCTTGTCGATACGGCGGCTCTTCAGGGAGCGCGCCGTGTCCTCGGCGAGGGTCCGCAGGCTCGCCGCGGTGTCGGTGTAGCGGCCGTCCTTGCGGGCGGTCAGCGTGGGGTCGCCGCCGCCGACGAGGACCACGTCGGGCGCGCCGGAGGTGTCGGGTCCGAGCACCGTCTTCGTGGTGATGCGGTGGTCGGGACCGGCCGCGGAGAGCGCCGCGACCGCCGTGGCGATCTTGATCGTCGAGGCGGGGGTGAGGCCGTCGCCCGCGCCCTTGCCGTAGACCCGTTTCCCCGAGGCCGCGTCCAGCACGACGGCGGACCGCTCGGGTCCGAGCGCCGGGTCCTTCAGGAGCGGATCGAGTACGTCGGCGAGCGAGCTGTGTGTCGGCGCGGGCGCCGCCCCGGCGGGCGCGCCGAGACCGGCGAGCACGGAAGGGGCGCTCGGGGCGGCTTCGGGCGACCCTTCGGGCCCGCGACCCGCGTGATCTGCGCCACCCAGGGCCTCCTGGGAAGCGGCCCGGTCCCGCTCCGCCGTACGCTGACCGGAGGAGTCCCAAGGGCCGGAAGCGGCTACCGCCCCGACCGCGATGACCAGGCCGAACGCGGCGGAAACCGCCGTGAGCCGCCATGTCGTGAGCTTTCCGGAGAACCCGGCGAGCTGGGTGGCGAAGGGCTTTGGCAGCTGTCTCAAAAGCTGTCGAGGCCGTTGCCAAGGCTTGAGCTCCGGCACGACGACCAGCCCCTTTCGCGATCACACATCTGCGTGAGGGACACTTAATCACCCGAAGTATGTGCTGATCATGGAGGAGCCACCCGTGGAGTTCGACGTCACCATCGAGATTCCGAAGGGTTCGCGGAACAAGTACGAGGTGGACCACGAGACCGGCCGGATCCGTCTGGACCGTCGCCTCTTCACGTCGACCAGCTACCCCGCGGACTACGGCTTCGTCGAGAACACCCTCGGCGAGGACGGTGACCCGCTGGACGCACTCGTCATCCTGGACGAGCCGACCTTCCCGGGCTGCCTCATCAAGTGCCGCGCGATCGGCATGTTCCGGATGACCGACGAGGCGGGCGGCGACGACAAGCTGCTCTGCGTCCCGGCCTCCGACCCCCGTGTGGAGCACCTGCGGGACATCCACCACGTCTCCGAGTTCGACCGCCTGGAGATCCAGCACTTCTTCGAGGTCTACAAGGACCTGGAGCCCGGCAAGTCCGTCGAGGGCGCCGACTGGGTCGGCCGCACGGACGCCGAGGCCGAGATCGAGCGTTCCTACAAGCGCTTCAAGGACGAGGGCGGCCACTGAGCCACTTGCTCCTGACGGGCCGCGCGACCTGGGGGGTCACGCGGCCCGTTCGTGTATCTGTGCCCATACTGGCCATACGGAGGGTGCGTACGAGTCTTATGAGAAGTGAGGGCATCAGTGGCCGAGCAGGAGGCCGAGGACCGCAAGCCTCAGTCGGACGAAGCCCGCAGTGCCTTCGTGCAGCCCAGTGGTGTGGCGGCGCAGGCGCCGGCCGCTGAGGACGAGTCCCAGACCACGTCCGAGTTCGCTCTGCCGACCGGTCTCGCCACCCCGTCCACCACGACTCAGGAGACCGAGAAGTCGGCGTTCACCCCGCCGCACACCTACAGCGCGCGCAACGCCCCGCAGGCCTTCACGCCCGCGCAGGGCATCCCCCTGGTGAAGCTCACCAAGGAGGTGCCCTGGCAGGACCAGATGCGCACGATGCTGCGCATGCCGGTCACCGAGCGGCCCGCTCCGGAGGCCGCGCAGAAGCAGGAGGACGAGACCGGCCCGGCCGTGCCGCGCGTGCTCGACCTGACGCTGCGTATCGGCGAGCTGCTGCTCGCGGGCGGCGAGGGCGCGGAGGACGTGGAGGCGGCGATGTTCGCCGTCTGCCGCTCGTACGGTCTGGACCGCTGCGAGCCGAACGTGACGTTCACGCTCCTGTCGATCTCGCACCAGCCCTCCCTCGTGGACGACCCCGTCACGGCATCGAGGACGGTGCGCCGCCGGGGCACCGACTACACCCGGCTCGCGGCCGTCTTCCACCTGGTGGACGACATCAGCGACCCGGACATCGAGGTCTCCCTGGAGGAGGCCTACCGCCGTCTCGCGGGCATCCGGCGCAACCGCCACCCCTACCCCGGCTGGGCGCTCACGGCCGCCAGTGGGCTGCTGGCGGGCTCCGCGTCGGTGCTTGTGGGCGGTGGCGCGCTCGTGTTCCTCGTGGCCGCTGTGGGCGCGATGCTCGGCGACCGGCTCGCGTGGCTGTGCGCGGGGCGCGGGCTGCCGGAGTTCTACCAGTTCGTGGGCGCCGCGATGCCGCCGGCCGGCATGGGCGTGGCGCTCAGCTTCGTGCACACCGAGGCGTCGATGGCGTCGGCGGTCATCACCGGTGGACTCTTCGCGCTGATCCCCGGGCGGGCCCTGGTGGCGGGTGTGCAGGACGGTCTGACCGGCTACTACATCACCGCGGCCGCCCGCCTGCTCGAGGTCATGTACCTCATCGTGGGCATCGTCTGCGGTGTGCTGCTCGTGCTGTCGCTCGGCGTGATGTTCGACGCGACGAATCTGACTCCGGAGACGAAGTTCGGCGTGACGTCGTCGCGGCCGATCATCCAGATCCTGGCGTCGATGGCGCTGAGTCTCGCCTTCGCCATCCTGCTTCAGCAGGAACGTAACACCGTGCTGATCGTGACCCTCAACGGCGGCATCGCCTGGGTGATGTTCGGCGCCCTCGCGCAGACCCCGCTGGAGCTCTCGCCCGTCGCCGCGACGGCCGTGGCGGCCGGGCTCGTGGGGCTGTTCGGGCAGCTCTTCTCGCGCTACCGGTTCGCATCGTCACTCCCCTATGTGACGGCCGCGATCGGCCCGCTGCTGCCCGGTAGCGCGACGTACTTCGGGCTGCTCGCCCTGGCGCAGAACGACCTGAACACCGGGATGAACTCGCTCACCAGGGCCGTCGCGACGGCCCTGGCCATCGCGATCGGCGTGAACCTGGGGAGCGAGGTCTCCCGGCTCATCCTGAAGGTGCCGGGGGCCGCCTCCGCGGCCAATCGCCGTGCGGCGAAGCGGACCAGGGGCTTCTGACCTGCGGGCCGGGCGCCTGCGGGCCAGGCGCCCGTGGCCTGTGCCCTGTGGTCTAACGCTTCGCGTGACGGCCGCGCAGGGCCGGGCCGCCCTCGGCCGTCGCCGCCTTCTTGGACTTGCTGCGCGCCCGCAGGAACTCGATGGCGATCGGCACCACCGAGACGAGGACGATCAGGATCAGGATCGCCTCGATGTTCTTGTGGACGAACTCGATGTTGCCGAGCCAGGAGCCGAGCAGCGTGACGCCGGCGCCCCACAGGACACCGCCGATGATGTTGAAGGTGATGAACGAGCGGTACCGCATCCCGGAGACGCCGGCGATGATCGGCGTGAACGTCCGCACGATCGGCACGAAGCGGGCCAGGACCAGGGACTTCGGGCCGTACTTCTCGAAGAAGTCGTGGGCCTTGACCACATTCTCCTGCTTGAAGAGCTTGGAGTCCGGGCGGTTGAAGAGCGAGGGGCCGACCTTCTTGCCGAAGAGGTAGCCCGCCTGGTCGCCGAGGATCGCCGCGACGCAGATCAGCAGCACCGCGAGCCAGAGCGGGAAGTCGAGCTTGTGCGTGGTGATCAGCAGGCCCGTGGTGAACAGCAGCGAGTCGCCCGGCAGGAAGAAGCCGATGAGCAGCCCCGACTCCGCGAAGACGATCAGGAGCAGACCCCAGATGCCGAACTGGTTCAGCAGATGATCCGGATCCAGCCAGCTTGGTCCGAGCGCAAGCGTCGTCACGGTTCCGGGCTCCTGAGGGTGAGGGGGCGGTGCGGCGGCGGGTGCAGCCGCCCAAAGTTATCAACGTGGGGCGGCCCGGCCGCGTTCCACCGTCCTTCTCAGGATGCACTGGGCGACAACTGGGACAAACCCGCGTGGTGCGGGGACCGCCCGCCGCGGTAAGGACCACCCGCCATGGTCGGGTGCCCCTTACCGCGTACGTACCCTTACGGAGTGCCCGTGCGTGTCACTCGCCGCGCGCCGCGTTCGCCAGGATCGCATCCCTCAGGTAGACCGCGAGCCCGGGCCTGATGGCCTCGTAGAAGGCCGTGAAGCGCTCGTCCGACACGTACATCTCACCGAGGCAGGTGTGCATCTCCCGCGAGCACGTGTAGTGGTTCGCCGAGATGAAGAGGCGGTGCTCCTCCGCGACGTCCATGGCCTCGGTGGAGTCGGCGGGGACGCCCCGGGCCAGCAGGTCGCCCACGCGCGCGTGCACCGCGTTGAACTCGTCGTTGATGCGCTTCCAGTCCTCCTTGGTGTACGAGGCGGACTTGCGCTGCGACTCCCGGTAGGCCTCCGTGTCGCCCCAGCGCTCCTCCACCTCCTGCGCGTACTGGTCGGGGTCGTGGTCCCCGAAGACCTCGAACTTCTCCTCGGGCGTGAGGTTGATGCCCATCTTCTTCGCCTCCATGGCGGTCTCGACGGCGGCGGCCATCTCCTGGAGCCGGTGGATGCGCGCGGTCAGCAGCTGGTGCTGGCGGCGCAGGTGCTCCCGGGGGTTCACGTCCGGGTCGTCCAGGAGGGACGCCACCTCGTCGAGGGGGAAGCCGAGCTCCCGGTAGAACAGGATCTGCTGCAGCCGGTCGAGGTCCGCGTCGTCGTAGCGCCGGTGACCCGCGTGGCTGCGCCCGCCGGGCACGAGCAGGCCGATCTCGTCGTAGTGGTGCAGCGTGCGCACCGTCACTCCGGCGAAACCGGCGACCTGTCCCACGGAGTAGCCCATGGCTTCCGCCCTTCTTCTTTCGGTACGCCGATCAGCCTGCGTCCTCACGCCACGTGAGGTGCAAGTCCGCGCCGCCGGCCCGCCCGGCCACCGGTCACCCGCTACCGGCCCAGCGCCGCGAACCTGCGGACCGCCAACGGCAGGAATACCCCCACGAGCACCACCGGCCACAACACCGCCAGGAGCCCCGCGTGTTCTGCCGCCCAGGAGGTCTCCGCCACCCCCGGGTCGTTGCCGAAGAGGTCACGGACCGCGGTGGCCGTCGCGGACAGCGGGTTCCACTCGACCACGGTCCCCAGCCAGCCCGGCATGTTCTCCGGCACCGTGAAGGCGTTGGAGAGGAAGCCGACCGGCCAGACCAGGATCTGCACGGCCGTCACCAGCTCCGGCTTTCCCGCGATCATCGCCAGGTGGATACCGAGCCACAGCATCGCGAAGCGCAGCATCAGGAGCAGCCCGACGCCCGCGAGCACCGCCCAGAACGAGCCGTGCCAGCGCCAGCCGATCGCGAGCCCGACGCCCATGAGCACCATCAGCGAGACGAACGACTGGAGCATGTCGGCGACCGAACGCCCCACGAGCACCGCGCCGTTGGCCATCGGCATGGAGCGGAACCGGTCGATCACGCCCTTGTTCAGGTCCTGGGTGACCGCGAGCATCGTCGCGTCGAGCCCGAAGACCATCGTCAGCGCGAACATGCCGGGCACCAGGAACTCGGCGTACTCCCCCGCGATGCCCTTTCCGCCGCCGATCAGATAGGTGAACATCAGCAGTAGCATCACCGGGAAGACCAGGCCCACCAGGACCTGCACGGGCTGCCGCGCCCAGTGGGCGAGTTCGCGCCGCGTCATGGTCCAGGAGTCGGCCAGGGCCCACCCCGCCGACGTACCCCTCGCCACGGCCGATGTACCGCGCGCCATATACGTACTGCTCACACAGCCCCCTTCATGCGTTCCCCGTCTTGCGTACGTCCCTCGCGCCCCGCAGACCCCGTGGGCCCTGTAAGGCTCAGGAACACCTCGTCCAGCGTGGGCCTGCGCAGCGCCACGTCCTCGGCGTCGATGCCCGCGTCCAGCAGCGCCCGTACGACGCCCGTGAGGGCCTCCATGCGGTCCGTGACGGGCGCGGACACCATGCGGCGGTCCGCGTCCACCGTGGCGCCGTGCGGCAGCAGCTCGGCCGTGCGCGGCAGGTGCGCCGCGTCCCGCACCACCACGTCGATCCGGTCGCCGCCCAGCTTCCCCTTGAGGTCGTCCGCCGTGCCCTCCGCGACGACCCGGCCCCCGTCGATCACCGACATCCGGTCGGCCAGCTGATCCGCCTCCTCCAGGTACTGCGTCGTCAGGAGCACGGTGGTGCCGCCGCCGACCAGCGAGCGCACCGAGTCCCACACCTCCGCGCGGCCACGCGGGTCCAGGCCCGTGGTGGGCTCGTCCAGGAAGAGCACCTCGGGGTCCGTGACCAGGGAGGCCGCGAGGTCCAGGCGGCGCCGCATGCCGCCGCTGTACTGCTTGACGGCCTTCCGGCCGGTGTCCGCGAGGCCGAACCGCTCCAGGAGCTCATCGGCCCGCACGCGCGCGTGGCGGGCGCCCAGGTGGTGCAGCCGCCCGAACATGTCCAGGTTCTGCCGGCCGCTCAGCTCCTCGTCCACCGCGGCGTGCTGCCCGAGCAGGCCGATGCGCCTGCGCACCTCGTCGGGCCTGCGCCGCACGTCACACCCCGCGACCTCCACGCGCCCCTCGTCCGCCCGGAGCAGGGTGGCGAGCACCCGCACCGCCGTGGTCTTGCCCGCGCCGTTCGGCCCGAGGACGCCGTGGACCGTGCCGCGCCCCGCCACCAGGTCGAGGCCGTCGAGTGCGACCTTCTCCCCGAACCGCTTCCGTACCCCTTCGACGACGATCGCGTCCGCCATCCGACTCCCTTCACGCCCACACGCCACCTAGTCAAACTTGACTAGATGAAGAAAGGTATCCCCACCCAAGCGATTCGTCAAACTTGATTAGTCGCGATCCCCCGGATGCGGCTCGCCCTTCCCGTAAGGGTTCTCCTCGCCATCGGCGAGCACGCCGACGAACGGCTCGCCCTCGCCGGCGAAGGTGTAGGCGCCGCCCTCGATCCGCTCGATCAGGCCCCGCGCCCACTCCATGCCACCGTCGGCCGTGTGCACCCAGTAGTTCATGATCTCGCCGATGTGGCCGAGCTGGCCGGGCCCCTCCTCGGGCGTGTAGTACTCGGTGACGGTCTTGCGCCACTCCTCCATGGCACGCACCCGTTCGCGGAGCAGCGCGACCGCCTCGTCCCGCGGCAGGTCCACGATGACGCCCAGGGCCGCCGTGAGCACGTCCGGCCGCTGGTCGTACGTGGACAGGGCACCGCGGAGCAGCCTGAAGTACTCCTCGGTGCCCTTCTCCGTGACCTCGTACTCGGTGCGCGGCGGGCCGCCCACGGTGGACGGCGCGATCTCGTGCGCGTACAGGAAGCCCTGCTTCGCCAGCTGCTTCAGCGCGTGGTAGATCGAGCCCGGCTTGGCGTTGGACCACTCATGGGCGCCCCAGTACTCCAGGTCGTTGCGGACCTGGTAGCCGTGGGCGCGGCCGTGCTGGCGCACGGCCCCGAGAACCAGCAGCCGGATCGCTGACATGCACCGCGCCTTCCCTGAACACCTCAGTCATCAACTTTGACTAGGGTACGGGGTGCGGGATACGAGGTAAGGGGCACGGGGGCTGGACCCTGCGGGGTCAGGAGCCGTCCCGCTCCAGGGCGACCAGCTCGAAGGCCGTCCTGCCGTCCAGGGACTCGCGGACGATGTCGGCGTGGCCCGCGTGCCGGGCGATCTCCTCGACGAGGTGCAGCATCATCCAGCGCATGGACACCACGCCGTCCTTCGGGAACCACGGCGCCTCGGGCAGCGGGAAGGTGTCGTCGAGGCTCGGCACCCCGCGGATGAACTCCTCGGTCTGGCGGGCGACCTCGTCCCAGAAGCCCAGGGCCTCCGCGACCGTCTCGCCCTCCACGAGGCGGAAGCTCTCGCCCCAGGTCTCCTGCGTGCGGGCGCGGTCGTTCGGCTTCTGCTGGGCCATGCGCAGCCAGTTCAGCTCGGTCTCTGCGACGTGCTTCACGAGTCCGCCGAGGGACAGCTCGCTCGCGCTGGGGCGGGCGTTCGCCTGCTCGGCGGTCAGGCCGATGACCGAGCGGCGCAGGCCGCCGCGCTGGGCCTCCACGAAGGCGAGCAGGGCGCCGCGCTCGTCGCCGTGAGCTTCCGCGCTGACGTGGGTGACCATGGTGTCCGCCTCTCTCCGGCCCGCTTGCACGGGCTGTTCCGCCGGGGCTTTTCCGACACCGCAGACGCTACGGAGCCTTGCGGTCAGGTTCTGTCCGCAAGGCTCCGGGTGACTCCGTACGTGAGGGCCCGTCTTCGAGTGCTCAGATGAGTGCTCAGAACGGGAAGCGCGACCTGCCGTGCTGCACCGAGATCCACTTCTGGGTGGTGAAGGCGTCCACCGTCGCCTCGCCGTTCAGCCGTCCGACGCCGGAGTTCTTCTCGCCGCCGAACGGCACGATCGCCTCGTCGTGCACGGTGCCGTCGTTCACGTGGACCATGCCGGTCCTGATCCGCCGGGCGACGCGTACGCCACGCTCGGTGTCGGCGGTGTGCACCGCGCCGCTCAGGCCGTACGGGGTGTCGTTGGCGATGCGTACCGCCTCGTCCTCGCCGTCGAAGGGCATGAGCAGGGCGACCGGGCCGAAGATCTCCTGGTGCCGGACCGGCGAGTCGTCCGGCAGGTCCGTGAGGATCGAGGGGGCGACCAGATTGCCGTCCGTGCGCCCGTGCAGAAGGGCCTTCGCGCCCGCCGCGACGGCCTGGTCGACGACGGCCGAAACGGCGTCCGCCTGCGAGGAGTTGATGAGCGGACCGATGTGGGTCGCGGGGTCCGCCGGGTCGCCGACCTTCAGGCTCGCGACCTTCTCGACGAACTTCCCGGTGAACTCCGCCTCCACGGAGCGGTCCACGAGGATGCGGTTGGCGGCCATGCAGACCTGGCCCTGGTGCACGAAGCGGCTGAAGACCGCCGCGTCCACGGCGTAGTCGATGTCGGCGTCGTCCAGGACGATCAGCGCGCTGTTGCCGCCCATCTCCAGGACCGAGCGCTTGAAGTGCGAGGCGCAGACGGTGGCCACGTGGCGGCCGACGCGGTCCGAGCCGGTAAAGGAGATGACGCTCGGCACGGGGTGCTCGATGAGGGCGTCGCCTATCTCGGCTATGTCCGTGATCACGACGTTGAGCAGGCCGGCGGGCAGGCCCGCGTCCTCGAAGATCTTCGCGAGCAGGCTGCCGCCGATCACCGGGGCGTTCTGGTGCGGCTTGAGCACCACCGCGTTGCCGAGGGCGAGAGCGGGGGCGACGGTCTTGAGCGACAGGAACAGCGGGAAGTTGAAGGGGCTGATGACGCCCACGACGCCGACCGGCTCGCGGTAGAGGCGGTTCTCCTTGCCGTCCTCGGGCGAGGGCAGGACCCGGCCCTCGGGGCGCAGCGCGAAGTGCACCGACTCGCGCAGGAACTCCTTGGTGAGGTGGATCTCGAAGGCCGCCTTGAGCCGGGTGCCGCCCAGCTCGGCGATGATCGCCTCGGTGATCTCTTCCTCGCGGTCCTCGACGATCCGCAGCGCGCGCTCGAACACCGCCCGTCGCGTGTACGGATTGGTCGCGGCCCATTCCCGCTGCGCGCGCTCCGCCGCGCGGTAGGCCTGGTCGACCTCGTCGGCGGTGGCCACCGTGATGGACGCCAGCTTCTCCCCGTCGTACGGATTGAAGTCGATGATGTCCCAGGACCCCGACCCGGCCTTCCACTCCCCGTCGATGTACTGATGAGCCAGGTCGGTGAAGAAGGACATGAGAGGGACACCCCTTGCCGCGGCAGCAGACGGACGCAAACGGAAGCAGACACCTGATCTGGCGTCATAGTACTTACGTTTCAGGTGAGTTGGAGTAGACCACGCAAGAGATCCCGGCTGCCGACCGGATCGGGGCTGTCCTTCTGCAGTTGCGCCACCACCCGTTCGTACTGGGCGACTTCCTCCGCCTTGTCGAGGTAGAGGGCGCCGGTGAGCTGCTCCACGTACACGACGTCGGAGAGGTCGGACTCGGGGAAGCTCAGCATGGTGAAGGCGCCGCTCTCGCCCGCGTGCCCGCCGAAGCTGAAGGGCATCACCTGGAGCGTGACGTTCGGGCGCTCGGAGATCTCGATGAGGTGCTGTATCTGACCGCGCATCACCTCCCGGTCGCCGTAGGGGCGTCGGAGCGCCGCCTCGTCGAGGACGCAGTGGAAGCGGGGGGCGTGCTCGGAGGCGAGGAGCTTCTGCCGCTCCAGGCGCAGCGCCACGCGCCGGTCGATCTCGCCCCGGCTCGCACCCTTCATGCCGCGTGCGACGACCGCGTGCGCGTACGCCTCGGTCTGCAACAGGCCGTTGACGAACTGGACTTCGTAGACGCGGATGAGCGAGGCGGCGCCCTCCAGGCCGATGTACGTCTGGAACCAGCCGGGCAGGACGTCCGAGTAACTGTGCCACCAGCCCGTGAGGTTGGCCTCCTTGGCGAGCGAGAGGAGCGCGCCGCGCTCGGCCTCGTCCGTGACGCCGTAGAGCGTCAGAAGGTCCTCTACGTCCCTGGACTTGAAGCTCACCCGTCCCAACTCCATGCGGCTGATCTTCGACTCGGAGGCGCGGATCGAGTATCCGGCCGCTTCTCGGGTGATGCCGCGCGACTCCCTGAGCCGCCTCAGCTGTGAGCCCAGCAGGATGCGCCGTACCACTGAGCCGCTCGACTCCCCTGCGGTCACTTCGCTCAATCCTCCCCATCGACTGGAAGCCAGCAGTCTGCCATTAAACGCTTCGGGCCGTACACGTCCGGTTACAGAAACGGAAAGCCTACGAAAGGCCTCCACAAGAATTCGGAGGAAGAAATGGGCAAGAACCAGCACGGTATCGACCAAGTCCGGCGCGTGCACGTGCATCTGCCCTTGCATCTGCTGTACGCATTCGGAACCATGGTCCGCGCGCCACCGCTGTACCGACCGCACCATCGGCGACCGACCGCGCCATTGCTCCATCGCTATGACCGCGAAACCGGGGAGTGCCTCGCATGGGGACGAATGGATCGACCATGCTCGAGCCGTTGAGGCAGGGGCTACCTCCGATCGACCCATCGGCCGTCTCCGACGCGGCGTCCGTCGCACTCCCCGCCCGTTACGAAGCGGTGGGCAGCGCACGGCAGTTCACCCGCAAGACGCTCGGCACCTGGGACCTCGAGGAGCGGTTCGACGACATAGCGCTGGTCGTCTCCGAACTCGTCACCAACGCGCTGCGCCACGCGCTGCCCTCGGACACGCCGCGCGACCCCCAGGAGCCGCCGGTGCGGCTGCACCTGATGCGCTGGGCGTCCCGGCTGGTGTGCGCGGTACGCGATCCCAGCGACGACAGTCCGGTCACGCGCGACGCCGACGACGACTTCTCCGCGGAGTCGGGCCGCGGCCTGTTCCTCGTCGACTCCTTCAGCGACAGCTGGGGCTGGCACCCGCTCGCCGGCGCACTGCGCGGCAAGGTGGTCTGGGCGCTGTTCCGGCTGGGTTGAGGGTGCTCGGCCCGGCCTGACCGGGCTCGGTTAGCCGCCGACCAAGTGGTCGAACTCCCCGTCCTTCATGCCGAGCAGCATCGCCTCGATCTCCGCTCGCGTATAGACGAGCGCCGGGCCGTCCGGGAACCGCGAGTTGCGCACGGCGACATCGCCGCCCGGCAGTTTCGCGAACTCCACGCAGGAACCCTGCGAATTGCTGTGCCTGCTCTTCTGCCAGACCACACCGTGAAGCTCCGTGGCCGCCATGCCGTTAAACGCGTGGTGCACAGGTCGCTCCCCGGTCGTGCAGTGCCATGAGTGGCTCTAGATGCAATGGTCAACTGTCCCGGATCATAGCTGTGTTCACATGCCGATGCATGGGCAAATGCACGTGCACGCGCGGTGTTCCCTTGGTTACAGGCATCTCAGTACTGCACCCGCACCCCTTCCGTCTGCCATGCAAACGCGGATGCCCACCCCTGAAGTTCCGCGTACGGACAGCGCGGGTCCGAGCACAAGTCCGCACAAGGCCGCGCAAGTCCTCGCGGTTCTCGCAGGTCCGCCTGGTAGCTTGGCGCGCGATTTGGCCGGGGACCGACCCGCCCCCGGCAACGCCGTCTTCACAAGGGGGACTTGAAGTGCGTAGGTACGTCCGTAGTGTCCGTATGGGTGCCGCCGTGGCCGGTCTGGCCGCCGCGCTCGTCCTGACCGGTTGCAGCAGTGACGGGGACGGGGGCGGGGATGGCGGTGACGGCGGCGGGAAGGACGGCGGTTCGGCCGCGTCCAGCCCCTCCGAGGGCTCCGGTTCCGAGAGCGGAGACTCGACCGGCGGGTCCGGCGGGTCCGGCGGGTCCGATGGCTCCGGCAGCAAGGGCGGCAGCCTGGAAGGCACGTGGATCGCCACGGCCGACGGGAAGCCGCTCGCCCTCGCCTTCGCCGGCGGGACGGCGACGCTGCTCGGCGAGAACGTGCTGTGCAGCGGGTCGGTGGGCGGCGGAACGGGCGCGCGGGTGATCGAGCTGACATGCCCGAAGGGGGACACGGGCCGTACGAAGGGGCGGGTCGAGTCCGTCGACGGCAAGTCGATGAAGGTCGCCTGGGAGGGGGCGGGCACGGACGAGTTCCTGAAGACTAAGGGCGGCAAGCTGCCCGGGGGGCTTCCGACGGCGGGCATGCCGCAGTCCTGAGAGCCTGTCTTTGAACCCCCGTCGCCCGCGCGAAGCGCGGGCGCAGCGGTGTTCGGTGCGTTCGATCGGTGTGCGGAGTCCCAAGTCATGTGGCGGGCCACCTGTCCTGGGGCTCCGTGCGCCGAGCGTACGGACCGGGCGCCGGGGCGCAGGCGGGGGTTCAAAGACAGGCTCTGACCCCGCGCCGCTCAGCGGGGCGCCGGACCTTCCGGCCTCCGCGACCCTTCGGCGTCCGCGCCAGGGGCCGTCGGCCGCTTCGTGGCCGAGCCGTCCACCAGCATCGGCGGGGCCGCCGTGTCCAGGGCATCGGACAGCTCGTCGAGGGTCTCAAGGAGCAGTCCCGCTCCCCTGCGGACGACGCGGTCGGGGACTCCCTCGCCGTCCCACTCCGCCAGCGCCGTGCGGACCGCGTCCCACCTGGGTACGCGGCGTTCGCGCACCGCCTTCGCGCCCTGCTCCGTCGCCTTGCGCAGCGCTTCGGCCAGGCGGGCGGCGGCGGGTACGGGGGTGTCGCCGCGCTCCGGCAGGTGCGCCTCCATCAGCATCGCCACGCGGCCGAGCTGGGCGAGCGCCTCCTCCGCGTCGGCGGCGGCCGCGCGGGACAGGCCGCGGTGGCGCACCGGCTCGTTCTTGGCGCGGTTCCCCGCCTCCTGCCAGGCGATCCGGGCATCGCGGGCGGCTAGCAGGGCCTCCCGTACGTCGGGGCAGGCCTTGCCCGCCGGGTGGGCGTAGTGGTCGACGACCGCGGCGGCGTAACGGCCGTCGGCGATCAGCCAGTCGGCGAGGCGGGTGCGCAGGCGCGGGGTCTCCCAGGCGGGGTAGACCGCGTACGCGATCATCGCGAGGACGCCGCCGAGCAGGGTGAGGATCACCCGCTCGGGCACGGTCTGCGTCCACTGCTGGCCGCCCATCCCGAGCAGGAACACGACGTACGCGGCCACGCAGGCCTGCGCGGCCACTTGGCCGGTGCGCATCAGCAGGTACATCATCCCGGCGCAGAGCACGGCGAGCGCGGCGGACAGGCCCGTGCCGGGGTGGGCCAGCTGGACCAGGCCGGTGGCCAGCGCGACCCCGACGAGCGTGCCGCCGAAGCGGGCCACGGCCCGGGAGTACGTCTGCGAGAAGTCCGGCCGCATCACCATGACCGACGCCATGGGGGCCCAGTACCCGTGCCCGAACGGGATCCAGGTGCCGAGCAGATACCCCGCGGCGGCCACGGCGGTGACCCGGATCGCGTGCCGGGTCACCGGGGAGTCGTGCCGGAACTCGGCGCGGATGGTGCGCAGGGCGGCCGGGAGCAGGGCGAAGAGGGTGGGCCGGAGGAGGGGGACGGGCTGGGTGTCGGACTGCGTACGCGGTGCGGGCCGGGGTGCGGGCTCGGGCCCGGGTGTGGCTTCGGGCTCGGGCTCGGGGGTGGGCCGGGACGGTGCGGTGGAGGCTTCCGGTTCGCGCTCCGGTGAGTCGTCCGGTCCACGTTCCGGTGAGCCGTCCGGTCCACGTTCCGGTGAGCCGTCCGGTCCACGTTCCGGGGAGCCGTCCGGTCCACGTTCCGGGGAGCCGTCCGGTCCACGTTCCGGGGATGTCGCCGCGTCATGTGCGGGGGCGTTCTGCGTATGCGTATTGCCCGCCGTTTCCAGTACGTCCCTCAGGAGCGCCCCGAGCCGCGTCGCCGCCCGGTACGCCGGACCCGTGAGGATCGCCCCCGTGTCGGGTGTGCGGAGCGCGGCCACGGCCGCCGGAGGGATCCTGACCTCGTCGCCGTGGCGGATCGCGCGGGCCGCGGCGTCCAGGACCGCGCCCGCCGCGCCGAGGAGTTCGCGTACCCGGTCCCTCTCCTCGCCCTCCGGCGGAACGCCGACGGCCGGGTCGGCCAGGGAGGCGAGGACCGGGCGGATGCGTTCGGCGAGGCCGCGCGCGCCGTGCAGTTCCGCGGGGCGGGAGCGCGCCTGACGGGGCGTGATCCTCGCCGCATCGCGCGCCGCCATCAGGGGCTCGGGGTCGAAGGGGGCCACCGGATCGTGGCGGAGCCTTCGGGCGTAGTCCGCCTCGGCCGCCAACGCGTCGGCCAGCGCGTCCCGGTGGGCGCCCCATCGGCGTACCGGAAAGAGGATCACCAGCGCCGCCTGCACGCAGCCGCCGACGACCATCATCCCCGCGTGGCCCGCGGCCGCGGCGACCGAGCTCGGAATCGTGACCGTCACCAGCATGATCGCGACGTTGGACGACGCGATGATGCCGACCGTCGGGCCCACCGCCCAGCTCAGCCCCGCCAGGAACGTCCAGAGGCAGAGGAGCGCGAGGAAGAGGAGCAGGTGGGAGCCGGTGAGGTAGCCGAGGAAGGTCGAGACGGCGAGGCTGGTGCCGGAGGCCAGGGCGAGCTCGGGGCGGGGGCGCCAGCTGCGCTGGAACGTGGCGATGGCCGCCTGGAACGCGCCGAAGGCGGAGCTGGCGGCCACCGCGGGGCCGAAGAGCGTGAGGCTGACGCCGATGACGACGGCCAGACCGGCGGCGCCGCGCAGGGCGACCAGAGGTTCCAGACGTTTGCGCTCGACGGTCAGACCCGAGCGAGCTGTCTCTTTCAGCGCGCGGAGCCAGGTCACTCTGTGATGATACGGGGCATATCGGGCGGAGCAGGGGCGGGGGGAGGCCGACGGGGCCGTCACATCGCGCTCAGCGCCACTGTCGGGCGGAGCCGGGACGCACGCACAGCGGGGGCAGAGACCCGCCGCCACCCGATCCCGAGGGTCGCGGCGAACCCCGCTCGTCAGGGGTCAGGGGCGTACCGGACCAGGGACCCTCAGGAACTGGAACTGGAACTGGAACTGGAACTGGAACCGACCGCGTTCCTCGTGGCGCCGAGGGCGAGCCGCCCAGGCCGCCGTCCGACGCGCCTTCGGCCCGCCCGCCCTCAAGGCAGCGCAGGCCCGCGGCCCCGGCCTCGTCCCCCATGCCCCACCTCTGCCCGGTCCGCCGCCGCCGTGCCGTGTGCCCAGCCCTCGCCGTCCGTCACGCCCCTGACCCGGGTCGTGGTCGTCTCGGGGAACATCCGCTCGGTGTGGTCGTCGACGGCGACGTCACGTGCGGCAAGGACGGGGAGCAGGGCGGTCGTGCCCGGCGCCTCCTGCTCCGCCTCCGCCACGGCGTGCTCGCCCGCCGCGGCCAGGCGTCCGCCGACGCGGTGCGCGTACGCCATCAGGAAGGCCTGCCGGAAGGTCTTCGTCCGCTTGCGGCCCGCGGCGCGCTGCCCGGCCTCCGCCCTCGTCATCGCGGCCGTGCCCTGCACCAGGAGGGAGGTGTGGAGCAGTTCGACCGACTCCAGGTCGGACGCGTAACCGACGACGGTCGAGAAGCCGAACGCCTCGTTCCACACCGCGCGGCAGTGGTTCGCGGCGGCGACGGCGTCGAGGAGGATCGCCTTCGCCGTCTCGTAGGGGGCGTCCACGCCGATGCGGCAGGCCGCCGGGGTGTCCTTCACGTGCGTGCGGGCGGCGAGCAGCGCCTCGTCGAGGGAGTGCCTGGCCATCAGCTCCTGGGCCTTGGCGGTGAGCGCCTCGGCCTCCTCGGGGTAGCCGGTCGCCTCCGCCTTGGCGAGGAGCGCGCGGATACGGGTGAGATGGCGCGGCTCGCCCTCGACCGGGCCGGGGACGGACTCGCCCGGGAGCGGACCCGCCGGTTCGATCGGGGGAAGGCGCAGGAGAAGACGGTAGAGCTGGAGGTGGGTGGTGGCCCGGGTGAAACGGTCCCGGCCCCGGTCCCGGGCGGCGTCGACGGCGGGGTCGATGTCCGTCAGCTGGGCCGCCCAGCGGGGCGGCAGATGGGCGTAGCGGCCGGTCTCGGCGCGGATCAAGCCTGCGGCCAGGCGCACGTGCGGGTCGTCCAGATCACGTCGGACCAGGCGCATCACATCGGCGGGCTGCCACCCGTGCCGCCAGGCGCGGCCCAGGTACTCCTCGCCGCGGCGGCGCAGTTCGGCGTCCACCTCGGGGGCCGCGGCGAGCAGGGACGCGCCGGTGTCCAGGCCGTCGTCGCCGTCGCTGTACAGCGCCGCCGCGAACGCCCTGTCGATCACCGAATCCATGGGACAAGGGTAGGGGGGTACGGGCGGTGGCCCCGGAGGGGTGGGGCAGGCCATACCCTCGTACGCCCACCAGTGGTCGTGTTCCGCGCGGCGCCCGGCGGTTGGCTCGGGGCATGAGCGAAAGCGTCGTACGCAGCGACCGTGTCCGTCGCCCGCAGCGGGAGGTGGCGGGACGGTGAAACGTGTTCTCATCGCCTCCCTTGGCCGCCGGTGGAGCAGCCTTCTCGGCGCCTTCCTGGCCGTCGCCCTCGGCGTCGGGCTCACCACCACCATGGAGCTCGGGCTCGACGCGAGCCGCACGGCGCCGGACCGGGCGCCCGTGCGGTTCGCCGGATCGCCCGTCGTGGTCATGGGCCAGGACCGGCTGACGTTGCCGGTCGAAAGAGGGCCCGGCACCGCGTACGTATCGAAGCCGCTCCTTCATGCACAGCCTGTGGATATCGAACTTCTGCGCGAGCTCCGGCGGCTCGGAACCGTACGGACCGACGGTGACGAGCGGGGCGCCGTCGGGGTCGATGCCGTTGGGGTCGACGCCCCCGTGCGGGCCGTACGCGAGGTCGTCGGCGAACGGGCCCTCGTCCTCACCGGCGACGACCGCCGCCGCGCCGATCCCGGCACCGCACGGGACGCCGAGGC
The DNA here is from genome assembly GCF_056433985.1 of Streptomyces sp. NPDC044106. Classification (NCBI taxonomy): domain Bacteria; kingdom Bacillati; phylum Actinomycetota; class Actinomycetes; order Kitasatosporales; family Streptomycetaceae; genus Streptomyces; species Streptomyces sp. NPDC044106. The sequence goes on from NZ_JBWKFZ010000025.1 coordinate 97,189, forward strand.
GCTCGCGGCCGTCCACGCCTTCCTCGGCACGGCGGGCGGGGTGGCCGCCTTCGTGTCGGTGTTCGTCACCGCGTCGACGTTCGGCTTCGTCGTGGCGCTGCGGCTGCGGGAGTTCGGGCTGCCGCGGATGGCGGGGGCGACGCCGGAGGGGCGGGGGGTGAGGCCCCAGGGGGGGAGACCGGTGCGCGTCGCCGCCCTCTCAGCTGTCGCCGCCCTCGTCGATGAGGCGCCGCACCTCACGGTCGACCAGGCCGAGGCGGGCCTCGGCGACCAGCGGGACGGCGCGGCGCTGCCGGCGCGCCTCGTGCACGTCGATGTCGACCGTCACCAGGCCCGGCTCCCACTTCGGCGCCTGCGCGACGACCGTGCCGCGCGGGTCGACGACGCGTGAACCGCCCCAGAACGACGCGCCGTTCTCATTGCCGACCCGGTTCACGAAGACGACCCAGCACTGCAGCATGCGGGCGGTGTACGAGAGCAGCGTGTCCCAGTACAGGCCGGTGTCCATGGCCTCGGGGTCCAGGCTCGCCGCGCTGTTGGTCGGTACGAGGATGACCTCGGCCCCGTCCTGCACGGCGAGCCAGGGCAGCACGGGCTGCCACGCGTCATTGCAGACGAGGGTGGCGGCACGGCCGTGCCCACCGGGCAGGTCGTACGCGCGCAGGTGCTGGCCGGGGCTGACGTGCTTGCGCTCCTCCCATGCCAGGTAGTTGGGCAGGTACAGCTTCCGGTGCGCGTGCAGCAGGCGGCCGCCCGTGAAGTACGCCGCCGTGTTGTACGCGCGCAGACTGGTGTGCTCGTGAAGGCCGACCAGGACGTCCGGTCCTCCGGGCTCGGCCAGGGCGAGCAGGCGCGGGTCGTCGGTGGTGACCGAGGTGTCCTCCCGCAGACCGCCCAGGTGGTACCCGTGCAGGCTCAGCTCCGGGAACACGACGAGGTCGGCGCCCTGGGTCGCCGCCTGGGCGACCTGGTCCCGTGCGGTCTCCAGGTTCTGCCCGACCTCGCCCAGGGCGCAGTCGGTCTGCGCCAGCGCCACTCGCATGGGCCGAGCCTGTCGGCTCTCGCCGGGAGCCGCACGCCGGGGGCGGCCGACCGGCGGATGGATGGGTGGGCGGTGCCCCCCCTCTTCCGTCCGCGCGTGCGGACAGGCCCGCCGCTTCGCGGCGGATGTATCCCACCCACCCGTTCACCCCGCGACGTACGGCCGGACTAGGGACACGCCCCACCGGGCCGCAGCCGCGAAACCGGCCGGAGGGGACGTGGGGGTATGTGCGAACGGAGCACCGAGCATCCTGTAGCGCCATTGTCCGTGCAGCGTGACGCAGGGATAGCGAGTACGCACATACCCCCGCGGCCCCGCCCCACAGACGAACAACAGGCGAACCCCGCCCAAGGCGCCCCGCCAGGAAATGTCAGTGCCGAGTGCGAGACTCCCCGTATGGACAGCGAACGGTGGCTCATCGCCGCAGGTGAGGGGCGCGGTGCGGACCTCGTCCCCGTGGGCGCCGACGGCCGCCCCACCGCCGCCCCCGTCCACGAGCCCGACCTGGTCGAAGCCGTCCGGAAGCGGCAAGGCGTCACCCGCTGGATCTGGCGGAACACCGCCGGCCTCTACCCGCGCCTGCTCGCCGCAGGCGTCCGCGTGGAGCGCTGCTACGACATCGAGGCCGCCGAACTGCTCCTCCTCGGCCACGAGGGCCGCCTCGGCGAGCCCCGCTCCGCCGCCGCCGCGCTCGCCCGCCTCCGCAACGCCCCCGTACCCCCCGACCCCAGGCCCCGCGCCGCTGAGCCCGGAACGCAGGACTCCCTGTTCGAGCCCCGGCCCGGCGGCGTCGACGTATCCCTCGCGGATCTCGCCGAGGTCCACGCGGAGCAGCAGCGAAGACACGACGCCACCGACCGCCCCGGCCGCATGCGCCTGCTCACCGCGTCCGAGTCCGCGGGCATGCTGGTGGCCGCCGAGATGAACGCCGCGGGCCTGCCCTGGCGCGCCGACGTCCACCGCGAACTCCTGCACGAACTCCTCGGCGAGCGGTACGCGGGCGGCGGCGAGCCCCGTCGCCTCGGGGAGCTGGCCGACGAGGTGTCCGCCGCGTTCGGGCGCCGGGTCCGCCCGGATCTGGCCGCGGATGTCGTCAAGGCGTTCGCGCAGGCCGGCATCAGGGTGAGGTCGACGCGACGGTGGGAGATCGAGGGGATCGACCATCCCGCGGTGAAGCCCCTCATCGAGTACAAGAAGCTGTACCGGATCTGGACGGCACACGGCTGGAGCTGGCTCCAGGACTGGGTGCACGACGGCCGTTTCCGCCCCGAGTACACACCGGGCGGCTCGGTCAGCGGCCGCTGGACGACCAACGGCGGCGGGGCGCTCCAGATCCCGAAGGTGATCCGCAGGGCCGTCGTCGCCGACCCGGGCTGGCGGCTCGTCGTCGCCGACGCCGACCAGATGGAGCCGAGGGTCCTCGCCGCGATCTCGCGCGACCGGGGCCTGATGGAGGTGGCGGGGAGCGAGGAGGACCTCTACACCCGGCTGTCCGACCGCGCGTTCTCCGGCGACCGCGAGCACGCGAAGATCGCGCTGCTCGGCGCCGTGTACGGGCAGACGTCGGGCGACGGCCTGAAGAACCTGGCCGCGCTGCGCCGCCGCTTCCCGCTGGCCGTCGCCTACGTCGACGACGCGGCGAAGGCCGGCGAGGAGGGCCGGCTCGTACGGACCTGGCTGGGCCGGACCAGCCCACCGGCGGCGGGCGCCGGGGACGACGACGAGGCGGGCATCCCCCAAGAGGCCGAACTGACCCCGGTGGGCGCCGAGTTCACCCCGGGTTACGCCTCCACCGACGCCCGCGCGCGAGGCCGTTTCACGCGCAACTTCGTGGTGCAGGGCAGCGCGGCCGACTGGGCGCTGCTGATGCTGGCCGCGCTGCGCCGGTCGATCGCGGAGGACGGACTGCGGGCCGAGCTCGTCTTCTTCCAGCACGACGAGGTCATCGTGCACTGCCCCGCCGAGGAGGCGGAGACGGTGGCGCTCGCCGTACGGGAGGCGGGCGAGCTCGCGGGACGGATCGCCTTCGGGGAGACACCGGTCCGCTTCCCGTTCACGACGGCGGTCGTGGAGTGCTACGCCGACGCGAAGTGAGCGTCGTAAGCCCACGACACACAAGGCCAAGCCGCATCGCTGACCCATATCGCTGAGCCGTACCGCTAAGCCGTGGCATCCAGCTCCGCGATCAGCGCCCGGAGCTCCCCGACCACTCTGCTGTCCGTGCCGTCCAGCGCACTGAGCGCGGCCGTCCACTGCTCGTACGCCTCGTCGGCGCGCCCCGCCGCCCGGAGCAGGAGGCCGCGCTGATGACGGGCGAGACCCGTCATGTGCGCGTCGCCTCGCCGTTCGGCGTGGTCGAGGAGGGCGACGCACTCGCGCGTCGCGTCCCCCAGGCGGAAGAGCTCGCGCAGGGCGCGGACCAGCCCGAGGCGCGCCTGGGACGCCCCGTGCCAGTCCTGGTACTCGCCGTGCAGGCGCAGGCTCTCCTCGAAGTGCGCGAGGGCGTCGGAGGGTTCGCCGAGGGTGAGGTGGGCGTAGCCGATGTTGCAGTGGGCGGACTGGCGTACGACGGCGTGCCCGATGCTCTCGCCGATGGCGAGGCTGCGTTCGTGGTGGGCGATGGCGGCGCGGGCGTCCGTGTGCTCGTAGAGGTTGCCGAGGTGGCTGTAGGTGATCGCCTCGCTGAGCGGGTCGGCGAGTTCCTTGGCGAGGTCGAGGCTCTGGTGGAGGGCGTCGGCGGACTCGGCGTGGCGTCCGAGGCCTTCGAGGAGCAGGCCGCGGTTGTTGAGGCCGCGACGCACACAGGACACGATGCCGAGCGCCCTCCAGATGGCGAGGGCCTCGTCGTTGAGCGCCAGGGCCTCCCCGGCCCGCCCGGACATGAAGTGCAGCCCCGCGAGGTCGGTGAGGGCCTGGGCCTCGGCGCCCAGGTCGCCCTGGCGGCGGGCGGCGGACAGGGCGAGTGCGCTGAGCGTGCCCAGTTCGGGGAGGCGGCCGCGGCGTTGCAGGTACGGGAAGAAGCAGCGGACCAGGACGGGGAGCAGGCCGACGGGGTCCCGGTGCCGCTCGGTCAGGGCGATGATGTTGGCTAGCTCGGTGTCGCCCCAGGCGAAGGCGGCCTCGGCGGACGGGAAGTCGGGCCCCGTGGGGTCACCGGGTCCCACGCCGCGCAGGCGGTCGCTCCGGTCCAGCCCCTGCGGCAGGATCGCGAGGAGGGTGCGGCGGGCGGACTCGGTGTACCAGCGGAAGGCCTCTTCCACGGCGTCGGCGCAGTCCGTCGGATCGGAACAGGCCGTCTCCCTCGCGAAGTCGCGTACGAGATCGTGCGGGGTGTAGCGGCCGAAGCACCTCTCGTCGAGGAGGGCGACGTCGACGAGCCGGTCGAGCGCCGCGCCCGCCCGCAGCTCGTCGGTGCCCAACAGGCGGGCGATGAGCGGCACTCCGTACTCCGGCAGGTCCAGCGCGCCGATCCGGCCGAGGGCGAGAGCGGCGTCGCGGTCGGCCTCGCGGTCGGAGGTGCGCAGGGCGTCCAGGGCGACGGCGAGCGAACGGCGCACGCTGAGGTCGTCGTACTCCAGGTGGTGCAGCCGCCCGCCACTGACGGTGAGGAGCTCGGCGAGGGCGTCCGGGGTCAGCGCGCGGCGGGCAGCGAGCCGGGCCGCGACGATGCGCAGGGCGAGCGGAAGGCGGCCCGCGAGTTCGACGAGGGGATGCCCGGCGTCGAGCCCGGCGCGGCCGGACACGGCGCGCAGGAGTGCGGCGCTGTCCCCGTCGGAGAGCGGATCGAGCGGGAAACGGGCGGCGCCGTCGAGAGCGGTCAGCGGCGAACGGCTGGTGACGACGACCGCGCAGCCGGGCCCCGCGGGCAGCAGCGGCCGCACCTGCGCGGCGGTCGCGGCGTCGTCCAGGACCATGAGCGTGCGGGTGGGCGCGAGCAGCGAGCGGAGCAACGCGCTCGCCACGTCGAAGTTCTCGGGGCGTTCCGGCGTGTGGGGCGGCTCGGCACCGAGGTCGCGCAGGAGCGCGGCGAGGGCCTGCCCGGGGGTGAGGGGGGCCATGCCCGGGGTCGCGCCGCGCAGATTGACGTAGAGCTGCCCGTCAGGAAACTCCTCCCGCAGCGCGTGCGCCACGTGTACGGCGAGGGCGCTCTTGCCGACCCCGGCCATACCGGAGACGACGGCGAGGCGGGGGCTGTCGGCGGGACGGGAGCCGTGGGCAGGGGGGAGGCCTTCGGCAGGACGGGGGCCGTCGGCAGGTTGGGTGCCTTCGGCAGGTTGACTGCCTTCGGCGAGTGCGAGTCGGAGGGCTCGGACTGTGTCGTCGCGGCCGGTGAAGTGGGCGGGGGCGGGCGGGAGTTGGGCGGGGCGGACCTCTTCGGTGCGGGCGCCGGAACCGGTGCGCCCGACACGACCGACTCGACCGGCGTCGTCAGCAGGGTCGGCGTCGTCACCAGGGCCGGTGCCGTCGGCAGGGTGGGTGCCGTCAGCAGGATGGGTGCCGTCAGCAGGGCCGGTGCCAACAACAGGGTCGGTGCCGCCAACAGGATCGGTGCCCTCACCGGGATCGGCGCCGTCAACAGGGCCGGTGCCCTCACCGGGATCGGCGCCGTCAACAGGGCCGGTGCCCTCACCGGAACCGCCACGACCGGCACCACCCGCTTCCGTCACGCCCCCGGCGACCGCTCCTCCCTCGGGGCCAGCCGAATCTCCGGGATCCGGACTACCCGAACCCGCCCCTTGCCCCTCCCCCCGCTCCCACTCCCGCCCCTGCCCATCCCCCCGCAACACCTCCTGATGCGCCCTTTGAACCCCCTCCCCCGGCTCCACGCCGAGCTCCTCCACGAGCCCGCGCCGCAGTTCACGGTGGACGGCGAGGGCCTCCGCCTGCCGACCCGTGCGGTGGAGTACGAGCATCAGCTGACGGTGGAAGGCCTCACGGAGGGGATGCTCCGCGACGAGAGCGGTGAGCTCGGGCGCGAGCGCGGCGAGCCCCGTGCCGAGTTCCAGTTCGGCGTCGTACCGCCACTGGAGGGCAGAGAGGCGTGCCTCTTCCAGGCGCGATACGAGGGGGTGGCCGGCCAGCGGGTCCGGCAGGCCGCTCAACGGCGTGCCGCGCCACAGCGCGAGCGCCTCCGTCGCGTCGGCCGCGGCCCGCGCCCAGTCCCGCTCGGCGTGCGCGGCCCGCGCGCCCGCCACCAGGCGTTCGAAGACGCGGACGTCCAACTCACCGTCGTCCACCCGCAACCGGTACCCCGGCGGCACCGCACGCAGCCGCCCCGGATCGTCGAGGAGGCGGCGCAATCGCGTCACATGGTTCTGGAGGGAGGCGTGTGCGGAAGGGGGCGGAAAGCCGTCCCACAGCGCGTCCTTGAGGGCACCGAGGGAGACGGCCCTGTCGGGTTCCAGGAGAAGCGCGGCCAACAGGGCGCGCCCCTTGGCGCTGCGCACAGGCTGCGGCTCGCCCCCGGCGTCGTACACCGCGGGAGCACCGAGCAGGCCGAAGCGCAGCCCGCGTCGCTCACTCACGCCTGTCCCCCGTGCCGTCCCGCTGTCTCGTGTCGCTGTGTCGTGTCGCTGTGTCGCGCCGCTGTGTCGTATCGCCGTGTCGCCCCGCTGCCCCTCACCGGTGAGTTCCGGCCAATCGCACCGGGCCGGAGGACCGTTGGCCACATGTTAGCGATCTGTCGCACACATGACAGCGAAGTACCCCTGACCTGCGGCGGAACCGCAGGCAAGGGGTGCTCTCATGCGGCATGGGCCGTCCCTGGGCCGTGATCATGGGAACCGGCCGCCCGGAAGATGCTGTCCACGGCTCTCCGGGTACGCCCCTCGCTACTCGGCATGAGGTGCGTGTAGACCCTCAGCGTGAAACCGGGGTCACTGTGCCCCAGGTAGGCGCTCAACGCCTTGACGCTCTCTCCGGCGTCCAGGAGGACGGACGCGTAGAAGTGCCTGAGAGCATGCATCCCGTGCTCTCTCGCTGCCGCGTGCCGCTTACCCGGCTCGGGCTCGGGGATGACGCCAGCAACGGCCAGAGCAGGCTTCCAGGCATAGGTGTTGAACACGTCGCGCCACAGGGCGTTTCCCCCCGGCGCCAGGAACACGAGCTTCTTTGTGACCGGGTCGCCGTCCGGCGTCAACCAGGGCAAGGTGACATCGGCCGGCGGGAACTGCCGGATGTGTGCGGCCAGCTCCTTTCCGACCTCTGCGGGCAGAGGAACGTCACGGACCTTGCCACGCTTCGGGGGCGCGAACACCATCTTCCCGCGCACCTGCTTGACCTGAAACTGAACGTGCAACCAACCCTTCAGGAAGTCGATCTCGTCGAGTGGCAGCCCGAAGATCTCGCCTTGTCGCAGTCCACACCCGGCTCCCACGTCGACCATCGCGCGGTACTGCTCGTCGAGCGCGCCCCGCACAGCGAAGACCCGCTCAGCGGTCCAGGGCTTCACACGAATCGGCACGGGTTGAGGAGCTTTCACCGATGCCGCCCGGCACGGGTTGAGCCGCAGAATGCCGTCATCACGGGCCGCGTTCATCACCGACGACACGCTCTCGAAGATGAGGCGACGGTGGGTCAGATTCGGAACGGCCTGCTTTAGCTCCCCCAGCCAGTCCCTGATGTGCTCGGGCTTGAACGAGCCGAGCGGGCGTGACCCGATGTACGGGTAGGCGTACAACCGGAGACGCGTCTCTACCGCAGCGCCGCTGTTCTCGTCCGATGTCAGGCTCTTGACCCACCTCTCGGCGAACTGCCGGAAGGTCGTCCTGACCTTGCGCGGGTCGACGTAGTCGCCGCTGTTCATGTCCGTCTCGGTCTTCGACAGCCACGTCTCGGCGAGGCGCTTCTTTCCGTCGGGGAAGCTCTTGGACTTCTCACTTCCGTCGGGTCCGACGTAGCGGGCTCGGTAACGCATGCCCGTGCCGTGACGGTCCGTCTTGACGCGGACGGCCTTGCCGGTGGCATTGGTCTCGGTCTTGAACCAGCGGTCTTGGATGTGGCCTGCCATGAGGCGTAGCCCCTTCTCGGGAACGAACAGGGAGGGCCACGGCCGTGGCCCTCCCTGTAGGTGAGGTGTGCTCAGTGGTCGATGTCAGGCGGCGTCGGCGTCGGCGCGGCGGCACTCGGCGACGTAGGCCCGTACGTCGGCGGGGTCGTAGCGGACGTACTTGCCGATGCGGAAGCCGGGTGGGCCGGTGTGCTTCTTGCGCCACTGGTAGACGGTCTCTTTGGGCACCTCGAAGATTTCGGCGATGTCGTCGGGGGTGAGGTACCGGTCCGGGAGGCCGCCCCGGAGGGTGGCGCGGGGGTCGGATTGAGCGGAGCGGGTTCGGCTCATGGGGGTCCTCGGCAGTGAGTCGTGTTGGCGTTCGCGGCGTCAGGGTGCCCGTGTGTGTCCGAGGTGCGGATTTCTGCGTCACAGCGTCACTTGCGTCACCCGTGCGTCTGACCTGCGGCTTTCACGTGACGCAAGGCGCAGGGGTGCGTCACGCGTGACGCAGGCGGTCCGTCACGCGTGACGCGGGTGACGCGGCGTGACGCAGAGAACAGCTGTCTGCGTCACGCCCGTCCCCGCAGGTCAGCGGGCACTTTCAGGGGGCCCGTGACGCAGGTGACGCAGCGTTTCCTACTTAGGAAAAGAGGGGGCGTGTCTGTGGTGGTGTGCGCGGCTCAGAGCGTGAAGAAGGAGCCGCTTCGCGTCACGTCCACCGCAGGGCGGCGCTGCCGCCGAACAGCAAGAGGAGCACGCCTTGGCGGGGTGCTCCTCTTGCTTGTGTGCGTGTGCGCGGTTAGAACGCCTGCTGCTCGTGAGCGGTCGTGGTGGGCGAACGGGTCATTTCGAGGTAGCGGCCTTCTCGGGTGCGCCCGGAGTCGATGACGACGCCCCGGGCGGCCAGGGTGGGTTGGAGGCGCTTGAGGCGGTCGGAAAGGACCTTGCCGGTGGTCGGCCACCCTTTAGGCAGGGGGCGGAAGTCCTCGCCGCTGTAGAGGCCGCTGAGGCAGTGCAGCCACTCCGTGGATGTCATCCGCTGGCCTGTGCCGGGCTCGATTCCCTCGGCGTGCTTGAGGACGGTTTGCGCGAGGAGATCGCCTTCGATCACGTCGTCATTGAGGTCGTCCAGTGCTGCCCGATAGGCGGGCAGTGCTGCCAGGCCGGTTGCGGCGTCGAGTTGCGCGCACAGGTGCGCGAAGTCCGCCATCCGCAGATCGGTGGGCGTCTCGGCTTCGGCCGCGCGGACCTTGACGGTGAGGTCGAGGAGCGAGCCGAGGACGACGGGCAGGACTTCCGCGTACTCCGTCCAGAGCTCCGCTTCGGTGCGCCGGACGCGGGGCCGTACCAGGCGCAGCGGCAGGAGGCGTTCGGCGAGGTCGGGGCGGATGACGCCGACGTCGATGCCCGTCATGAGCAGGGGGCGGCGGTAGCCGACGCGGAAGACGTCCCCGTCGGTGAACAGAGCGCGCTTGACGTTCTCGGCCCCGGTGACGATGCAGCACATGGCGTCCGACAGGTCCGGGGTCATGTAGGAGAGGTTGTCCAGGGCGGTGACCCATCCGGCAGCCACGGCCGCAAGCAGGTTCTCTTCATCCTTCGGGGCACGGCGCAGGTCGCCGCTCATGCCCTCCACGATCCGCAGGAGCATGCGGCCCGCGGTGGATTTGCCCGCGCCCTGCGGGCCGGTGAGGAACGGCGCGGGCACGGGCACAGACGGTCCAAGGCAGCCGATCAACCAGGCGATGGCCAGGCATTCGGTTTCGGCGGTGGCGAAGTTGCACAGCCGCATCAACAGGTCGATGCCCTTGCCGTTGGTGTCTTTGGCCGGCAGGGGCAGTTCCCCGGTGAGCTGGGTGCGCCGCCAGCACACTTCCCGCGGGTCGGGGACGGTGATGTCCCAGCCGGTGGGGTGGATGCGCACGGACTGCCCGTCATCGCGGCCCAGGTCCAGCCAGGTTGCCCCGTCATATCCGGGGGCGACGCGGATGTGGACGGGCTGTACGTCCTCGGTGAGCGCGAGTGCTTCGATCAAGTCCAACGCCTCCTTCAGCGCGGTCCCGTTGAACACGCCGCATCCGTCCCGGTAGAGGCCGACCATGAGTTCCTGGCGGTGGCTGCCGGTGGTGCCCTGGGAGCGGATCGGGCGGGCCACGGGGTGGCCGTTCTTCTGCGCGTAGACGGTGCCGTCGGCGGTGCGGAAGTAGCGGAAGTGGGATTGCGCGTAGTCGGTGATGACCTCGCGGGCGGGGTTCTTGTCGTCCTCGGCCATGTCACAGCCCCAATGCGGTACGGGCGTTGGCCCACGCATCCGTGCAGTGCCGGGCCGTTTCCCCCTTGGTCTGCGCGGCGGTGAACAGCCGTCCGACGTGGGAGTCGGTGAGGCAGCCGCAGCGGCCGTGCGTGGATAGCACGGCCAGGAACGTGCGGTAGACGGTGGCGTGCACGCCGCTGGTGGCCTGGGTGATGCGCTGCTCGGCCATCGCGATACCGCGTTCCAGGTAGGTGGGCGTGCGGTGCGGGCACGCCCCGCCCCCGGCAGGCGCGGGCACGGTGGGAGTCTGCGGCACGGTACGGGCCGGGGCGGGCTCCTTCACGGCCAGCGCGCGCACCGTGTCCGGCAGTGCGGTCATGGTGCCGGTGCCGGGCCCGAGCCAACGGGCGTAGGCCATGGTGGATTTGATGTCCACGCCGGGGCGGACCGCGTTGGCGGACTGCATCGCACCGAGGTAGATCCAGTGCTCGCCGCGTGTGGTGGGCACGGTCTGTGTGGCGGGCAGATTCGTGCGGGCCCAGGTGATGGCGTCGGCGTCGTCCAGGTCCACGACGGTCAGTCCCGCCCCGCCCGGGTGGTAGGCGACCGCGCTCGCGGACACCCAGGCCTTACGCCAGACGCCGGAGCTGATCACGTTCGTGTCGGTGGTCGCGGCGGCCCACCCGTGGCAGGGGCCGGGGCAGGCGCAGGGGCCGGGGGCCTTCATGTTCGGCCGACCACCGCACGCGTTGTCCGTGCAGCGGCGGCAGTTGCCGAACGGGACCTTCCCACCCCGCAAGGGGAGTGCGGGCATGCCGGAGGTGGCCAGGACGAGAGCGGTCGACAGGTGCTCTCGCCGGTTGTCGGTCGGTTGCGTCATGCTGGGTGTCTCCAGTTCTGATGAGTGCTGGTGACAAGGGCGGCCCCGCGACTTTGGCGAGACGAGGGGGCCGCCCTTGGCGTAGCTAGAGGTGGCGGTGGCGGGCGTTGGTGATGATGTCGCTGTGGTCGAACGCGAGGCCGCGGGCGTTGTCGAGCGGGGTCCAGCGCACGGCGGCCGCGTCGTCTCCTGCCTGCGCGATGGTGTCGG
>NZ_JBWKFZ010000026.1:0-99855 GCF_056433985.1 Streptomyces sp. NPDC044106
TACTGCAGGGGGGACCCTGTGGGAGAGTAGGACGCCGCCGAACTAATTTTGAATGGGAAACCCCCGCACCTTATGGTGCGGGGGTTTTCTGCGTTTACGGGGTCTCTGCGGACGTGGCCCGACACAGTCCCGGAATTCCCCGTTCACGACGGGCTCACCAGTCTCGTGTCGTACGCGAGAATCACCGCCTGCACTCTGTCTCTCGCTCCCGTCTTCGCGAGGATGCGGCCCACGTGCGTTTTCACCGTGGACTCCGCGAGGTGCAGACGGGTGGAGATCTCCGCGTTCGTCCAGCCCTGGCCTATGACCGTGAGGATTTCGCGTTCCCGGTCCGTGAGTGAGGCCAGACGAGGATGATCCGCCGGGTCCGCGAGAGCGGTGCCGGCCGTGGGAAGACGGTCGGCGTAGGTGTCGAGGAGACGGCGGGTGAGGCTGGGCGCCACCACGGCGTCACCCGAGGCGACCGCGCGGATTCCGGAAAGGAGTTCCTCGGGCAGCGCGTCCTTGATGAGGAATCCGGAGGCGCCGGCGCGCAGCCCGTCGTACGCGTACTCGTCGAGGTCGAACGTCGTGAGGATCAGGACGCGGGTGCGGTCGCCCGACGCGGTGATGCGTCGCGTGGCCTCGATGCCGTCGAGGCCCGGCATGCGGATGTCCATGAGGACCACGTCGGGGTGCAGCTCGGCAGTCATGCGGATCGCCTCGCTGCCGTTGCCCGCCTCTCCTGTCACCGTCATGTCGTCCTGGCTCTCCAGGAGCATGCGGAAGCCGAAGCGCTGCATGGGCTGGTCGTCGACGATGAGAACGGTCGTCACGGTGTCTCGCTGTCCTTCGGGAGATGGAGGTGGACCCGCCAGCCGCCCGGCGGGCCCGGGCGCGGCCCGGCCTCAAGTGTGCCGTCGTACAGGGAAGTTCGCTCGCGCATGCCGGTGAGCCCGCGCCCGGCCCCGGAACCGGAACCGGGACTGGAGCCTGAACCAGGCCCCGGCCCCGGGACGCCGAGTGTGCCGCCTGTGCCGGTGTCCATGACGTCCACGGTGACGCCGCCGTCGGTGTAGGCCACGTCGACGGTCGCGGTGGCGTTCGGCCCCGCGTGCTTGAGCGTGTTGGTGAGGGCCTCCTGGATGACGCGGTAGACGGTGAGCTGGCGTCCCGCGGGAACCGCGTCGGGGTGGCCGCGCACCGTGCTGCGTACGGGGAGACCCGCGGCACGTACGCCGTTGATGAGCTGGTCGAGGTCGGTCAGGGCGGGCTGCGGGGAGCGCGCGGCGGTGACGGCGGAGGCGGAGGTGGTAGCGGTGCCGGGGGCCTGCGGGGTGTCGTCGCGCAGGACGTCCAGGAGGCGGCGGAGTTCGGAGAGGGCCTGGCGGCTGGTCGTGCCGATGGCTTCGAGGGCCTGCGCGGCGCGCTCGGGGGACCTGGCGGCGGCGTACGCACCGCCGTCCGCGAGGCTGGTGATGACGGAGAGGTTGTGGCCGATGATGTCGTGCATCTCGCGGGCGATGCGGGTGCGTTCGGCGGCCGTGGCGAGCTGGGCCTGCTGGTCGCGCTCGACTTCGAGGCGGAGGGCGCGCTCGACGAGGGCCTGGGTGTGGTCCCGGCGGGAGCGGACGGCGATGCCCGCGAGCGCGACCACCACGAAGGACCAGATCTGGGGCACGATCAGCTGGTCCCAGCTGTCCTTCGGGTAGGCGAAGGCGCAGACGACCATGGGCAGCGCCGTCATCGCGGCTGCCCTGCCGAGGGTCTTCAGGGGCAGCCGCAGCGCGATGTTGAACACGACGATGAACTGGATCAGGGCGGCCTGAAGCCAGGCGCCCGTCCAGTTGCTGGCCACGGTCGTCGCCGCCATCACCGCGAGGGCGACCAGCGGGTGGCGGCGGCGCCACAGCAGTGGAGCGGAGAGGCCGACGCTCATCAGGACGATGGAGCCCTGCGACACATCGGGGTCGGCCGCGGTGTTGCGCCAGTCGCCGGCGCCGTCGGTGAGGGCGGCGACGATGAAGAAGCCCGTCACCAGGACGTCCCAGACCAGCGGGCGGCGCCGGTCGAAGGCGCGCACCCGCTGGGTGGAGCGTTGGAGGTACCGGGTGAGGGGGTGGGGCTCGATCACGGCTCCATCCTCGTCCACGCTTTCGGCCGACGGCCCGGGTCCGGGTCCGGATCGCACTTCGTCAACGGCCCGGGCCGGGGTCCGGATCGCACTTCGTCATACGTCCCGCCGCTTGAGCAGCACGGACGCGGCGGCGATGAGCGCCGCGGCCCAGAGGGCGAGCGTGAGCAGGGCGGTGCCGGGGGCGATGGTGTCCTCCACGCGGGCCACCGAGCCGAGCGAGCTCGCCGCCTGGGCGGGGAAGTAGCTGACGGCGGTCTCCACGGGGCCGAACGGCAGCATCGCGGCGACCTCGGGAAGGATCAGCACGCATCCGACGAACGCGCCGATGGCGCCGGGCACCGAGCGCAGCAGGGCGCCGAGGCCCAGGGCGATGAGGCTGAGCAGGGTGAGGGACGCGGCGCTGGTGGTGAGGGCGGCGAGAACGCCGTCGTCGGTGAGGGAGAGCTTCTTGTCGCTGTCGGAGAGCCAGATCTGGGCGGTCAGGAACGTGCCGACGTTGGTCACCAGGCACACGGTGAAGGCGACGCCCGTGAAGACCGCGGCCTTGGACCACAGGACGGGCAGGCGGTTCGGGGCGGCGGTGAGGGAGGCGCGGATCATGCCTGTCGAGTACTCGCCCGCGGTGACGAGGATGCCGAGGACGGCGAGGCAGATCTGGGAGAGCTGCGTGCCGAAGAGGGTGAAGACGACGGTGTCGATCTCGGCGTCGTCCCCGTCGTAGGTGACGCCCATCGTGATGCCGATGGCGAGTACCAGGGCGGCCGCCGTGATCAGCGTGATCCACGTCGAGCGGAGCGTCCACAGTTTGTGCCACTCGGAGCGGAGGATGCCCTTGGTGCTCAGGCGGTACGCGGCCCGGGTGGGCGCGGCGGGCTTCGCGGGCGAGGTGGTGAGGGTGCTCATGCCGCTGCTCCTTCGGGTCGCGGGGCGCCCGCCGGGGCGGCGTACTCGACGGAGTCCCGGGTGAGGTTCATGAACGCCTGCTCCAAGGAGGCGTGCTGCGGGGTGAGTTCGAGGAGGGGGATGCCGTGGCCCGCGGCGGTGCGGCCGATGTGCTCGGCGTCCGTGCCGCGCACGTCGAGGACGCCGGGGGTGAGGCCGGTGACCTGCACGCCGGGGGCGGCGAGCAGGTCGGTCAGGAGTCCGGCCTCCGGGGTGACGACCTTGACGGAGCCGGTGCCCGACTCGCGTACGAAGCGTTCGACTGTGGTGTCCGCGAGGAGCTTGCCGCGGCCGATGATCACCAGGTGGTCCGCGGTCAGCGCCATCTCGCTCATGAGGTGGGAGGAGACGAGGACGGTGCGGCCCTCGGCGGCGAGGGACTTGAGGAGGTTGCGGATCCACAGGACGCCCTCGGGATCGAGGCCGTTGACCGGTTCGTCGAGGATGACCGTGGCCGGGTCGCCGAGCAGGGCGGCGGCGATGCCCAGGCGCTGGCCCATGCCGAGGGAGAAGCCCTTGACGCGCTTGCGGGCGACCTCGTGGATGCCGGCCAGTTCGAGGACCGCGTGCACACGGCTCTTCGGGATGGAGTGCGTGTGGGCGAGCGCCATCAGGTGGTGGTACGCGGAACGGCCCGGGTGGATGGAGCGGGCCTCCAGGAGGGCGCCCACCTCGTGCAGGGGCGCCGGGTGAGTGGCGTAGGCGCGGTCGCCGATGGTGGCGCGGCCACGGGTGGGGGCGTCGAGGCCGAGGAGCATGCGCATGGTGGTGGACTTGCCCGCGCCGTTGGGGCCGAGGAAGCCGGTGACGGTGCCGGGGAGGACCTCGAAGCTGAGGTCGTCGACGGCCTTCTTCGCGGGCTTGCCGCCGTAGTGTTTGGTCAGTCCGTATGCCCTGATCATGTCTACGATGCTGGCGTTCGCGGTGGCGCGGATCGTCGGACCGGGGGCGGGTACGGGCGGACGCGGGTAGTACCCGGGTACGACGGCGACCCCGATGTCGCGATGCGGATCGCGATGCGGATATCGCGTTGCGCGGGCGCGGGCCGTCGCTGAGGATCTCGCCATGGATCATCAGTACGCCGTACGTGCCGTCCGTCCCGACGAATGGCCGCGGGCCAGGGAGCTCCGCCTCGCCGCGCTGCGGGACCCCGCGGCGCCGGTCGCCTTCCTGGAGACGTACGAGGACGCCGCCGCGAGGCCGGACTCCTTCTGGCGCGAGCGGGTGTCGGGGATGTCGGGGCGGCTGCGCAGCCGGCAGTTCGTGGCGGAGGGGGAGCACGGGGTGTGGGCGGGTTCGGTGACCGTCCTGGTCGAGGAGGCCGGGACGGAGGACTTCTTCGGCGGGGAGATCGCACAGCGGCAGGGGCATCTCGTGGCGGTCTACGTGCGTCCGGAACACCGGGGCAGCGGGGGCGCGACGGCCGCGCTGTTCGAGGCGGCTGTCGGGTGGGCGTGGTCCCTGGAGGGCCTTGAGCGGGTGCGGTTGTTCGTCCATGAGGCCAATCCGCGGGCGCAGGCCTTCTACCGCCGGTTCGGGTTCGTACGCAGCGGGGTGACGGTGCCGGTGCCGGAGGATCCCTCCGCGCGGGAGTACGAGTTGGTGTTGAGGCGGCCTGAGCGGCAGTGAGGGGAGGGGCGGGGCGGGATGGTCGTGCCGATGGCTTCGAGGCCTGCCCGGCAGGGCGCCGGGACGCGCCGTCCGGGGACGAGTCCGGACGGCGCGTCCACGACGGCCCTGTCTCACAACCTGGTTGCCTGCCTCACGACCTGGTTGCCTGTCTCACAACCTAGTTGTAAGGGTGTGCCGTGCGGGCCGTGCGCAGGGCGTTCGCCCACCAGGCCAGCTGGTCCAGCATCACCTTGGCGGCGCCCGCCGCGCCGTCCTCGCCGTACGCCCGGCCGCCCTCGCCGAAGTGGTTCCAGGCGTTGTGGAAGCTGACGACCTCGCGGACCGTGACGCAGTGCAGCTCGGCGAAGACCAGGCGGAGCTGTTCGACGGCGCGCAGGCCCCCGCCGTGGCCGCCGTAGGAGACGAACGCGACCGGCTTGGCCTCCCACTCGGTGCGGTGCAGGTCGATGAAGTGCTTGAGGGCGCCGGGGAAGCTGTGGTTGTACTCCGGGGTGATGACCACGTACGCGTCGGCGGCGTCGATCCGCTCGGCGAGCGTGGTGAGGGCCGGTGTGCGATCGGTGCCCCAGTCCGGGTGGGCGGAGGGCAGCTCCAGGCCGGCGACGTCGATGACGTCCAGGGTGTAGCCGGTGTGCCGCTCGGCGAGGGTGGTGAACCAGTCGGCGACGGTGGGGCCGAAGCGGCCGTCGCGGGTGGAACCGATGATGACGGCGAGGCGGAGGGGGGTGGAGTTCGGGGTGGTGGACATGGTGATGCTCTCCTCAAAGGTGTGTGACGGAAGAGTAGTTCGGGGATGGATCAGTGCGTCTGTGCTGCGGGCGCGGGTGCGGGTGCCTTTGCGGGGCCGGGTCCGAATTCGGCTGCGGGTGTCGGCGTAGGCACGGGTGACGGGGCCGGGGATTCCGCCGTACGTCCTCCCGTACGTCCTCCCGTACGTCCTCCCGTACGCACCCGCAGCAACCGGTGGACCACGAGTGCGAGCCCGCCGATGACGCCCGCCACCACCCAGAGGGTGATCCGCCACGCCTCGGTGAACTGATCGGCGTGGCCGCCCGCGCCGGCCGTGATGCGGCCCGCGAGCTCCGCCGAGCCGACCCGGGATTCCACCAGGGCGAGCAGCAGCGCGCCGAAGAGGGTGAGCACGACGGCGCCGGTGCCGCCGCGGACCGTGTTGAGGAAGCCCGATGCCATGCCGATCTGCGCCGGTTCGACCATGCCGAGCGCCTGGGCGTCGATGATGCCGAGGGACAGGCCCTGCCCGGCGCCGACGGTGAGCAGGGGCCCGGCGAGCGCGGCCGTGGAGATGCCCGGGTGCAGGGTAGTCAGCCAGATGTTGCCCGCGGCGATCAGGAGCAGTGAGAGGACGAGCAGGCCGCGGGCGGGGACGCCGCGGTTGACGAGGCGGGCGCCGAGCGGGGGCAGGGCGAGGACGGGCACGGTCATCAGGAGCAGGATCAGGCCTGCCGCACGGGCCGAGGTGCCGCTGGTGCCCTGGAGGTAGGTGGGCAGGAAGACGAGGACGCCGGTGGTGCCCGCGCCGAGCCCGAAGGCGCCGAGCGACCAGCCGAGGAAGGCGGGGTTGCGGGCCAGGGTGAGGTCGAGGATGGGCCGGCCGCCGGTGGTGGCGAGGCGCTTCTCCACGCGTACGAAGGCGGTGAGCAGCGCCGCGCCCACGGCCAGCGGCAGGAGCGTGGCCGCCGAAGTCCAGCCGGACTTGGAGCCCTGCGTGACGGCGAACAGGGTCAGGGAGAGCCCGCCGATGAAGGTGGCGGCACCGGCCTTGTCGACGCGCGGCGGGGCGTCGGCGCGGGACTCGGCGAGGAAGCGCGTGCCGGTGAGGACGAGGGCTCCGGCGGCGGCGAAGACGAGGAACGTGGCGCGCCAGCCGAGGCCGTCCACCGTCCATCCCGCGAAGGTGGGGCCGGTGGCGAGGCCGATGCCCGCCGTGGTGCCGAGGGCGGCGAACACCTTGGTCCGGGCGGCTCCGGTGAAGGTGGCGGCGAGCAGGGAGCCGCCGCTCGCCATGACGCCCGCGGCGCCCACGCCGGAGAGCAGGCGGGCGGCGTCCAGGAGCAGGATGTGGTGGGCGAAGGCGGAGCCCAGGGTGCCGGCCGAGTAGAGCGCGGCGCCCGCGGTGAGGACGCGGCGGCGGCCGAAGATGTCGCCGAGCGAGCCCGCGACGAGCATGAAGGAGGAGGCGGCGAGGAAGTAGCCGACGACCACCCACTGGAGGGCCGCGCCCGACGCGTCGAGGTCGGAGCCGATGCGGGGCAGGGCCACGGTGGTGCCGGACATCACCATCGGCAGGGTGAGCATGCCGAGGAGGACGACGAGGAGGGTCAGGGCGGGGTGGCCGCTGCGGATGCCGGGCCGCGGGGCCTGTGGAGCGGTCTCGGTAGGCATGCGAGTAAAGTACAACGAGCGTTGTAGTAATTACAACGGTCATTGTAATTTTTCTGGGAGAGGTGAGATGGCGAGCAGGACCGAACAGGGCGGGGGCGAGCAGAAGCCCCTGCGCAAAGGGATGTTGGAGAAGCGCCGGGCCATCACGAGCGGCGCCCGCACCGTCTTCGGACGCGAGGGGTACACGCGGGCGAGCATCGATGCCATCGCGGCCGAGGCCGGTGTCTCCACGCGCACCATCTACAACCACTTCGGCGACAAGGAAGGCCTCTTCCGCGCCGTGCTGCTGGAGAGCGCGGCGTCGGTGACCGAGGCCGCGGAAGCCCTCTTCGAACGGCATCTGCGCAAGGTCCGCGACGTCGACGAGGACCTCCTCGACCTCGCCCGCGACTGGGTCGGGCAGGGCGCGGCGCACCCCGGGCACTTCTCCGTCGTACGCCAGATCATTCCGGAGGCCGGGCGGCTGCCCGCGGAGGTCATTGAGGAATGGCAGCGGATCGGGCCGCGGGCGTCCCAGGAGGCGCTGGGGCGCTGGCTCCTGGAGCTGGGGCGGCAGGGCCTGCTCGCCGTTGACGAGGCGAACGCGCGCAAGGCGGCGCGGCACTTCGCGTTCCTGGTGGGCGGCAGCGTGACGGCCGAGTCGTACTTCGGGGCGCTGCGGCTGGAGGAGGAGGCGGTCGAAGAGCTGGTGCGGGACGGGGTGGGGATCTTCCTGCGGGTGTACGGGGTGCGGGGGGACCGTACGTAAGCGGGGCGCCGTGCGTAAGCGGGGCACCGTACGTAGGCGGGGCACCGTACGTAGGCGGGACTTCGCGTACGCGGTCCGGGGTCCCCGGCCGGGTCCGGAAGATCGGCCCTAGCCGGTCGGTAGTTCCGCGTCCGGCCAGCGGGCCCTGCCCTGTTCCCGTGAGCGGAGCAGGGCCAGGGTCGGCAGGCCGCGCTTCGCCCCTTCGCTGAGCAGCTCCGGCAGTTGCGGCAGCGGCGCCACGGCGGCGACGTCGTCGAGGACCAGCGTCATTGGTGGGTCGAGCCGACCGGAGGATGACCGTTCGGCCATGCGCCGGCCGTGCTCGACCACGCTGGAGGCGAGTGCCGTGAGGAGGGGCATGGCACCCGGGCCCTGGTGGGACTTGGGATCCTCGATCGCCTCACCCACCACAAAAAGCGTGCCCCCTTCATGCACAAAGGAATCCAGAGTGAGCGCATCAGTTCGGTTAGGTGTGCAGGATTCGCGTACGTGGACCGTGAAGAGCGCGGAGAGGGCGCGGGCCGTCAACTCCTGGGCGATGTCGCGCCGTTCCGGGTACGCGGTGAGGGCGGCCTCCAGCTCACCCGCGGCGCCGGACGACGCCTTGGGGTGCGTACGGAGGATGCGTACCGCCTCTTGCACCTGGGTGCCCTGCGACCAGCGGTGCACGGCCTTCATGGGCTTGTCGCCCACCGCGGCCGCGTGCAGGAAACTGCGCATCAGGGTCCGGGCCGTGTCCGCCACGGCGGCGTCCAGCTTCGCGGCCGGTCTTATCGGCGCGAGGAGCGCGACGGCACGCTGATCCGCCGTCTCCTTGTCCCGGCAGCCGGCGGTGGGTGACCAGTGCAGGCGGGCCGGGGTGTCGCACAGGTGCGCCGGGTCGTAGAGCAGGACGGGGCCGAGCTTGGCCCTGGCGTCCTTCGTCTCGGCCCACAGAGTGGGGTCGGAGGTGAGGACGAGGGCCGCGCCCTCGGCGTCGCGGATGGCTTCGACGGCGTGGGGGCGTCTGGTCGCCGGGCTGCCGAGGAGCAGGGGGCCTCCCGGCGGGGGTGACGGGAAGGGGGTGCTGTTCTCCGCGCCTCCGGCGCGGGGGCCTCCGGCCGGGCGGGCCGGGGACGGGGCCCCGTTCTCCGCGCCTCCGGCGCGGTTCTCCCACCCGCCGACCCTTTCCACCTGCGACTCCATGCCTCCGGCATGGGTGGCTTGGGCGGGGACCTCAGTGCTCTCCGCACCTCCGGCACGGACGGGCCGGGCGGGGACTTCGGTCGGCTCCGTGCCTCCGGCACGAGGCTCCTGGGCCGGGACCGGGGTGTTCTCCGTGCCTCCGGCACGGGGCCTGTACATGTCACCCGACGCCCCTGTCCCTGCCACCGCTCCCGCCCCCGCCGCCTCCCGGCGGACCCTCCGCACCGCGCGCCACCGCGCCACCGTGCCCATCACGAAGACGGTCAGCACGATCAGGATCATCAGCTGGCCGATGAACAGGCCCCAGAAGAGGCCGTATCCGGAGAGCTGGTCCGGTGGGGTCCGGGGCCAGGCGCCCGCCAGGTCATGGGGCTGTCCGGCCAGGTGGCGTACGGCCGGCGGCGTATGGCCGAAGGAGACGTTCTCCGGCCAGGAGCCGTGCGCGAAGCGGCCCGCGAGGTTCGCGGCCGTCCAGACGAGCACGGTCGCCCCGAGGAGGAACGCGAGGAAGCCGACCAACAGTCCGTCCGGGACTCCCCGTTGAGGGCCGCCCCGTTGAGTACCGCCCCGATCGTGGGAGTGGGGACCCCGCCCGCGCGGGGGCCCACCCCGTTCCCAGTCATCCCGCATGCTGCTCCATGTACGCCGCTGCCCGCTCCGCCGCCTCCAGCTCGGCCGCCCGCATCGCGTCGTCGGCCGGTACGTCGTCGGGGAGGTCCGCCGACGACTCGGTCATGGCGCGGTCGGTGAAGACCAGCGGGCGTTCCGTCTCCGTGATCAGGTGTTTGACCACCTGGACGTTGCCGTTCACGTCCCACACCGCGATGCCTGGGGTGAGCGTGGGAATGATCTCCACGGCCCACCTCGGGAGGCCGAGCACCCGGCCCGTCGCCCGCGCCTCGTCGGCCTTCTGGGCGTAGATGGTCCGGGTGGACGCCATCTTCAGGATCGCCGCCGCCTCCTTGGCCGCCGCTCCGTCCACCACGTCGCTGAGGTGGTGGACCACCGCCACGAACGACAGGCCGAGCCGTCGGCCGAACTTCAGCAGCCGCTGGAAAAGCTGCGCCACGAAGGGGGAGTTGATGATGTGCCAGGCCTCTTCCACCAGGAAGATGCGCTTCTTGCGGTCCGGCCGGATCCACGTGTGCTCCAGCCAGACGCCCACGATCGCCATCAGGATCGGCATCGCGATGGAGTTCCGGTCGATGTGGGACAGGTCGAAGACGATGAGCGGGGCGTCGAGGTCGATGCCGACCGTCGTCGGGCCGTCGAACATGCCCCGCAGGTCGCCGTCGACGAGGCGGTCGATGACCAGTGCCACGTCAAGGCCCCACGCCCGGACGTCGTCTATGGCCACGTTCATCGCCTCGGCCGACTCCGGCTCGGGGTGGCGCAGCTGCTCGACGATGTCGGTCAGGACGGGCTGGCGCTCCACGATGGTCTCGTTCACGTACGCGTGCGCGACCTTGAGGGCGAAGCCGGAGCGCTCGTCCAGGCCGTGGCCCATCGCGACCTCGATG
The DNA here is from genome assembly GCF_056433985.1 of Streptomyces sp. NPDC044106. Lineage (NCBI taxonomy): Bacteria > Bacillati > Actinomycetota > Actinomycetes > Kitasatosporales > Streptomycetaceae > Streptomyces > Streptomyces sp. NPDC044106. Next base: position 10,547 of record NZ_JBWKFZ010000026.1, read on the forward strand.
ATCGTGCGGAGCAGCGCCAGCTGGCCCGTCGTCGTGATCGCCGGGTCCAGCGGGTTGAGGCGGATGCCCATGTCCAGGGCCGCCGTCGGGTCGAGGCGGATGGGAGTTATCCCCAGCTCCTGGGCGATGAGGTTCCATTCGCCGACGCCGTCCTCGCCCTGGGCGTCGAGGACGACGACCTGGCGGTCCTTGAAGCGCAGCTGGCGCAGGACGTACGTCTTCTCCAGGGCCGACTTGCCGTTGCCGGACTCGCCGAGCACCAGCCAGTGCGGCGCGGGCAACTGCTGCCCGTACAACTGGAACGGGTCGTAGATGTACCCCTTGCCGGAGTACACCTCACGCCCGATGATCACACCCGAGTCGCCGAGGCCCGGCGCGGCCGTCGGGAGGTAGACCGCCTGGGCCTGCCCCGTCGACGTACGTACCGGGAGCCTGGTCGTCTCGATCTTCCCGAAGAGGAAAGCGGTGAAGGCGTCCGTGAGGACGGTCAGCGGATCCCGCATCTGGGCAGCCTGCCTCTACGTCTAGCGTCGGATGCCGGTCGCGAACGGCAGCGTGTTGACGAAGGCCCTGTGGTGCTCGCGGTCGCACCACTCCAGCTTCAGATACGACTTGCCGGCGGAGGCGCGGATGGTGCGCTTGTCGCGCGCGAGCGCCTCCGGGGAACGGGACGAGACGGTGATGTAGCCGACCAGGTTGACACCGGCCGCGCCGCTCGCCAGATCCTCGCCGCGCTGGTCGAGGCGGGAGTGCGAGGCGACGTCGCGGGGGTCGATCGTGCGGTTCATCTTGGCCTGCCGACTGGCCTCGGCCTCGTCGTTCGTCTTCTCGGTCAGCATCCGCTCGATGGCGACCTCCGTGGGTTCGAGGTCCATCGTCACGGCGACCGTCCTGATGACGTCCGGGGTGTGAACGAGCAGGGGAGCGAGGAAGTTGACGCCGACGGGGGTCATCGGCCACTCCTTCACCCAGGCCGTGGCGTGGCACCAGGGGGCGCGGGTGGAGGACTCGCGGGTCTTGGCCTGGAGGTAGGTGGGCTCCATGGCGTCGAGCTCGGCCGGCCAGGCGTTGCGCTTCGTCATCGCCTGGATGTGGTCGATGGGGTGGTCGGGGTCATACATGGAGTGGACCAGGGAGGCGAGGCGGCCCTGGCCGAGCGGCTGCCGTACGCGGATGTCCGCCTCCTGCAGCCGCGAGCAGATGTCGGTCAGCTCGCGCGCCATGACGACGGCGAGACCGGCGTCCTTGTCGAGCTTCCTGCCGCCCTGCGGGCGGGCCGCGCGCGCCATCGCCTGCGCCTCGGCGGCCAGGTCGCGGGAGTAGTGCATGCAGGCGACGAGGTAGGCGCGGTGCTGCTCGCTGCTGGTCGACACCATCGACTGCAACTGTTCGTAGGACTGCTGGAGCCACGGAAGCGCCCGCGTGTCCCCCCGTACGCTGACGTCCTTGGCGTGCGCGTCGGGGTCGGCGGGCAGCGTACGGGCGAGCATCTGCAGACGGGTGACGAAGCCGTCGCCGTTCGCGACGTGCTTGAGGAGCGTGCCGAAGCGGTCGACGAGGGCCTCCTGGTCCTCGCTGTCGCGCAGCCCGACGCCAGGACCCTCGATCTCGATGGCGGCGGTGACGGTGCGCCGGTCCGCGTGCAGCAGGACGGCGATCTCGTCAGGACCGAAGGGCGCGGCCAGCCAGTTGATCCGGCCGATCCCGGGCGGCGGCCCGACCTCGACCTCCCTGCCGTCGAGCCGGATGCCGGCCTCGGCGACGGCCGAGCGGTAGCCGGTGCCGCGCTTCAGGGTCCGCTTGTAGCTGCGGTTGATCTCGAACCACTTGTAGAAGGTGCGGCCCTTGTACGGGACGTAGACGGCCGCGATGGCGAGCATCGGCAGGCCGGACAGCAGGACGATGCGCAGGGAGAGGACGGGAACGAGGAGCCCGCACATCATGCCGAGGAACGCCCCCACGATGATCAGGGCGATCTCCCCGGTCTCGCGGTTCTTGCCGACGATCGCGTTCGGCCGCGCGCGGCCGATCAGATATGTGCGGCGGGGCGCGACCGGTTGGGACACGTGGGACTGGGTCGTCAACGCCCTTCACCTCCCGTGCGGTTGGTACTGCTGGTGCGGGAACCGCCGCGGTTGCCCGCGTGCGGTGTGTCCGTCGCGCTGCTCTTGCGCGGCGGGGGTGCGGCGGAGGGGACGGATCCGCCGCCGTTCGAGGAGCCGCCGCCTCCGGAGGGACGGCCGCTGTGGGCGGCGACGCCGCCGCTCGCGGGGTTGGCCGGGCGTGCCTGGCCGCCGCTGCCCTGGTTACCGCCGCCGCTGCCGTTGCCGCGGGCGCTGTGGGTCTTGATGCCCTGCGAGACGAGGGAGGCTGGGGAGCTGATCACGGCGGCGGCCTTGTTCTCGGCGCCGCGCATGATGCGGTTGTCGCGGGAGCCCGCGATCTCGTCGCCGAAGCCGGGGACGAAGCGGTAGATCATGGCGCTCGCGAAGATGGCGAGCAGGATGATCGACAGCCCGGAGACGACCGCCGAGAAGGAGTCGGGCCCGTCGTCGGCGGAGAGCGCCCCGGCGAGACCGAGCACGATGACGATGATCGGTTTGACCAGGATCACCGCGATCATGATGCCCGCCCAGCGGCGGACGTGCGACCACAGGTTTTTGTCGACGAGGCCCGCGTACACGACGGTGCCGAGGAGCGCTCCTACGTAGAGGAGCGCCGCCCTGATCACCAGCTCCAACCAGAGGATGCCGGCGGCGAGGATCGACACGAGCGAGACGACGATCAGCATGATCGGCCCACCGCCTATGTCGTCGCCCTTCTTGAGCGCGCCGGAGAACGTCCCGAAGAACGTGTCCGTCTGACCGCCCGTCGCCTTCGCGATGACGTCCGTGACGCCGTCGGCCGCCGAGACGACGGTGTACAGGATCAGCGGCGTGAAGGCGGAGGCGAGGACGGTGAGCCAGAGGAACCCGATCGCCTCGGAGAGCGCGGTGGTGAGCGGCACGCCGCGGACCGCCCGCTTGGCGACCGCGAGCAGCCACAGGAGCAGCGTCAGGATGGTCGACGCGGCGAAGACGACGGCGTACTGCTGGAGGAACTTGGGGTTCGTGAAGTCGACGTTCGCGGTCTCCTTCACGGCCTCGGAGAGCTTGTCGACGGTCCAGGACGCGGCGTCGGCACAGCCCTTGGCCAGGGAGCTGAGGGGGTCCAGGGAGTCGGGGAGGGGTGGGGAGGCGGGGTATTTGCCGTCGCCGGAGCTGGCGCCGGATGAGCCTTTTTCGCAGTATTTTTTGGCGGGGCCGTGGATGAGATCGCAGGCGTCGTCCTTGGGATCCGGCGCGGCGAAGGCACGCGTCGCGAACAGGATCGCCGCGCTCTGCACGGCTGCCACGGTGGCGCTGAGTCGAAGTACGTGGCGGCTACCGGGCATACGTGAACCCTCCGTACCCTTGGACCGCTTTCGCGATTTCGTCCGAGCTGGACGCACGGTCGTCACCCGGGACCGGGGCGGGGCCGTCCTTCTGGGAGTGTGTGACTGCCTTCCAGCCGCCGTCGATCCACTCGAGCTTCATGGTGATCGTGAACCAGCTGTTGGTAACCGGTTTCGTGGACTTCTCCCCGGCCAGCCCGAGCAGACCGCTGCACCAGACCTCCACCGTCGCGTTGTTGTCGGAGAAGGCGGTGACCTTGGTGCCGATCGGGGTCGTGCGGGAGATGAACTGGTAGCCCTTCGGTGTCGAGCCGTCCTCGTTCAGCCCCACGTTCTTGAAGAACGGAGCCGTGTAGGCCCTGTCGAGCTCGGCCTGGAACTTGGCGACGCTGGACGGGGCCATGACGGTGTTGAGGATCGTGTTGCGCTTGTTCTTGTCGAACATCTCCGCTGAGCCGAGAGGCACCGCGAAGTTCGCCGCCGCACTCTGCGCCCCCTGCTCGGTCTTGGCGAACCCCGACGGGATCCCCGCGTTCTTGCCCCCCACCGGCTTCTCCCCGGAGGGCGCCGTCGACGCGGCCTCCGGCTTCTTGCCGTCCCCGCCCCCCGAAGAGGAATCGTCCCCTCCGCGGTTGGCGAAGGCGATCGCCGCGATGAGCAGGACCACGACGCCGACCACCGTGACCAGGCTCCGCGAGGACGACCGTCCGGGGCGGCCGGATCTGCGCTGGCCGCCGTAGACGTCGTCGCTCCCGCCGTCTCCCTCGGGAAGCCGCGTCCGGGTCTCCCCCGAGCCGCCGAGGAAGAGGCCGTCCTTCCGCTCGTCGTCGGGACTCATGCCGCGTACGCCCCCTCAACCTCTCGCTGGGCCGCCGCGCGGGACACGTACGACGGTGGCCGTGCTGGTTTCCGCGCAGGCGCGGTGTGGTGACTCGACATCAGGGAGTTGCAACCTCAGCCGGTGGGCACGACGGATGGGTGGGGGAGTGGGGACAGGGAGAAGGGGGACGTCGGTGGGGGGGGGAGGGGAGGCGGAGGCGAGCGGGGGACCGCCGGCCTGCGCCGGGCCGTACTAGACCGCCATGCCGTAGACGATCGTGAAGAGCGTGCCGAGCGAACCGATGATGAAGACGCCGGTGAGACCGGCGATGATCAGGCCCTTGCCCTGCTCCGCGCTGAACGTGTCGCGCAACGCCGTCGCACCGATGCGCTGCTTCGCCGCGCCCCAGATCGCGATGCCGAGACAGAGGAGGATGGCGATCGCCATCACGACCTCGATCATCACGCGCGCCTCGTTGCCCAGGCTCCCGAAGGGACCCCAGTCGGGGGCGATCCCGCCGATGATGGTGGTGATGTCGCCCTTTTCGGCTGCCATAAGCATGTGTAACTCACCGCCCCTAGTGGGTTGTTCTGTCACCTCTGCCTACCTCAGTACAGAGGACAGCTCATTCTCGCCGACAAACCGGCCTGCGCATGCCGCCTTGGCGCCATTCGTTGGCTGACTTCGTGCGCTTCCTCGCACATGACGCCCGGTTACTCTGTGTATCACGCGGTACGACGCCGGGCAATGACGGCCCGGCGTGCCTCTGACCAGGTGTTAAGTGACCCGAGCCCCGGTGGACCCACGGGTTGCGCGGGAACGGTCACCGAAGCGGTAGGCAGAGCTGGACTTTGCGCCGTCGGCTCGTTTGCGTGCGATGGCTCACTTGTGGAGGGCGCCGGGGGCCGCGGACGCCTCCGGTCACCGTCGCCCAATTCACTCATCCTCGGCCTTGGTTGAGTGCGCGCCCGTCCCTCGGGCGTGGCGGGTGCTCGAACGGTGCCTGAACGCATGAAACCCCTGTGACCAGCACCTTCGCTGATCGCAGGGGTCTGCTTGGCTACCTCAGCCCGCGGGGGAATCGCTGGCCTTGACGACCGGTCCGATGGCCAGCTCGGTGCCGCCACCGTCCTCGCTCACCGGCAGCGTGCCGGCGGGCCAGGCGATGGTGACGGTCTTCGTCTCGTTCGGCGGCGTCACGAGAATCTTGGCGATGCGTACGCCGGAGCCGCCGGTGTTGTTGATGGCGAACGTAATATTGAAGGCGGCGGACTCGCCGTCCTTGAGGACCGAGGGTCGGGCCTGCTCGCCGTTGCGGTCCACGGAAACGGTGTCGCCGGTGGCGGCCTTCAGGTCGACGCCCGCGTAGCCGTTGATCGAGCAGTCGCGGCCGCCGCCGTTCTTGAACTGGACGGTGACGACGCCTTCCGTCTTGTCGGTGGAGTTGTCGGTGGCCGTCACCTCGAGCTCGTCGCTGCGGCACATGCCGACCTTGCCGCCGTTGTTCGAACCGGCGCCCGCGGCGGTGCCTTGGCCGTCACCGGTGCCGGTGTCGCTGCCCTTCCCGCCGGTGCTGCCACCGCTGCCGCTGCCGCCGTTGCCGGTGCTGCCCTCGGTGGAGCCGCTGGAGCCGTCGCTGCCGCTGCCGCCCCCGTTCGCCTGGCCGCTGGAGGAGCCTGCGGGGGCCGCGTCCGTGCTGCCGTCGTCACCGTTGCAGGCGGTCAGGCCCAGGGTGCTGATCAGGGCGAGGCCTGCGAGGAGCGTCTTGGTGGCGTGGGCGTGCTTCATGAGGGACCCCGTGGGTGAGTGAGCGGTGGCGTGAGCAGGTGCGCTGGGCCGTTCTGCGAGGCCGTGTCGTCCGGCCTGGTGACCAGCGAAGCGGGTGCCGCCGCGACGGGGCAAGGGGCGCCGGGTGATCAGGAACGCTGGAATGCTCGCACCGGGTCTGACCTGCGGAAACGCCTCCTCCCTGGAACGCTGCCGTGGGACGCGCGGGCGTCAGGAAAGGTCGAACCCTTCCACGAAGTGGTCGAACTCTCCGGCCTGTACGCCGAGTACGAAGGCGTCCCACTTCTTGCGGTTGGTCGTGACGACGTTGTCCGGGTCGCTGGTCTCGCGGAGGTAGACGGCGTCGTCCGCGCCGAAGGCGATCTCGATCCAGGGGCCGGGGCCCTGCTCGTCCTCGGGGGCGGCGCGGATCCAGTCGAGGTCGGCGGGGATGGGCTTGGGGCTCGGGGTCTCGGTCATGGCTGGGGTGGGCGTCCCTTCCTGTGCGTTTTCGTAGGCGGTTGCGGTTGCGGTTGCGGTTGCGTGTGCGGCTTCGCTTTGGCGGGGGTCTGCGCCCCGGGTGTGTCTGTGGGGCGGGGCCGCGGGGGTATGTGCGTACTCGCTATCCCTGCGCCACGCTGCACGAACAATGGCGCTATCGCGGGCGAGGTGCTCCGTGCGCACATACCCCCACGTCCCCTCAGGCCGCTTCGGTGCCTGCGCCCAGTTTGGCGTTGCGGATCAGCACTGGGAACCATCCGGCAACTCCCCACCCAGAACGGGGCTTCCATGCACCCAACCGTATCCCCGCCCTGGACCTGCACCCTCCAACTCCCCCACGATCCCAGAGCCCCTCGCATCGCCCGAGTCACCCTGCGGGCGGTCCTGGAGACGTACGGGCCCGGCGAACTCGTGCCCTCCGCCGAGTTGCCGGCGGGGGAGTTGCTGAACAACGCGCACATCGGTGGGGGGCCTACCCGGTGGGAAGCGTGGGCGCGGGGAAGTTGCTGTGGGCCGAGGTCACGCCCGGCTCCCCGTGGCGGGGGAGCGGCGGGACCGGGGACCGAGGACCCGGCGAGCCGGGGCAAGGTCAGTTCTGCTCCGCCCGCTCCGTCTGCCGTGGTCCCGCTGTCGCCGACGCGCACGCGCCCGTCAGCCAGAGGGCTGCGGCTACGGTCGCGGCCGAGGTGCTGGAGGCGGGGTGGAGTGACCAGGCCCAGGGCTCGGGGGTGTTGTCGCTGGCTACGCCGAGGAGCAGCGTGGGGCCGAACACGGCCAGGGGGAGCAGCCAGGCGAGGCCGCTGCCGAAGAGGCGGGCGCTGAGCATGGCGAGGCCCAGGTAGCCGATGACGTTGCGGGCCGCCGAGGCGAAGACCTCGCCCGTGGCGCCGGCGAGCAGTGGCAGGGCGCTCAGGCCGAGGGCCAGGGCGAGGAGGGCGAGGAGGTACAGGCTGCGGTGGCGGATCATCGGCTGGGCCGAGGTCTGTTCCAGGTCGGCCATGGGGGAGAACAGTGTGGTGGCGAGGATGACCGCGTGGGCGAGCGGGACGACTTCGGCCACCGGCACGCTGAAGTCGACCAGGTAGCGGAACTCCGGTACCGCCACGCGCTGCCCCGCGAAGGCGGTCGCCGCCAGGGCGACGAGCAGCGCGGCGCTCGCGGCGCGGGGCAGGCCCCGGCAGCGTACGAAGGCGAGAGCGGCGCTCAGGCGGGGGTCGCGCGACCGGCTTGCCCGAGGGGCGGAATTCCCGGGGTTGGCCGGGGTGTTCGGTGTGGGGATTTCGGGGTTGGCCGGGGTGTTCGGTGCGGGGTTCTCGGGGTTGGCCGGGGTGTTCGGTGCGGGGGTTTCGGGGTTGGCCGGGGTGTTCGGTGCGGGGGTTTCGGGGTCGGCCGGGGGGCTCGGCGCGGGGCTCCCGGGGTCGGCCGGGGGGCTCGGCGCGGGGTTCTCGGAGTCGGTCGGGGTGTTCGGTGTGGGGTTCATGGGGGTCATAGCGGCACGGTCGATTCGCTCAGTGAGACGAGGGGAGCTCGGGGACGGGCTTGCACGCGCGGATGTCGTCGGCCGCGGCCTCGATCCACTCGTCCTGCTTCGCGCGCGGCGCGTCGGTGATCCGCTCCAGGGCGCGGCCGAACTCCTCGCCGTAGTACTCGCCGGGCGCCCCGATGCGGGAGCGGACGGCCGCTTCGAAGAGGAAGGTGTCCGGATAGCCGCCCGCCTTCTTGAGGAGGTGGGGGGCGCACTCCGGTGACGTGGGCTGGGGCAGGGCGGCGGAGAACATGGCGTCCGTCAGGTCGACCTGGCTCTCCGCGGGGGTCATCAGGGGGAGTTCGGCGGTGTGGCCCGCAGGGCGCTTGAGGCCGCTGGCGTAGAAGGCACGGTTGAGGTTGGAGAGGTCACCGAGGCCGGAGTCGACGGTGCGTACGGCGGCGCGGGCCTGCGGAAGCAGATGGCGGTCCTCCGGCCACAGGCATACCTTGGTGCGGCCGCTCGCGGCGCAGAGCGGCTGCGCGGGCTGCTCCTTGCGCACCGCCCAGTACGAGTCGGGCACCGGCGTGCGGAACGCCACGAGCGTGCCGCCCGCGACCAGCGCGACCACCGTGAGCGCCCCGAGGGCGAGCGGGCGCGGTGCGAGCGCGGCGCGGCGCCACAGCGCGGGGAGCGCGGTCAGGGCAAGGCCGAACGTCAGGCACCAGGCGGCGGCGATCAGCATGCGGGTCGTGTTCGGCTCGAACTCCGAGCTCCAGAACTCGTCTATCGCAGGGAACAGCTTGTCGAGCGGGGTGTCGGGGACGAACGCGACGAAGACGAAGAGGCCGTACCAGAAGATCCCCGCGAAGGGGGCGATCACACGGGAGGGGAGCGCCGAGCCGATGGCGACGCCGACGGCGATCTCCAGGCCCATCATTCCCGCGCCGAGCAGCAGCGGTGTCCACGCGGGCTCGTAGACATCACTGACGCCCGCGGTCCGCGAGAACGCTACGGCGATCAGGACGGCGTACGCGATCAGGGCCCACAGCCACACCGCGAGCCAGAGCAGCAGCGCCTGGGACCAGCCACCGCGTGCGGCGGTGTCGGCCCAGACCCTGGTGCGGTGGCGGAAGGCGCGGCCCGCGCCCCAGGCGGCCGCGGCGCTCATCACGGAACCCATCACGATCACCGAGAAGAGCTGGACCTGGAGGCTCGTCTGGTTCCACCAGCCGATCCAGTCGCTCTCGCCGGGGCTCTCCGCGCTGAGGTAGTAGACGCCGGCGGCTCCCATGAGCGCGGCGGCCCATTTGGCCTCGCCGCGGCGCATCTCGGTCAGCAGGACGCGCATCAGCTGGCCACCGCTTCCGTTCCGGCCAGATGCAGATATCCGGCTTCCACGGCTCCCCCGTCGACTTGCGTCTCCTCGGCGTCGGGTGGCAGGGCGCACAGTTCGGCGACCGTCCCCGTGAACCGGACCGTGCCTTCGAGGAGGACGGCGACCCGGTCGCACACATGAGCCACGTCCTCGGCGAGGTGGGTGCTCATCACCACCGCGCACCGATCGCCCAACTCCTGGATGAGGGAGCGGAATCCGACGCGCTGGGCCGGGTCGAGGCCGACTGTCGGCTCGTCGAGGAGGACCAGGGAGGGCTCGTTGACCATGGCCTGGGCGATGCCGACGCGGCGCAGCATGCCGCCGGACAGGGCGCCCATCCTGCGGTCGGCGTACTTCTCCATCTGCACCAGGCGCAGCGCCTCGCGGGCCCGCTCGCGCCGCTGCGCCGCCGGCACCTTGCGCAGCCACGCCGCGTACTCGGTGAACTCCATGACGGTGAAGCGGGGGTAGAACCCGAAGGACTGCGGGAGCACCCCGATCCGCCGTCGCAGGCGCTGCACGCGGGCCCGGCCGGGGGCCTCTTCACCGAGGAGGGTGACCGTACCGGAGTTGGGCCTGCGCGCCGTGCTCAGCAGGGACAACAGGGTGCTTTTCCCAGCGCCGTTGGGTCCGAGGAGGCCGGTGACCCCGGCGGGGAAGGTGAGGGATACGTCGTCGAGGGCGGTCGTCGAGCCGTACTGGACGGTGACGTCCGCGACCGCCGCGACCGGCTGGGAGCCGGTCGCGGCGGGGCTGTGGGGAGTGCTCACGTGATTCCTGAGTCCTGAGCCTTCAGTAGTGGATCAGTTCTGGGCGTTCACGTAACCGTAGGCCCGGCTGCCGGGGATGCCCGCCCAAGTGGCCTTGGTGTAGTACTTGCCACTCGTGCTGGTGCCCTTGTAACCGCCGCAGCCGTAGGCCTGCTTGTAGCTGCGGGAGGTGCTCGTGATCTTCGGGTCGGGGCGGAGGTTCTTGTCCTGGTAGATGTACGCGCTGAACGTCCGCGTGTCGTTCACCGGGACATCGCCGCAGACCTTGGCGTGACCGCTGCTCTTGCCCTTCCAGCGGTCACCGTCCTCCTTGCTGCCCGCGGTGGCGAGAGCGAACGGCAGCCTGCTCCCGCTGATCTCCGCGGCCACCGCACCCACAGTGGGCACGCCGATGGCGACCGCCGTCAGTGCGCCCAGGACCGCGAGCTTGCGCTTCCCCGTCAAAAGCTTGCGCATGAACTCTCCTAAAATCACGCCTACTTGGCCGTAACTGATTGGTCGGCGCTCACCGTAAAGGAGGAATCCGATCGTCCGCCGGTCATCTTTTCGGCTGTGCCGTTGATCACTTTCAGGTCGCCGCGGGGATGGGCTGGTGTATGGACACCCGCGGGCGTGCACCGATGCTCCCTGTCTGATCCACCCTGTTGTCGTACCGGACCTCTACACTGAGCGCCGTTGGGCTACCGGCGGGTGAGGGGTGGTTGACGGTGCGTAAGGCGTGGTTGATCGCGTCCGTCGGGACGAGCGGTGCCGCCGGCTTCGTCGCGCTGCTCGTCGTCGGGACGTACATGGCCGCGGGGAGCCTCGCGGGCGGGGCCACGGGTGAGTCCGTGGGGCTCGCCAAGGGAGCCGTGCCCGCCACCTACCAGCCCCTCGTGCAGAAGTGGGGCAATCTCTGCAAGGCGATCAACCCCGCCCTGCTCGCCGCGCAGCTCTACCAGGAGAGCGGCTTCAACCCGCGGGCCAAGAGCCCGGCCCAGGCGCTCGGCATAGCGCAGTTCATCCCCGGTACGTGGGCGACGCACGGCCTCGACGGCGACGGCGACGGCGACCGCGACATCTGGGACCCCCAGGACGCCATCCCGTCCGCGGCGTCGTACGACTGCAAGCTCGCCGGATACGTGAAGGACGCCCCCGGTGACCCGACCAAGAACATGCTCGCCGCGTACAACGCGGGCGCCTACGCCGTCATCAAGTACGGCGGCGTACCGCCCTACAGCGAGACCCAGAACTACGTGAAGACCATCACGAACCTCTCCAAGAGCTTCGCCCGGCCCGTCGGCCGGGTCGCGCCCTCCCGGCAGGCGGCCGGGGCCATCTACTACGCGCAGAAGAAGCTCGGCACCGAGTACCTGTGGGGCGGTAACGGCACCGCCGAGCAGAACGGCCGCTTCGACTGCTCGGGGCTCACACTCGCCGCCTACCGCACCGTCGGCATCACCCTGCCGCGCGTCGCCAACGACCAGTACAACGCGGGCCCGCACCCCAAGAGGGACGAACTGCTCCCCGGCGACCTGGTGTTCTTCTCCGACGACCTCACCAATTCCCGCGCCATCCGGCACGTCGGCATCTACGTCGGCGGCGGATACATGATCGACGCGCCGCGGCCCGGCGCCGTGATCCGCTTCGACCCGGTCGACACGCCCGACTACTTCGGCGCGACGCGGGTCACGGAGGACGGCGCCAAGGCCTTGCCGGACAAGCCGTCGGAGGTTTGACGACGCGCGCGGCCGGGGATGTCTGGAGCTTCGCCACACGGATGTGCGGACGGATATGCGGAGCCGGACGCACGGTGTGACGTGGCTTGAACTCTCGGTTAGAACACTCCCCTGAGCTGCGGCGACGAGTCTCTCTTCGGTAACGTCTCAGTGATCTTTCAGTGGAGAGTGGAACGGAGAACAGGGGATAGGGGTTCCCTTGACTGGACCGACCACGGGGGTTGATGGACGGGCGCACAGAAACGTGCGCCCATGGGCTAGGAGACAAGGGGCCGCAGCGCCATGGCTGGACTCGATGAATCCGGGTCGAACCCCGACGTCAGCCTGCTCTACGACATCAACGGCCTGGCGAAGGACTCCCCGTCCTGGCTCGACAGCGCCATGGCGTTCGTCGGGGAGTACGGCCTGCTGCTCGCCCTCGTGCTCCTCGTGGTGTGGTGCTGGTGGGGCCAGCGCAGGCGCGCCACCCTCGACGACGCCGCCTCCTCGGTCGCCGCCGTCGTCTGGACGCCGCTCGCCGCCGGCCTCGCCGTACTGGTCAACATCCCCATCCGCAGCTTCGTGGAACGACCGCGTCCATTCCGCGACCACCGTGGCCTGGAACTCCTCGCCGACGGCAAGAACGACTACTCCTTCGTCAGCGACCACGCGACGCTCGCCATGGCCGTCGGCGCCGGACTCTTCGTCGCCAACCGGAAGTTCGGCCTCGTAGGCCTCGGCCTCGCCGTCCTCGAAGGCTTCTGCCGCGTCTTCATGGGCGTGCACTACCCGACGGACGTCGTCGGCGGCTTCGCGCTCGGCACCGCCGTCGTCCTGCTCCTCTCGCCGCTCGCCATGGCGCTGCTCACGCCCCTCGCCAAGGCGATCGGGCGGACCCGGTACGCGGGCCGGCTGGTGTGGGACCGGAAGGCCGGGCCGGTCACGGCGTCGCTGAGCGGTACGGCGGCGACGTCACGGTCGGCGTCGCGGCCGTCATCGCCCTCGCCGTCGGGAGCCGCGGCGGATCCGGACGAGCGGGATCTCGCGGCGTAGCGGTTCCCGCTGTGCAGGCGGGGCTTCGAAGACAGGCTCGCAGCCCGTCGGTACCGGTGTACCGGTACGTACGCCGTCCCCCCGCGTTCCTACAGCGCCTGCGGGAAGTCGAAGAACCGCGCCGGGTCGTACTGCTTCTTCAGCTTCTTCAGGCGTGGCGCCGCGTCCCCGTAGTACGCCTCGCGCCAGTTCGTCAGCGTCGCGTCGGTGTAGTTCTGGTACGCCGCCCCGGACGCGTACCGCCCCATCGCCCCGTGCGCCTTTTTCAGCCATGCCTGCGCGGGCTTGCCGGACGTGCCCGCGCGCCACGACGCGATGTACTGCGCCAGCATGCGCGAGCGCCGGTGCACGAAGGCCGTCGCGGTCGGGTCGACGCGGTTGATGGCGCCGCCGAGCGCGGTGAGCGCGATGCTGCCCGCGCTCGCGCCCGTCACGTTCTCGATCTGCGACAGCAGCGCGCGGATGCCCGCCGCCGAGAGCGAACGGTCGAAGAAGTCCGAACTGGCCGCGTACGTCTCCCGGTTGAGCGCGCCCTGCCCGCTGCGTCCCGGGATCGCCCCGGACAGGTGGCACTGGGCGTCGGTGGGGAACGACGAGCAGCCCGCGTACACCTCCATCGCCTCCTCGTACGTACGCCGCTTCAAGGAGACGCTGCGGGCGGGCGCGCCGATCTTGTCGGCGAGGCGGTCGACGGCGTTCTGCAGCTCGCCGTACGTGCCGAGGGAGAAGCAGGCGACGGAGACGGTCGGGGTGCCGCCCGGGGTGTTCGCCAGGTGGAGGGAGGACCAGATCTCGTCCGGCTGGTCGGGCCCCCACGCCTGCCACGCCTTGACGACCGCCGCCGCCTTCGACCAGGGCCAGGTCATGTACGCGGAGACGCCCTGGGGCGCGGCGTGCGTACGGTACGTCAGCTCGGTGACGACGCCGAAGTTGCCGTTGCCCGCGCCGCGCAGCGCCCAGAAGAGGTCCTTGTTCTCGGACTTGGAGGCGGTGAGCTGCTTGCCGTCCGCCGTGATCAGCGTGGCGGAGGTGAGGCTGTCGCAGGTCAGGCCGTACGCCCGGGAGACCACGCCGTGGCCGCCGCCGAGGGTGAGCCCGGAGATGCCGACGGTCGGGCAGGAGCCCGCGGGGATGGTGACGCCCTTCGCGGCGAGCGAACGGTAGACGTCGATGAGCTTGGCGCCGCCGCCTGTCGTGGCGGTGCTCCCGCTCGCCCGTATCCGGCTCAGCTTCGACACGTCGATGATCAGCCGGCCGGTGCCGGATGACCAGCCCGCGTAGGAGTGGCCGCCGTTGCGTATCGCGACCGGGGTGCGGTGGGCGCGGGCGTACGCGAGGGCGGTGCGGATGTCGTCCGGGTGCGCGACGTAGGCGACGGCGGTCGGCTTCAGGTCGTCGAAGCGCGTGTTGTAGAGCTGGCGCGCCGCCGCCCAGTTGGCCTCGCCGGGCTGGACGAGGAGGCCGTCCAGGTCGCGGGCGAGGGCCTTGAGGGTGGCGGGGGAGGAGGCGGACGCGGACGCGGAGGCGTTGGCCGTTCTGATGGGGGTGCTGCTGCCGCCGGTACCGCTGCCGGTGGCGGCGGTGCCGCTTGCGCTGCGGGACGCGGTGCCGTCCGCGCCCTTGCCCGTGCAGCCCGCGACCGTCGCCGCGGCCAGCGCGGCCGCCGTCGTGCCGATGAACGTACGTCGTTCCATGACGCGCCTCCCGTTGCTTCCCGGAGAACGAGACGGTGTGCGGGGCCCGGGGGTTCCGGACGGACGGATGGAGGTTCGGGGAACGGGTGCCCGGTGGGGTCAGGGTGATTCCTCGTGTTCGGCCGCGTCCGTACGGGCCTTGCTGCGGGCCCGCCGGGCGGGGCCGCGCCAGCCGCAGGCGCAGTGGGCCGCGATGAAGCGGCCCTTCTCGACCGTTGTCGTGCGGTGGGGCGCGGAATCCGGGGTGTCCGGGGTGACGGGAGGGACTTGCTGATCGGCCACGCGGTCACCGTATCGAGCGTGGGTGAACGGCCGTTGGCGGTCGCGTTCACGAGGCGTCCGCGTGACGGGTCAACGGACAGGTCGTTATGTGAGGGACGCAAGGAACGGCCACGACAGGCGCGGGACGCTTGGGGGTAGGCAGGCGATGGTGCAGCGGCACATGCGGCGCGCGGGCGGATCGGACGCGGTGGTCGCCGCCGTGGTCTCGGTGGCGGGACTCATCGCCGTCGCCACCGGATGTTCGAACACCGGCGCCGCCGCCGACGGCAGCGGTGCCGCCGACCCCGACGACGTGGTGCGGCAGGCCGCCGATTCGCTGGTGCGGGCGGGCAGTTCGAAGGCGAACACGTCCATGGAGATGGCCAG
Source organism: Streptomyces sp. NPDC044106 (assembly GCF_056433985.1). Classification (NCBI taxonomy): domain Bacteria; kingdom Bacillati; phylum Actinomycetota; class Actinomycetes; order Kitasatosporales; family Streptomycetaceae; genus Streptomyces; species Streptomyces sp. NPDC044106. The sequence goes on from NZ_JBWKFZ010000026.1 coordinate 25,773, forward strand.
CGGAGGAACCCGCGTCACCATCAGGGGCACCGGTGCCTACGACTACCGGCGCCAGCTCGGCCGGTTCGAGGTGGTGCTGCCGCAGGATCCCGCGGGCCAGGAGGAGCACCGGCCCATCACCGAGCTGATGACCGCGGGCGCGCTCTTCATGAAGAACCGCGGGGCCGGGGTGCCGGCGGACAAGTGGGTGCGGATCGAGACACGTTCGCTCTCCGACGGGAACCTCGTCACCGGCGGAGCCACGGATCCCCTCGCTGCGGCGGAACTGCTGCGCGGGGCGAGGAAGGTGGGGTTCGTGGGGGAGGAGCGGGTCGGTGGGGCCCAGGTGCGGCACTACCGCGGGGTCGTGGACCTGCGTGCCGCCGCTCGGGCCGCCTCCGCAGGTCAGCGCGGTGCGCTGGGTGCGGCGGCGGCGAAAGGGTTCAGCAGGGGGAGTGTGCCGTTCGACGTCTTCCTCGACGAGCGGGGGCGGGTGCGGAAGTTGCGTCAGCGGTTCGCCGTGGCCGACGCGAACGTGGCGTCGACCACGCTGCTCTTCGACTTCGGGGCACCGGCGCGGGTACGACTTCCGGCCGAGAAGGACATCTTCGCCGGAAAGATCGCCGAGCAGTAGTCGCGTGTGGCTGGTGGAAATGGTCCGTCTGTGCCATGCGCGCCACGTACGCCGCTCCCTACCCTAGGAAGTCGGTACCGGTGGGGACGGGTAGGCGGGGACGGGTACGCGGGCCGAGACGGCGGGTGGGCAGGGCCGGTCGGTACGCGAGTCAGGAAGAGGTGATGAACGTGGCTCCGATGCGTGGCGGTACGGCGGTTCAGGACCACGTCGCCCTCGCCGAGATCGAACTGTGCGGGGAGCTCATGATCGCGGCGAGTGCGGCGGCGGAGCGGTTGAGCTTCGACCGGATCGATGAGGTGTTGCGGGTTGCCGACGCGGGGGATCCGGGTTGCTACCCGGAGGACTCCCTTTAGCGGTTCGTTGCTGCTCGGCGGTTCTCTGTCGCTCTGCCGGTCGTGGTTGCTTCGCGTTGCTCTGGGCTGCGCTGCGCTGCGCTGCTCTGCGGGTTCGTTCTAGGCATTCCTGTCCGCCGCTGCGCGGCGATCCATCCCACCCACCCACCCGTTCACCCCGCACCGCGCGGTGAGCGAAAGGAACGGGCAGGCGTTGCCTGGTGGCGCAGGCCCGGTCGGGGGCGGGCGGCGGTGAGTCCGCAGGGCGGGGGCGCGGTGCGGGGACCGACAGACGGGCGGGGCGCGTTGTAGCGGGGGTACGGGTCCGGTTGGGCGGGCGGGTGGGGAAGAGCCCGCGGAGCGGGCACGCTTCGCCGTTGGGGTGCAGGCTCCAGTATGCGGGCGGAGAAGCCCGCGGAGCGGGGACGGGGTGCCGTCAGAGTGCAGGTTCAGGCGGGTGGGTCCGGGTGAGCCCGTGGAGTAGGGCGGGTTGCAGCGGTGGCGCGGGTCCGGCCGGGCGGGCGGGTGGGGAAGAGCCCGCGGAGCGGGCGCGCCTCGCCGCCCGGGTGCGGGACCCGGTGGGTGGGCCGGGGAAGCTCGCGGAGCGGGCGCGTGGTGACGCCATGGGGCAGGGTCCCTCGGTCACCGGCCCGTGTGGGCCGCGGCGGCCGAGTGCGCGATGCCCGTGGTCACCCACTCCGGTGCGGCGCCCCGCCAGGAGTACGGCGACCGGGCCCCGGGCCACGCACACCCCGTACCCGCCCCCCCCGGCGGGAGCCCTACGTGCGGAGCATCCGCCCAATCGCCTTCGTCGCCTCTTCCACCTTCGCGTCGATCTCCGTGCCGCCCTTGACCGCCGCGTCGGCCACGCAGTGCCGCAGGTGCTCCTCGAGGAGTTGCAGCGCGAAGGACTGCAGCGCCTTCGTGCTCGCCGAGACCTGCGTGAGTATGTCGATGCAGTAGACGTCTTCCTCGACCATCCGCTGCAGGCCCCGCACCTGGCCCTCGATGCGGCGCAGCCGCTTGAGGTGCTCGGCCTTCTGGTGGTGGTACCCGTGCACCCCGCGGTCATGGTCGGTGGTGGGCGCTTCGGCCGCACCCGCGCCGCCCGCACCCGCGCCGGGTACAGCCGCGTCGGCCGCCTCGGTGGTCGTCATCGCGTCCTCCTCCTGGTCTGCACTGCGAGGGTCGTCACTGCGGGAGCCCCGTCGGACGTACCCGCATCTCTGCGGGTACATATACCCCCGTAGGGTATATGATAGCCGATTTCTCGGGGGGTGTGCTGATCACTGTGCCTGATGGGCGACACTGGGGGGCGGCCGGTTAGCCGTGGCCGGATGATGCGCCTAGCATCAGCCTGACCGCATCCAAAGCACCCCGAGGACCCCACGTGCGCTTTCGTCTGACCCCCAGGGAGACGAGCTTCTACGACATGTTCGCCGCATCCGCGGACAACATCGTCACGGGCTCGAAGCTCCTCATGGAACTGCTCGGAGCGGACTCTTCCGCACGGGCCGAGATCGCAGAGCGTATGCGGGCCGCGGAACACGCGGGAGACGACGCCACGCATGCGATCTTCCACCAGCTGAACTCCTCCTTCATCACGCCGTTCGACCGCGAGGACATCTACAACCTCGCGTCGTCCCTGGACGACATCATGGACTTCATGGAGGAGGCCGTCGACCTGGTCGTCCTCTACCAGGTCGAAGAGCTTCCCAAGGGCGTCGAGCAGCAGATCGAGGTGCTCGCGCGGGCCGCCGAACTCACGGCGGAGGCCATGCCCAACCTGCGGACCATGGCCAACCTCACCGAATACTGGATCGAGGTCAACCGCCTGGAGAACCAGGCCGACCAGATCCACCGCAAGCTCCTCGCGCAGCTCTTCAACGGCAAGTACGACGCCATGGAGGTGCTGAAGCTCAAGCAGATCGTGGACGTCCTCGAGGAGGCCGCCGACGCCTTCGAGCACGTGGCGAACACCGTGGAGACCATCGCGGTCAAGGAGTCCTGAGGCACCGCCATGGACACCTTTGCCTTGATCGTGACCATCGGCGTCGCGCTCGGATTTACCTATACGAACGGCTTTCACGACTCCGCGAACGCCATCGCCACTTCCGTCTCCACCCGTGCGCTGACGCCCCGCGCGGCGCTCGCCATGGCCGCGGTGATGAACCTCGCCGGTGCCTTCATGGGCAGCGGGGTCGCCAAGACCGTCAGCGAGGGGATCATCGAGACCCCGCACGGTGACAAGGGGATGTGGATCCTCTTCGCGGCGCTCATCGGCGCCATCGTGTGGAACCTCATCACCTGGTACTTCGGGCTGCCCTCCTCCTCGTCGCACGCGCTGTTCGGCGGCATGGTCGGAGCGGCGCTCGCCGGCGGCATCGGGGTCATCTGGTCCGGTGTCGTCGACAAGATCGTCATCCCGATGTTCCTGTCGCCGGTGATCGGCCTCGTCGCCGGTTACCTGGTCATGTGCGCGATCATGTGGATGTTCCGCAAGTCCAACCCGCACAAGGCCAAGCGCGGCTTCCGTATCGCGCAGACGGTGTCGGCGGCCGGTATGGCGCTGGGCCACGGCCTTCAGGACGCGCAGAAGACGATGGGCATCGTGGTGATGGCGCTCGTCATCTCCGACGTGCAGAGCGCGGACGCGCCCATCCCGATCTGGGTCAAGATCGCCTGTGCGCTGATGCTCTCGCTCGGTACGTACGCGGGCGGCTGGCGCATCATGCGTACCCTCGGCCGCAAGATCATCGAGCTGGACCCGCCGCAGGGCTTCGCCGCCGAGACGACCGGCGCGGGCATCATGTTCACGACCGCGTTCATGTTCCACGCGCCGATCTCGACGACGCACGTCATCACGTCCGCGATCATGGGTGTGGGCGCGACGAAGCGGGTCAACGCGGTGCGGTGGGGCGTGGCCAAGAACATCATTCTGGGCTGGTTCATCACCATGCCTGCGGCGGCCCTGGTCGCGGCGGTCAGCTTCTGGGCCGTCGACCTCGCCTTCCTGTAGCTCTCTGCCTGCGCGGCCGTCGTGGCTGGTCGCGCAGTTCCCCGCGCCCCTGACGGGACACGGAAAGGCCCGCCCCCGGGAGCCAGGGGCGGGCCCTTCTTGTTGTCCCTGCGGTGGCACCGCCATGCAGCACCGCGGGGAGTCACACCGGGCGCCGGCCTAGCCGAAGCGGCCCGAGATGTAGTCCTCGGTCGCCTGCACCGAGGGGTTGGAGAAGATCCGCTCCGTCTCGTCGATCTCGACGAGCTTGCCGGGCTGGCCGACGGCGGCGAGGTTGAAGAAGGCGGTGCGGTCCGAGACGCGGGCCGCCTGCTGCATGTTGTGCGTCACGATGACGATCGTGAAGCGCTCCTTGAGCTCGCCGATCAGGTCCTCGATGGCGAGCGTCGAGATCGGGTCGAGGGCCGAGCAGGGCTCGTCCATGAGGAGCACGTCGGGCTCGACCGCGATCGCCCGCGCGATGCACAGCCGCTGCTGCTGACCGCCGGAGAGGCCGGAGCCCGGCTTGTTGAGGCGGTCCTTGACCTCGTTCCAGAGGTTCGCGCCCTTGAGGGACTTCTCGACGACGTCGTTCAGTTCGCTCTTCTTGTACGAGCCGTTGAGCTTCAGGCCCGCCGCGACATTGTCGAAGATCGACATCGTGGGGAACGGGTTCGGGCGCTGGAAGACCATGCCGACCGTGCGGCGCACCGCCACCGGGTCCACGCCGCTGCCGTACAGGTCCTCGTCGTCCAGGAGCACCTTGCCCTCGACGCGGCCCCCGGAGGTGACCTCGTGCATGCGGTTCAGGGTGCGCAGGAACGTGGACTTGCCGCAGCCGGACGGGCCGATGAAGGCCGTCACGGAGCGGGGCTCCACGGTCATGGAGATGTCGTCGATCGCCTTGTGGGAACCGTAGTAGGCCGTCAGGCCCGAAACGTCGATTCGCTTGGCCATGGGGATCACTGCTTCTTTCAAGTCTTTGGTGCGAGAGGGGCGCTGACACGGCCTTCGTCGGCGGAGCCGGCCGACGGATGCCTAGCGGCCCGTCTTCGGGGCCTTCCAGCGGGCTACACCGCGGGCCGCCAGGTTGAGGATCATGATGAAGCCGATGAGCGTGAGGGCCGCGGCCCAGGCGCGGTCGTACGACGCGTCGTTGCCCGCCGCGTACTGCTGGTAGATGTACAGCGGCAGCGACGCCTGCGAGCCCTCGAAGGGGTTCGTGTTGATCAGGGGATTCACCCAGACCAGGAGCAGGACCGGCGCCGTCTCACCGGCGATGCGGGCCACCGAGAGCATGATGCCGGTGGTGATGCCGCCGATCGCGGTGGGCAGGACGACCTTGAGGATGGTGCGCCACTTCGGTACGCCGAGGGCGAGCGAGGCCTCGCGCAGCTCGTTCGGGACGAGCTTGAGCATCTCCTCGGTGGAGCGCACGACCACCGGCATCATCAGGATGGCGAGCGCCATGGCGCCGGCCCAGCCGGAGAAGTCGAAGCCGAGGATCAGGATCCAGAAGCTGAGGACGAAGAGACCGGCGACGATCGAGGGGATGCCGGTCATGACGTCCACGAAGAACGTGACGACCTTGGAGAGCTTCCCGCGCCCGTACTCGACGAGGTAGACCGCGGTGAGCAGGCCGATCGGGACGGCGATCACGGAGGCCAGGAGCACCTGCTCCAGGGTGCCGATGAGCGCGTGGTAGACACCGCCGCCGACCTCGTCGTCGGAGACGACTCCCATGGAGTGGCTCAGGAAGTAGAAGTCGAAGACCTTGCTGCCGCGCTGCACGGTCTCGTAGATCAGCGAGGCCAGCGGGACGACGGCCAGCAGGAACATGACCCAGACCAGTGAGGTGGCGAGGCGGTCCTTGGCCTGCCTGGTGCCCTCGACGGTGACGGCGAGGACGTACGAACCGGCGATGAAGAGCAGGGCGGCTATCAGGCCCCACTGGACGCGGCTGTCCAGGCCGAACCCGGCGCCGACGGCGACCGCGACGGCGGCCGAGCCGAGCGCGACGGCCGCGGGGGACCAGCGCGGGAGACTGGCGGCCCGGAGCGTGCTGGGCCGCTTGACGGGGCTCGGGGACGGCCCGGCCGGGGTGGGTGTCGTGGTGCTCATGCGTTGGCCCCCGAGTACTCCTTGCGGCGCGCGATGATCAGGCGGGCCGCGCCGTTGACCAGCAGCGTGATGAGGAACAGGACCAGGCCGGAGGCGATGAGCGCGTCCTGCCCGTACTCACTGGCCTCGTTGAACTTGCTGGCGATGTTCTGTGCGAAGGTGCCGCCGCCGTAGTCGAGCACGGACGCGTTGATGAGGAAGGTCGGGGAGAGCACGGTGGCGACGGCGATCGTCTCGCCGAGCGCGCGGCCGAGGCCCAGCATCGAGGCGGAGATGATGCCGGAACGGGCGAAGGGCAGCACCGACATGCGGATGACCTCCCAGCGCGTGGCGCCGAGGGCCAGCGCGGCCTCCTCGTGCATCTTCGGGACCTGGAGGAAGACTTCGCGGCTCACGTTGGTGATGATCGGCAGGATCATGATCGCGAGGAGGATTCCGACGGTCATCAGGGAGCGCGGGGCGCCGCCCTGGTACTCGAAGACGCCGGTCCAGCCGAGGTAGTCGTCGAGCCAGCTGTAGAGGCCGGTGAGGTTGGGGGCGACCACGAGGGCGCCCCACAGGCCGTACACGATCGAGGGCACGGCGGCCAGCAGGTCGATCACGTACGCGATGGGGCCCGCCAGCTTGCGCGGCGCGTAGTGCGAGATGAAGAGCGCGATGCCGATGGCGACGGGGACCGCGATCAGGAGGGCGATCACCGAGCTCACCACGGTGCCGAAGACCAGGACGGCGATGCCGAAGTACGGCTTGCCGCCGGTGGAGGAACCGGCCGGGTCCCATTCGAAGGTGGTGAGGAAGTTGCCCGTGTTGTCGGAGAGGGCGAGGGCCGTGCGGTAGGTGAGGAACGCGGCTATCGCGCCCATGATCACCAGGAGTGCTATCCCGGAGCCGCGGGAGAGGCCGAGGAAGATCCGGTCGCCGGGGCGGGTGGCGCCGCGGGCGGCCGCCTTGCTCACCGGGGCCGTCGGCCTGACGTCGTCGACGGGTGGAGGTGCGGTCGTGTTGCTGGGTATGTCCATGGGGTTCTCCGGTCTGCGGAGCTGCCGTGCGTGACGCAGGCGCTCCGTGGCGGCGGTGCACCGGACGGTGCGGCCGGCCCGGCCCCAGAGGGTGTCTGGCGTGGCGGGGCCGGCCGCACTCGGTTCAGCTAGCTCAGGCTCGCGACGGTGGAGCGGACCTTGGTGATGATCTCGGCCGGGATCGGCGCGTAGTCGTTCTCCTTGAGGACGTTCTGGCCGTCCTCGCTGGCGATGTAGGTCAGGAAGGACTTGGTGGCGGCGAGCGTCTCCGCCTTGTTGCCCTTCTCGCAGACGACCTCGTACGTCACCAGGGTGATCGGGTAGGCGCCCTCGGCGGTCGGCTTGTAGTTCAGGTCGAGGGCGAGGTCCTTGCCCTTGCCCTTGATCTTCGCCTCGGCGATCGCCTTGGAGGCGTTCTCGACGGTGGCCTTGACCGGCTCCTTGGCGCCCGTCTTCACGTCGACGGTCTTGACGCCCTCACCGGCGTAGGAGAGCTCGAAGTACGAGATGGCGCCCGGGGTCTGCTTGACCTGGCCCGAGACACCGGCGGAGCCGTTCGCGGACTGGCCGCCCTTGGGCTCCCACGACTTGCCCGGCTCGTAAGGCCAGGCGCTGGGGGCGGCGCCCTTCAGGTACTTGGTGAAGTTGTCCGTGGTGCCGGACTCGTCGGAGCGGTGGAAGGCCTGGATCTTGGTCTTGGGGAGCTTGGCGTCGGGGTTGAGCTTCGCGATCGCCTTGTCGTCCCAGCTCTTGATCTTGTCGTTGAAGATGTCGGCCAGGGTCTTGGCGTCCAGGGTCAGGCTGTCGACGCCGGGGACGTTGTAGCCGATGGCGATCGGGCCGCCCACCATGGGCAGGTCGATGGCCTGGCTGCCCGTGCAGACCTTCTTCGACTTCTCGATCTCCTCGGGCTTCAGCGCCGAGTCGGAACCGGCGAACGCGGTCTGGCCCTGGGTGAACGCGGTGATGCCGGCGCCCGAGCCCGTCGGGTTGTAGTTCAGCTGCACGTCCTTGCAGTTGGTCGTGTAGACCTTCCGCCAGGCGTCGATCGCGTTCTTCTGCGCGGACGAGCCGGAGGCCGCGAGCCGGCCCTTGGCGTCCTCGCACTTGATGTTGGCGTTGGCGTTGGTCTCCTTGCCGCCGCCACCCTCGCTCGTGTCGTCGGAGCCGCACGCCGTGAGGGCCAGGGCGCCGGAGACGGCGAGGGCGCCGAGGGAGAGGGCGCGGAGCCGGTTCTTGCGCTGAAGCTTCACTTCGGGTCTTCCTTCCGGGAGCCGCCGACCCTTTGCTGGCGGCGTGCGATGACTTGCGTCGTGTTGTAAGGCCGAAATTAGGCAGGGCAAGTGAAGCGGCCGATGGGCACGAGTGAACGGCGGGTGAACCTCGGCGGTCGGCCTGGTTAGGCGTTTCGCTACGAAAAGTAGTGGCTCGCGTGCGCTGAGTGAGGGAGGCGAGTTGCTTTACGGGTGCAGCACGGCGAGCAGCTCGGTGACCAGGTCCGCGTCGCGCGGGCGGGTCAGCTGCCGGCGGGCCGCCTCCGGGGAGAGCCACCGCAGGTGCGAGACCTCGGAGTTGGGCACGAAGGTGCCGCCGACCGCCTCCGCGGCCCAGTAGCGCACCTCCTTGGGGTTCCCCTGGGCGTCCCGGTAACGGGCCGTGGACAGCTCCGCGCCGAGCTCGCACCGCATGCCGGTCTCTTCAAGGACTTCCCGTACGGCCGCGTCGGCGGCCGATTCCGCACGTTTGAGCTTGCCCTTGGGGTGGGACCAGTCGGACCACTTGGGGCGGTGGACCAGGGCGATCTCGATGCCGCCGCCACCGTCGTGGGCGGGCGCCGGGCGCCACAGGACGCAGCCCGCCGCCAGCACGGTCCGCTCCCGCGCGTCGTACGTCACTGGGCCCGCACCTCCTCGCGCAGCCACGCCTGCTGGAAGGCGAAACGTGCCGCCTCCACATCGTGGCGCTGATCGGCGTGGAGCACACCCAGGGCGTACGCGGTGGCCGGGGCGATGCGCGGGGTGCGGGCCGCGTGCGCCGCCGCGGCCGCCGCTGAGGCCGCCTCGCGGTGGACGTTCAGGGCGTGTCCGGCGTCCGCGAGGCGGGGCTCCGGGGACGCGTGGCCGAGGACGACCTCCTGGGCGTACCGGTGCAGGCGCAGCAGCGAGCGGACCTTCAGCCAGGGGGCGTCCTGCGCGTCGGGGGCCGCGTCGGCCGCGAGGCCGTGGACGAGCGCGCCCGCGTTGTAGGGGTGGCCCGCCTGGCCGAGGGGGAGCACGGCGACCGCTTCGGCGAGGTTCGCCCCGGCCGCGGCGGCCAGGCGCTCCAGGTCGTCCGTGGCGCCGCTGAACGGGACCTCGCTGGCCAGCACGGCCACGTGGTCCGCGACGGCGTGGAAGCGGGAGGAGCCGAGGGCCTGGAGGGCGGTGGAGTGGGCCCGCGTCCTGGCGAGGGTCAGCTGCCGTTCGAGGAGAGCCGCGGCCTTGGCCGCGCCCACCGCGAGGCCGCGCGGGGCGGCGCTCTCGTCACGCGACCCCGGCACCGCATTCTGCGGCTGCGATCGCGACTGCGACTGGGGCTGCGCCCAGCCGTTCCTCCCCCAGTGCCCCGCCGGCCGGGACGGACTTCCGGCGGAACGCCTGCCCGCGGGGGCGCCGGGGCCTGCGGACACGGCGGCGACGGCCGCCGCACGCGGTGCGGCCGCGGGCAGCGGCGCCTCCGGCACCCCCGACAGCCGGTGCAGCGCCTCAAGGAGGCGCTCGAGGCGCGTCGCGTAGGCGTGTTCCTGGGCCAACGTGCCCGAGAGCCAGGCCAGTTCGGGGCGGAGCGAGGCGGACCACTCCGCGTCCAGGAGCGGACGGAACGTGTGCAGCGTGCCGCCGATGCGGCGGGCCGCGCGCCGCAGCGAGCGGGCCGCCTCCAGGGCCTCCTCGGCACCCTGCGCGTCCGTCGAGGCCTCGCGGTGCAGCCGCAGCGAGCGGAGGAAGTCCGTCGCCCGGTCCTGGAGGTAGGCCGTCAGGGCATCGCCCGCGGGCCCCTGTCCCGGCCCCGGCCGCGTATCGGTGTCCGTCGTCATCTCACGGTGTTGCTGTGCCACGCCGGCGCCTCCGGGCGTCTATGAGCATCTCCTGTACGTTCCGCAGGGGCTGGCCTTCCGGGTCCGCCGCGTGGCGGGTCCAGTTGCCGTCCGCGCCCAGGTGCCAGGAGGCGGTGGTGTCCGACATGCCGGTCTCCAGGAGCCGGCTGAGGGCCGTCCGGTGCGCCGGGTCCTGGACCCTGACCAGCGCCTCGATACGGCGGTCGAGATTGCGGTGCATCATGTCGGCGCTGCCGATCCACACCTCCGGTTCGCCGCCGTTGCCGAAGGCGAAGACGCGGGAGTGCTCGAGGAAGCGGCCGAGGACGGAGCGTACGCGGATGTTCTCCGAGAGCCCCTCGACGCCGGGGCGCACCGCGCAGATGCCGCGCACCCACACGTCCACCTCCACGCCCGCCTGCGACGCGCGGTACAGCGCGTCCACGATGGCCTCGTCGACCATCGAGTTGACCTTGATGCGGACGTGGGCGGGGCGGCCCGCCCTGTGGTGCTGGATCTCCTTCTCGATGCGGGAGACGAGACCGTCGCGCAGGGACTTGGGGGCCACGAGCAGCCGGCGGTAGGTCTCGCGGCGCGAGTAGCCGGAGAGCCGGTTGAAGAGGTCGGAGAGGTCCGCGCCGACCTCCGCGTTGGAGGTGAGCAGACCCAGGTCCTCGTAGAGGCGGGCGGTCTTGGGGTGGTAGTTGCCGGTGCCCACGTGCGAGTAGCGGATGAGGGTCTCGCCCTCCTGGCGCACGACGAGGGAGAGCTTGCAGTGGGTCTTCAGGCCGACGATGCCGTAGACCACGTGGCAGCCGGCCTCCTCCAGCTTGCGGGCCCACTTGATGTTGGCCTGCTCGTCGAAGCGCGCCTTGATCTCGACGAGGACGAGGACCTGCTTGCCGGACTCGGCGGCGTCGATGAGCGCGTCGACTATCGGGGAGTCGCCCGAGGTGCGGTACAGCGTCTGCTTGATGGCGAGCACGTCCGGGTCGGACGCGGCCTGCTCAAGGAACGCCTGCACGGACGTCGAGAACGAGTCGTACGGGTGATGCAGGAGTACGTCGCGTTCGCGAAGGGCTGCGAAGATGTCGGGCGCGGACGCCGACTCGACCTCGGCGAGGTCGCGGTGGGTGCCCGCCACGAACTTGGGGTACTTCAGCTCGGGCCGGTCCAGCTTGGCGATGCTGAAGAGGCCGGTGAGGTCGAGCGGGCCGGGCAGCGGGTACACCTCGGCCTCGCTGATCTTCAGCTCGCGCACCAGCAGGCTGAGCACGTTCGGGGCGATGGACTCCTCGACCTCCAGACGCACCGGCGGCCCGAAGCGGCGCCGCATGAGCTCCTTCTCCAGGGCCTGGAGCAGGTTCTCCGCGTCGTCCTCCTCGACCTCGAGATCCTCGTTCCTGGTGAGCCGGAACATGTGGTGCTCCTGGATCTCCATGCCGGGGAAGAGCTCCTGGAGGTGCGCGGGCGCGGCGATGACGTCCTCTATGGGGACGTAGCGCTGCGGGGACGCCTCAAGGAACCGCGAGAGCAGCGGAGGAACCTTCACGCGAGCGAAGTGCTGGTGTCCGGAGACCGGGTTGCGGACCACCACGGCGAGGTTCAGGGAGAGCCCCGAGATGTACGGGAAGGGGTGCGCGGGGTCCACGGCCAACGGGGTCAGGACGGGGAAGATCTGCTGCCGGAAGAGCGTGAAGAGCCGGGACTGCTCCTTCTCGGTCAGCTCGTGCCAGCGCACCAGGTGGATGCCCTCGTCGGCGAGGCCGGGCGCGACGTCGTCCTGGTAGCAGGCGGCGTGCCGGGCCATGAGCTCGCGGGAGCGGTTCCAGATGAGTTCGAGGACCTCGCGGGGCTGGAGCCCCGAGGCCGATCGGGTGGCGACGCCGGTCGCGATGCGGCGCTTGAGCCCCGCGACGCGGACCATGAAGAACTCGTCGAGGTTCGAGGCGAAGATCGCCAGGAAGTTCGCCCGTTCGAGCAGCGGGGTCTGCGGGTCCTCGGCGAGTTCGAGTACCCGCTCGTTGAAGGCGAGCCAGCTGCGCTCCCGGTCCAGGAAACGGCCCTGCGGCAGCTCGGCGCCGTCGTGCCCGACCGCGGCGTCCTCGTCGTACGCGTCGAGGTCGGCGTCGATGTCGGGGTCGAGGTCGGAGACGGTGGCGGCGATGGTGGCGGGGCGGTGCGCGGCGATGGAACCCACGGAAGGCTGGGCGTGCTGGACAAGTCCCTGCGTGTTCTGCTGGCTCATACGGCCATTCTTCCGCCCGGGCGCGACGATGGGCGCGTCGGAGAGCGCGGGAGCGAGGTGGAGCTTCCCGTTTGCCTGGGAAGCGCTCCCGTTCTCCGGGGACGGGTCGGGCTCGGCGGGCTGCATTGAGCGAGCGTCGCAAGCCTGTCTGAATGAGCGGTTACGGCGACATGACGTGCGGGACATCGGCCGAAGGCCCCCGGGCGTCCACGGCGCGGGGGCCTTCGTTGACCGTACGGTTCAGGCCGCGCGGCGGCGCAGGAGGCGGAATGCCGCGTAGGTGACGGCGGCGGCCAGGGCCAGCAGGATGCCGGTCTCCACGAGCTGGAGGGGCCAGAAGTGCGACGAGGGGTGGAAGTCGGCGTACCAGCCGGTGACTTGGTGTTCGTCGTAGCACCTTTCCGGGTCCGGGCTCCAGCACAGCGAGTCCGGGAGCCGTTCTCCGTCGGCTCTGAGCATGCCGTGTTCCAGTGGGAGCCCGAAGTTGGGCGTGGTGGCCCCGGAATACGTGCGGGCCCAGGTCGCCGTCTCGCTGGCCCACAGGTGCGGGCGGGCCAGCGGCAGCAGGACGATCACGCCCAAGGTGACGGCCGTGGCGACCGCCATCGCGGGCAGCACGCGGCGCACCAGGAGCCCGGTGAGGGCGCCGATGGCGAGGCCGAGCAGGGCGTACCCGATGCCGACCGTGCCCAGGGAGCCGTACATGGCCCGCTCGTACCAGGGTGCCCGGACGTATTCGAGCTCGGGACCGGTGGACCACGCCCAGCGCTGGACCGCGGTGAACAGGACCACTCCGCTCACCACGAGCCCGGCACACACGGCAAGCCGGGCGCCGAGCCAGCGGGCCGGGGTGACCGACTGCGTCCACGCCCATTTGTACGTGCCCGACTCCAGGTCCCGCGCGACGATCGGGCCCGCCACGAACGCCCCGATCAGGCAGGGCAGGCCGAGCATGGCCATGCCCGCGTAGTCGAGGTTCCTGCCGAACTGGAGCTCGGCGTCGAGGTAGCCGCGGACCGGGCCGCCGCAGTCCGCCGTGGTCTTGCTGATGACGCAGTCCGTCGCCGCGAAGACGTCGGCGGCGTGGCCCACCCACAGCCGGTCGGCGGCCAGTGCGGCGGCGCCGAGCGCGAACAGGCCGAACAGGATCCACAGGGCCGTGCGGTGCTGGCGCAGCACCGCACGGTACGGGCCCGGGAGGGCGAAGGCGGCACGGCGGCCCTGCCGCTCGGCGGGCACGGTCGTCGTCGCGGTCACGCGGACACCCCCAGATCCTGCGCACCGTGCTCCCGGGGCGTGCTGCCGGGGGAGAGGAGCGGCGGCGCCTGTGGTGCGCGCAGGTGGGCCAGCAACAGTTCCTCCAGGGAAGGTTCTTCGACGTCCCAGCCGTCGGGGACCGGGCCCTCGGTGCGGATCAGCGCGGTCAGGCCGCGCCCCGCGGCGCGGGACTCGACGACGGTGTGCGGGTGGAGAAGGTCGGCCGGGCCGCGGCCCGTGACCAGGCGGTGCGCGCCGATCAGGTCGTCGATGCCACCGGCTAGCCGGATGCCGCCGCCGGACACGAGGAGCAAGTAGTCGCAGGCGTCCGCCAGTTCGCTCACGATGTGCGAGGACATGACCACCGTCGTACCGTGCTCGGCGGCCTCCGCCATCAGGGTGCCCATGAGCTGGTGCCTGGCGAGCGGGTCGAGGTCGGCCATCGGCTCGTCGAGGAGCAGGAGTTCGGCGCGCTTGCCGAGGGCGAGGGCGAGGGCGACGCGGGTGCGCTGGCCGCCGGAGAGGGTACGGACGCGGGCGGTGCGGTCGAGACCGCCGACACTCACGATGCGTTCGGCGGCCTCCATGTCCCAGATGTGGGCGTTCAGTTCGGCGCCGAGCCGCAGGGTGTCCGCGATGGTCAGCTGCGGATGGAGCGGCTTGTCCTGGGCGACGTACGCGATGCGCTCCCGCGCCTTCGCGGGGCCCGTGCCCAGGACGCTGATCGTGCCCTCGGTGGGGCGGTCGAGGCCCGCCGCGAGGGTGAGCAGGGTCGACTTGCCCGCGCCGTTCGGGCCGACGAGCGCGCAGACGCGGCCGGTGGGCAGGCGGAACGTGCAGTCCCGCAGGGCGTATCGGCCCCGCCCGAAGCGTTTGGTCAGTGCGGTCGCCGCTATGGCGGTGTCGGTCATGCTCGGTCCCCCTCGTGTTCCTGAACTCGGCTCTGCCGTTCGCCGAACTGCTCTTCCAGTACGGCCGTGAACAGCGCCGCCACGTCGTCCCTCTCCAGACCCGCCCGGCGCGCCCGCGCGGCCCACTCGGCGAGCTCCCCCCGCAGCGGCGAGTCGGCCGGTGCGCTGCCCAACGTCCGGCGCACGAAGGTGCCGAGGCCGCGCCGCGCCTCGACCAGGCCCTCCCGCTCCAGCTCGCGGTAGGCCTTCAGCACGGTGTTCGGGTTGATGGCGGTGGCCTCGACCACCTCGCGGGCCGTGGGCAGTTTGTCGCCGGGTTCCAGCAGACCGAGGCGCAGGGCCTGCCGGGTCTGCTGGACGATCTGGAGATAGGTGGCGACGCCGCTGCGCCGGTCGATCCGGTACTCGACCACTGCCTTCCACCACCCTTTCACTAATTGAGTAGTGAAAGGGTGGTGGAAAAGAGGGGCGGCGTCAAGTGACGCCGCCCCTCGACTGACCGGTTACGTGACTAGTTAGGTGACCGGTTACGCGGGTGAATCCGCCGGTCAGGACTCCGTGCGGTACATCAGATCCGTCTCGTGCGTGACGAAGCCGAGCCGTTCGTAGACATTCACGGCGGCCTTGTTGTCCGCGTCGACGTAGAGCATCGCGGTCGGCAGGCCGGCCCGCGCGAGGTGGCGCAGCCCCGTCGTGGTCAGCGCCTTGCCGAGGCCGCCGCCCTGCGCGCCGGGCCGCACGCCGACCACGTACACCTCGCCGAGACGTTCCTGCTCGTGGACCTTGGTCCAGTGGAAGCCGATCAGTTCGCCGTCGCTCTCGCGCTCGGCGAGGAAGAAGCCCGCCGGGTCGAACCACGGCTCGGCCTTGCGGTCGTCCAGGTCGCGCTGGGTGAGGGAGCCCTGCTCGGGGTGGTGCGCGAAGGCCTCGGCGTTCACCGCGAGCCAGGCCGCGTCGTCCTGGCCCGGCACGAAGGCGCGGATGGTCACGCCCTCGGGGAGGACCGGGTCGGGCAGGTCGAGGTCGGTCAACGGGCGCCGCATCTGCCGCAGTTCGCGGAAGAGCGCGAGGCCGAGGACCTGCGCCAGGTGCCGGGCGGCGGAGTGCCCGCCGTGCGCCCAGACGCGCAGGCGCCGCCCCGACTCGGCGAGCAGTGCCGCGCCGAGCGCCCTGCCGTGCCCGTGTCCGCGCCGCCCGGGGTGCACGACGAGCTCGGCGGCGGGCGCCTCCACCGGGTCGGTGTCCTCCAGCTGCGCGTATCCGACGAGGTCGTCGCCCACGCCGAGCAGCAGATGCCGGACGCCGTCGCGTGCGCCGCCCCTGAGCTGCAGCCGCCCCTGCTCGGAGACCGCCTGCTGGCCGTCCGTGCGGGCGGCCTCGGCGAGCAGCCCGAGCACGGCGTCGGCCTGCGCGGGGGAGAGCGCGTCGAGGGTGTCGATCTTCCGGAGGGGCGCGGGTGCCTCGGCGGGCCGGTCGTCAGTCATGAGTCGAGCGTACGGGTTGCGGCGGGGCGCCCCCGGGCGGAACCATGCCGGAAGCCCGCCATCGGTCATCCCCGTCACCCCCCGGAACGACGTCCTCCCGCCGGTCCGTGCCCCGACACCAGGATGTAACCGGCAACCCTCTGTTCCGCTACGCGCGTTGACTCTAGGCTGCCGACGGTCCCATTCTTCTCACACCATCCCGGGGGAACACGTGTCCGCCATAGCGAAACACCGAAGGCCCAGGCGCCGTGCCACCCACGTCCTCGCCGTGGCGGCAGGGCTCGCCACGGTCGGCGCGATGGCGGCAGCGCTGCCCGCCGGGGCCGGGCAGGACCACGGGGACGGCGGAAGGGGCGGCAAGAGCCGCACGGTCGACGTGCAGTTGCTGTCCTTCAACGACTTCCACGGCAATCTGCAGCCGCCCGCGGGCTCCTCCGGGCAGGTCACGGAGAAGCAGGCCGACGGGACCGAGAAGAAGATCGACGCGGGCGGCGCCGAGTACCTCGCCACGTCGCTGCGGACCGCGCGCAAGGGCCACCCCTACAGCGTCACCGCCGCCGCGGGCGACCTCATCGGGGCCAGCCCGCTGCTCTCCGGGCTCTTCCACGACGAGCCGACCGTCGAGGCGATGAACAAGCTCGACCTGGACGTCACCAGCGTCGGCAACCACGAGTTCGACGAGGGCGCCGCCGAACTGGCCCGCATGCAGAACGGTGGCTGCCATCCCAAGGACGGCTGCTTCGAGAAGGACAAGCACGGCAAGGGCAAGAAGTTCGAGGGCGCCGACTACCCCTACCTCGCCGCGAACGTCACGAGCGAGAGGACGGGCAAGCCGGTCCTCAAGCCGTACTGGGTGTGGAAGCACAAGGGCGTGAAGGTCGGCTTCATCGGCGTCACCCTCGAAGGCACCCCGGACATCGTCTCCGCCGACGGCGTCAAGGGGCTGAAGTTCCACGACGAGATCGAGACCGTCAACAAGTACGCGAAGATCCTCGACAAGCAGGGCGTGAAGTCCATCGTCACCCTCATCCACGAGGGCGGCGTGCCGAAGAGCCAGACGTACAACTACGACTGCGACTCCCCGGGCGCGGGCGACGGCATCTCGGGCCCGATCACCACCATCGCCAAGGGCATCACGCCCAAGGTCGACGCCCTTGTCACCGGCCACACGCACAACGCGTACGTCTGTACGATCCCGGACCCGGCCGGCAACCCGCGCATGGTGACCTCCGCGTCGTCCTTCGGGAAGCTCTACACGGACACGACGCTCACGTACGACCGCAGGACCAAGGACGTCGTGCGCACCAGCGTGAAGTCGGCGAACCACGTCGTCAGCCGGGAGCAGGCCAAGGCCCCCGACATGACCTCACTCATCGGGCGCTGGGACAAGCTCGCCGCGCCCGTCGCCAACAGGCCCGTCGGCTACATCTCGGCGGACATCCCCGGCCGCGGCGCGGGCGTCCCCGAGTCCCCGCTCGGCGACCTCATCTCCGACGCGCAGCTCGCGCACGCCAAGTCCCTCGACCCCGAGGCCGATCTCGCGCTGATGAACCCGGGCGGCATCCGCTCCGACATCGTCTTCAAGGCGAGCGGCGCCGAGGGTGACGGCGTCGTCACCTACGGCGAGGCGTTCACCGTGCAGCCGTTCAGCAACACCGTCAATCTGGTCGACCTGACCGGCGCGCAACTCGTCGCCGGCCTGAAGCAGCAGGTCAGTGGCAGCAACGAGGCCTCACCGAAGATCCTTCAGGTCTCCGAAGGGCTGACGTACACGCTGGACATGACCAAGTCGGGCACGGACCGGGTCGTCGCCGACTCGATCAGGCTGAACGGCAAGGCGATCGACCCGGCGGCCACCTACCGCGTCGCGATGAACTCCTTCCTCGCGGGCGGCGGCGACGGTTTCGCCGAGCTCGGCAAGGGCACGAAGCCGCTCGTCGGCAGCGACGACCTGAAGGCGTTGAGCGACTACATGAGCGCCAACTCCTCGGCGGACAAGCCGATCGCACCGCCGAAGGCCGACCGGATCACGGTCGTCAAGTAGGCGCGGGGCAGGCCGGTGGTAACGGACGTCACGCCGGTTTCCGGCCGGTGGCCCGGAAGTGACGTGAGCTTGAAAACAGCGCGTTAACGGGAACCGGCCGATACCGGGTGTTACCGGGTGTAAGGCTTGGGGTGGGGTGTGAACGTATGGTGAGATCACTTGATGCGTTCCCCCCACCGCATGGCCCCGCGTCCCTCGGATGCCCCGCTCGACGACCGTAACGATCAGCCGGACGACACCGCCGAACTGCCCGCCGCCAAGTACGCCAACCCGTACGACGAGCTGGCCGCGCTCGCGCCGAACCCGCTGGAGGAGTTCCTCCACGACGAGAAGGACGCGAAGGACGCCGAGACCCCCTGGACGCCGCCCAACCACCGCCGCGGCAGCCG
This sequence comes from Streptomyces sp. NPDC044106, assembly GCF_056433985.1. Lineage (NCBI taxonomy): Bacteria > Bacillati > Actinomycetota > Actinomycetes > Kitasatosporales > Streptomycetaceae > Streptomyces > Streptomyces sp. NPDC044106. Next base: position 44,265 of record NZ_JBWKFZ010000026.1, read on the forward strand.
GCGCGCCCGTGGCCGCGGTCGGCGCCGCACCCGGTTCGCGGGCCTGCCGCTCGCCGCGAAGGCCCTGGTCGCCGTCCTCGTCGCCACCGCGTTCCTCGCACTCGGCGACCGCTGGGCCCTCCTCTACGCCGAGCACGAGGCCGCGGAGAAGCTCAAGGACCAGATGCACCTGAGCGCGGCACCCGAGGTCGACATCGAGGGGTTTCCCTTCCTCACCCAGGTACTCGACAAGCGCGTGGACAAGGTCAAGGTCACCGTCCCGGACGTCGCCGCCGACCGGATCTCCCTCGCCAAGGTCTCCGCGACCGCCACGGACGTGACCATCGAAGGCGACGGGCCGACCTCGATCACGGGCGCCCGCATCGGCGAGATGAAGGGCGAGGTCCTGCTCTCCTTCGACGACCTCAACCGCGAACTGGGCGCCTCCCAGGTCACGTTCACCGGCCGCGGCCACGACGAGGTGCTCGCCCGCGGCACGCTGCCCGTCGCGGGCCACGACCTGAAGGTCCGCGCCGACGCCCGCATCCAGCGCAACGGCGACCGCGGCGTCTCCACCGACATCGGCGGCATGCGCCTGCAACTCGGCGACCTCGCGACCTACCGTCCTGGCACGCGCGAGACGGAGGGCCTGCACCTGTCGAAGGAGTCCGCCGACCGAGTGGCCGAGGAGACGTCGAAGGCGAAGGCGCTGCTCTCCGTCCCGGCGATCGTCAAGCGCCTCGGCGTCCCGGACGACGTGGTGCGCGGGGCCCTGAAGAGCGACGCCAAACTCAACGAACTCACCGGATCGCCGAAGTTCGTGAACGACGTGATGGGCCTCAACCTCATCGACGTCGCGATGGGCCACCCCGAGCTCCTCAAGAAGCTCGGCCTCGACCCCGCCCTCCTCAAGGGCCTCGCGGGCCTCACCCGCCCCGTCCTCGCCGACCGCCTCACCCTCGCCTTCCAGCTGCCGAAACTGCCGGGCACCGGCACGATGGCGCTCCAGGACGTGAAGGTGGAGAAGGAGGGCATCCGGGTGCGGATAGCGGGGGCCGGGATCGGGATCGGCGACTAGGGTCTGTCTTAGACAGACCGGGGCCTCCCCGGCGGGCCGTGGCGCCGGTCGCGGGATTCAGGAGGCCGTCGCCTCCGAAGGGGGCGGAGTCGGCGCCCCCGGCAGCCGCACCGAAGCCTCCGTGCCGCCCCCGTCCGCCGCCCGCAGCGCCACCTCGCCGCCGCACTGCTGCACCGTGCGCGCCACGATGGACAGGCCGAGGCCCGAGCCCGGCAGGGAGCGTGCACCCGGTGAGCGCCAGAACCGGTCGAAGACGTGCGGCAGTTCGTCCGCGGAAATGCCCGGCCCATGGTCACGCACCCGCAGATGGCCGCGGTCGAGGGTGACCTCCACCGTGCCGCGGGGCGGGCTGAACTTCACCGCGTTGTCCAGGACGTTGACGACGGCCCGCTCCAGGGCGGGCGGTTCCGCGCGTACGTACCAGGGCGCGAGCTCCGCCGTGATCGTCAGCTCGGGGCCGCGCAGCCGGGCCCGCTCGATGGCCGTCCTGGTGATCTCGTGCAGGGCGACCACCTGCACCTTGCCGCCACTGGCCGCGGCGTCGGGCCGGGAGAGCTCCTGGAGGTCGCCGATGAGCGCGGCCAGTTCACTCATCTGCGCGGTGACCGAGGTGAGCAGCGCCTTGCGGTCGTCGGGCGGGATGGCCCGGCCCGTCTCCTCGCTGCGGGCGAGCAGCTCGATGTTGGTCCGCAGCGAGGTGAGCGGCGTACGCAGCTCGTGTCCCGCGTCGGCGATCAGCTGCTGCTGGAGGTCGCGCGAGGAGGCGAGCGCGGCGGCCATGGAGTTGAAGGACTCCGAGAGGCGGGCGATCTCGTCGTCGCCCTCGACGGGGATCCGGAGGGTCAAGTCCTCGGTGCGGGCGACGTGTTCCACGGCTGCGGTGAGCTGGTCGACCGGGCGCAGGCCGGTGCGGGCCGCCCAGAGACCCGCGGCGCCGGCACCGAGTACGCCGACGCCCGCGACGAAGACGAGGACGAGCACGAGGTTGCTCAGCGTGTCGTCGACCTCGCTGAGAGGGCGCGCCGCGGAGACCGCGTACGGGGTGCCCTCCAAGGGGTACGTGAAAACCCGGTACTGGGCGCCGTTGGACGCGGTCCCGTCGTGGAACGCGGTCCGGTCGTTCCGGCGGGCGACCTCGGTGTCCTGGGGCTTCAGCTCGACGCGCTGCTTGCCGAGGACGATGCAGCTGCCGCCGGTCTGGTCCACGACCTGCACGGTCTGCCTGAAGAGGTTCGGCACCTCGTTGTTCTGCGCGAGGATCGTGCGCCGGCACTCGCCGGTGTCGTCGATCATCTGGCGTACCCAGTCGTCGGGCACGCGGTTCTCACTGAGCGCGTCGTCCAGCGAGTCCACCAGCGCCTTGCGTACGACGAACCAGCAGACCACCGCCGCCGCCGCGACCGCGACCGCCACCGCGGTCGCCACGAGCAACGCCAGGCGCGAGCGCAGCGGCAACGCCCGGAACCTCCGGACCAGCCGGTTCACTCCCCGCCCCGCAGCACGTACCCCACGCCCCGCACCGTGTGCACCAGGCGCGGTTCGCCGCCCGCCTCCGTCTTGCGCCGCAGGTACATGACGTACACGTCGAGGGAGTTGGACGACGGCTCGAAGTCGAAGCCCCACACCGCCTTGAGGATCTGCTCACGGGTGAGGACCTGGCGCGGATGCGCGAGGAACATCTCCAGGAGGGTGAACTCGGTGCGGGTCAGCTCCACGGTCCGCTCGCCCCGCGTGACCTCGCGCGTCGCCAGGTCCATCCGCAGATCGGCGAAGGCGAGGATGTCGCCGTCGGCGGCCTGCCCGGCCGGGGCGTACGAACTGCGGCGCAGCAGCGCCCGGATGCGGGCGAAGAGCTCGTCCAGCTCGAAGGGCTTGACCAGGTAGTCATCGGCGCCCGCGTCGAGACCGGTGACGCGGTCGCCGACCGTGTCGCGCGCGGTCAGCATCAGGATCGGCGTCGTCGACCCGGTGGCGCGGAGCCTGCGCGCGGCGGTGAGGCCGTCCATGCGGGGCATCTGGATGTCGAGTACGACCAGGTCGGGGCGGTACGCGGCGGCCTTGTCGAGCGCGTCCGCGCCGTCGACGGCGACCTCCGTGCCGTACCCCTCGAAGGCGAGGCTGCGCCGCAGCGCCTCGCGCACGGCGGGTTCGTCGTCCACGATCAGGATGCGCTGCTGCTCGCGGTCACCGGTGCGGTCGCCTTCGGCGGGGCTCATGGGCTTCGGACTTCCTCGGGTACGGGACGGACTGGGCCGGTATCAGCCTCGCACGCGGGCCAGGGACGTGCGGCGCGCGGCCGGGCGTACGGCTGCGGAGGATCAGGTCGTCGAGCCGGACCGCAGCTTGCCGAGGTCGTCCTTGACCGTGTCGACCGGGATGGCGAAGCCGAGGCCGACACTGCCGGACGCGGTCTCGGCGCTGCTCTGCCCCTGCGACGAACCGGGCGTGTACATCGCGGAGTTGATGCCGATGATGTTGCCGTTCATGTCGATGAGGGCGCCGCCGGAGTTGCCGGGGTTGAGCGACGCGTCGGTCTGGAGCGCCTTGTACGTGGTCTTCGACGAGCCGGTGTCGCCGTTGAACTGCCGCCCGTCGAACTCGAAGGGCCAGCCGTCCCGCGGGTTCTGCTGCGGCTCCTGGCCGTCGCCCGTGGCCACCGTGACGTCGCGGTCGAGCGCGGAGACGATGCCGCTGGTGACGGTGCCGGTCAGGCCCTCGGGCGAGCCGATGGCGACGACCTCGTCGCCGACCTTGACGTTGTCGGAGTTGCCGAGGGTCGCGGGCTTCAGGCCCGCGGCGTTCTTCAGCTGGATGAGCGCGAGGTCCTTCTTGCTGTCGGTGCCGACCGCGTCGGCCGCGTACGTCTTGCCGTCGCTCGTCCGCACCTTGATCGACGAGGCGCCTGCGATGACGTGGTTGTTGGTGACGATCTCGCCGTCGCTCTTGGTGATCACGCCGGAGCCGGTCGACTTGCCCTGCGCGGTCGACGCACTGATCTCGACGATGCTGGGACTGACCGCCTCGGCGACCCCGGCGACGGTGCCCTTCTTGCTCGTCGGCACGACGTTCGTACTGGTGGCGGAGGAGCCGCCGTCCTTGTCGGTGAGCGTCTGCACGGCGTACGCGGTGCCACCGCCCACCGCGGCCGCCGCGATGGCGACGGCGGTGAGCAGGGCCGCGGGACCCTTGACGCGACGGCGCCGCGGGGCGGGCGCCTGCGGGGCCTCCGGCGCGTGAGCGGGCGGGGGCGGGTACGCGCCGTGCGGGTGCGCGCCCTGCGTACCGCCGTGGTGCACAGGCGCTGCCGACTGCTGCTGGGGGTACTCGCCGCTGTGGCGGAAGCTCTCGGTCATGACTATGAGGCTGTCGGGCGTTCATGAGAGCTGCCTGAGTACGTCCTGAGAAGCCCGGCAGAAGTGCGTATGCCCGATATAAAGGCGCGTGCCGTCCCGCGCGGCCCGGTGTTACGCGCAGCCGCTGTTACGCGCAGCCGCAGGACTGCCGTACGACCAGCCGGGACGGGAACAGCTTCAGGCGCTCCCGCCGCGACCCGGCGACCCGCAGGCCGTCGTCAAGGACCAGGTCCACCGCGGCGCGGGCCATCGCGGGCCGGTCCGACGCCACCGTCGTCAGCGGTGGATCCGTGAGGCCCGCCTCCTTGACGTCGTCGAATCCCGCGACGGCCAGCTCGCCCGGCACGTCGAGGCGCAGCTCCCGCGCCGCCCGCAGGATGCCGATGGCCTGGTCGTCCGTGGAGCAGAAGATCGCGGTGGGCCGGTCGGGACGGGCCAGGAGCTCCAGGCCGACCTGGTAGGCGTCGTAGCGGTTGTACGGGGCGTCGAAGAGGCGGCCCTCGACCGACCGTCCGGCCTCCCGCATCGCGCGCCGCCAGCCCTCGACGTGATCGGAGACGGGGTCGCCGACGGTCGGGGTCTCCGCCGTGCCGCCGACACACGCCACGTACTCGTGGCCGTGCTCGAGGAGGTGGCGGGTGGCGAGCTGCGCGCCGCCGACGTCGTCCGTGACGACCGCGACGTCGTCGATGGCCTCGGGCCGCTCGTGCAGCAGGACCACCCGGGCGTCCCACGCGTCGATCTCGGCGGCGGCCTGGTCGGTCAGGCCGTGGCTGACGAGGATGAGTCCGGAGACCCGCATGCCGAGGAAGGCGCGGAGGTAGTGCGTCTCGCGCTCCTCCACGTAGTCGGAGTTGCCGACCAGGACCATCTTTCCGCGCTCGGACGCCGCCTGTTCGACGGCGTGCGTCATCTCCGCGAAGAAGGGCTGACGCGCGTCCGGCACGATCATGCCTATGAGGTCCGTACGCCGGGACGCCATGGCCTGGGCGACCCGGTCGGGCCGGTAGCCCAGCTCCTTGATCGCTGCGAGTACCCGCTCGCGCGTGGCCGGGGCGACCGGCCTGGGTCCGTTGTTGATGACATAGCTGACGACCGCGGTCGAAGTACCCGCAAGTCTTGCCACGTCATCCCGAGTCACCTTGGCCACGCGCGGAGTCTACGCGGATGGAACTACCGCTGGGCAGGGCGTACGGCAGCTTCCTTCGCAGCGGGGTCCTCGGCGGCCTCAGCGGCCTGCGCGGCCGTCGCCGCCGGCCTGCCGCCGCCCCGCCCGGACCGCGCCCCCGCCGCCTTGGCCTTCTCCTCCTCGGCCGCCCGTTCGACCTTCTCCGGTACGACGAACCGGTAGCCGACATTGCGGACGGTGCCGATCAGCGACTCGTGCTCGACGCCGAGCTTCGCCCGGAGGCGTCGCACGTGTACGTCGACCGTGCGCGTACCGCCGAAGTAGTCGTAGCCCCACACCTCCTGGAGCAGCTGGGCGCGGGTGAAGACCCGCCCAGGGTGCTGCGCCAGGTACTTGAGCAGCTCGAACTCCTTGAAGGTCAGGTCGAGGACCCGCCCCTTCAGCTTCGCGCTGTACGTCGCCTCGTCCACGGAGAGGTCGCCGTTGCGGATCTCCATGGGGGAGTCGTCGGTGGTGATCTGCTGGCGGCCCATCGCGAGCCGCAGCCGCGCCTCGACCTCGGCGGGGCCCGCCGTGTCGAGGAGCACGTCGTCGATGCCCCACTCCGCGGTGACCGCCGCGAGACCGCCCTCCGTCACGACGAGGACCAGCGGACAGCCGGGTCCCGTGGAGCGAAGGAGCTGGCAGAGGCTGCGCACCTGCGGCAGATCGCGGCGGCCGTCGACGAGGATGACGTCGGCGCCGGGGGTGTCGACGAGTGCGGGCCCCTCCGCGGGGGCGACGCGCACACTGTGCAGGAGCAGGCCGAGAGCGGGGAGCACCTCCGTCGACGGCTGGAGGGCATTGGTCAGGAGCAGCAGAGAGCTCACCGCCGACCACCTGCCCGGGTCGTCTGACTGTCGTGCACGTTTCGCTCGCCCATAACGTCTGGTTCCTCCTCGGTCCCTGCGAGGACGTTTACGGCACTGCTTCGTACTGAGCTTTCGCTGTCAAGCTTCGTACCCTTTGCGGGCCCGCGCCCGGAGCCCGGAAAGCACGAAAGGACCCGGGGGCTGCGCTGCCCGGATCCTCTGCCAAGGAGAATAGCCCACATGAGTTCCGGTCCGGCAGGTCAAGCGGCGCGATCTTCTGTGCCTCCGCTCACTCACGGTCAGCGTGGCGTTCCCCGCCGCGCAACGCTCCGTACACATGACGGAGTGGCCATCGAGGCCGCCTACGACCCCGGACCCGACCCCTCGGGAGAGACCGCGATCGTCGTCGCGCACGGCTTCACCGGGGATCTCTCGCGCCCCCACGTACGCCGCATCGCGGCCGTCCTCGCCCAGCGTGCGGCCGTGATCACCTTCTCCTTCCGGGGCCACGGCGGCTCCGGCGGGCACTCCACGGTCGGCGACCGCGAGGTGCTCGACCTGGCGGCGGCCGTCGGCTGGGCGCGCTCGCTCGGCCACGCGCGCGTGGTGACCGTGGGTTTCTCGATGGGCGGCTCGGTCGTGCTGCGGCACGCCGCGTTGCACAGGGGGCGCACGGAAGCGCACACCGATGCGGTGGTCGCGGTGAGTGCCCCCGCACGTTGGTACTACCGGGGGACGGCGCCGATGCGGCGGCTGCACTGGGTCGTCACGCGGCCCGCGGGACGCGCGGTCGGCCGCTTCGGCCTGCGGACGAGAATCCACCCGCACGAGTGGGACCCCGTCCCCCTCTCGCCCGTCGAATCCGTCCCGCTCATCGCCCCGACGCCGCTGCTCGTCGTGCACGGCGACCGGGACCCGTACTTTCCGGTCGACCATCCGCGGATGCTCGCGGCGGCTGCCGATGGCGGGGCGGAGCTGTGGCTGGAGGAGGGCATGGGCCACGCGGAGCACGCGGCCACGGATGAGCTCGTCGGGCGGATCGCCTCGTGGGCCACGGCATCATGGACGTCGGCAACCGCCGACTGAAAGGGGAGTCGCATGGTGAACGGCACCATTCGTTACTGGGCCGCTGCCAAGGCGGCCGCGGGCATCGCCGAGGAGCCGTACGCGGCCGGGACACTCGCCGAAGCGCTGGAGACCGCCCGCGAGCGGCACCCCGGCGAACTGGTCCGGGTCCTGCAGCGCTGCTCCTTTCTGGTCGACGGCAACCCCGTCGGCACCCGCGGGCATGAGACCGTACGGCTGGCCGAGGGCGGCACGGTCGAGGTGCTCCCGCCGTTCGCAGGAGGATGAGCACCATGTCCGATCAGCCCTATGAGGGGTACGAGGGGTATGAGGGATACGAGCCGTACGCGCGACAGCCGTATCCGGAGCAGCAGCCCTACCCGGAGCACCAGGGGTACCCGGAGCAGCAGCCCTACCCGGAGCACCAGGGGTACCCGGAGCAGCAGGCGTACCCCCAGCAACAGCAGCAGCCGTACTACGACGAGCAGCACCAGCAGTACGCGCAGCACCAGCACCAGCCCCAGCCCCAGCCGTACGCGCAGCAGCACCAGCAGTACCCCCAGCAGCCTCAGCAGCCTCAGCCCCAAGAGCCCTACACCCAGCAGTGGGAGGGGCAGACCTGGGAGACGCAGGTGCAGCCGCCGGCCGCCGCCGTGGACATGACGGAGACCGCGTACCTGCCGCCGCAGACCCCGAACCACCAGGCACCGCCCGACGCTCACGCTCCCGCACCCGTCGTCCCGGAGCCCGCCGCTCCCGACCCCGGCACCGGCGCCGACGACCCCTCCTACGGCCCCTCCACCACCACCGGCAACCCTCGCGTCACCGACGCCCAGCGGGCCCGCGCCGAAGGGCGGTCGCCGATCATAGAGCCGGGGATGCAGCCCGCCGCGCTGACCGCCCTGCTCGGGCTCCTGCTCGCCGCGGGAGCCGCCGTCGGGCAGTACGCACTGCTCGTGCCGCTGATCCTGCTGCAGGCCGTGACCGCCGCCGGATGGTTCCGGCTCAACGGCATGTGGCCGGCCCGCCAGGGCATCGCGCTCGCCTTCCTCGGCGGGGTCGTCGCGGACGGCGCGCTGCTGGTCACCGGCGAGGAGAACGGTCCTGCCGCGATCCTCGGCACGCTCGGCGTGTGGGTGCTGCTCGTACTGGTGCTCCAGCTGCGCAGCCGCGCGGGCGCCGACGAGCGGATGTACGGGCTGATGGCGACCGTGGTGTCGGCCGCGCTCGCCATCGTCGCGGCCGGCCACCTCGCGGCCGCCTCCGACGCCGTCACCGTGGGCGGCATCGCGGTCGCCGCCGCGATCCTCGCCCGCGCGCTGCCGCTGCCCACCCCCGCCTCCGTGGTCGTCGCGCTGCTCGTGGCGGCCGGTGCCGGGATCGCCGTGGGCGGCGCGACCGACTACGGGAGCAAGGGGGCGCTGCTCGGCCTCGGTGCCGGGGTCTGCGCGCTTGTCGGGCACCGGGCGGCCAGTTACGACTACCCGTCGCGCTTCGTGCACATGACGGCGGGCGTCGCGCTGCCGCTCGCGGCCGCCGCCCCGGCCGTCTACGTGCTCGGCCGCGCCATCGGCTGAGCCCCGGCCGGCCCGCCGGCGCATCGTCACAGCTGATCGACAGGTCCCCCGCCGACCCCTTCGGCTGGGGACCTGTCCTTTAGGCTCGCCGGAACGACAGTCGACGCGGGGGACAAGGTGGGGGAACTCCGGACATGAGCAAGCGAGCCGTACGCATACTTCTGATCGTCGTCGTGGTCCTCGGAGGGCTCTTCGTGGCGGCCGACCGGCTTGCCGTGAACTTCGCCGAGAGCGAGGCGGCGGACAAGATGCGCACCAGCGAGGGGCTGAGCGAGACGCCCGACGTCTCCATCAAGGGCTTCCCCTTCCTCACCCAGGTGATGGGCGGTGAGCTCGACGACGTGGAGGTCGGCATCAAGGACTACGACGCCAAGTCGGGCTCCGACTCCATCCGCATCGCCGACCTGACCGCCCACATGAAGGGCGTGGAGTTCTCCGGCGACTACAGCTCCGCCACCGCCGCGACCGCGTCGGGCACGGCGCGCGTCTCCTACGACGAGCTCCTGAAGGCCAGCAAGGCCGAGCCCGTCGAGCTGCCGCTCGGCGCCACCGGCAAGGTCGTCGGTCTCTCCGACGGCGGCAACGGCAAGATCAAGGTCGAGGTCGAGGTCAGCAAGGGCGGCGCGAAGCTGCCGAAGCCGGTCCACGTGCTCAGCTCGGTCCGCGTCGAGGGCGACGACATCAAGGTGCACGCCGACGAGATCCCGAAGAACCTGGACGTCCTCGGCGTCTCCATTCCGCTCCCCGAGGGCATGGTCCGCAACGTCACCGACTTCGACCAGAAGATCGACGACCTGCCGGCCGGCGTCAAGCTGGAGAAGGTCGAGGCGGCACCGGACGGCGTGGACATGTCGGTGACCGGCACGAACGTGCGGCTGGCGGGCTGACGGCAGACCCCGCCGACCCGACCGCGTCCGAGGTACGAGACGAAGGCGTCCGGCGGTCGGATGTACGGGGGCGGACGCCGGGCCCCGGGCCCTCCCAGGGGGCTTCGATGTTCAACGAATCCCACATGCTGGGTTCACCTGTCTCACTATGCGGAGCGCCGGTGACACGGCGGCCCCTCCGTCCCTACGATCGGACGCATGCACCGACAGGCGGACCTCACGAAGCGGCGGGCAGTGGACCTGTGCCGCGTCGCCGCCATGCTCTGTCGCACCTTCTAGCGAGGGCCTCACCCCCTCGTTTCACCAGGCCTGTCCGACGCCCATCCGGCAGGCCGCCCCCGCGCCGCTCGGTCAGCCACCAGTGCCTCCCCGCACCACCGGTCCGTACCGGCCGCCCCCTGTGCATCGCACCACGCCGCACCGCCGTACCTGCCCCGGAGGAGAAAAGCATGAGCCGCAGCGACGTCCTGGTAGACGCCGACTGGGTCGAGGCCCACATCGAGGACCCCAAGGTCGTCATCGTCGAGGTCGACGAGGACACCTCCGCGTACGACAAGAACCACATCAAGAACGCGATCCGCATCGACTGGACCAAGGACCTCCAGGACCCGGTCCGCCGTGACTTCATCGACCAGGAGGGCTTCGAGAAGCTCCTCTCGGCGAAGGGCATCGCGAACGACTCCACCGTCGTCCTCTACGGCGGCAACAACAACTGGTTCGCGTCGTACGCCTTCTGGTACTTCAAGCTCTACGGCCACCAGGACGTGAAGCTCCTCGACGGCGGCCGCAAGAAGTGGGAGCTCGACTCCCGCGACCTCGTCGACGGCGACCAGGTGCCGCAGCGCCCGGCCACCTCGTACAAGGCCAAGCCCCAGGACACCTCGATCCGTGCCTTCCGCGACGACGTCGTGGCGGCCATCGGCAACCAGAACCTGGTCGACGTGCGCTCGCCCGACGAGTTCAGCGGCAAGCTGCTCGCCCCGGCCCACCTCCCGCAGGAGCAGTCGCAGCGCCCCGGCCACGTGCCGAGCGCCCGCAACATCCCCTGGTCGAAGAACGCCAACGACGACGGCACGTTCAAGTCCGACGACGAGCTCAAGGCCCTCTACGAGAACGAGCAGGTCGACCTCGCCAAGGACACCATCGCCTACTGCCGCATCGGTGAGCGTTCGGCCCTGACCTGGTTCGTCCTGCACGAGCTGCTCGGCCAGACCAACGTCAAGAACTACGACGGCTCCTGGACCGAGTACGGCTCCCTCGTCGGCGTGCCGATCGAGCTCGGCGCCAACAAGTAACCCCGCCCGACCCTCCTTCCCCTCAGCCCTTCAGGAGTACCCATGTGTGGAGCAAAGGCCGGCGGCCCCGACGCTTCGACGATCAAGCCCGGTGAGACGACGATCCAGGGCCAGGTGACCCGCGACGGCGAGCCCGTCACCGGTTACGTGCGCCTGCTCGACTCGACCGGCGAGTTCACCGCCGAGGTCCCGACCTCGGCCACCGGCCAGTTCCGCTTCTACGCCGCCGAGGGCACGTGGACCCTCCGGGCCCTGATCCCCGGCGGCACGGCGGACCGCACGGTCGTCGCGCAGACGGGCGGCCTGGCGGAGGTCGCGATCGCGGTCTGATCGCGGTCCGCATCACACAGCGCGGTCCGCACACCGCGTCGAGAACGGCTGAAGGGCCGCACCCCAGGGGGTTGGACGCCACTGGAACGGGGTGCGGCCCTTCGGCTACCCCTGGCGCCTGCGTTTGCCGTCCAGCTCGTCCCACCACTCGTCGGACTTCCGGTCGCCGCTGGGGTCGTCCCACCAGCGGTCGTCGGGGCCCCGGCGGTTCGCCGTCATCGCGGCCAGGGGCGGGATCACCATCGCCACCACGCACATTCCGACGGCCACGGGGATCGACCAGAGCCGGACGACACCCCAGGCCAGGACGAAGAGACCGATGCAGGTCCCCATCATGGCGAAGTACAGGCGGCGCCTTCGCGCGTACATACACCCAGCGTACGACGCGGGGGACCTCACAGAGAGGGACGGGCGCCGCACGACTACAGTGGGACCCGCTCTGACTACCTGCCCCACCGCTCATCGAGGAGCACCCCGTGCTTGAGGCCTTCTTCTCCGCCCTGCTGGTTCTGGTCTGCGTCGGCGTTCTCGCCTTCATGGGCCTGACCGTGAAGAAGCTGTACCAGGGCCAGCGCTGACCACCGCCACCTCCACAGATCGACTGAGCTTCCCATGATCGAGATTCCGTCCGACCTGAACCCCGACCTCGTCCCCCTCGCCTTCCTCCTCGGCAACTGGGCGGGCGCGGGCGTCACCGACTTCCCCGGCGCCGAGAAGGCGAATTTCGGCCAGGAGGTCTCCTTCACGCATGACGGGCGGGACTTCATCGAGTACCGCTCGTACACCTGGGTGCTCGACGCCGAGGGCAACAAGGTCAAGCCCCTGGAGTCCGAGTCCGGCTTCTGGCGGATCGACAAGGACCGCAAGGTCGAGGTCGTCATGGTCCGCGACGACGGTGTGGTCGAGGTCTGGTACGGCGAGCTGGCCGACAAGAAGCCGCAGATCGACCTGGCCACGGACGCCGTCGCCCGCACCGCCGCCGCAGGCCCCTACACCGGTGGCAAGCGCCTCTACGGCTACGTCAAGGGCGACCTGATGTGGGTCGGCGAGAAGCAGACCCCCGAGGTCCCGCTGCGCCCCTACATGTCGGCGCAGCTGAAGAAGGTCGTCACGCCCGAGGAGGTCGCGGACATGGCACGGAACCTCGGCGACCTCCCCGACGACGGCATCGCCTTCTTCAAGTAGGCCCCGGGGCCTTTCGCATAGTCCCCAGGGCCTTTCGCCCGGAGCGGGCACGGGCTCGCTCCGGGCGAAAGGCCCTAGACTTCACGGTGTGGCGAGTACCGATTCCGACTCCGGCGACTGGAAGAGCGACCTGCGTCAGCGCGGCTACCGGCTGACGCCGCAGCGTCAGCTCGTCCTCGAAGCCGTCGACGCCCTGGAACACGCCACCCCCGACGACATCCTCTGCCAAGTGCGGAAGACCGCGTCGGGGGTCAACATCTCCACGGTCTACCGCACCCTGGAGCTCCTGGAGGAGCTGGGCCTGGTCAGCCACGCCCACCTCGGGCACGGCGCGCCGACGTACCACCTGGCCGACCGCCACCACCACATCCACCTCGTCTGCCGCGACTGCACGGACGTCATCGAGGCCGACACGTCGATCGCCGCCGAGTTCACCGCCAAACTGCGCGACACCTTCGGCTTCGACACCGATCTGAAGCACTTCGCGATCTTCGGGCAGTGCGAGAAGTGCCGCCAGAAATAAAAGCCGCGGCCCACTGGTCGTACTCTTTGTGAACATGAAGAGCCCCCTGTTGTCCCTGCCCGGCGCCGTCCCCGCCGAGGGCGTGGACGAAGGCGTCGCCGCCCACTACGGAGAACTGTTCCGTGAGCAGCGCGCCCTCGCCGACGGCACCGGCTTCGTCGACCTCTCGCACCGCGGCGTACTCACCGTCACCGGCGACGACCGGCTGAGCTGGCTGCACCTGCTGATCACGCAGCACGTCAGCGAGCTGCCGGCCGGCGAGGCCACCGAGGCGCTGATCCTCTCCGCCAACGGCCACATCGAACACGCCCTGTACCTCGTCGACGACGGCGAGACCACGTGGGCGCACGTCGAGCCCGGCACGCAGGAAGCGCTCCTCGCGTACCTGGAGAGCATGAAGTTCTTCTACCGCGTCGAGGTCGCCGACCGCACGGACGAGTTCGCCGTCGTCCACCTGCCCGCCGGTTCCATCGCCGCGGTCCCGGACGGCGTCGCCGTACGCGAGACCGCGCACGGCCGCGACCTGTTCCTGCCCCGCATGGACCTCGCGTCGTACGCCGCCGAGAACGGCCCCGCGGCCGGTCTCCTCGCGTACGAGGCGCTGCGGGTGGAGTCGCACCGGCCGCGCCTCGGCTTCGAGACCGACCACCGCACCATCCCGCACGAGCTGGGCTGGATCGGCACCGCCGTGCACCTGCAGAAGGGCTGCTACCGCGGCCAGGAGACGGTCGCCCGCGTCCACAACCTGGGCAAGCCGCCGCGCCGCCTCGTCTTCCTGCACCTGGACGGCAGCGAGGTGCACCTGCCGACGGCCGGTACGCCGCTGCACCTCGCGAGCGAGGGCGCCGAGGGGCGCAAGCTCGGGTTCATCACGACGGCCGTACGCCACCACGAGCTCGGGCCGATCGCGCTTGGCCTGGTCAAGCGCAACGTCCCGCTGGACGCGAAGCTGGTCGCCGGTGACACGGCCGCCGCGCAGGAGGTCGTGGTCGAGCCCTGACCCCCGCCCCCTGTCTCAGGCGCTCAGGGAGCGGTCACATCTCCAGGAGCACCGTGAACGGGCCGTCGTTCGTCAGGCCCACCCGCATCTGCGCCCCGAAGCGGCCCGTCGCCACCGTCGCCCCCAGGGCGCGCAGCCGTGCGACGACCTCGTCGACCAGGGGCTCGGCCACATCGCCGGGGGCCGCCGCGTTCCACGTGGGGCGGCGGCCCTTACGGGCGTCCCCGTAGAGCGTGAACTGGCTGATGACCAGCAGCGGCGCGTCGATGTCGCTGCACGACCGCTCGTCGGACAGCATGCGCAACGACCAGAGCTTGCGCGCCAGTTGGGCCGCCTTCTCCTCGGTGTCGTCATGGGTGACGCCCACCAGGACGCACAGCCCCTCGCCGTCGATCTCGCCGACCGTCTCGCCGTCCACGACGACGCTCGCGCCGTCGACCCTCTGCACCACTGCTCGCATACGGCCATCATGCCGTGGCGCGTGGGGCGCCCGGGACAGGGTTCCGATCCCCCCATCCGGGGCCCATTCCGGGCACTCGCTCACATAGCGGCCACTGGGAGTGGCACGATGCTTCCACGCGGTGCACCCGCGTCGGCCGGTCGAGGGGACGGGTAGAGCCACATGAGCACACCAAGTACGGGGCAGTCGCCCGGCCGCATCTCTCTGCTGCGTACGCAGGTTCCGCGGCCACCCGCGCAGCGCACGAGCGGCCCGCTCCTGCCCGACGTGCCCGAACACGACCTCACCGCGCTCCGCCTGCCCGAGCTCCGCGAACTGCGCAGGGCGGCACAGCAGGACGAGGCCGACCTCAGCTATGTGCGGCGGCTGCTGCAGGGGCGTATCGACATCCTGCGGGCCGAACTGGCGCGCCGCGGTGACCAGCGGCAGCAGGCGCCCCGCCCGGCGGCCACGGTCGTGAGCCGGCTCCCCGAGATCCTCACGGACGCCCCGGCCCGCCACCGCTCCTCCGCCCGGCACGTCACGCTCGGCACCCCGCACAGCGAGGAGTACCGCCTCCTGGCCACCGAGATGCTCGCCGAGGTCCAGCTCTCCGATCTGGCGGCGCGGACGGACGACGAACTCCACACGGCGATGGGCCGCCTCGTCCGCTACGAACAGCAGGTGTCGCGCCGCAGGCAGCTGTTGCAGCGGACGACGGACGACTGCAGCGGGGAGATCGCGCGCCGGTATCGGGTGGGCGAGGCGCAGGTGGACGACCTGCTGGGCTGAGCGGGGCGGAGATCCGGTGCGGCTGAGCCGGGCGGAAATCCGGTGCGGCCCGGTGGTTCGTTGCCTAGCGTGGCCGTATGAGCGATGTTGATGTGAGAGCGGTCACCGATTCCGAGTTGCCCGAGTGGCTGAGGGCCGTGCACGCCGGGTTCCTGAAACCTTTCGCCACGCTGTCGGACGACACCGTCGCCCATCTGCGGGCGCGCACCGCCCCGGCCCGCACCCTGGGCGCCTACGACGGCGACCGCTGCGTCGGCACCTACCGGTCGTTCCGGCAGGAGGTCACCGCGGTGGGCGGCGCGCCCGTGGTGGCCAACGCGGTCTCGGGGGTGACCGTGGCGCCCACGCACCGCCGCCGGGGCATCCTCAGCCGGATGATGGACGGCGATCTCGCGGAGGCGAAGGAGCGCGGCGATGTCCTGGCCACCCTGAACTCCGCCGAGTACCCGATCTACGGCCGGTTCGGCTTCGGCCCCGCCACCTGGGTCACCGAGTGGACCGTCGACGTGCCGCGCTCCGGCCTCGATCCGCGCTGGTCGGGACCGGACGAGCCCGGCGCCCGCATCGACCTGGTCGGCGGCGACGACATACGCAAGCACGGTCCGGAGCTGTACGAGCGGTTCCGGGCCCTGCGGCACGGCGCGGTCAACCGCGACGAGGAGTGGTGGCTGCGCAACACCGGCCTCCAGGCCAGCCCCGAATTCCCCTGGCAGGAGCCGTTCTACGCCCTCTACCGCGCCCCCTCGGGCCGGGTCGACGGACTGATCGCGTACCGCACGACGACCAACCAGTGGGGGGAGTCCCGGCTGCCGCGGAACACGGCGACGGTGCTCGGCATGACTGCCGTCACGCCCGCCGCCGAGCGCGCCCTGTGGCACTTCGTCTGCGCCATCGACAAGGTCACCGAGGTCGAGACGGGCTGGCTGGCCCCCGACGACCTGCTTCCGCAGCTGCTGCCCAATCCCCGCGCGGCCCGGGTGACCGCTCACGCGGACTGGCTCTGGGTGCGGATCCTGGACGTCGTACGGGCCCTGGAGGCGCGCACGTATGACGTGCCGGGTTCGTTCGTCGTGGAGGTCGTCGACGCGGCCGGGTTCGCCGGTGGGCGCTACCGCCTGGAGGCGGCGCCGGGCGACGGGGCGGGGGTGGGCGGCGCGGCGGTCTGCTCGCCGACCACGGAGGAGCCCGATCTCACGCTCGGCGTGGGGGAGTTGGCCCAGCTCTGGCTCGGGGACGCGTCCGTCATGCGGCTCGTGGCGCTCGGGCAGGTGGTGGAGGAACGGGCGGGCGCGGCCGCGGTGGCCGACGCCGTCTTCCGTACGTCGAGGCGGCCGTGGTGCCCGGACCTCTTCTGAGGGCCTGCCGTTTCGGGGCGGCTGCCCTTTCGTGACGGCTGCCGTTTCGGGACGGGGCGAGCCCCGGCTCCCCCGTAGCCGGGAGCCGGGGCTCTGTCTCGCTACGACTGACCGGACTCCCGGCTCCCCTCCGGATGGGAGCCCGGCCAGCCGGGTACGTGGAGCCGGGCGGTTCAGCCCGACTGGGCGAGGAGCAGGACGAGGAGGCCTGCGCCCACGCCGCTGAGCTTGACGTTCTGGGCCTTGATGCCAATGGTCAGCAGGATGAAGGCGACGATGCCGAGCGGGCCGTACTTCCACTGGATGAGCTGCTCGAATCCGATGGCGAGGGCGGCGACGGCGATGGCGATGAGTGGCATGGCGTTCCCTCCTTCGGGATCGGGGCGGCGGACCCCGTTCAGCTGATGACCAACTGGCTGCCACCGCATGCTGCTCCGTGGTGACGGCCGACGGCTGGTGGCCAACCCCGGGAGGGTCTGACCATGTCGCCGAAGTTGGCTACCAACTTCAACTGACTTATCTCCGCTGGGAGACGACTCATAACCACCTTTCCTGCAACTCCCCTAAGATGGCGCGAAGTTGTACTGTTTGGTTGTGAGTACCGAACACGCCGCCGTCAACGGGCGCAAGCAGACGCAGCGCTCCCACCGGGAGGTGGCCGACGCGCTGCGCGACCGGATCAGGTCCGGCTCGCTCCGGCCCGGGCAGCGCATGCCCACGCAGGCCGAGCTCGCCGACGAGTTCGCCGTGGAGCGTGGGACGGTGCGTGAGGCGCTGCGCATCCTGCAGCGTGAGCATCTGCTGTCCAATGTGTCCAAGGGCAGCCCCGCCACGGTCGCGGACGCCGCCGAGCGCGGTCCCTCCGGTCCGGGCGAGGTGCGCCCGCAGCCGACGATGGTCGGCCTCGCCCCGCGTATCGCAGCCGCCTTCGAGGCCCCGCACGTGGAGATAGACGCCCTGTGTCTGACGTCCATCTCCCTCACCATGGCCATCGGCGAACCACTGCGGCAGATCCACGCCGGGCGGCTGAAACCGGCCAAGGTCGACGTCCGGGTGCTGCTGCCGAGCCGCGACATCGACCTCGCCTTCCCCGCGCCGGTCGACAGCGGGGTGGCCGAGGGCGGCCAGGTGCACCGGCGCTGGCTGGACCAGCGCAACGCGCAGGGGCAGGTGCTGCGGCACAATCTGCTCGCGCTGCGCTCCTCGCACGGCATCGAAGTGTCCGTGCAGTTCCGCGCGCTGCCGTTCACGCCGCCGGTGAAGTTGTACCTGATCAACGGCATGGAGGCGCTCTTCGCCTACTACACGCTCATCAAGCGGGACGAGGAGATCGGCGAGGAGTCCCTGGAGATGTACGACGCGCAGGGCACGCAGTCGATGCTCTTCCCGTTCCACCAGGGGGACGGGCTGCGGGACACGACGTTCGTCGAGCAGTCCCACCTGTGGTTCAACGCGCTCTGGAACACGATCAGCCGGGACCTGGAGCTGGCGGCGGCCTGAGGCGACCGCCGCCGGCGGGTCCGGCCGGCTGCCGGTACGGTCCGGTCAGCCGGCCGGACCCGTCACCATCAGGGCGAGGACGACGGCGCCGATGGAGCTGCAGGTGGGGTTCTTCGCCTTCACTCCCACGGTCAGCAGGAGGAGGCCCACGATGCCCATCGGACCGTACTTCCACTGCACGAGCTGTTCGAGGGTGACGGCGACCACGGCTGCGAGGAGGGCTATGGCGGGCATGGTGGTTCCTCCTTCTGCCATCTTGAGTCAGTTGGCAACCAACTCTGTTGTGGTTGTCCCCGCTTGGTCGGAGTAGATAAACAACTTCTCTTCAACTGCCCGAAGATGGCGGTCAGTTGTATCGTCTGGTTGTGACCCAGGAGAACGTGGCAGTGAACGGCAGCAGGAAACTCTCACCCCAGGACATCGCCGACACCCTCCGCGACCGCATCCGGGCGGGCGAGCTCAGAGCGGGAGAGCGCCTGCCGACCCAGGCCGAGCTGGCCGAGGAGTTCGGCGTCGAGCGCGGAGCCGTACGGCAGGCGATGAAGAAGCTCCAGAGCGAAGGGCTCCTGTCCAACATCAGCAAGGGCAGCCCGCCCCGGGTCGCCGAGGCGGGGCCCGCCCCCGTGAGCAAGGTCCCCCAGCCCTCCATGGTCGCCCTGGCCCCCCGCCTCGCGGCGGCGTTCGCGGTGCCGCAGGTGCGGATCGACGTGGTCTCGTACACCGCGGAGACCCTGATGATCGCGCTCGGCGAGCCGGTGCGGCTGATCCACGAGGGGCGGATCCGGCCGGATTCGATCAAGGTACGCATCCTGCTGCCGAGCAGCGACATCCGCCTTGCGTTCCCGGTGCCGATGGAGGGCGGCGAGTCGGAGAGGGCCCGACTGCACGACCGGTGGCTCACCCAGCGCAACGCGCAGGGCCAGGTGCTGCGGCACAACCTGCGCGCCCTGCGCTCGTCGCACGGCATCGACGTCGACGTCACGTTCCGCGCGCTGCCGTTCACCACGCCGGTCAAGCTGTACCTCCTGAACGGGCGTGAGGCGCTGCTCGCGTACTACACGCTGACCGAGAACTCCGTGGAGGTGAGCGAGAACGGCAGCGACCCCGAGGTCATGGACATCTGGGACGCCGGGGGCATCAAGGCGCCGCTCTTCTCCTTCGGGAAGAGCGAGCCCACCGCGCGGGACTCCATGTTCGTCGACGAGTCGCAGAACTGGTTCGACGCCCTCTGGGAAACCATTACGTCTGACCTGACACTCTCTTAAATGACCCCTGACTCGACGCATTCCGACACCGCGAGTGCCAAGCAAGCGGCGAATCTGACCGATTACGTGCGCGAGACGATCGAAGGCGCACGATTCGCGCTGCTCGACTTCGACGGTCCCATCTGCCGTCTCTTCGCGGGACACTCGGCCGCGAAGATCGCGGACGAGCAGATCCGCTGGCTCGCGGACCAGGGCCTGCACGGTCTGCTCACCGACGGCGTACGGGAGGAGACGGACCCGTTCGCCGTGCTGCGCGCCGTCGCGGACCGCCACCCCCACAGCGACCTGGTCGCGGAGCTGGAGGAACGGCTCACGCGGCAGGAGCTCGCAGCGGTCCCGAGCGCGTGGCCCACCCCGTACGCCGACGCGGTCATCCGCACCTGGACGGCCGTCGGAGTACGGCTCGCCATCACCACCAACAACTCGGCCCGCACCGCCGCCCGCTACCTCACCACCCGCGGCCTGACGGCCTGCTTCGCCCCCCACATCTACGGCCGCACCCAGGCCCTCCACCTCCTGAAGCCGGACCCGCACTGTGTGACCAGGGCACTCAGCGCGATGGGCGCGGCCCCGTCCGACGCGGTCATGATCGGCGACACCCCCTCCGACTTCCACGCGGCGCGGGCGGCGAAGGTGGACTTCATCGGCTTCGCACGGAATGAACGCAAGGCGAGGCTGTTGCGGGAGGCGGGGGCGGCGGATGAGTTTCTGGTGCCGTCGTGGGAGCAGGTCCTACGGCTCCTGCGGGGCGACGTGACGCCCGCGAAAACGTAACTTCGTCCACTCCGTGGCATCCGCGCGGAGGAAGGTCGCTCATCGGATACCCTCTGCGCTCATGCCGTCACCTCCGCCTCGCAACCCCCACGAGGCGCCGAAGAGCGGTCGCCGCGAGACGTGGATCAGACACCTCGCCGACACGCACCGGAAGCACCCGGACCGCCAGGTCGTGGCCGGGCACCACAACATCAACTACGTCGTGCCGCTCGGCTGGTCCCTCGCCCTGCTGCTGCGCACGATGCCCTTCCGGGCCCGGGTGAAGTGCCGGATGCCGCGCGACGTGGTCGAGGTGGTGCCCCGCATCTGGCCGAGCGAGACCGAACTGCTCGCGGTGGTGAGCCGGCACCTCAAGGAGGTCCCGCGCTGCTTCCGGGACTTCGGTGACTGGTCGCTGCACTCCTACCGGGCCGGCCAGGCGCTCTCCGAGGTCAAGCCCCACGGGCCCGTCGGCGAGCCGATGATGCGCTCGTTCGCGGAGTTCTTCGCCAGGGCCGCGGGCGTACCGGAAGCGGAGCTGCCGCCCAGGCCCGCCGGCTGGCCGGAGTCCGGGCGGAGCCAGGAATTCCTGCACTGGCTGATCGACTACACCGAGGACCGCGTACACGGCCCCAACCGCTGGCGGTTCGACGATCTCTTCGCGGCCGTGGGGATCCGCCCCGACGCCATAAGCTCCTTCCGGGACGCCCCCGACCGACCGCCCCTGACACCGCGGCCCTTCTGCCTCCTCCACACCGACGTGCACCGCGCCAACGTGATCGTCGGCCGCAGGAAGCTGGCCGTGATCGACTGGGAGTCGGCCATGTACGGCGACCCCCTGCACGACCTCGCCACCCATGTCGTACGCATGGATTACGAGAAGGAGGAGCAGGTCCGGATGGAGCGGCTGTGGGCCGAGGCGATGCGGCGCACGGGCCACGCCGACATGACGGCGGGGATGGCCGCCGACCTGCGCGTCTACCTGGACTTCGAGTACGCCCAGTCCGTCTTCCCCGACATCATGCGCGCGGCGCTCGGCCTGACGGAACTGCCGGGTGAGCCGGACGCCGCCGACTACGCGGGCGCTGCCGTGCGGGTCTGCCGGGCCTTGCGACGCGCGGCCGAACCCTTGAGGCTGGCCGAGGTACCGGACGAGGGCCGGGCCGAACGCGCCCTGCGGGACTGGTATCGCGGGCCGTTCGGCCGGGCGCAGGAGGAGGGGGTGGGGGACGGGACGACCGCCCGAACCGGAGGCGGTGGCGGGATCGCGGCCAGTACCGGCGCGGGGATGGGAGTCGTCGCCGGCGAGCTGCGCGCGGCGTTGGATGCGCTGCCGGCGGCACCGGCCGAGATCTGCTTCCTCTTCGACTTCGACGGCCCCGTCTGCCGGCTTTTCCCGAACGGCTCGTCCAAGAAGGTCGCCGACGCCCTCAGGGAGCACCTGCGACGCCGCGGTGTCGACGGTGACGTCCTCACGCCGGAAGAGCAGCGGTCCATCGACCCTCATGATGTGCTGCGCGCCATGGACCGCGCGTTCCCGGGCAGTGAGCTGATCGCCGAGATCGAGGAGCTGCTGACCGCGGGCGAGGTGACGGCGACGCACACGGCCCCGGCCACCCCGGGCGCCCACGAGCTCATCCGTGGCCTGCGGGCGCGGGGCGCACGGCTGGCCGTCGTCACCAACAACTCGCCGCGCGCCGTCGCTGCCTACCTCCACCGCCACCGCCTGACCGACGCCTTCGGCCCGCACATCTACGGCCGTACGGACCGTCCGAGTCTGCTCAAGCCGCACCCCGACAGCCTGGAACGGGCCCTGCGCGCCCTGGGTGCCGAACCCGCCGACGCGCTCATGATCGGCGACACGGCGACCGACCTGGCGGCAGCGCGCGACGCGAAGGTCCTCTTCGTCGGCTACGCCCCCGACGCGGCGGCGGCAGGGCCGCTGCGTGAGGCGGGCGCCGAGCTGATCATCCCGACCCTGCGCCCGCTCCTCGACCTCCTCGACCTCCTCGACCGCCACGAACTCCGCGACCCTTGCGAACTCCGTGAGCCCCCGGGGCGCCCTCCTTCCTGAGCCGTCGGGCCGCTCGGCCTGTCCGGGCTCTTCCTGCCGGTCGGCGTGCGGGGGACCATGTCCTTCCTGTCGACGCATCCGCTCAACAGGGCGGGAACCAGGGGGCTTTGGTGACGCGGAGGAACGGTCGTACGGCACGGCAGCGGGCCGCGGAGCGCTGGGCGGACGCGGAGAGCGCTGTGACCAAGGCGCTGCTGCTCGGCGTGTTCGGGCTGGGCCTTGTCGCGCAGTTCGTGCGGCCGGTCGGTGACGCCCTGGAGGGCAAGACCTATCTGGGCGGCGCCATCCTCAGCCTCGTCGGTTTCGTGCTCTACACCGAGGTGCGGAGGCTGAACGACGCCCTGCGGCCCGAGGTCAAGGCCGAGGTGCAGACCGCCGAGCTGGGGCAGTACTTCGACCGGGCGCTGGAGGCGAAGAAGAGCAGGACCATACGCATCGACGCCATCGGCTTCACCGGCGAGACCGTGCTGTATCCGATCAGCCGCAGCCTGGAGGCCCTCGACGACGGCGCCAGGCGCCAGGTGACCCTGCGCATCCTCGTACCGGACTTCACCGCGCCGATGGCGATACCCGGCATGCTGGACGATCGCGGCCGGGCCGTCGACGACCCGGACTTCCGTGCGGATCTGCTGCGCAAGGTGCAGGACTACGGGTACGACATGAGGGCCCTCACCCGGCGGCTGCGGCAAGGCGAACGGGCCGAGCTCGACGCGCGGTTCCGGGTGCTGCGCATCACGCCGCTGCTGAAGTTCTGCCTGATCAACGGCGAGGAGCTGTTCGACGGGATCTACGACAAGGTGGAGCAGCGTCCGGCCAGGACGCCGCCGGAGCGGCAGGTGCTCGACCTCATGGGATACCACGCGGTCCTTACCCGCTGGCGTGCCGAATCGGGCGCCGCGGCCGGTGCCAAGGTCGCCCAGCGCCAGGACCTCTTCGACACGCTGTGGCGTGTGGCGTCACCGCTCGACGGCGAGCCCTCAGGAGGCGCCGACTAGCCCGCACGCCTCCCGGGCGGCACCCCGAAACAGCGCCCCCGAGAGCGCCACCGACACCCCATGGAGCGCTGCCCACCGGCTGGTTCAGGACGCAGGGCCAGGGCGGTGTGGGCGTCGCGCGCGTGGTGCGGCGTGCGCGGCTCTCACGCGTAGCGCCGCAACCCCCTGCTCAGCTGGGCGAATGCCGCGTCCGCGGCCGTGATCGCCTCCGGGGTGACTTCCTCCGCGCGCTCGCCCGCCGCGATGCGGCGCCAGTTCTCCTCGGCGAGGATGCGCTGGACGGCCACGATCTGGCCGGCCGCCAGGCGGGCTTCGAGGGGGGTGCCGCCGTGTGCCGAGGTCAGGGCGGCGGCCAGGGCCTGTTCGGAGCGGTCCTGGTAGCCGTACAGGCGGGCGACCAGTGACGGGGTGCCGTAGAGGAGGCGGTGGAAGGCGAGGACGGCGGGGGCGTCGCAGAGGCCCGTCACGGGGTCCTGGCGCGCCAGTCCGTCGAGGAAGTGGCGGTGCAGGGCGTCGAGCGCGGCGGCGCCGGGCGGGCGCGCGGCGACCACCCGGGCCGCCTCGTCCTCGTGGTCGGCGAAACGGTGGAGGACCAGGTCCTCCTTCGACGCGAAGTAGCGGAACAGGGTCGGCTTGGAGACCTCCGCCGCCTCCGCCACCTCCGCGACGGAGACCTTCTCGAAGCCCCTCTCCAGGAAGAGGGCGATCGCGGTCTCGGAGATCTCCTCGTATCTGCGCTGCTTCTTGCGGGCGCGCAGGCCCCCGGCTTCCGGCTGCGGGCGGCTGCTCGTGCTGGCGCTGCTCATGAGGGCAGTGTAGCGGACGAGCGATACTCGGTTATAAATTTGACTCGGTTACATTATTCTGGCCGCATGACGACGACCTCCGATGCCCTCGCCCAGGAACGCAGCTACCACGACGCCTGCCGCGCCGCCCTCGCCGCCATGGTCGAAGGAGCCGAGGATCTGGTTGTCGGAGGAGCGGACGTGTCCGCGTCGGGAGCCGACGCCGAAGTCCTCGGCTACCAGTTCCGCAGCCACGCCAAAGCCATGCGCGAACTCCCCGCCGCACCCCTCTTCTTCGGCCGCCTCGACTTCGCCGACGACGGCACCGAGGGCGACCGGGCCGGTGATCACCGCGGGCAGCGCTACCACATCGGACGCCTGCGCATCACCGAGCACCCCTCGGCCCCGCCCCTCGTCGTCGACTGGCGCGCCCCCGTCTCCCGCGCCTTCTACCAGGCAGGACCGCGCGACCCGCAGGGCGTCGCCGTCCGCCGCAGGTTCGGCTGGGCGCCCGGCAGCAAGGGCGACTCCACCGACCTCACCGGCATGGAGGACGAACCCCTGGGCGTACAGGACCTACGGGCGGAGGGGCAGGGCGCGCCGGACGGCCAAGGCGCACCGGCCGCACCCGTGAGCCGGATCCTCGCCGGCGAGATCGAGCGCCCCCGCGTCGGCCCGATGCGCGACATCGCCGCCACCATCCAGCCCGAGCAGGACGACCTCGTACGCGCCGACCTCACCGCCTCCGTCTGTGTGCAGGGCGCCCCCGGCACCGGCAAGACCGCCGTCGGCCTGCACCGCGCCGCGTACCTCCTCTACACGCACCCCCAGCGGATGCGGCGCTCCGGCCTCCTCATCCTCGGGCCCAACCGCGTCTTCCTGCGCTACATCGCCGAGGTGCTGCCCTCCCTCGGCGAGACCGGGGTGCGGCAGTCCACCGTCCAGGACGAGATCGCGCGGCATGCCGTGCGCGCCGTCGACGACGAGGCCGCCGCCGTCGTCAAGCACGACGTCCGGATGGCGGCGGTGCTGCGCCGTGCGCTGTACGCGCGGATCGCGCCGCCCGCCGACGCCCTCGCGGTGCCGGACGGTTCGTACCGCTGGCGGGTCCCGATCGGGGAACTGGAGCGGATCGTCGAGGACGTGCGGGGCGAGGAGCCGCCGTACGCCGTCGGGCGCGAGCGGGTGCGCAGCCGGGCCGTCCGGGCGGTCCAGGAACGGGCCGAGCGCAGGGCCGGGCCGCAGAACAACACCTGGCTGCAGAAGATCGCGCGGTCCCGGCCCGTCGGCGCCTTCACCGACGCCACCTGGCCCAGGGTC
Organism: Streptomyces sp. NPDC044106; assembly: GCF_056433985.1. Lineage (NCBI taxonomy): Bacteria > Bacillati > Actinomycetota > Actinomycetes > Kitasatosporales > Streptomycetaceae > Streptomyces > Streptomyces sp. NPDC044106. The sequence goes on from NZ_JBWKFZ010000026.1 coordinate 69,795, forward strand.
AGGTCCGACGAGGTGCTCGCCGCCCTCCTCGCCGACGCGGACGCGCTCGCCGCCGCTGCCGACGGTGTCCTCGACGGCGCCGAGCAGCGGGCCATCCTGTGGGCCAGGCCGCCCCGCTCCTACAAGTCCGCGAAGTGGAGCGCCGCCGATCTCGTCCTGCTCGACGAGGTGGAGGGGCTTCTGGAGCGTCCCGCCGGGTACGGCCACATCGTCGTCGACGAGGCGCAGGACCTCTCGCCCATGGAGTGCAGGGCCATCGCCCGCCGCGCCGATTTCGGCTCCCTGACCGTCCTGGGCGACCTCGCGCAGGCCACCACCCCGTGGGCGGCCCGCAGTTGGCCGGAGCTTCTGGTCCACCTGGGCAAGCCGGACGTCCTGATGGCCCCGCTGACCACCGGTTTCCGGGTGCCGCGGGCCGTCGTCGGGCTGGCCAACCGGCTGCTCGGGCGGCTCGACGTGGACGTACCGCCCGCGCGGTCGCTGCGCGCCGACGGGGAGTTGCGGATGCGGAGGGTCGCGGAGGCGGGTGACATGGGCGCTGCCGTCGTCGGCGCGGTACGGGACGGGCTCGGGCGGGAGGGCTCCATCGGTGTCATCGCGGCCGACCGCGACGTCGAGCGGCTGCACGCCGCCCTGGCGGCCGCCGGCATCGAGGCCGCGGGCCCCGAACGGCTGGGCGCCCGGGTGACCCTGCTGCCCGCCTCGGTCGCCAAGGGACTGGAGTACGACCATGTCGTCGCCGTCGAGCCGGCGGCCGTCGCGGAGGCGGAGCGGCGCGGGCTGCACCGCCTGTACGTCGTCCTGACGCGCGCGGTCACCCGCCTCGACGTACTGCACAGCAGGCCGCTGCCGTGGGAGGACGCGTAACCCTCACGGCCCTCACGGCCCTCGCAGTGCTTACGGCCCTCACCGCTCCAGGACCGCCTCCATGACCGCCTTCGCGATCGGCGCCCCCAGCTTGCCGCCCGCGATCTCCGAGCGCGCGATGTTCATGTTGGAGGGGTCGACGAAGACGGCCACCGCGACCGGCGACTCGCCCTTGTCGTTCTTGGCGTAGGAGACGAACCAGGCGTACGGACGCTCGTCGTTGACGTTCGCGCCGTGCTGGGCCGTGCCGGTCTTGCCGCCGACCGTGACGCCGTCGATCCTCGCCTTGTTCGCCGTGCCGTTCTCGACGGTGTTCTCCATCATCTCCTGCACCGTCTTCGCGGTCTTCTCGGAGACGGCCCGGTCGAGCTCGTGCGGCCCGCCCTTCTCGATCGTCGAGAGGTCGGGGCCGCGCAACTCCTCGACCAGGTACGGCTTCATGACCCGGCCGTCGTTGGCGAGGCCCGCGGTGACCATCGCCATCTGCAACGGGGTGCTGGTCAGGCTGCCCTGGCCCATGCCGGTCAGCGCGGTCTGCGGCTTGTCGAGCTTCTCCGGATAGGTGCTGGCGACCGCGCGTACGGGAACGAACTGCTCGTCGTTGAAGCCGAACTTCTCCGCCGTCTCCCGCATCCTGTCCTTTCCGACCTTGAGCGCGATGTCGAGGAAGACGTTGTTGCAGGACCACTGCATGCCGGTCTTCATCGACACCTTGTCGCAGTTCGCCGCGGGCACGTCGTTGCCGATGCGGGTGGAGCTGAGGGGGAGTTTGTACGGGGTCTCGGCGCCGGTCGGCTTGTTGATGTCCGTCACGACGCCGTGCTCCAGGGCGGCGGCAGCGGTGACGATCTTGAACGTGGAGCCCGGCGGGTAGATCTCGCGCAGCGCGCGGTTGCTGAGCGGCTTGTCCTTGCGCTTGGCGAGCCGCTCGAAGATCCGCCCCTCCTCCTGCGAGATGCCCGCGAACGTCGAGGGGTCGTACGAGGGGGTGCTGGCCAGCGCGAGCACCTTGCCCGAGCGGGGGTCGAGGGCCACCACGGCGCCCTTGGCATCGAGGTCGACCAGGCCCTGGTAGGCGGCCTTCTGCGCCTTGGGGTCGATGGTCGTGACGACGTCGCCGCCCTGCTGCTTCTTGCCGGTCAGCATGTCCAGGGTGCGCTTGATGAAGAGCCGGTCGTCGTTGCCGCTGAGCACGCCGTTGTGGACGCCCTCCAGGAAGGTCGCGCCCTGGGCCTGCGAGAAGTAGCCCGTCACCGGCGCGTACATCGGGCCCTCCTTGAAGGTCCGCTTGAACTGGAAGTCGGAGTCCGGGGTCTCCTTCGAGCCGGTGATGGACTTGCCGCCGACGATGATGTCGCCGCGGGGGTGGGAGAAGGCCTCGATCTGCACGCGGCGGTTGTGCTTGTCGTTCGCCAGCTCGTCGTTCTCCGCGAACTGCACCCAGGTCGCCCGCAGGAGGAGGGCGAGCGTGAGGATCCCGCAGAAGACGGCTATGTGCCGCAGCGGACGGTTCATGGAGGCCCCCCGGTGCCGACGGACGGACGAACGAACGTTCCTCTTCCATCCTGACCGCTCGTGCGCCCGGCCGGGGCGGAATGCCGGGGGTCGGTGTCTACGGGTGGACCGGTGTGGCAGGAGAGGTACGGCCGGGACGTACCGTCAGCGGACCATCAGCACTCCCGAAGCGCCCCGGCGCACAGTCGTCCCTGTCAGCAACGCCACGGCAGCGCACGGCAAAGCCACCGCGCAACTACCACGCAGCCGCGGACACGAGCCGAACCGCCAGGGAGCAGACCATGACCGCCACCGCTACCGCCACGATCACGACCGCCGCCGCTACCGCCACGATCACGACCGCCGCTGCCGCCGATGCCGCCGTGACCCTCGGCACCCCCGGAGCGCCCGGTGCCCCCGAAACCCCCTCCCCCCTCCTGAGCCCCGCCCGCCTCGGCCCCCTCACCCTCCCCAACCGCCTCGTCATGGCGCCCATGACGCGGAACCGCGCCTCCGCCGACGGCGTCCCGCAGCCGGTCATGGCCACGTACTACGCCCAGCGCGCCACCGCAGGACTGATCGTCGCCGAGGCGGCCACGCCCAACGCCGTCGGGCAGACCTACGCCAACATCACCGCCATCCACAACGACGCCCACGTGGCGGGCTGGCGGCGGGTGACCGACGCGGTGCGTGACGCGGGCGGCCGGATGTTCCTGCAGTTGCAGCACGGCGGCCGGATCGGGCACCCGGACAACAGCGGTCTGACGCCGGTCGCGCCCTCCCCCGTACCGCTCCCGGACACCATCCACACGCCAAGCGGCCACCAACCGGCGGTCACACCCCGGGAGATGACCGTCGAGGACATCGACGCCACGGTCGCCGACTTCGCGGCCGCCGCCCGCCGCGCCATCGACGCGGGGTTCGCGGGCGTCGAGGTGCACGCGGCCAACGGCTACCTGCTCCAGCAGTTCCTGGCTCGCAACACCAACCGCCGCACCGACGCCTACGGCGGCCCGGTCGCGCACCGCATCCGCTTCGTGGTCGAGGTGGTCCGCGCCGTCGCCGACGCGATCGGCGCCGAGCGGGTCGGCGTGCGCATCGCACCCGGCATCACCGTCAACGGCATCGAGGAGGGCGACACCGACGCCATCTACCCGGCGCTGACCGACGCGCTCAAGGGCGTCGGAGACCTCGCCTACCTCCACGTCGTCTTCGCCGACCCCGACAATGCCCTCTTCCGGCGGATCCGCCGCGACTGGCCCGGCACGCTGATCGCCAACCCGGTCCTGGGCTGGGGCCGCCCGCTCCCCGCCGACGGCGGCAGGCACGCCGGTGAGCGGCTGCTCGCCGCCGGGGCCGACCTGGTCTCCCTGGGCCGCGCGTTCCTGGCCAACCCGGACCTGGTCGAGCGGATGCGCGTCGGGGCACCGCTCAACCCCCTTCAGGACAAGGGCCTGATGTACGTCGGAGGGGCGGCCGGCTACACCGACTACCCGACCCTCCGTGACGCGCGGGGATGAGGAAGGGGGCGATCGGGGACGAGCGGGGGTGTCGGCTCTGAGGTTCACGACGGTCCTGCCCTTGAGGGCCCGGGTGACGGCCGGATCGCGCAGGATCGCGTCGTAGTTGACGACGCAGACCACGGTCAACGGGCTCGCGCCGACCGCCTCCTCCGCCGTGGCGGCGCTCACCGCACCCTGCCGGACCGGCTCGTCCTCCCTCCCCGGCGTCCGGTTCCACACGGTGGTCCGCACTCCGGCGGCGGCTCTGTACGGGCGGGCCGCCGTCTTCGCCGGGGCCGCCGCTGCCCCATCAGCCTCGCGGCTGGGCCGCGGGCCGCCAAGTACCCACTTGAAAGTGGCTGTCCCCGGGCCCGCCCCCGGCTCAGGCCTGCTGCTCCAGTACGTCGGCGACGACGCAACTGATGTTGTCGGGACCGCCCATGCCGTTGGCCAGCGCGACGAGTTCGCGTACGGCCGTCTCGGGGTCGTCGACCGTGTCGAGCACGCGCCGCACGTCCTCGGGCGGGACGACCGTGGACAGGCCGTCGGAGCAGAGGAGGTAGCGGTCCCCGGGGCGGACGTCGTGCAGGCGTACGTCGGGGGTGGCGTCGCCGCCCTGCGTGAAGGCCCGCAGCAGCATCGACCGCTGGGGGTGGAAGAACGCCTCCTCCGGCGTGATGCGGCCCTCGTCGAGCATGGACTGCACCAGCGTGTGGTCGTGCGTGATCGGGAAGAACTCCCCGTCGCGCAGGAGGCAGGCGCGGGAATCGCCGATGTGTACGAGGGCGAGCTGCGAGCCGGTCCAGAGCATCGCGGTGAGCGTGGTGCCGGTCTCGTCGGACGGGGCGGACGGGGCGGACGGGGCAGACGCGTCCGAGGTGTCCAGTGCGGGCACGGTCGTCGTCGCGCCGCGCACGGCTCGCCCGACCTCCGCGACCGCTTCTTCGAGGACGTTGAGGAGACTGCCCGCAGGAAGCCCCTCGGTCGCGGCCCTGGTCTCGACGCGCTTGAGCGTGTCGACGGCCGCGGCGCTCGCGGGAGCGCCCGCACGGCCGAAGCCGTCGGCGACGGCGAGCAGCCCGGCACCGGCGTACGCGGTGTCCTGATTGCTCTCACGGACGAGTCCGGCGTCGGACAGCGCGGCGTACCGGATGGTCAGGGGCATGGTGTTCGAAGACAAGGCGGGGTCCTTCCACGACAGGTGGTCGATGAGGAAGGTGGCCAGGTCCCGCCGGGCGGCGGTGTCGGCCTCGACCTGCGCCCAGTAGGCCCGCACCTCCTGGGCCGCCGCGCCCGTATCCGCGTCGTCCAGCGCGCAGACCTGCCGGATGCGGGCGAGCGGCATGCCGAGACGGCGGAGCCAGGCGACGAGCCGGGCCCGGTCGAGCTGGTCCGGGGCGTACAGGCGGTAGCCGGTCACCGGGTCGACGCGGGCCGGGGGCAGCAGACCGAGTTCGTCGTAGAGGCGCAGTGCCTTCGGCGACAGCCGGGACGCCTTCGCGAACGCCCCGATGGTCAGCATCCCCATGACCCGTCCCTCCCTCATACCGGGCGCGTCGCCCGGCACCACCGATGCTGCGGCTTCCCCCAAGGTGAAGGTCAACAGCCGCTTCACCAGCCCGCTTGCTGCTTCTCGCTACTCTCCGCGCGGCTGGACGAAGCGCAGCATGTTCCCCGCCGGGTCACGGAACGCGCAGTCTCGCACGCCGTACGGCTGGTCCACCGGCTCCTGCAGCACCTCACCGCCCGCGGCGCGGATCCGCTCGAACGTGGCGTCGCAGTCACCGGTCCGGAAGTTGACGCCGCGGAGCATGCCCTTGGCCATCAATTCGGCCGCCGCCTGCCGGTCGGCGGCCGGGGCGTTCGGGTCCGCGAGCGGCGGTTCGAGGACGATCTCCACGCCGGTCTTGGCGGGCAGCCCGACGGTCACCCAGCGCATGCCCTCGAAACCCACGTCGTTGCGCACCTCGAAGCCGAGTACGTCCCGGTAGAAGGCGAGGGCCTTGTCGTGGTCGTCGACGGCGATGAAGCACTGCGCGATCTCGATGTCGGTGCCGGTGCCGGTGCCCGTGCCCGTGCTGGTGCTGGTGCTGGTGCTGGTGCTGGTGTCTGTGCCTGTGTTCATGTCCATGCACACCACGCTAGGCACCCGGGTCGGTCTTCGCTTCTCCGTTCCTGACCGGTCGAGTGCGGAGCTTGGCGACGCAGGCGGGGACGGCGGCCCCGTCGGTGTGGTCGCGGGCCCGGTAGGCGCTCGGGCTCTCGCCGACGAGCTCGGTGAAGCGGGAGCTGAACGAGCCCAGCGACGTACATCCCACCTCGAAGCAGACCTCGGTGACGCTGAGGTCGCCGCGGCGCAGCAGCGCCTTCGCGCGCTCGATCCTGCGGGTCATGAGGTAGCTGTACGGGGTCTCGCCGTAGGCGGCGCGGAAACTGCGCGAGAAGTGGCCCGCGGACATGAGGGCGCCCCGGGCCAGCGCGGGGACGTCGAGTGGCTCCGCGTAGTCGCGGTCCATCCGGTCGCGCGCCTGGCGCAGCCGGACGAGGTCGGGGAGAGACACACGGGGCACGTGTGACACGTTACAGAGGGCGCGGCGGAACGTCCTGGCGGCGACCGGGGGGCCGGGGGGAGGGTCCGGGGGGACCGACCGGCACGACGGCCCCCCGGACGACCGCATCAAGCCCCGACGTACTCCGCGAGATGCTCCCCCGTCAGCGTGGAGCGCGCCGCGACGAGCTCGGCCGGTGTGCCCTCGAAGACGATCTTCCCGCCGTCGTGCCCCGCGCCGGGCCCGAGGTCGATGATCCAGTCGGCGTGCGCCATGACCGCCTGGTGGTGCTCGACGACGATGACCGACTTGCCGGAGTCGACGAGCCGGTCGAGGAGGCCGAGCAGTTGCTCGACGTCGGCGAGGTGGAGGCCGGTGGTCGGCTCGTCGAGGACGTACACGCCGCCCTTGTCCGCCATGTGGGTCGCCAGCTTCAACCGCTGCCGCTCGCCGCCGGAGAGCGTGGTGAGCGGCTGGCCGAGGCTGAGGTAGCCGAGCCCGACGTCCGAGAGGCGCCGTAGGATCCGGTGGGCCGCCGGGGTCTGCGCCTCGCCCGCGCCGAAGAACTCCTCGGCCTCGTCCACCGGCATCGCGAGGACCTCGCTGATGTCGCGGCCACCGAGGCGGTACTCCAGGACCGACGCCTGGTACCGCCTGCCCTCGCACTCCTCGCACGGGGTGGCCACGCCGGCCATCACCGCCAGGTCGGTGTAGATGACGCCGGCGCCGTTGCAGGTCGGGCAGGCGCCCTCGGAGTTGGCGCTGAACAGGGCCGGTTTCACCCCGTTGGCCTTCGCGAACGCCTTGCGGATCGGGTCGAGCAGGCCGGTGTACGTCGCCGGGTTGCTGCGCCGGGAGCCGCGGATCGGCGTCTGGTCGACGCTCACCACGTCCGCGTCCACGGGCATCGACTTGTGCACGAGCGAGCTCTTGCCGGAACCGGCGACGCCGGTGACGACGGTGAGCACCCCGAGCGGGATGTCGACGTCGACGCCGCGCAGGTTGTGCGCGCTCGCACCGCGGATCTCCAGCGCCCCGGTGGGCTCGCGCACCGTGTCCTTCAGCGCGGCACGGTCGTCGAAGTGGCGTCCCGTGACGGTGCCGGAGGCGCGCAGGCCGTCGACGGTCCCTTCGAAGCAGACCGTGCCGCCCGCCGTACCGGCGCCGGGGCCGAGGTCGACGACATGGTCGGCGATCACGATGGTCTCCGGCTTGTGCTCCACGACGAGCACGGTGTTGCCCTTGTCGCGCAGCCGCAGGAGCAGGCCGTTCATCCGCTGGATGTCGTGGGGGTGCAGGCCGACGGTGGGCTCGTCGAAGACGTACGTGACGTCGGTGAGGGAGGAGCCGAGGTGGCGGATCATCTTGACGCGCTGGGCCTCGCCGCCCGACAGCGTGCCGGCGGGCCGGTCGAGCGCGAGGTAGCCGAGGCCGATCTCCACGAACGAGTCGAGGGTCTGCCGCACCGCGGTGAGCAGGGGCGCGACCTTCTCGTACGCGTCGTACGCGTCGTACGCGTCGTCGGGCGAGCCTGGCTGCCCCGACGTGCCCGACGTGCCCGACGTGCCCGACGAGGCGTCGCTCAGCCCTCGGACCCACTCGGCGAGGTCCCTGATCTCCATCGCGCAGAGGTCCGCGATGCTCTTGCCCTTGATCTTCGATGAGCGGGCCCCCTCACTGAGCCGGGTGCCGTCGCACTCGGGGCAGGTGGTGAAGGTGACGGCCCGCTCCACGAAGGCCCGGATGTGCGGTTGCAGCGACTCCTTGTCCTTGGCGAGGAACGACTTCTGGATCTTGGGGATGAGCCCTTCGTAGGTGAGGTTCACGCCGTTGACCTTCACCTTGACCGGCTCGCCGTAGAGGAAGGCCTGCAGTTCCTTCTTGGTGTACGCGCGGATCGGCTTGTCCGGGTCGACGAAGCCCGACTGGGCGTACACCTGCACGGTCCACTGGCTGTCCGACTTCCAGCCCGGAATGGTGAACGCGCCCTCGGAGAGCGACTTGGAGTCGTCGTAGAGCTGGCTCAGGTCGATGTCGGAGACCGTGCCGCGGCCCTCGCAGCGCGTGCACATGCCGCCGGTGCGGTGGAAGGTCGCCTTCTGCGCCTTGGTCTTGGCGCCGCGTTCGACGGTGATCGCGCCGCTGGCCCGTACGGAGGCGGTGTTGAAGGAGTACGCGCTGGGCGGGCCGATGTGCGGCTCGCCGAGCCGGCTGAAGAGGATGCGGAGCATCGCGTTGGCGTCGGTGGCGGTGCCGACCGTGGAGCGCGGGTCGCCGCCCATCCGCTGCTGTCCGACGGTGATCGCGGTGGTCAGCCCGTCGAGGACGTCGACCTCGGGCCGTGCCTGCGTCGGCATGAAGCCCTGCACGAACGCGCTGTACGTCTCGTTGATCAGCCGCTGCGACTCCGCCGCGATCGTGTCGAACACCAGCGAGCTCTTGCCGGACCCCGAGACGCCGGTGAACACCGTCAAACGGCGTTTCGGGATCTCGATGCTGACGTCCTTGAGGTTGTTCTCGCGGGCGCCGTGCACACGGATCAGGTCGTGCAGGTCGGCGGCGTGTGCGGAAGCGTCCCACGCGGGGGTCTTTCCGGCTGCCTTGCTCATCGTGATCTCCGTGTCTCCGTAGCTCGGGCCTCGGACGGCTGTGCGTCACGCTAGCGGCGGCGGGGAGCGGGCGCTTCTCGATTCCTGATCGTGCGCCGTGCGCCGTGCTCAGTGCCCCGTGCTCCGTGCTCCGGGCCGGGGGAGCGGCATAGGAATCCCCTATACCGCGTACTGCTATTTGGTCTTTGCCTCCCGCTGTTTTCCGTACGTACGGTAATGGCATCTGGTTAGGGCGAATTGCCCGCACAGTGATGCGACGTAGAGGATGGATGACATGACCGCAACGGAAATCCTTACCGGAACCGGAACCGGAAGCGTTTCGAAAAGGGAATTGGAAGGAAAGCGGGCCCTCGTGACAGGTGGTTCCCGCGGAATCGGAGCGGCTGTCGTACGCAGGCTCCTGGACGCCGGCGCCGACGTGGTCACGACCGCCAGGTCGGCGACGAGCACGGTGCCGGAAGGGGCCACCTTCGTGGAGGCCGACGTACGGACACGGGCCGGCGCGGAGGCGCTCGCCGCGACCGTGCGGGAGGTGCTCGGCGGGGTGGACATCCTGGTCCACAACGCGGGCGGGGCGCGACCGCACCCGGGCGCTTCGGCCATCCCCGACGAGGAGTGGCAGGACGCGCTGGACCTGAACTACCTGGCGTCGGTACGGCTCGACTCGCTGCTGGTACCGGCGATGCGGGAACGGCGGTCGGGGGCGATCGTGCACATCTCCTCGGCGGCGGTGGGCACGCCGTTGGGCCCGTTCCTGCACTACACCACGGCGAAGGCGGCCCTGGAGAACTACAGCCGCGGAATGGCGGCGGAACTCGCCCCGTTCGGAATCCGGGTCAACACCGTGAGCCCCGGCAGGGTCGCCACTCCCGGCGGCGAGGCGACGCGGGAGGAGTGGGCGCGCCTGGCCGCGGCACCGGCCCAGACCAACGCCGACGACACCACCCCACTGGGCCGCGACGGCCACCCCGACGACATCGCCCACGCGGTGCTGTTCCTCGTCTCGGACCGGGCGGAGTGGGTGACCGGAAGCAACCTCTTCGTGGACGGCGGCGAATTCTCCAGGGGCTGACGGGACTATTGCGGAATCGGCGCGACCGACGGCGGCGTAACGGAAAAGGAAACGGACTCGGAAACGGACCCATAAGCGGACTCGGAATGGGGCTCGGAAACGATCTGGGAAACGGTTTGGGCGTCGGAAATCGGCTGGGTCCAGGTCTCCTTGCGCAGGAGTTCGAGCAGTACCGTCTCCGCCGGCCCCGCGCCGCTCCGGAGCACGGCGATGACGGGCTGGGAAACGGCCGGGGACACCGGGCGGACGAGGTGCCCGTAGCCGTGGGGCACCGCGGAGGCGGGGACGAGCGTCACGCCGAGGCCGTGGGCGGCCCAGCGCACGGCTGTCGCCGTCTGGGAGACGCGGGCGGCCGTGGTCAGGGAAAGGCCGTTCTCCCGCGCCACGTTCAGGAGTACGCCGTCGAGCGCGCTGTCACGGTCGAACCGCACCCACGGCTCACCCTCCAGGGCGCGCAACTCAACGCGCTCGGCGGCCAGTTGCCGGTGCCCGGCGCCCAGCACCACGACGAACTCCTCGTCGCCGAGGTGGCGGGCGTCGGCGGGGCTCCGCTCGCACGCCGCCATCAGGGCGAGGTTCACCACGCCCCGGCGGCACAACCGCTCCAGCTCGGCGGAGCTGGGCTCCTCGAAGACGGTGACCTCAAGGCGGGGGTAGCGGCGCCGCAAGGCGCTCAGCGCGCCCGGCAACTGCCGCGTACCGAAGCCCATTTGGACCGAGACGACCAGCTCGCCCACCAGATCGTCGGCACCGGCCCGTGCCATAGCCCTCGCCCGCCGTGACGCGCTCACCGCGACCTCCGCCTCCCGCAGGAACGCGCGGCCGACCGCGGTGGGCACGAGTCCGGTGGGCGTGCGGTCGAACAGCTCGACGCCGAGTTCCCGTTCCAGGCCGCGGATCTGCTGTGACACGGAGGGCTGAGCGACGCGCAGCGACTCCGCCGCCGCCGTCACCGAGCCCTCCTCGGCCACGGCCAACGCGTACTCGAACTGCCGAAGACTCATGGGCTCCTGCCCCTCCCAAGGGTGGACCTGCAACAGTGGTGGCCCCGCAACAACAACCAACCTGGTTCCGTCGGGGTCGATTCCCGTGGACGTCTGTGACGGCAGTCGGGGGCACAACGAAAGGCGGGTACGGATATCGGTCGGATGTCACTGGAACTCCGCGGCGAGGAAGGCCCGGACATCGGCCGCGAGGGAAGCCATCTGCTCACCGGCCTCCAGCCAGGTGGTCACCGAGGCGCCCCAGCCGCCAGCGGCCTGCGGCCACGGCCGCAAGACCCACGTCACCCCGACGTGGCCGCCGGACCGGAAGACCGCCGACGCCGTCAAGTCTCGGTCGTCGGTCTGCCAGCTCCGTTCGCCGTCCCAGCCCCGGTAGTCGGCGGCAAGCTCTTCCAGGAACGCGGAGAGGCCCCTGTCCGAGACCCAGGCGACGACCTCGTCGACACGAGCGGTCAGACCGGGAGCCCGCAGCTCAACGGCATAGTGAACGGAGTCTGGGGCGAAGCTGAACCGGTCGCGGAACGTCACGCCGACGGACGAGTTGTCCTGGCAGCGGATGGTCACACCGGCCCCAGCGCCAGTGCCGACGTCTGGTGTGGGCATGGGCGGAACGCTAGGTCGGCATCCCGCTCGACGTCACTTGGATTCGCTGCCGGTGGGGTGGGACGTCGACTCGTGCGGGCGCCAACCCCGCGGGCAGCCGCGGAAATTGATTGGGCCGGCAACCCAACTTGCCCATACGTTCGCCCGCATGACTGACGAGTGCTTCGGACATCCACGGCTCGCCGCGATCTACGACCCGCTCGATCCTGATCGCAGCGATCTCGACGCGTACGTCCAGATGACGGAGGAGTTCGGGGCCCGTCAGGTGCTGGACATCGGCTGTGGGACAGGGGTGTTCGCGCTTCTGCTGGCTGAACGCGGGATCGGGGTCGTCGGCGTCGATCCCGCCCAGGCGTCCATCGACGTGGCCCGAGCCAAGCCGGGCAGCGAGCGAGTGCGCTGGATCTGTGGCGACGCCACGACGCTCCCGCCGATGCGGGTCGACCTGGCAACCATGACCGCGAACGCCGCCCAGCAGATCCTCGATCCGCAGGCATGGCGCGAGACCTTGCGCGGCGCGTACGAAGCACTACAGCCTGGCGGCCGGCTGGTGTTCGAGACCCGCGATCCGGCCAGACGCGCCTGGGAGGAGTGGAACCGCGAAGCCTCGTATCGCGTGACGGAGATCCCGGATGCCGGCGCCGTCGAAAGCTGGGTCCAGGTGATCGAGGTGAGCGAGCCGCTGGTGACGTTCCGCTGGACCTATGCCTTCGCTTCCGACGGACAGGTGCTGACGTCAGACTCCACCTTGCGCTTCCGTGAGCGGCAAGAGGTCGAGACGGAGCTGATCGCGCAGGGCTATGAGGTGGAGGATGTCCGCGACGCACCCGACAGGCCAGGCAAGGAGTTCGTCTTCGTCGCGCGACGCCCGTAGGTCGGGTCAGTCACCGCGAGAAGTGGTCTCATGGGCCACCGCCCGCAGTGGTGTGACTGAGCGCCCGAGATGGCCCGTCCGGCCAACTGGAACGCTCAGTACGTGTTCTGTCCGCGGCATGCCGACAATCCCGAGGCCCGCGCCGCGATTGACCTTCTCAGACTTAGCGGCCTGAGCCGAAAGTGCTCGCCAGGTGGGCATTTCGAGCTCTGATGAGGCGGGGCATGTACCAGCTCAGGACGAACTTGTCGGCGATGCGCCCGACAGGCCCCAGCGGTGAAGCGAAGTCGATGACGTCCTTCATCACGGTGCCACCGGAGCCGTCCGGCTCGAAGTGGTGGGCGTGACGCCATCGCTTGAAGGGCCCGGACTCCTGCTCGTCCACGAAATGTCGAGGCGCATCGTATGAGGTGATGCGGGCGGTGAGTCGCCAGGTCATGCCGAAATGGCGAGCCTGGAAGGTCACCGTCTCACCGAGCAACAGCTCGCCCCGGGTCCTGCCATCAACTGCTTGCTCCGACGCAGCGGCCATTGACCGGGTATGGGCCTCCACATCGAGGCATACCGCGAACACCCGGTCCGGCGGTGCGGCGGCGATGGCTGTCACGACCTCGAAATGCGGCACCGGCTCACCCTAGCCGCTACGGATTCCGGCCCTTTGTCCGGTGGCCAACCACAACGCTCAGCGGGCCAACTCAACCGCTCACGGGCCATCTCGGGCGCTCAGTCACAAGTGGCGTGGCGCACTTTTGCAAGCGGGCGCTTGCAAAAGTTAGCAAGGGTGCTGCACCATCGACGGCATGGCATCACTCAACGTCGGCAATCTCGGTGAGTACCTGCGCGAGCAGCGGCGCAACGCGCAGCTGTCGTTGCGGCAGCTCGCCGACGCCGCCGGGGTGTCCAATCCGTATCTGAGCCAGATCGAGCGTGGGCTGCGCAAGCCGAGCGCCGAGGTCCTGCAACAGGTCGCCAAGGCCCTGCGGATCTCCGCGGAGACGCTGTACGTGCGGGCCGGGATCCTCGACGAGAAGGAGCGGGACGAGCTGGAGACGCGCGCCGTCATCCTCGCCGACCCCTCCATCAACGAGCGCCAGAAGCAGGTGCTGCTCCAGATCTACGAGTCGTTCCGCAAGGAGAACGGCTTCGAGACCTCGTCGTACGCGGACTCCTCGCCGGACGGCGACGTATCGCCGTTCGCGGGGCAGGACGCCACCGACGAAGGCCCCCGCGCGGCCGACGGCACGTGATGCCTGCCCGAAGCACCATCCGAAGCACCACCCCTCGCACCATCACCCTCAAGTGACACGCTGACGCGAATCCGGGAGGACCATCGTCATGGCCATCACCGATGACCTGCGCAAGACCCTCAGCAACCCCACGCCCGCGTACTTCGTCGCCGGGTCCGCGGACCTCGCGTTCCAGCAGGCGAAGAAGGTGCCCGGCCTCGTCGAGCAGCTGATCGCCGAGGCGCCGTCCCGGTTCGACGCGGTGCGCAACACCGACCCCAAGGCCGTGCAGGACAAGGCCGCCGCCCGCGCCAAGGAGGCGCAGGAGACCTTGCAGGCCAAGGTCACCGAGGTGCTCGGCTCGTTCGACACCGACCTGAAGAAGCTCGGTGAGACCGCTCAGGACCTCGCGCTGCGCGGTGTCGGTGTGGCCGCGGAGCTGGCGGTCAAGGCGCGCGAGAAGTACGACGAGGTCGCGGAGCACGGCGAGCAGGCCGTCAAGTCCTGGCGCGGCGAGGCCGCCGAGGAGATCCTCGACCTGGCCGAGACGGTCGAGCCCGACGAGGCCCCGAAGGCCGGCGACAGTGCCGAGAGCGCTCCGGCCGTCAAGGTCGTCCAGCAGCCGGCCCCGGCCGACGAGCCCAGGACCGTGGCCGCCGCCCCCGCCAAGAAGCCGGTCGCGAAGAAGACCACGGCGACCACCACTCGTAAGACGGCGGCCCCTGCGGCGAAGAAGACCCCGCCGCCCGCCAAGTAGCGAGCAGGTCGTGAGCAAGTAGCGAGCAAGCGGCGAGCAAGTGGTAGGCGGCAGCTCTTAGGGCCGCGTGGACGGGGCGGGCACTCACGGAGTGTCCGCCCCGTTGACGGGGTAGCGGGTACCGTGGCCGCGTAATGATGAGCCGAGACTGGTGGTGGACGTTGTGCTGATGCAAGGGTTCGCGAACTTCATGTGGCTGCTGTCGCTGGCCCTGATCGTCTTCAGCGGATTCGCGCTCATCGACGCCGCCGTCCGGCGGGAGGACGCCTATCGCGCGGCGGACAAGAAGACCAAGCCGTTCTGGCTGATCATCCTCGGTCTCGCCTTCGTAGTGAACCTGATCTTCAACATCCTGTCGTTCCTGCCGATCATCGGGCTCGTCGCCACCATCGTGTACATGGTGGACGTGCGCCCGGCGATCCAGCAGATCACCGGCGGTGGCCGCGGTGGCCGCCGCGGCGGCTCCAGCAGCGACGGGCCGTACGGGCCCTACAACGGCGGCCGCTGACCCGACCGCCGACCGCCGGGCTCACCGACCGCCGAGTTCACCGCCCGCCGGACTTCACCGCCCGCCGGACTTCACCGACCGCCGGGCGTCCGGTCCAGGAGCAGTACCGCCACGTCGTCCGTCAGGTCCCCGCCGTTGAGGTCACGCGCCTCGTTCACGGCGGCCTCGAGCAGCTCGTCGCCGCGCAGCCCCGAGGCGATCTGGCGGCGGAGCATCTCCACCATGCCGTCCTGTCCGAGGCGCTGGTTGCCCTGGCCGATACGGCCCTCGATCAGGCCGTCCGTGTAGAGCATCAGGCTCCACGCGCCGCCGAGCTCCACCTGGCGGCGGGGCCAGCGGGCGCGCGGCAGGAGTCCGAGTGCCGGGCCGCCGTCCTCGTACGGAAGCAGCTCGGCGAGCCTGCCCTCGCGTGCGATCAGCGGCGACGGGTGCCCGGCGAGGCAGAGTCCGGCCCGGCGGCCGTCGGGTGCGATGTCGACCGTGCAGAGCGTCGCGAAGATCTCGTCGTCCGGACGCTCGTGCTCCAGGACCTTCTGCAGCGTGGACAGCAGCTCGTCGCCGCACAGGCCGGCGAAGGTCAGCGCGCGCCAGGCGATCCGCAGCTCCACGCCGAGCGCGGCCTCGTCGGGGCCGTGGCCGCAGACGTCGCCGATCATGACGTGCACGGAGCCGTCGGGAGTGCGTACGGTGTCGTAGAAGTCGCCGCCGAGCAGAGCGCGGGAGCGGCCGGGCCGGTAACGGGCGGCGAAGCGCAGCGGCGAACCGTCCAGGAGCGGCGTGGGCAGCAGGCCGCGCTCCAGGCGCGCGTTCTCCTGTGCCCGCAGCCGTGACTCGGTCAGCTGGCGCTGGGCGACGTCGGCGCGCTTGCGCTCCACCGCGTACCGGATCGCGCGGCTCAGCAGCCGCCCGTCCAGCTCGTCCCGGAAGAGATAGTCCTGGGCGCCGACCCGCACGGCTTCGGCGCCGCGTTCGGAGTCGTCGTTCGCGGTGAGCGCGAGGACGGCGTGCCGGGGCGCGAGGCGCAGCACGTGCTTGAGGGCGACGAGCTCGTCCTCGTCCGACTCCGACCCCGTCGCCGCGCCCGGTCCGGCAAGGGCCAGGTCGAGCAGGATGCAGTGCACGTCGTCGGTGAGCAGCCGCTCGGCCTCGGTGAGGTTGCGGGCGGTGCGGATGCGGATGGGCTTGCCGGCGGAGTCGAGGAGTTCGGGGACGCTCAGGGAGCCCGCCGGGTCGTCCTCGATCACGAGCAGGGTGAGTCCGGTGCCGTTGCCGGTTGTGGTGCCGGTGTCCGTCGCCGTGGCACGGATGGACGCCGCCGGTCCGTGGGCGGGTGCCGCGGCGCCGTTGCGGGCGGGTGCGGCCGGGTCGTACGGGGGCGTCGGATGAGCCTGACCGTCTTCCGCGGCCGGGATCGCTCTCTGCCGCGGTATGGGTACGGGCATCGCTGGCTTCCTTCCCTCCCCCCGAGGGTGTGGTGCCGCGCAGGTCGACGCGGCACCGACGGGGACCATAGCGGTAGCCGTGCCTCCAGTGGAATGCCGCGCGGCAAACCGCCACCGTCATATGCCGCATCCCGGAACGCACTTGGGCACGGGAGGCTCCCGCCGGGAATGACGAACATCACGCCGCGGGGGTTGAGCGGGACGGCGCGGGGTGTGGTGGGTCACAGGGGGATGCGCCTGGGGCGTGCGGGCACGCTGCGCCTGCCCGAGGCCTCCGCTCTGCCGCCCGCGCCGCCCACAGGCGAGGCTTGGCCGCGCCGCCCACAAGCGAGGCTTGCCCGCGCTGCCGTGCAGCGGTGTCTGCCTGCGTCGTCCTCCAGCGGTGTCTGCCCGCGTCGTCCTCCAGCGGTGCCTGCCCGCGCCGCCCGCCCCCGCTACTTGTCCGGGCGTACGACCCCGAGGATCTGCATCGAGCCCGCGCCCGCGATCGTCACGTTCCGGCCGGGGCGCGGTGCGTGCACGATCGCGCCGTCGCCCAGATACATCCCGACGTGGCTCGCGTCCGAGTGGTAGATGATCAGGTCACCGGGGCGCATGTTCTTGACGTCGACGTGCGGCAGCTGCTTCCACTGCTCCTGCGAGGTCCGCGGAATGCCGCGTCCCGCGGCGGCCCAGGCCTTCGAGGTGAGCCCCGAGCAGTCGTACGAACCAGGGCCCTCGGCGCCCCACACGTACGGCTTGCCGATCTGGGCGGTGGCGAACTCCACGGCTTTCTCGCCCCGGGCGGTCGCCTTGCCGCCGATGTCCTTCAGGACCCCCGAACTCAACCACGCCGACTGCTTCTTGAGGGCGGCTGCCTCCTCCAGCTTGCGCAGCCGCTCCCGCTCCTTCTTCTCCAGCGTCGACTCGAGCTTCTCGGCGTCCGCGATCTTCTTCTTGATCTTCTTCTTCGACGCGGCCTTCGCCTTGCGGTTGGCTTCCAGCTTCTTCCAGCGGGCGGTGGCGTCCTTGGCGTAGATCCGCAGGTCGTCCTGGGTCCTCTCCAGGTCGGTCAGCATGCCCTTGGTGGCCTTCTCGCCCTGCCGCATGCGTCCGGCGCCGTCCAGGAACTGCCCCGGGCTGTCGCTGAGCATCAGCTGGGCCTCGGCCGGCATGCCGCCGCCGCGGTATTGCGCGCGGGCCGCGGCGCCGGCGCGGGCCTGCAGCTTCTTGAGCTTCGCCTGCCCCTCGGCGATGTTCTTGGCCAGCTTCACGATCTGCTCGGACTGCTTGTCGGCCTTCTCCTCCGCCGCGTTGTACGCGTCCGTGGCCACACCCGCGTCGTGGTAGAGCTTGTCGATCTCCTTGCGGACCTGCTCAAGTGACGTATCGGATCTGGGAGTCGGCTCCGGGGATCTTGGCGGAAGGGAGGGGCTCGCATACGCCGCTCCCGGCGCGGCCACCACCACGGCCGCGCAGATCAGTGCCACAGTCGCCGCCGCCGAGTATCGCTTGCCGGTCACGCCCTGCCACCCCCAAAGCTGATTTACCGTCAGTAACTTACGTTCGCCACCGGGATGGTGCCATGTCGGCGCCCGATCCGACAGAGCCCGACAGCAACTCCGATCCCCCACACGCCCCATGTGACGTGCGGCACGCGGAGATCGTTCCCGCCGCTCACGGGTACCGGACCATCTCCGGGTGACGTCCGGGTGGCCCCAGGGTGGCCTCGGGGTACACCCCGAGCACGACCGGACTCGCCGGGGTTCACCCGGACCGCTCACCTGGACTACTCACGAGGACCGCTCTCGAGGACCGCTCACGAGGACCGCGGAGCCAACGCCTCCCACCGCACCGTCACTTCGCCCTGCCGCCACCGCGCGGCCCCGTCGAGCACCGGCCAGTCGGCACGCAGATCGCGGACCGCCCTGATCCACCGCTGCCGGGCCCCGTACGAGGCGTACGGCGCCGCCGCCGCCCAGGCCCGGTCGAAGTCGTCCAGGAACGCGTGCACCGGCTCGCCCGGCACGTTCCGGTGGATCAGCGCCTTCGGCAGCCGCTCGGCCAGGTCGGAGGGCCGGTCGAGGGAGCCGAGCCGGGCCGCGAACGTCACCGTGCGCGGCCCCCCGGGCCCGAGCGCCACCCACACGTGCCGCCGTCCGATCTCGTCGCAGGTGCCCTCGACGAGCAGGCCGCCGGGGGAGAGCCGGGCGCACAGGCGCTCCCAGACGGCGGCGACCTGCTCCTCGTCGTACTGCCGCAGGACGTTCGCGGCCCGGATCAGTACGGGGCGGGAGCCAGGGCCGGAACCGGAACCCGAGCCGCCACCGGTACCGGTGCCGCCACCGGTACCTGGGCCGCCGCCCGGCAGCGGCACCTCGAAGCCGCCGTGCCGGAAGGCGAGCCCCTCGCGCTCGTACGGCTTCGCGGCCGCGACCCGCGCCGGATCGATCTCGATGCCGACCACGCGCGCGCGTGGCGCGACGGTACGCAGCCTGTGGAGCAGCTCGACGGCGGTCCAGGGAGAGGCGCCGTAGCCGAGGTCGACGGCGACGGGGTCGGCGGCACGGCGCAGCGCGGCGCCGTGGACGGCGGCGATCCAGCGGTCCATGCGGCGCAGCCGGTTCGGATTCGTGGTCCCGCGCGTCACCGTTCCCACGGGGCGGGAAGGGGTGCGTGGGGCCATGGGAGAAGGGTATGCGGGACAGCGGCCGGGGGCCGTCACGTAACGCTTTGGCAAAAAGGGGCTGGGCGGAAATGGAGCGGCGAGGTCCGGTGTTCTCCCTGCGGAGGACCGTACGCCCTCCGTGTAGTCATGCCCGTACGCAAGGAGGACCGCCACGTGAGCCAGTACGTGTCCAGGCTCGGGCGTCGCTCCCCGGCGGCACCCTCTCGGCTCCGCATCCCCGGCTCCCAGCGGCGGCCGCGCCGCGTGGCCATGCTCAGCGTGCACACCTCGCCGCTGCATCAGCCCGGCACGGGCGACGCGGGCGGCATGAACGTCTACATCGTCGAGCTCGCCAAGCGCCTCGCCGCGATCAACATCGAGGTCGAGATCTTCACGCGCGCCACCACCGGCGGCCTCCCGCCCACCGTCGAGATGGCGCCCGGCGTCGTCGTGCGGCACGTCGACGCGGGCCCCTACGAAGGGCTCGCCAAGGAAGAGCTGCCGGCCCAGCTCTGTGCCTTCACCCACGGCGTGATGCAGGCCTGGGCGGGCCACCGCCCCGGCTACTACGACCTGGTCCACTCCCACTACTGGCTCTCCGGCCACGTCGGCTGGCTCGCCGCCGAACGCTGGGGCGCGCCGCTCGTCCACGCCATGCACACCATGGCCAAGGTCAAGAACGCGGCGCTCGCCGAGGGCGACACCCCCGAACCCGCCGCCCGCGTCATCGGCGAGACGCAGATAGTCCGGGCCGCCGACCGCCTCATCGCCAACACCTCCGAAGAGGCCGACGAACTCGTACGCCACTACGAGGCCGATCCCGGCAAGGTCGCCGTCGTCCACCCCGGCGTGAACCTCGAACGGTTCCGCCCCGCCGACGGGCGCGCCGCGGCCCGGCACCGCCTTGGCCTGCCGCAGAACGCCCTCGTACCGCTCTTCGCGGGCCGCATCCAGCCCCTGAAGGCCCCGGACCTGCTGCTCCGTGCGGTCGCCGTGCTCCTGGACGAGCGGCCCGCGCTGCGTTCGAACATCGTCGTCCCCATCGTCGGCGGCCCGAGCGGCAGCGGCCTCGCCAAGCCCGAGGGACTGCAGAAACTGGCCGCGAGGCTGGGCATCGCGGACGTCGTCCGCTTCCAGCCGCCCGTGGGCCAGGAGCAGTTGGCGGACTGGTTCCGGGCGGCGTCGGTCCTGGTGATGCCCTCCTACAGCGAATCCTTCGGTCTCGTCGCCATCGAGGCGCAGGCGGCGGGCACGCCGGTCCTCGCGGCCTCGGTGGGCGGGCTGCCCGTCGCCGTACGCGACGGGGTGACCGGTTTCCTGATCCGCGGCCACGAACCGGCCCACTACGCGCGCGTGCTGCGCGATTTCGCCGATCATCCACACCTTGTGGACGGGATGGGCGAAGCGGCGGCCCGGCACGCGCAGTCCTTCGGCTGGGACACGGCGGCGTCCGCCACGGCGGACGTCTACACCGCCGCGATGCACGACTTCCGCGGTTCGCACCGTCACGTACGCTCGCACCATGGCTGAGCAGGCAGACACCGCGACGATCATCGAGCGGACCCTCGACGACGCCGAGCTCGAGTGGGAGGCGCCCGAGCCCGGCTCGTACGTGGTGAAGCTGCCCGGCACGCGGAAGCTCTCCACCACGCTCTCGCTGCGGGTCGGCAACCACTCCCTCTCCCTGAACGCGTTCGTGATCCGGCACCCGGACGAGAACCACGAGGCGGTCCACCGCTGGCTCCTCGAGCGGAACCTCCGCCTGTACGGGGTCAGTTACGCGATCGACTCGCTCGGCGACATCTACCTCGCCGGCAAGCTGCCGCTCTCCGCGGTCACGCCCACGGAACTCGACCGGCTCCTCGGCTCGGTCCTCTCCGCCTCCGACGACTCCTTCAACACACTCCTCGAGCTGGGCTTCGCTTCGGCGATTCGGAAGGAGTACGAGTGGAGGGTGGCGCGGGGGGAGTCGACGCGGAATCTGGATGCGTTCACGCATCTGACTCAGCGGGACGGGTGAGGTTTCTCCGCCGCTCCGCGGCGGGGGCCTGCGGCGGTGACCCCCGCGGGTGAGGGTGACTGTTCTTCGCCGCTCCGCGGCGTTTCCCCACCCGCCCGCCCGTTTGCCCCGCACCGCACGGTGACCCTTCAACCCCGCCGCTCCGTGGCGCCTGCCCGCGCCGGTCGTCCCCGCGCCTGCGGGTGGCTGATCCCCGCCGCTCCGCGGCGTTTTCCCACCCGCCCACCCGTTTGCCCCGCACCGCACGGTGACCGTCCAAGCCCCCGCTCCTACCCCCACCACCCGGTGCCGGGTGAACGGGTGGGCGGGTGGGAGGCATCCGCCGCGAAGCGGCGGGACAGCAGCACCCCACCCCCTTCCGCCCAGCGCAGCGCCATGGCATGCTCCCGCTCACCGCACACATGAACTCCGTTCACATTCATGGAAGGCGAGGGAGTCGTGGCGAACGCTCACCCCAGTAGACGAGCCCTACTCAACGGCGCGATAGCCGTGGCGGCAACCACGGCAACCACGGCAACCACGGCGACCACGGCAACCATGGCGACCGCCGCAACCGACAACGGCACCGCTCACGCCGCAACGCCCCCCACTCCCACCCCAACCCCCACCCTCTGGCGAGAGTTCACCGCCGCCCCCTACACCCACCCCCAGATCCCCTACATCGGCCGAGCCGGCGCTCACGCAGGCCGCACAGGGCGAGGGCGCGGCCCAATCCCCGGGACCATCGACGCCCGCACCCACGGCGCCCACCCGGACGCCACCAACACCGCCCCCGCCACCAACACCGCCCCCGCCATCAACCGCGCCCTCGCCGAGGCCGGCCGGAACGGCGGTGGCACCGTCCTCCTCCAGCCTGGCACCTACCGCATCGACGACGTCATCCGCATAGCCCACGACAACGTCACCCTGCGCGGCGCGGGCAGTGGCCGTACCACCCTCCTCGCGACGAAGAACCTCACCGAGCTGATCGGCCCCTACGGCTCCCGTTACGGCGGCGACAAGTCCAGCTGGTCCTGGGCGGGCGGCCTCATCTGGCTCTGCCCGGAGGGCCGTTGGGAGTCGCTCACCACCGCCATCAAGGCCAAGGCCTGGCCCTTCGAGGGCTGGACCGGCAACAAGCGCGACGAGTGGGCCACCCTCACCACGATCCGCCCGGCCCGCCGCGGCTCCTGGTCGGTGACGGTCGCCGACGCCTCCCGCCTGCGCAAGGGCGACCTCGTGCTCCTCCGCCTTGCCGACGACCCCGGCCACACGCTCCTGGAGCACATGGCGGGCGACGGCGCGGGCCCGCGCGCGTACACCTGGGACGACAAGACGAAGCTCACCTCGTACGTCCCCTACGAGTGGCCCGTACGGATCGCCGCCCTCGACCCCCGCAGGCGGCGGGTCACCTTCGAACGGCCGCTCCCCCTCGACGTACGCCCGGAGTGGGATCCCCGCCTCACCACGCACGTCAGGGCCCTGACCGGCTCCGGCGTGGAGGCGCTCACCCTGGAGGCCGTCGAGACGCCGCAGTCCCCGCATCTCCTCGACAAGGGCTACAACGGCGTCACGTTCCAGTGCGCGTACGACTGCTGGGCCGACGACGTCGTCGTACGCCACGTCGACAACGGCTTCGGTCTCGTCGCCGCCTCCGCCTGCACCCTGCGCCGCACGCGCGTGGCGGGCCGCGGCTCCCACCACCCGTACTTCTGCCGCGAGGGCTCGCACGACAATCTCATCGAGGACTTCCGGATCGACGCCCGCACGACACCGGCCCCGCCCGGCACCCAACTGCACGGCATCAACGTCGAAGGCCTCTCCTCCCACAACGTCTGGTCGCGCGGACGCATGGAGATGGGCACGTTCGACAGCCACCGCGGGATGCCGTTCGCGAACGTACGTACGGACATCACCGTCGAGAACAACGGCCGGCACGGCGGCGACGCGAGCGCGGGCCCACTCTTCGGAGCCCGCTTCACGCACTGGAACATCCGCGTCACCAACGAACGCGCGGGCCTGATGAAGATCGACGGCCTCGCGCCGCACAGCGCGACGGTCGGCCTCAACACGGTCCGCGAGTTCGACCAGACCGATACCCCCGACTTCACCGGCGACCTGCACGCGCGCCTGGAGCTGTACGGAACTACGGACGCGGTGCGCCCACGGAATCTGTACGAGGCGCAACGGTGTCTGTAGAGCCCACAGACACAACGGGAGCCGACGCAACCGGAGCCGACACGCCCGGATCCGGCTCCGCCACGCCCGACTCGGACTCGCTCAGCCCCGACTTCTCCAGCCCCGACGCCTCCGCCCCCGACTCCTCCGGAAGCCCCCGCATCAACCCCCGGTACCCCAGCGCCGCCCCCGTCCCCAGCACCGCGCACGCACCCCACAGCCACTCCGCCCCGAACCGGTCGATCATGAAGCCGGACATCAGCGGAGCGACCAGCGCGGCCACCGACCAGGACATCGTGTACATGCCCTGGTAGCGCCCGCGGCCGTGGGTGGGTGAGAGGCGTACGACCAGGCCCGTCTGGGTCGGCGCGTTGACGATCTCGGCGAGCGTCCACACGCACACCGTCACCGCGAAGACGCCGACCGACCCGGCGAAGGCGGTGAGCCCGAAGCCGTACCCGGCGAGGACCGAGGAGATGACCAACAGCCGCCGCGCGTCCCGGTGTTCGATGAAACGGGTGACGGGGATCTGCAGGGCGACGATCAGCACGCCGTTCACGGCGATCACGACACCGTAGTCGGCGGGTGTGAACCCGGCCTCGCCCATGGCGACCGGCAGGCCCACGGACCCCTGCTGGAAGATGAGCGCGACGACGAAGGACAGCCCCACGACCCCCATGAACCGCCTGTCCCGCAGCACGGCCCCGAGGCCGACCTCCGGCTCAGCCGCCTTCTGCAGCGCCGTGCGCACGGGCCGCGACTCCGGCAGCTTCGCGAAGACGACGATCGCGCAGACCATCGTCATGGCGGCCTCGATGAGGAAACCGGCACGGTAGCTGTACGAGGCGATGAAGCCGGCGCCTGCCGACGAGACGGCGAAGCCGAGGTTGATGGCCCAGTAGTTGAGCGAGAAGGCCCGCACCCGGTCCTCGGGCCGCACGATGTCGGCCATCATCGCCTGCACGGCGGGCCGGGAGGCGTTGCTGGCCATGCCCACGAGGAAGGCGACGCCCGCGATGGCGAGCGGGTGCTCCATGAAGCCGAGCACCGCCACGGACACGGCGGTCGAGGCCTGCGCGATCAGCAGCGTGGGCCGCCGCCCGAGCCGGTCGGTCATCACGCCCGCGCCCAGCGAGGAGACGACACCGCCGAGCCCGTGGAGGGCGGCGACGAGTCCGGCGTACGAGGCCGAGTAGCCCCGTTCGAGGGTGAGGTAGAGGGCCATGAAGGTGGCGACGAAGGCGCCGAGCCGGTTGACCAGGGTGCTCGTCCACAGCCACCAGAAGGCGCGGGGGAGCCCCGCCACGCTCTCACTGACGGCACGTCTGACGGCGGTGAACGACATGAAGATCCCCCGAACTCTGCAAGCGACTGTGCGACCGACTCCGCAAGCGCCTCTGTGAGCGCACTCTGTAAGTGGCCCCTGCGGCAAGCGCACATTACGATCCCGCGGCCCCGGGACGCCACTCAATTGACGGGAGCCGTCAACTGTCACACCCGCGCCCGCGCGCGCGAGGCCCCCCGCGGTTCGATTACGCTCAGAGGCATGGCCGACGCACCGTACAAGCTGATCCTCCTCCGCCACGGCGAGAGCGAATGGAACGCGAAGAACCTGTTCACCGGCTGGGTGGACGTCAACCTCAACGAGAAGGGCGAGAAGGAGGCGGTCCGCGGCGGTGAGCTGCTCAAAGACGCCGGCCTGCTCCCCGACGTGGTCCACACGTCGCTCCAGAAGCGCGCCATCCGCACCGCGCAGCTGGCCCTGGAGTCCGCCGACCGCCACTGGATCCCGGTCCACCGCAGCTGGCGCCTGAACGAGCGCCACTACGGCGCCCTCCAGGGCAAGGACAAGGCCCAGACGCTCGCCGAGTTCGGCGAGGAGCAGTTCATGCTGTGGCGCCGCTCGTACGACACCCCGCCGCCGGCCCTCGACCGCGACGCGGAGTACTCGCAGTTCTCCGACCCCCGCTACGCCACGCTCCCCCCGGAGCTGCGCCCGCAGACGGAGTGCCTCAAGGACGTCGTCGTCCGCATGCTCCCGTACTGGTTCGACGGCATCGTCCCCGACCTCCTGACGGGCCGGACGGTCCTGGTGGCGGCCCACGGCAACAGCCTCCGCGCCCTGGTCAAGCACCTCGACGGCATCTCCGACGCCGACATCGCGGGCCTGAACATCCCGACGGGCATCCCGCTCTCCTACGAGCTGGACGCCGACTTCAAGCCCCTGAACCCGGGCGGCACCTACCTCGACCCGGAGGCCGCGAAGGCGGCGATCGAGGCGGTCAAGAACCAGGGCAAGAAGAAGTAGCCTTTGTGATCATGCCCCTCACCTGTGCGTTCGGTGCAGATGAGGGGCATTTTTCATTCTCGGGCCGTCTGTGGGCCGTCAGTGCGGTGGATCTTGCGGCCTCAGGGCCCGACCGATGGCCTTCCGCGCACGGTCCCGGCTGCTCGGCATCAGGTGTGCGTACACCTTCAGCGTGAGCCCCGGATCGGAGTGCCCCAGGTACTCGCTGACTGCCTTGATGCTCTCCCCCGCGTCCAACAGCACGGACGCGTAGAAGTGCCGGAGCGCGTGCATGCCGTGCTCCCGAGCGGCGGCATGTTCGCGGCTCTTCGCCTTCGGGATGGCGCCCACCTTGGCGAGCGCAGGCTTCCAGTGGTCCTCGTTCAGGGACGTACGCCAGACGTGCCCACCGAGTGGGCCGGTGAAGATCAGACGCTTCGTCACGGGCGCCCCGCCCTTCCGCATCCACGGCAACGTGATCTCTACGGGCGGGAAGAGCTTCATGTGCACCTTGAGCGCGTCAGCCACGGGCTCGGGGAGCGGCACATCCCGGAGCTTGCCGCCCTTCGGCGGTGCGAACACCGGCTGACTCAAGCTCAGCTTGAGCTGCTGCACGACATGCAGCGTGTCGTTGTCGAAGTCGAGCTCTTCCACTGACACGCCCAGGATCTCGCCTTGGCGCAGACCGCACCCGGCGCCAACGTCCACCATGGGGCGGAAGCGCTCTACAAGGGCTTCCCGCATGTCGAAGACGCGCTCTGACGTCCACGGGACGATGCGCCGGGCGCCCATCTCGGGGAGCGTCACCGTACGGGAATGGCAGGGGTTCCGGGGCAGGTAACCGTCTTCCACGGCAGCGCTCAAAATAGCGCGGACGTTGGAGAAGATGACGCGAGCGTACGAGCCGGACATCCCCGAGCCTTCGAGCTGCGTCACAAACTCGCGGATGTGGCTGGGCTGGAACGATCCCAGCGGACGCGAGCCGATGCGCGGGAATACATGCAGCCGGAGCTGAGAGTCATTCGAGGCGCGGGTGTTCGGGTCGCCGCTCTGGCTCGCGATCCACTTCACCGCGAACTCCTGGAAGGTCATGCGCGTGGTTCGCGGGTCGATGTACTGGCCGCGCGACATGTCGGCCTCGATCCGTGCCAACCACTCCTCAGCGAGGCGCTTCTTACCGTCCGGAAAGCTCTTCGACTTCTCGGTACCGTCCGGAGCCACGTAGCGAGCCCGGTAGCGCATGCCTGTTCCGTGTCGGTCGGTCTTGACGCGGACGGTCTTGCCGTCGGCGTTGGTCTCGGTCTTGAACCAGCGGTCTTGGATGTGGCCTGCCATGGAAGCTGGGTCCCTTCTTGGGAAAGAGTCAGGTAGGGCCACGGCGTGGCCCTACCTGGGGTGCTGAGATGTGCTTCGGTGCTGCGCGTCAGGCCGCGTCGTCGGCCATGCGCTCGCTGGTCCAGTCGCGTACGTCGGTGGGGTCGTAACGGATGTACTTGCCGACGCGGAAGCCGGGCGGGCCCGTGCGCTTCTTGCGCCACTGGTAGACGGTTTCCAGCGGCACGCCGAAGAGTTCGGCGATGTCATCGGGGGTCAGATAGCGGTCCGGGAGCCCTGCCCGGAGCGTGGCGGTGGCGGATGGTGTCGCCATGCGTGGCTCTCCTTGGATAGGGAGGGGCGCGCCCCCCTGTCTCTCAGGTCCGCTACTTCCGCTACCGCCGCTACCTCGCAGGTCAGGGGGCCTGCGGGAGGTAGCGGACGGGGTAGCGGTAGCGGATGGGTAGCGGGGAGGTAGCGGCAACCGAGGGTGGTTGCCGCTACCTCGTTTCCGCTGGTCAGGCCGGGTTTTCGGTGCCGGGTAGCGGAGGTAGCGGACTTTCGGGGGGTGGGGGGCAGTAGCGGGCCCACGCGTCGTGGAGATCGGCGGTGTAGTAACCCTTGAGGACGCTCGCGCCGGTCTTGATGTTGCGGGAGGTGATGGGCTCGTTGTCGGCCGTCATGTACTCCGCGAGCATCTTGGACAGGCGGCGGTTGTCGAGCGGCTTGCCGCCCATGTCGGCCCAGGGGGCGTCGTCCATGGAGTTGAGCCGGTCGAGGATGGCGACGGTGGGCAGGCGGTCGATGCCGGTCATGACGTGGTCGCGCAGGTCGGTCAGGAGACGGACGCCGATGCTGCCCTTGTCGTTGGCGCGGGAGGCGGTCACGAGGGTCACGCAGGCGGCGCGGGCGCGCTCGGGCCAGTGCCCGCCTACCGCGTCGGCGATGGCGAGCAGGGGCTCCCACACGTCGGCGGGCCGGTCGGAGACCCCTTCGGGCATGTCCGGCCAGGCGCCCATGACGAAGCCGCGGGCGTGTTCAGCCCATGCGGCGAGCTGGTCACGGAGCTTGTGGCCTTCGGCTTCGTGGACGCGGGCCCGGAAGGGCTCCACCTTCTCGTTGCGTGCGCGGCGGCGCATGCGGACGATGACGGAGCGGGACAGGATCGTGTCGGGCAGGGAGCCGAGTCCCGCCACCGCGACCGCGCAATACGACGGGAAGGCTTGCACGGTCTGCTGCCCACCGTCGCCGATGCACCGGTAGGTGACTCCGGTACGGCGGTGCCCGGCGTTGAGGAAGCCGCGCAACTCCTCGTTGTCGCCGGCCTTGGGGCCAAAGACGGTGTCGATCTCGTCGAACAGGATCGTCGGCTTTCCGTTTCCGCTGGACACGCTGCGAAAGAGCGCGGCGGCGGATGCGTTGACCGCCGTCATGGGCTGCGGCACGAGGGTTTCCACGATCTCCAAGGCCCGCGTCTTGCCCGACCCCGGCTCGGGGGACAGGAAGGCGATGCGGGGGGTGGAGTCGAAGCAGTCGAGCAGGTGGGCGTGCGCGTCCCACAGGGCGACCGCGACGTAGGCGGCTTCGTGGGGGAAGACGTTGAACCGTCGGTGGAAGGCTTCCACCTCGTCCAGCAGTGCGGCGCCGTCGATGGGACTGGTCATGCGGCGGCCCTTCCTTCCTGGGGAGCGCGGAGCGGGCATGCGTCGCGGTGGGCGGTGTGGTCGTCGATGAGGGCGAGCACCTTGCTGTGGCCGACCGCGCTGCGGTCACGGCCGCACTCGCACCGTGAGGTGGCGGTGGGGACCGTGCCGCGCGGGGCGCAGATGTGCAGCCACGCGATGGGAAACCGCCCGTCTTCGCCCTGCGGGTCAGGGCGAACAGCAATGGGGACGCCTTCGGCGACGCCCTTCGGGGCGCCCACCGCCACCGTTTCCACAGGCTGTGGAGCGGCCTGCGGCCATGCCGAGGTGGCGGATTGGCCTTCCAAGAGGGGGCGGGGGCGGGTGGTCATGCTGCCTCCCGTGGCCGGACGGTGCGGGCGGAACTGTCCAGGGCGCTGCGGATGGTCGTGCGGCACTCGGCCGACGTGAGTCCGCTGGCCTCTCCCGCCCCTTGGAAGGCCTCCTCGACCACGTGCCGGGGGATGTCGCCCCACGCGACGAACCGCCCCACCTTGAACGCGCACCGGTTCAACGTCGCGTTGCGCCGCTTTTCCGGCGTCGCGGCGACGAGCGCGCATTCGGCTTCGAGTGCGGCGAGCGCCGCGCGGCTCCCGTCAGCCGCGGGGAGCCGCAGAAGGCCGCCAGGCGGCTTGGGAGCCGGGTTCATGATGGTTTGCATCCATTCGGGCAGCGGGGCCGTCACAGGACCGCTGAGGGCTTCGTAGTCCCCGGCGGGGGTGGTGCTGCCCGCCGCGACGACGTAGCCGCCCCATGCCCGGGTGTCGACCAACGGGCCGATGGTGCCTGCGGTGTTGGCCAGCCGCACACCGTGGGGGGCGGTGAAGTACAGGTGCTCACCGCCGCCCGCGGTCCGCACCCGGTAGGTGCCGGGGACAGCATGTCCGGCGCGCTCGCAGAGCGCCTTAAAGGTCGTCGCGCCGTCAGGCGCGCCCTCATTGCCCTTGTCCTTGGGCATGTCCAGGTCGACCACGAGCAGGCCGGAGGGGCCGGTGGCGATGCCGACGTTGTACGGGGCGTGCGACCAGGTGGCACGGATGCGATCGGGGTCGGTGGTGGCGCGCTGCTCCCACTTGCGGTGTCCGTCGGCGCACGGTCCGGTGCGCGGGCAGGCGGCCTCCCCGTGCAGGGCGGGGCGCTTGGTGCCGGGTCGGAGCGGGAAGACGTGCCAGCCGCGTTCTGCGGCGTCCAGGGCGGCGGCGAGCAGGCCCTCTCGCCGGATGTCGGTCGGTTGCGTCATGCTGAGTGTCTCCAGTTCTGATGAGTGCTGGTGACAAGGGCGGCCCCAGGCTTTGGCGAGACGGGGGCCGCCCTTGGCGTAGCTAGAGGTGGCGGTGGCGGGCGTTGGTGACGATGTCGCTGTGGTCGAACGCGAGGCCGCGGGCGTTGTCGAGCGGGGTCCAGCGCACGGCGGCCGCGTCGTCTCCTGCCTGCGCGATGGTGTCGG